>NZ_JBVHFT010000029.1:0-70590 GCF_055562215.1 Kribbella sp. NPDC020701 | reverse complement strand
TCCTCGGAGTAGTTCTTGCGGGCCATGGTCCTGATCATCTCGCTTCCCCAGCCGATGGCTGGATTCAGCGTGTCCAAGAACCGGGGTCAGGACCCGCTGACCTATTCGCAGACCCTGACCGCGGTGATCGCCGGCTGTGAAGCGGCCTGGACGTTCTTCGGCGGTGTCTTCAAAGTGCTGATCCCGGACAACCTCAAGCCGGTGGTCACCAACGCCGACACGGTCAATCCCCAGCTGAGCAAGGGCTGGCTGGACTACGCCCAGCATGCCGGGTTCGGCACCGACCCGGCTCGGGTCCGTTCGCCGCAGGACAAGCCGCGGGTGGAGCGGGCGGTGCAGTACGTGCGCGGCAACTTCTGGGCCGGGGAGGACTTCGCCGACCTGGCCGATGCCCAGGCCCGGGCCTGGGCGTGGTGTGCGGAGCGGGCCGGGATGCGGATCCACGGCACCACCCAGCGGCGGCCGGTGGAGATGTTCACCGAGCTGGAATCGGCATGCCTGCTTGAGGTTCCAGCATCGTATGACGTCCCGGTCTTCACCCGGGTGAAGGTGCACCGCGACTACCACGTCGAGGTCGCCAAGGCGCTCTACTCGGTGCCGGAGCAGCACCTCGGCCAGTACCTGGACGCGCGCGCCGACTCCGAACTGGTCAAGCTCTACTCCACGGCCGGGGCCGGGGCGGGCAAGCTGGCCAAGACCCATCCGCGGCAGCCGCCCGGCGGCCGGTCCACCCACCGAGACGACCTGCCCGAGCACAAGGCCGGGTATGCGCTGCGGGATCTCTCGCGGCTCATCGCGGCCTGCGCCGGACACGGCGAGAACGTCGGCATCTACGCCGAGCGGCTGCTCGACGACCCGCTGCCCTGGACCCGGATGCGCAGCGTCTACCGGCTGCTCGGCCTGGTCCGCCGCTACGGACCCGACCCGGTCGAGACCGCCTGCGAACGCTCACTCGACCTCGACGTCGTCTCGGTGTCGAAGATCGCCGCAATGCTCGAGAAAGCCCGCGAACGTGAACAGCCGGTGCTACCCGCCGCCGCCGGCTCACAGCACAACGCCCAGGGCGGCCGGTTCGCCCGCGACCCCGGCGAGTACGCCCTGCGCGGCGGAGTCCAGCTCACCCTCATCCCCGGCGGCGCCGACCAGCCAGCCCCCACAGAACCGGAGAACCGATGACCAGCACAGCCACCAGCACAACCGGACCGCTCGACCCGGTCGGAACCGACCTGATCCAGACGTTGAAGGCGCTCAAACTCGGCCAGATGAGCCAGACCCTGCCCGAGCGGCTCGCGCTGGCCCGGCAGCACAAGATGAGCCACGCAGCGTTCCTCGAGCTCATCCTGGCCGACGAGATCACCCGCCGCGAGTCCCGCTCGGCCATGCTCCGCGCCCGCACCGCCGGACTCGACCCCTCGATGCGCCTCGACACCTGGGACGAGCTCGACGACCTCAGCTACGACCGGGCCCTGCTGTCGGACCTGACCAGCCTGCGATTCACCGAGGCCGGCAACGGGGTTCTGGTCCTGGGGCCGGTCGGGGTCGGGAAAACCCATCTGGCCACGGCACTGGGCCACATCGCGATCCGGCGCCGGCTGTCGGTGCACGCCGCCCGCGCCGACAAGCTGTTCACCCGGCTCCGCGCCGCCCGCCTCGACAACACCCTCGAGGCCGAGATCCGCAAACTCGCCCGCGTCGACGTCCTCATCCTCGACGACTTCGCGCTACGGGCTCTGGACGCCACCGAAACCAACGACTTCTACGAGCTCGTCGTCGAGCGACACCGCCGAGCCAGCACCATCGTGACCTCGAACCGGGAACCGTCCGAATGGCTGACCATGATGAGCGACGCCCTCCTCGCCCAGTCCGCCATCGACCGGCTCACCTCCGGCGCACACACCCTCGTCATCGAAGGGCCCTCCTACCGGCAACGCCACCCCCACCGGCGCGTCACCGTTGACCACGAGGACCAAGACCGGTGATGCTCACTCACACCTCCAGGTGGTCCCATGCTCCTGGCAACAAGGTGGTCCCATCACGCTGGCAAGCGACAAGCTCGATTGCGTGCCGGACCGACCACCTCAACGCCCGTCTGTCAGCGGGCGGTTGGTTGCTCTGTGGTTGCATGTCGCGACTCGACGTCTGGGGCTCTCGCTGCATCGCCGCCTCCACTCATTTGCCGACGACAACTTCTTCAATTCACCCTCGGCGCAGCGCGTCGTGGCCGACACCCAGACGACGACATCCAGGAGTCTTGGAAATCGCACCCGCAAGGGTCGACCTGCGGCTCAGACGTTGAGCAGTCCGCTGGGCGTGCCTGAGGGACGGTGCGTACGGCAGGACGTCTGCGACGGGTAAGAGGGCCGCCCCCGCGGGAACCTGGGAACGGTCACGTCTCGGGCTGACAGTCGATCAAGGACTCCGCTCCAATGCGGCCGAGACTCACAATTCGCTCGGCGATCAGCGCGACATACCCGATGGGGGTGCTCGGCCAGAGCGGCCACCGCGACACTTCGGCCTAGTCGGGCAAGGGGACTCTCAGTCGGACGGCCTCTTGCCGGATGATGGCAAGGTCGTCTGTATCTGCCATTCCATTCAGGTAGCTCACGATGCCTGGAAGTTCGTGGAGGCTCCAGCAAGGTCCCGGCGTGCTCTTCAGTAAGTGGGCGATCAGCTTGCCGAACGCTCGCGGTGCCTGCCGGAGGCGATCGTCGGCGAGACGTTCCAGTACGATGTCGTGCTCGATCAGCCCGGCCGGTCTCGATGTTGCGAGTACGACGGCTTCGTCCGCTGAGTCTGTCAAGTAGACGGCCCAGGCGGCCATTGCCGACGCCTCAGCCTCTGTCAAGGGCAACGGGATGTCGTTGAGCCGATCATGCCAGTACTGCCTCATCCAGCGCTGCCACTGCTGTTCGACGGCAGCCGGCTCCAGATTGTCGAGCGACCAACTGACGCGGTCTGCCCATTCGCTGCGATGCTCCGCGCTGGCGCGACGAACGAAGGCACGCAGCCAACCGGTCGGCCTGATCCTGCTGTACAGGGCGATACTGGCAATGTGATCTGCGAGTTGGCTGGACAACTCGGGCGGGAGCGTTTCGAGGTGCGAAACGGTGTCGAGATACCCGTCCAGAAGCCCGCTGTCCAGTAGCTCGTCGGTCCACTGTCCGACGGACAGGAACGCCTCCCAAACGCGCTGGGCTCGAGCCTGAGCCGACCACGCGAACAGCGGCAGCAGCTCTGACTCGTACCAGCCCCAGTCCGCTTTCGAGAGGAACTGCAGACGTGACGCCAGTACGACTTCCGCCATCACGCCGCGTGGATCATCAGCCTCGAGCATCAGATCGAGCTCGAGCGTTGTCGTTTCGGGGATTCCGGCCCACTCTTCGCCAAGCGCCTGCCAGTCGCTCGCGATCGCGTGCATCCAGAACTCAGCCAGCCGCCCGTGAGTGCTGTTGATCGCTCGCTCCAACCATCTGCCTGCAGTCGGCTCAGCGTCTTCGATCGCGAGTTCGGGCGGTGAGGTGTGCCAGACTCGGTGAGCTAACGTCCTGGCCTGCGAGAAACGGTGCCACTTCGTCGGGTTCAGCTCGCTTTGGCCGCCGTCGGCCAACATCCGGCTGAGTTCGTCGGCAACTAGTGTGACATCGAGCTCACCGAGACGGTGCAGGATCTTCTTCGCTGTCGCATCCTCGACGTCGGCGATCGACCAACCGCCTACCACAGCGGACACGATCGCAGGCGGCGTCGTCACGTCGGAGTCCAGAAGGACGAATCCGTCGCTCGGCCACTCTCGCACCGTCTGAATCATCAGTTGTCGCGCATCACTCCAGGTCGGACCGCCGTCAGGAAAGACGATGTCCTTGTAACGAAGTAGCTCAGTGAGTGCGTCCACTGCGTCTTCATCGAGTCGCCGGTGGAGTTCTGATGGGCTCATCGGCAGTTGTTGTTCGACGCGCCTGAATTCAAACCGGCGTGGCGGAGCGGCCGGCTCGCTCAACGTCAGATCTGGGAGCTGTTGCTCCAGTTCCTCGAAGGCGCTCCTGGCTGCTGGCATCTCCGGGAAACGACCGGCGGTCCAGCCCAACAGGAAGAAGCGGGTCTGTCCATCGAGCTCATCCCCCAACGCGATGACCTGCGACACGAGCAACTGCGCCACGTCTTCGGTCACCGACGGCAGCGCTGCCGCAACCAGGCTCATCACCTCTGTCCGAACGTGATGATCCTCAAGACGATTCGCGGACAACAACCACACCAGTTTTGAGGTGCTGTCGACATCACCGCGCGCACCCCATGTGTGTACGGCGAGGCGACGAAGGATCGGAGCCTCGGAAGCAGCCCACCTCCGAAGGATGCCCTCGCCGTCGCCGTCGCTGACACGGGCCGCGAGCGCATCACGCGCGACATCGATCAGCACGTCCATCGGCTCGACGGGCCGCGAAGGTCGGCCGTCCTCAGCGATCGTCGACCGGCGGAACGACACCGGGTCGAACCGCGGTGGACCCGAATCGGTCGACAGAAGTAGGTGGTAAGCCCGCCGAAGATGTCGTTCTGCGATCAGTACAAGGTCCGGCGCCGCCTCCGAGAGCACGGGCTCGAACAGCTTCGTCTGGGCCTCTTTGAGCCAGTAGCCGCTGCCTCGGAAGTTCAGCTCGGCGGTGAAGGGCCCGCCCAATCCGTACGACCGTCTTGATCGCACGATCGGCTCGGACAGATAGTCGAACAGGAGCAGTGCAGCCGACCGTTCCGCGGGCCAACTGGACGCCACCAGCGCGTATTCGAGCAGCGTGAAGGAAGCGCCAGGCGATGCGGTCTCCATCAGCAACACTGGCCAAGGCCGGAGCCAGGTCGGGCGATGGCCTCCAGGCGCGCCAGCGCGATGGAGCGCCTGCGCCAGAGCGTTCCAAAGGGCAGGTCCGATCCGGCCGCCGAAACTCGTGATGACGCGCACCGCGTCCGCGGTGAGATCCTCCTCCATCGCAAAGTGCGTCGCGAACCAGTCCGCCAGCGCATAGGTGCACTCGTTGGCGGGTATTGAGGGGTCGAACAGTCGCCGGAACTCGGCATGCGCGGTGATCCAGTCGAGCCACGCCTTCCCTCGGGCGACATCAGTGAACAGCCCGACACGCTGTGGGTCTGCAATCACGGCACTGAGGTACGACACGTCCTCTGGAATCTCGGTCGGCGCCGAGGAGACCAAGCGTCGGAGGCGTTGCTGATGACCGAGGCTGCCCATCGAGGCGTCTTCGGCCCATCCCTCCAGTGCCGCCGGCAGCGCTGCGAAGGTTCGGTCAGCGTTGGGGTACTCGAGTGGCGTGATGCCCAACGTCGTCCACTCAGGTGCGCTACCGTCATCGGTGAGTGAGTAGCGTTTCTTCCCAGGCCCGAGCGCTCGTGCCAGATACCGCATCACAACGTCGCTGTGGCTGTAGCCAACGAACAGGACGCTGAAGGTCGCGAACATCCGCTCGAGGAACCTCGCCGCCCAGGCGTCACGGAGATAAGCGCGCCCGAAGTCCTCGGCGGTCAGTACGAGCCGACGGTTCGGCCCACCCAATCGCCCATGAAGATAGATGATGCCGGTGAAGTCGTCGCCCATCGGCAGAGCCGGCCCGACGAACTCGGCGAAATCTGCGCCCACTGCTTTCAGCGCCGAAGACAGGTGCAAGTCGTAGTTCGTGGTCACGATCCTTACTTCGCGGCCTGCCATGGCAAGCTCCGCGACAGCGTGGTGCAGCCGGTTCGGTCTCGATGTCCACAGCGTGAGGTGGTCAGCGACTCGCCGATGAACCTCGACTCCCTTGTCTGCCAGGTCCCCGAGGAACCAGTCGAGCTGAACCTCGGGCGCTGGCGCAGAACGCTCAGCCTCGAGCGCAACGTCGGTCGCAAGGGTCTTGAAGTCAGGGAGTGACGAGGGCGCGCCCATCGACGCACCCGCGCCAACGAAGATCACCAACTCGCCGGCTCGGTGCGCTTCGATCAGCTCGGCCGGGAACTCGACATCTCGGATCCTCATCGCCACCGATCTTATTGGCCCCTGCCTCCCTTCGCAGCCCTCCTGCTGCCCTTTCGCACCTCGGCAGCGAACGACCCTTACACAGGCGAGTCCGAGCGGACTAATTGCGCGGGTAGGTATTCAGCGTCGGACCAGGAGCAAAGGTGGAGTGAGCCGCATACTCGGTGCATGCTGCGGCGGGTGCGGGTTCCTCGATGGTCTCTTGGTCTGACCATGGTCTTGATCGGTACGGCTTGGACGGTGACGGTTGTGTGGTGGCCACGGCTGTCGTTACCGGACGATGCGACCGCGCGCGGATGGCAGTCGCAGGTAACCATCGGGCTTGCTTCGATAATCGCCGGGCTGGTCGCGCTGCTACTGACCGTCGGCCTCGCTGCGGTTCAGCTGCGGGCATCGCTTTCCTGGCGGGCCATGCGGGGGATCTTCGACGTACCGGCCAGGGTGGGCTTGCTCATCATCGTTGCGATCGGCGTCGCCTTCCCGCTCTGGGTGGCAATGGCTCCCACTGCTCGCTGGAGCCGGTGGGCGTTTGCGGCATTCGGTTGGGCACTCCTGCTCGCAGCGGTCATGGTCTGGATCGGGATGGAGCGCACGGCTCCCGAGTGGCTCGTCGACCGGGCAATTCGACGCGGAGTCCGAGCGGCTTGTCGCACATCCAACGGCAACCAGCATCGCGCGGCCGACAGGACCGATGTCGTCGTCGAACTCGCCGGACATCCCACGCTTGGTGTTATCGAGCGCCGACGGGCGCTCGTCGCCGCTGCCTACTTGCTGGCATCGCAACCTCACACCACAGACCGGGCAAAGATCGACGCCGCCATCAGCCGAATCGCCCGTGGCTCCATCGACGGCAGCACAGAGCCATCGGTCGCCGAAGACACCGTCACGGTTCTCACAGTGCTCGGCGTGGCGCTCGCACACAGGTCCTCTGCACACCACACGATCCGAGAGGCACTCACCGGGATAGGCCAGCGAGCCAGAGCCGACGGCCATCACGCAATCGGCAACGAAGCCTTAAATGGTCTGGCGGAAGCAACAATCGCACGACTGACGCTGCTCGTACCGTCTGTGCCGTGCGGGCCCGCAACTCAGCCACTCAGCTTCCAGGGCAGCCGACGAGCGGTCCCAACCCGATCACACCGAGATGCGGTCAAGACGATCAGCACAGAGATCACGCAGGCGACGACTGGAGAGCGGCTGGAACGACTCGACGTTCAGGAGATCGTGTCGACCGCGGTTGCTGTCGGAGGACAAGACGAGCACACGTCGCCGAATGAGCACCAAGCAAATGAGCTCTTACAAGCCACGACGGACGATCTCGTCAGCATGTTGGCTTCACCGCGGCCCGACGCCGGCCGGTGGCCCGGCGGCTGGCAAGGACCCGGCGGGCTCGCAGAAGACATCCGCAGAATCCGCGCCCTGGCACACTCTCTGTACGAGCAGGGTCAGTACAGCGGAACAGATACGGTCGAGACCGCGCTCGAGGAGATCGGTGTCGCCCTACTGACGGACGCGGATCCCCAGGTCTCAAGACCGCCCGACAGGACCAGTTGGCGTGGCGCCCACAGTCCTGACAACGAGGGCCCCTCAGCGGCGTTTGGCAAAGCGTTGGCCGACCTGATGGTTGCTGCCTTCGAAGGTGGATTCGACAGACGCGCTCTGATCACGGGTCGCCGGCTCCTGGCCGCCACCACCATGGCCACGACATCCGTCAATGTTCCGGTCGCCACGAGCCTCGGGCGTTCGTTGTTGCTAGCAATCCTGCAGCTCACTCGGCACCAGCAGGATCGCAGTCACGCGCACCACGTTCGTGAGTTCAGACTGCTTGGCGGCCTGATCGCAGAGATCGATCCGCTGCTCGCCGCATGCTCGGCCGACAGCCGGCTCGAAGACCTGACCCGCGACATCATCGGAGTGCTTGCCTGGTCGACCGACGGCAATCCCCTTCCGCTTGCCAATGCACTCTGGAAAGCCCGTCTCCAGACCGTTGGATGGTTGAGCGAGCCGCTCGAGCACCACGGCAGGCCCGGATCGGTCGACGTATCTCCGCTGCCGGCCGGGCTGGTGTCAGAGGCGCAGGAGCAGATGATGAGTGCCCTCGCACACGCCCACCAGGATCCGTCGTACGCAGCAGCCATCATCAGCAGCCTGTGGGCTCACACCGTCGCGAGCCTGCGGTCCGGTGACAGTCCCGATGTTGCTGAACATCTCCACGATCTCCTGACGAAGTGGCGCGACGAATTCAAGGCTGGCGTGGAGACGTTTGAGGACAACCTCGGGGAAAGGTCGCCGGGTCTGCGGGCGTTGGCCAAGCCGCTCAACAGACTGATTCGCGCGGCGATCCACTGGTCAGGAGAGCCGCACCGAATGCCAGCGTTCCCTCGTCGCGTACCTCCATTTCCGGGGCGCCTTCGAAATATGATGTCCGATTCACGCTTCGTCGAGCTGACATATCGGGGACTGAGAGGTAGCGCAACCCTGGTGCTCGTCGAAGAACGCGGCGGCAACAAACGTCTCCTGCGGGACAATGAGTCGCGTGCTCGTGGTGAATTCGAATGGGGGTACGGCGGCACCGGACCTGGGAACCTCGCAGAGGCTCTTGCCGCCGATGTCCTGGGTGATCTCGCCTTGTGCCCAGCCTGCCTGGGGGGAGCAGCGTTCACGTCGAAGCTCGTGCACTGTCGCGAATGCAAGGGAACCGGACAGGCGCCTCAACTGTTCGCCGTCCAAATGTCGATTGCCGAGGAGGTCTACGCTCTGCCGCGCGACCGCGAACCAGACCAGAACTGGTCTACCGATTGGACTCGTACACGTCGCGAGATTCTCGAGCAAGCAATGAAGAACCTCGAACGATGAACTCCTGACGCTCAAGATCCTTCGCCTGGTGCGGGACGCATGCCCAGGTTCCCTCGCTACTCGACCCATAATGTCTGGGTGAGGCTTGCTGACTTCTCGACCTTGTCATGGCAATGCCGAGAGAACGGGGTGTTTGAGAACTTCCGCACGAGTTCCATGGTGAGGGCGCTCGGCTGGCCGGACGATGTCGTCGAGCAGTGGCTTTGCGACCACGGCGACGACACTGCGTTCTTGCGTGACTATGGGGCCGTTGATCTCGCAGGTGTGACGTTGGATGTCGAGGTGGTCTCGGTCGAGGATCTCGCAAGGTGCGGACGCGCGCCGGCGCGTACGCGAGGAAATCGGACCCCCGTCAAGGCCCAAATCGGACTTCACCGGACTTCGTCGGGATGTACCCAGAGCTCCCTCTGCGAGAGCCCGTGCGGTGACTGTGATCGAACAGTCGGACGCGTGCTGAGCGCGGCACGAGAAGTCCTGCTGTGCGCTGAGGTGGGATCGTCGGCGTGACGAGGTGGCTTCTGGTTTCAGAGGTGGGTGCGACGCTGCGGCTGTCGGTCGATCAGGTCCGCCGGCTGATCCGCCGCGGCGAACTGGCCGCGGTTAACATCGCGCCCGCCCAGCCGCCCGAACTACCGCATGTCAGATCAAGCGATTGAGCAGTTCATGGAGGAACGAGCGACGAACGCCGGGCGGCCAAGGTGATGCTGGGACCGCACCTGCACCGGTACCGTCACTGGCTCGCCTTGCGGGACCGAGCGCCACCCGCCTGGCCTGCTTGGGTACCGCCGGGCCGGGTTCAGGACCGACATCGGAGGACGGCCCGGTTCCGTCCTCTCCGTGGTACCGCTCGTCGCGGTACTCGTCCTCAGGACGGGGACGGCACTCGTCCCGTCCTGTGGGCTTAGTCCTGGCAGGACGAGTACCGGGGACGACGTTCGATACCGACCCGACACATTCCGCAGCCCGTCCTGGTCGTTGCCCTTGTCGTGAGCAACAACTACCAGATCGCCGCGCACCTTTCCTGGGCGCAGACCCCGGACCGTGCGGGCTGCACCCGGAACGCGGGCGCCGCGATGGACCGGAAGTTCGAGCTCGAGGTCGATCCCGACGGCGTCATGTCGCCAGCCGACCGAGCCAAAGCCGTCGAGAACGCCCGCAAGGCGCACTACCTACGTCGCTCCCAGGCCTCCGCCGCAGCCCGACGCCGCAGTATGGAGTAGGAGCGTGGAACGTGATCAGAGCCTCCTCAGGACCGTACATCGCCTTCAGAGATGAAGCGGAGGAAACGCTGACCCAGCTCAGACGCGCGCCCCATGAAATGGGTCCCGCCGAAGACTCCCAGCTCGGCGGGTGCAAGTGGCGACCAGGTGATCAGCCTCGCCCGGAGCAAGTCATCGACGATGAGATCTAGCATCTCGCCGCGACCGGCGAAAGTGGGTAGCCGATGGCCCCAGACTCCACTGCCGGTGACGAGTTGGTCGGCGGCCACCTGCTCGGCTGTGCTTTCGTGGTCGTCGATCCACCGGAGCACCACAATGTGGCGCGCCGAGAAGTCGTCAACCAGTCGGAAGAACCGCGCCTGTTCGTCGACGTCGGGCGCATCGAGAGCCACCGAGTTGGCCAGAGCGTTTCTGAGGGCTTCGAGCTTCTCCGACTGGTGTGTCGCCTGCGCCGCGCGCGTCGACTGAATAAACGCGTCCAGGAAGACCTCATTGTCCAGAAGCCGGTCGACCCTCACTGCGAGGTCGTTAACCACATCGGTGATACTGGCTCGCCAGGCCATCACCCGTCGACTGTACGGCCCCTCCATCACATACTCGTACCAGGCCCCGGCGACGCCTCCCACCACGGGAAAAGAACTCAAGGCGCCAGCGAACAGCTTGTCGACGGTCGCCGTTCGCGGCTCCTCCGGTGGCTGCTGAACTGTCATAGACGCTGAGTCTGGACCAGATGCTGATGGTCACGCCAGCCAACGAGCCACCTAGTCAGTTCCGGTGCGGTCCTGGGCGCGCCTCGATGGCCGCTGACGCTGGAAGGCGCGGCATCCTGGTGGCTCGTACGCACCCAGAGGGCTGTCGATGGACGCAACACCCGAGGAACTCACCGCGCTGGCCGAGCACTTCACGACGCTGGGCATGAAGCCGCCGCTGGAGGCGGTGCAGTGCCTTGCCGCGATGGTGGGGGACGCCGCCATCGCTCATGCAGTCGCGTCCTATGTCCAGGAAGGCAAGTCGGAGAACACGGAGGCGCGAGTCACGTGAGAGTGCATGGCGATCGCCGGCCGCACTATTGCCCGTGTGACGGCGTCGAGGTCAGGACGAGATTGGATGTGGGGCGGTCCGCAATGGACCGTGAAGGGCCGCGCCATTGTGCTCGGCGATCTCATCCCACTGACGGAGATTTCTGGGTGTCGGCTCCTCGGCCTCGAGGAGGACGGATCGCAGGCCGTGCCCCGATGGCAGATGCGATGCCGACGGGCCCGTCTGACGGCGATTGCATGGAGGAATACGCCGACGACCCAGATCACTGGGTGAGCGTGCGTCGGTTTGGTATCCACCGGGGCGTTCGCCAGCGCTGGGAGACCCGCGGGACGTGGAGACGGTGGCCCCTCTTGATTGATCGACAACTGGTCGCACCTGGCACCAGTGGACTCCAGGTCGTCGAAGGCAACCCGGGTCGGTGTACTAGGAGGCAGACAACGCAAGGACTACTTCGTAGCAGCACACCACCTAGCCTGGGTCGGACGTCCAGCCAGTTGAGCATCGCAGTGAGAACGACAGGCAACGAGTCGCCTCGCCCCATGTGGCCAACTCTCGCTGAGGCCACACGAAGGGGACTCCTTGCGATCGAGCTTGAACCGCTTCCAGACAGGCACCTACTCGTCTCAATGAGTGCGAGTGGATGGTGAGCGATGAGAACCAATGCGCATCAGACCACCCCCGAATCTCTTGCCAGTAAGCACTTTCGCGAACATCCGGCGAAGACGTAGCTGCTGCCGCCGCGCGGACCGTCTGCGCAGGTGTTCCAACTCTCTGCACGGAAGCCGCCTTGACCCACTGGGTAACGGCTGTGTCGAGTCCCTCCGGTCAGTTGATCGTATTGCCTTGCCCGCACCGACTGGTTCGAGTTGCGTCTCCGAGTTTCCGATGGCTCAAACGTTGAGCATGCGTCTGGTGTGCGCTGCGCGACGTGAGTCAGGAGGCCGGATGGCTAGGGAGCCGTTTCCGCTCGGGACGTGGGGGAATATCGCCGTGCGGCCGGTCAAGCGTGATCGTCGAGGGCGCGTCGTCAAGTTCGAGGCGAGCGGGCGTTATCGAGACCTCGACGGTCGTACTCGGCGCGTAGCGGCTTGGGGAGGTACTGCGGGCGAGGCGGAGAACAACCTCAGGGCGAAGTTCAAGGCACGGAGGATCGTTGCCGAGTCTGCGGAGCTGAAGGCGACGGACCGCGTTGCGATTGCGGCTGAGCTGTTCTTGGCCGAGGTCAAAGACAAGGTTGAGCAGGATGCGTTGGCCCCCGGAACGTACGACACGTATCGCTATCAGTACGACAAGAATCTCGAGCCACGCATCGGCGAGCTGCGGCTGATCGAAGCGACCATCCCCAGGGTCAACAAGGTGATCGTGAAGGTCAGGGACGAGGTCGGCGTGGCGAGCGCCAAGACCTGCAAGAGCATCCTCACCGGAACGTTCGGTCTCGCGGTCAGGCACGGCGCCATTTCGTCGAACCCAGTCCGCGAGATCAAGGTCGGCGGCAAGTCCCAGCGCAAGCGTCCCCGGGCCTTGGAGAAGGAAGAACGAGAGCAGTGGTTCGAGCTGCTCGAACAAGACGAACGCGCCGTGCGCGCGGACCTGGTCGACCTGTGCAAGTTCATGCTGGCCACTGGCGAGCGCATCGGCGAGTGCCTGGCTGTGACCTGGCAAGATCTCAATTGGACGGCTGGTGAGATCGACTGCAGTCATCAGATCCAGAGAATCAAGGGCCACGGGCTGATACGGCGCAGAGTTAAGTCGGCGGCCGGTGAACGTATCCTGGGTCTACCCCAGTGGGCGCTCGACATGCTGAAGACCAGATGGACGCCAGGAACACCAGTGGACAACCCCATCTTTCCTAGCAGCGAGGGTAGCTTTCGGGACCCGCACAACGTTCAGAAGGCACTGCGCGAGGCTCGTCGGCCGGTTGGAAGCCAACGTCGACAGGAACTAGGGCGGGTGCTTCAGCAGCACCGGCGGAATTCCGGGCTGAAGCAGACCGACGTCGTCACCAAACTCGGTTGGCGCAAGACGCGCGTCAGCCTGATTGAGACTGGTCGGGTTCGGCTCGGTCCGGGCGAGGCTACCGAGCTTGCTGACCTCTACAGGCTGTCCCGGGCCGACCGGGCCTCACTGCTGGAACTGACCGAACTCGCCGGCGTGCGCTCGCTGGCTGACGAACTCGGCTGGGTCACGGCACACGTCTTCCGGAAGACCACAGCGACCATTCTGGAGGAGTCAGGCCAGTCCCCGCGACAGATCGCAGACCAGCTGGGTCACGCGCAGACGACAACGACGATGGATGACTACGTCGGCCGGCGGGCCCGAAACCCCGAGGCAGCTCGCCATCTCGAACAGGCTCTCCGCGACATCCACGAGCAGGGCCGGCAAACGCCGGAAGGACCTGCGATCTAGTAGCACCGCGGAGCGACCGAAAATCGCAAAGCGGCGAGTAACCGGCGAGTTCGGGCCCGGAAGTTCATCACTTCCGGCTTATATTCCCTGGTCGGAGAGCCGGTGAGGGGACTCGAACCCCTAACCACCGCTTTACAAGAGCGGTGCGCTGCCAGTTGCGCCACACCGGCCGGTGTTGTGCCGGTCCATACTAAGGGATCGTGTGGGGGCTGTTGCGGGGGTCGCCTGGGTTTCGGCGGTTGTGGGTGGCTCGGTCGGTGTCGTTTCTGGGCGACGCGCTCGGGCTGGTTGCGCTGCTCTTGTACGTCGAGGCGTCGACGGGGGCGGCGCTGGCGGTGGCGTTGCTGCTGCTGGCGGGGGACTTCACGCCGGGGTTGTTCGGGGCGTTTGCGGGGGCGATCGGGGATCGGTTCGACCTCAAGCGGGTCATGGTGACGTGTGACCTGGTGCAGGGGGCGCTGACGATCGTGATGGCTGCCGTGTTGCCGCCGTTGCCGGTGTTGCTGGTCATGGTTGCTGTGCGGAGTATCACGGCGACGGTATTCCAGGCGAGTTCGCGGAGTGCGATGCCGGGGCTGGTCAAGGACGAGGAGCTGGAGACGGCGAACTCCGCGCTCGGCGCCGGGACCAACGGGCTGGAGGCGGTCGCGCCACTGATTGCGGCCGCGCTGTTCCTGGTCACCGGGGTGCAGGGGATCCTGCTGATCGACGCGGCGACGTTCTTCGCGTCGGCGATCCTGCTGAGCCGGTTGCCGAGGCTGCCCAAGACAGAGCCGTCCGGCCACAGCCTGTTCAAAGACGCGCGCGACGGGCTGGGGTACATCTGGCGGGCAAAGCAGGTCCGGGTGATCGGGCTCGGGTTCTTCGGCGTGGTCGCGTTCAGCGGGGTCGACGACGTCGCGATGGTGTTCCTCGGGAAGGACGAACTGCACGGCAGCGACTCGGCCGCCGCGACCCTGTACGCCGGTGTCGGGATCGGGCTCGTCGTCGGGTTCGCCGTACTCGCCAAGTACGCGAGCCGCTTCCGGATGCCCGTCCTGATGCTCGTCGGGTTCGCCGTGGCCAGCGTGGGCAACCTCCTCACCGGCCTGGCCTGGGCGATCTGGGCCGCCCTCGCGCTCCAGATCATCCGCGGTCTCGGCATCTCGGGCATCGACGTGGGGATCAACACGCACCTGCAACGCGTCGTCCCGGCACACCTGAGGAGCCGCGTCTTCGGCAACCTGTACGGCGCGATCGGCCTGGCCGCCGGGTTGTCGTACGTATTCGGCGGACTGCTGCTCCAGCACACCAACGCCCGTGTCACCTTCGTTGCCGCCGGCATCGGTGGGCTGCTGGCTACAGCGGCGACTGCGCTCGGAGTTCGGCGATCGGCCGACGGAGAGCGCGAGCCCCCGGTACGGCGATGAGCGCGATCGCCGCCATCACCAGGAACGCGGCTGTCGGGTGATCGACGAGCAGCCCGACCACGACCGCCACCACCAGGCCGCCGAGGTTGCCGGCCATCCAGATGAGGCCCGCCGCGGTTCCCTCGGCCTCGCCCGTACGGCGTTCTACGAGCTCGAGCACAATCGGGAGGGCCGGGAGCAGAAGTAGGCCGATCAGGGTGATCGCGACGAACCCAACAAGCACGCCCGGCGCGAACGCCAGCAGGGTGCAAGCAGCGGCGGTGACCGTGAGGCTCACGACGAGCAGGGCCGACTCCGCGTTCCGCCGTACCACCAGGATCGGGATCACGGCGCTCCCCACGACCCCGGCGACGACGTTGACGAGCAGGATCGTGCTCGCCGTGCCGCCGCTGACCCCGGCGGGCTCCAGGAGGGCCTGGGCGAAGGTGCTCATGGCAACGAAGACGCCGAAGGGGAAGATCGCCAGCACGCAAAGCCGACGGATCAATGAATCGCCCCAGGCGATCCGCAACGCACCGCGAACAGGGCCATGCCTGACAACCTCGAACGGGCCCTTGCTGCGGAGGGCGAAGAGCAAGAAGAGAGCTGCAAGGACGCAGAAGGCGGCTGTCACGGTGAGCATGATCGGCAGGTCGGCGGCGGTGGTGAAGACCGCGGACAGCAGGAAGGCGATCACCATGCCGGCGAAGATGCTGGCGGTACCGACGGCAATGCCCGTCGGACGATCCTTAGGGGTCACGTAGCGCCCGGTGATACCAGTCACGGCGTTCAGCACCAGCGGCTGAGCGACCGCAGCGATGATCTGCCCGGCCAGCAGCCAGCCGAAGTCGTCCCCGATCAGCCGGACGCAGGCACCTACGGCGGTCAACAAAGCACCAACGATCAACCCGGCCCGGAACCACCGGTCCAGGATCAGGCCGCACGGAATCGCGAGTACGACGTACAGCAGCGGGAACACCTGGGCGAGCCAGCCGATCGCGCTCTCGGAGACGCCGTACCGGGAGGCCGCGACCGTGGTCACGCCGGCGAAGTTCAGCCAGACCAGCTGGGTGGCCGCGCCGACCAGGGAATAACCGGCGATCGCCGTCCAGCGACTCCGCGTCACGACTCCAGCCATCCGCATGGCCGAACTGTAGTGCCGTCACACGCTGCATCACACGATCCCGGCGTACAAAAGAGGCATGGTGGATTGGGAGGGACCGCTCACGGAAGCGTTCGAGCGGGCGAACACGTACCTGACCGGACTCCCTGAGCGGCGGGTCGGCCCGCGCGCGACCGCGGCAGAGCTGCACGAAGCTCTCGGCGGCGCGCTCCCCACCGGGCCGACCGACGCCCGGGAGGTGGTTGCGCACCTCGCGAAGGGGGTCGAGGACGGACTGTTGCCCAGTGGCAGCGGGCGGTTCTTCGGCTTCGTGTTCGGCGGCGCAACGCCCGCGGCACTCGCCGCTGACTGGCTCGCCACCGCGTGGGACCAGAACGCCGGTCTGTACGCCGCCGCGCCCGCCGCGGCCGTGGTCGAGGAAGTCGCGGCCAACTGGCTGGTCGAGCTGTTCGGACTGCCGTCGACCACGTCCGTCGGCTTCGTCACCGGCGCCCAGATGGCGAACTTCACCGGCCTCGCGGCCGCCCGTCACGAGGTGCTCCGGCGCGCAGGCTGGGACGTCGAGCACGACGGATTGATCGGTGCTCCGCCGATCCGAGTCCTCGCCGGAGCCGAGCGGCACGACACGATCGACCGTGCACTGCGGTTCCTGGGTCTTGGGATCAACTGCATTACGCCGATCGCGGTGGACGAGCAAGGCCGGATGCGCGCCGACGCGCTCGCCGAAGCTCTCGAAAACGAGGAGCACCCCACGATCGTCTGTGCACAAGCCGGCAACGTGAACACAGGCGCATTCGACCCGATCGGCGAGATCTGCGACCTGGCTCATGCGGCCGGCGCGTGGGTTCACGTCGACGGCGCCTTCGGCCTCTGGGCTGCGGTCAGTCCGAGGCTCAAAAGACTGGTCGACGGCATCGACCGCGCCGACTCCTGGGCGACCGACGCGCACAAGTGGCTCAACGTCCCGTACGACTCCGGCCTCGTCCTCTGCGCGCACCCCGAACCTCATCGCGCCGCGATGTCGATCAGAGCGGCGTACCTCATCCAGGACGAGAACGGCCAACGCGATCCGCTCGACTTCAACCCCGAGTTCTCCCGGCGGGCGCGCGGGTTCGCCGTGTACGCCGCCATCCGCGCACTCGGGCGCTCAGGGATCGCCCAGATCGTCGACCGCTGTCACGCGCTGGCCCGCCGCTTCGCGGACACGCTGGCCGCCAACGGTGTCGAAGTACTGAACGACGTTGTGCTCAACCAGGTCCTGGTCCGCTTCGGCGACGACGACGCGCTGACCCGGCGAGTGGTCAACGCGGTCCAGCAGGAAGGCACCTGCTGGATGTCAGGCACCACCTGGCAAGGCAAGGCCGCCATGCGCATCTCCGTCACCAACTGGACCACCGACGAGTCCGACATCGACCGCTCAGCCACCGCAGTTCTGCAACGGCTAGCCGGCGTACGACTCGAGAGTGGTTAGGGCTGCTGTTAGGGAACTGCGGAGGGGGTCGGGGCGGCGGAGGGTTTGGGTGAGGAGTAGGCCGCCTTGCATCGCGGCGAGGATCGTGTTGGCCAGGACATCTGGGTCGGCGTCGGGGCGCAGTACGCCGTTGTCGCGCATGGACCGTAGTCCCGTACGGAAGCGATCGAGCCAGCGCTCGTAGCCCTCGGCCAGCAGGGCGCGGGTCGCTGGACTCGATTCCGCGAGCTGACCGGCGAGGGAGCCGAAATCGCAGCCGCCCTGGAACTTCCGGGCGGTCTGGCGGGCGACCACCCCGTCGGCCCACCGGTGCCAGGCGTCGAACGAGTCGAGGACCGGCTCGCGGTCCAGCAACGTGTCGGCCTGCCAGATGATGACGTCGTCGATCAGCGTCCCCTTGTCGTGGAAGTAGTGCGTCAACTGGGAACCGCTCACCCCGGCGGCCCGCCGGATGTCCTCGAGTTGCGTACGCGCGATGCCCTGCCGGTGCACCAACTCCGCCGCGGCCGCCAGGATCCGCGCCCGCGTCGCCCGCCCCTTCACGGTCAGTCGATTGCCACCCATCCATCGACTTTAGCGCCGGGTGTCGATTTCGCCGCCCGCCGTACGACGCCTGGGTGAAGGGCGCACCAGGCGCCTGCGGTGAGAGGCGGACGAGCATGTCGTTTCAGGCGTACCTGGACAAGATCGAGGAGAAGACCGGGCGCACTCCGCGCGAGCTGGTCGAGGTGGCGAAGGGGCGTGGGTACGACGCCGCGGACGTGAAGGCCGGCGTGATCATCGACTGGCTGAAGGAGGACTACGACCTCGGCCGTGGACACGCGATGGCGCTCATCCACGTGATCAAGAACGGTCCGGAGATCAGCGACAAGCACGTCGGCCGGAAAGGCGCACACGGCGACCCGACCAACGTCCTCTGGCTCGATGGGAAGGCCACCAATCCACTCAACGCCTGACCCCGAGTTCGGCCAGCTCCGCCAGCCGATGCGCCCGGGCGGACTCCGCTGGAGTGAACGGCTCGTTCGGACGGGTGAACGCGAACAGACCGGTCCACGGCGACGGAATCTTCAAGACGGTGCCGTCCGCGGGCAGACGTGCGGACAGGGTGGCGTGGTCGGTGACGAGGCGCGCGCCGAGCAATTCGGCGACCGCGTGCGGGAGCTCACCCGGGTCACTGACGACCCGTGCCGACAGGCTGAGCGCCTTCGTCTGGCCGTCGACCAAGGCGAGGGTGGTGGTCGGCCATACGTGAGCGTCCCGGCCGCCCGCGTCCTCGATTGCCGCCAGCAACAATCCGGCGTCGATCGGGTCCGGGGTCGAGACGACGAGCTCGTCGCGGACGCCGGCGTCCAGCGGGTGGACATGCAGGCCGAGGATGTTCGCGTCCAGGTCGGCCAGGGCGTGCGTCAGCCGTTCGAGCGCGCCGGCCCGGTCGTCGAGCGTCACCCGGATCCGCCACAGCGCGCCGAGCCCGGAAACCGGTCGGGTTCGCGGCGCGTGCAGCCACGACCGCAACAGGCGCATGGTCGACGGCTCGATCACCCAGATCACCAAGGCCGTGGTCGCGATCACCAGCACACTGACGGCCACGACGTACGCCGGATGCAGCCACAGCACCACCGCGTGGAGGGCGAACTCGACCGGGAAGATCGCCAGCAGCTTGGCCAGGGTCAACCGGAGTCGCCGGGGATGCGGGAGTCGCCCACACACCTCACAGGCGGTTCCGCCGATGAGCGCCGTACGCAACTGTTCCATGCCACTGAGCGTGACGGACCGACGTTGCCCGGCTGTTGCGGTGGTGTGAAGTTGTCCGGCGTACCGTAGGCGGGTGGAATCGAGAAAGTCGCCGCGGGATAAATGGATCACCGTGTACGGGCGCAAACCCGTGCTCGAGGCGTTGCACGACCCGGCGTTGTCGGTGGCGAAGGTGGTCCTGGCCGACAACGCGACCGGGTCGTCGATGCAGGAGATCCTGCGGGCGGCCGAGAAGTACGGGACGCCGGTGGAGCGGGCGACGGCCAGCCGGGTGAAGTGGCTGGCGGGGAACGGCAAGCACGATCAGGGCGTGGTCGCGGATGTCGACGCGCCGCGGATGACGCCGCTGGAGGAGTTCGTCCGTACGCGCGGTAAGCGGCCGACGAACGTGTTCCTGCTCGACGGTGTCACCAACCCCGGCAACGTCGGCATGATCCTGCGGACCGCGACCGGCGCCGGGTTCGACGGCGTGATCCTGCCCCGAGCCGGTACGCCGCATGTCGGGCCGCTGGTGATCAAGGCGTCGGCCGGGATCGCGTTCCAGGCGCCGATCGTCAACACGTCGACCGCGAAGACAGCAGTCGACCTGCTCCGCTCAGCGGGCTATCACGTGTACGGCCTCTCGGCCCGCTCACCGCAGTCACTCTTCAAGGCGGATCTCGCACCGCGCGCCGTCTACGTGCTCGGCGGCGAGACCAACGGCATCACGGTCTCCACCGACTCCGACCTGCAGATCCCCCTGCACGCCGGCGTCGAATCCCTGAACGTCGCCGTAGCCGCCGCGATCGTCGCCTTCGAGGTCACCAACCGCTAGCCGGTGATACGGCGGAAGCGGGGGCTTGGTCAAGACACACGATGCTATTCAGCGATCGAGTCACGCAGCCGGACCGCGAGCTCGGCGTTGCGTTGGGCAAACAACTGCCAGAGCTCCGGCGTCGACGCCACCCGATCGCGGGCCGTCCGCTCAGACACCGCGCGTTGTGTCCAGGTGCACATCCGACCGGCGCGGATCTCGAAATGCACGAGTACGCCGTCCGCCCACCCGTACACGTCCGCATCCCGGGGCTCCAGCCACGCGACCTTCTGCTCCGCGACGATCCAGTCGAGGGCCGCGAGCTCGTCCTGCACCTTCGCCGCGAACTCGAACCGCAGTTCGCCGGCCGCCCGGTCCCGCCGCCGTACCAACTCGTCCCGCAGTGCGGCGACCGCGGCGGGATCGCGTTCCAGTACGGCGATCGCCGTCTGGGTCAGCGAGTCACGATCCTCCGGACCGATCCCGAACAGCTGCCCGAACTCACGCGCCGACCCGTCACCCTCGACCGCGTACTGCAACGGCAGGACCCGATGCAGACCCGAGATCGCCTGCCGGATCCGTAGACCACCGAGATACGGACCGTAGTGGGGCGCGGTCCCGGTGACCGTGTGCTCGAACCGCAGGCCCGGCCGGTTGGGCACGTCGTCGAACCGGATGTAGCCGACCACCTCCGCGCCGCCCTCGGTCCGGTTCCACCGCGGCTTGGAGTGCTCGAGCAGATTGCGTTCCAGAAAGGCCGCTTCGTGCTCGGAGTCGCACCAAACCCCTTCTACCCGGGCGATCCGCCGTACCATCCGGGCCAGTCGCGGACGGTCGCCGAGGTGGTTCCAGTACGACTGCACGCGCCGCCGCAGATTGCGCGCCCGCCCGATGTACAGCACCTTTCCGGTCTCGTCACGGAACCGGTACACACCCGGCTCTCCCGGTAACTGCCGCACATCACGCCTCATCACCACAGTGTGCATGCAGAAACTGACTGCGTGTCGACGGCTCGGTTGAGTGTTTGAAACGAATGCCGGATGGTATTGCGCGGAGGGCGGCGCGGCGGTCATGCTGACCGGCATCTCGAGTGCTCGCAGGGGGTTGTGAGGCCGGGCACCGGGATTGTGGGCCTGGGGGCTTCATGAGGTTTTCCGCCAAGTGGGTACGTCGCGTCCTGTCCGCGGTCTGTGTACTCCTGTTGACGCCACTCGTGGTGATCGAACCGGCACGAGCCGCGGTCACGCCGACCGGATTCAGCGAGCAGATCGTGTTCAGCGGCCTGGTCAATCCGACGAACGTCGCGTTCTCGCCGGACGGCCGGGTCTTCGTCGCCGAGAAGAGCGGCCTGATCAAGGTGTTCGATTCGCTCGACGACCCGACGCCGAGTGTGTACGCCGATCTCCGCACGCAGGTCTACAACTACTGGGATCGTGGCCTGCTCGGTCTCGCCTTGCACCCCGATTTCCCTGCGGATCCACGCATTTACGTGCTGTACACACATGACGGCCTGATCGGCGGACCGACCCCGAAGTGGGGAACCCCCGACACCACGGACGATCCCTGCCCGTCGCCGCCCGGTCCGACCGGTGACGGCTGCCAGGCCAGTGCACGACTTTCGGTGATCAACGGGAACGGCGCCGAACAGGTGCTCGTCGAGGACTGGTGCCAGGTCTACCCGAGCCACTCGATCGGCTCGATCGAGTTCGGGCCGGACGGGATGCTCTACGCGGGCGGTGGTGACGGCGCCAGCTTCAACTACATCGACTACGGCCAGGACAGCTTCCTCACCTCCGATGTGACACCCGACAACCCTTGTGGAGATGGGCCCGCACCCGTCGGTACGACGCTCGCCCCGCCGACCGCCGAAGGTGGTGCGCTGCGGTCCCAGGACGTCCGTACCAGCGGCGATCCGGCGGGTCTCGACGGCTCGCTGATCCGCATCGACCCCGACACCGGCCAGGCCGCGCCGGGGAACCCCGCGTTGGGCAGCTCCGACCTGAACGCCCGCCGGATCGTGGCGCACGGTCTGCGCAACCCGATGCGGTTCGACTTCCGCCCGGGGACGAACGAGATCTGGATCGGCGACGTCGGTTACCAGAAGTGGGAAGAGATCGACCGGATCGTCAACCCGACCGCCGGCGTCGCCAACTTCGGCTGGCCCTGCTACGACGGCCCAGGCCGTCAGTCCGGGTACGACTCCCTCAACGTCAACATCTGCGAGAACCTGTACGCCGCCGGTCCGTCCGCGGTGGCCACGCCGTACTACTCCTACGACCACGCCCAGCACCTCGTGACCGGCGAGCCCTGCACCACCGGCAGTTCGTCGATCTCCGGCATGTCGTTCTACGAGGGCGGCAACTATCCGCCGGAGTACGACGGCGCACTGTTCTTCGCCGACTACAGCCGCCATTGCGTTTGGGCGATGATGCCCGGCAGCAACGGCCTGCCGGACCCGGCGCACATCGTTCAGTTCGCCTCCGGCTACGGATCCACCCGGCTGCAGACGGGACCCGGCGGCGACCTGTTCACCGTCGACTACGACAACGGCCGGATCCTCCGCTACGTCTACGACGCTACGAACAACCCGCCGACCGCGGTGATCCACGCCGACCCGTCCAGCGGTCCGACCCCGCTGACCGTGACGTTCGACGGGACCGCCTCCAACGACGCCGACGGCGATCCGTTGACCTATGCGTGGGACCTTGACGGCGACGGCCAGTACGACGACTCGACGGCTGCGACCGTACAGAAGACGTACACGACCAGCGGCAGTGTGACTGCGCGTCTCAGAGTGTCGGACGGCCATACCACCGGGACGACGTCGACACAGATCAACGTCGCGAACACCGCACCGACCGCCCTGATCACCGCGCCCGGTCCGGCGACGACGTGGAAGGTCGGCGACACGATCAGCTTCGCCGGCTCGGCCACCGATCCCGAGCAGGGCACGCTCCCGGGTTCGGCGCTGACCTGGTCGCTGATCATGCATCACTGTCCGAGCGACTGCCACTCGCACACGATCACGAGCATGACCGCGGCCAGCGGCACGTTTACCGCGCCGGATCACGAGTATCCGTCGTACCTGGAACTCAAGCTGACCGCGACGGATGCCGGTGGACTGACAGACGTCAAGAGCGTCCGGCTGGATCCGAAGACGGTCGGGCTGAGCTTCGCTTCGCAACCGTCGGGGTTGCAGCTCACGTATCTCGGCAAGACCGCGAAGACTCCGTCGACCGGTACGACGATCGTCGGGTCGAGCGGATCGCTGTCCGCGGAGCCGACACAGCCGGTCGCGAACCAGCTGTACCGGTTCGCGACCTGGTCCGACGGCGGAGCGCGCAACCACAACTTCGTCGCGCCGGCGACGGCTGCGACTTACACGGCGACGTACGTACCGAAGCGCAATCTCGCCCGTGGCCGCGCGACGTTGGCCTCGAGCGTCTACCTCGCGGGACGGGAGGCGTCGAAGGCGGTCGACGGGTCGATGTCGACGGCCTGGTCGAGTGCTCGTCAGGATCCACAGTGGTTCCGGGTCGATCTCGGATCGGTCCAGGTGGTCAATCGGGTGCTACTCAACTGGCTGACGACCTCCTACGCGAAGGCGTATCAGATCCAGGTGTCCACCAGCGGGCGGACGTGGAAGACGGTGTCCTCGACGACTGCCGGAGACGGTGGCACGGACAGCATCGCGTTCACGCCGAACTTCGCCAGGTACGTACGGATCTACGCGACGGCTCGTGGTGTGGCGGGGAGCTACTACTCGCTGTGGGAGTTCGGGGTGTTCCAGGACACCGGGCCGATCACCGGGATCGCCGGGAAGTGCGTCGACATCTACCAAGCCGCGACCGCCGACGGGACGCCGATCACGCTCTACACCTGCAAGGGCGCGACGAACCAGCAGTGGACGTCATCCTCGGATGACGGCACGGTGCGGTCGCTGGGCAAGTGCCTTGATGCTCGGGGTACGGCGATCACGACTACCGCGGTGCTGTGGACCTGCAACGGCAGTGCTGGGCAGAAGTGGACACCGCGTGCGGACGGTACGCTGCTCAACGCCGGGTCCGGGCTGTGCCTTGACACGTCCGGTGGGTTGAGTGCCAACGGCACCAAACTGATCATCAACACCTGCACTGGCGGGACGAGTCAGAAGTGGGTTCTGCCCTAAATCAGTCGTGGCCGTGAGCTGTCAGACGTAAGGTTTCCCGGCTGATCGATTGAGGACGGGAGACCATGGACGGCTGGGTGGACGAGGGGTTCGGCGCTGTCGCAGACACCTTCGCGGAGAACTTCTCCCTGTTTCCCGAGCTCGGTGCCGCGGTCACCGTGTACTTCGATGGTCGCAAAGTGGTGGAGCTCTGGGACGGCGAGGCCGCCCCCGGTCAGCGGTGGGATCGCGAGACCGTGGTACCCGTTTTCTCTTGTGCCAAAGGGCTGGTGAGCCTCGTCGTACACCTGCTGGCGCAGGACGGACGGCTCTCGCTGGATGCGCCGATCGGTTCTTACTGGCCTTCGTTTGTTGCTGGCGGCAAGGAGGCGATCACTTGCCGGATGGTGCTCGGGCATCGGGCCGGGATTCCGGTGCTGGACAAGACGCTGACCTTCGACGAGATTGCGGCCTGGACGCCGGTGGTTGAGGCGATCGAGCAGCAGAAGCCGCTGTGGGAGCCGGGTACGTCGTACGAGTATCACGGGCATGTGTTCGGGTTCGTGCTCGGTGAGGTGGTTCGGCGGATCACCGGGCAGTTGCCGGGTGCGTACTTCCGTTCTGTGGTTGGTGATCCGCTCGGGTTGCGGGTGTGGATCGGGCTGCCTTCCTCTGAGCTGGGTACGCTGGCGCGGCTGACCGAGGCCGAGGGGCGGCCGGCGATGCCGGGGCCGGAGCACCTGCTCACGCGGATCGTGACGATGAACGGGGCGCTGGTGTTCCCGGGTCTCGACGTACCGCACGGCTGGAACGATCCCGCGCTGATGGGGATGGAGTTGCCGGGTGCGGGCGCGGTCGCGTCGGCAACCGGCCTGGCCGGTCTCTACGCAGCCGCCGTCACGGGCATCGAGGGCCGTCCTCGTCTGCTGTCGGAGGAGACCGTTTCCGACGCGGTCCGCGAGGTCTCATCCGGCCAGGGCTTCCTCGGCTTCGACGCCGGCGCCCGCTGGGGCTCCGGCTTCCTGCTGGACTCCGCGAGTTTCCGCCCCCTCCTCGGCCCCCGAAGCTTCGGCAATGACGGCGCCGGCGGCCAGTTCGCCTTCGGCGACGACGAGCACGGCATCGGCTTCGCCTACGTCACCAACCGCATGATCGGCCACGGCGACCCCCGAGCCAACCGCCTGATCACAGCCGTCCGCAACACCCTGACCTAACCAACCAGCGCGCGGAACATCGCCGCGCCGCGACCTTCAGTTGGTGCCGGTGACGTCGAGGATGAAGTGTTGGGCGGGGGTTAGGCGGTTGTAGGTTTCGACTCGGAGGTAGGTCTGCTGGTCGAGTTGTTGCGCTAGGTGGCGCAGCGCGAAGTAGGAGTGCATGGCCCTGCGTGGCTTGTCGGTGCGGTTCTGGGTGCCGCCGTGCCAGAGGTGGCTGTTGAAGACCACGACTGTTCCGGCCTTGCCGGTTAGTTGGATCTGGTCGGGGTGCTCGTCGCCCGGGTTGGCCATCTCGTCGCCGGGCATGGTTCCGCGGCGGTGGGAGCCGGGTACGACGCGTGTCGCGCCGTTCTCCGGTGTGAAGTCGTCGAGCAGCCAAATCGAGTTGCACACCTCGTACTCGCCGGGCTCGACAGGGTGGCCGGAGTCGGCGTGCAGGGCCTGGTGACCCTGACCCGGAAGTGCCGCGCGGCTGTTGAGGGACGACAACTTGAACTCGCCGAGCACATGTTTCATCGCGGCCAGGACGCGCGGATGGCTGAAGCACACCTCGAACTTCGGGTCCTTGTTGACCAGGTCGGCGAGCCGGTCGGTGCCCTGCTCCTGATGCACTTCCAGGCCCGCCCGGTCGCCCTCGGCGACGGTGAGCTCCGCCATCCGCTTGTTGAGCCCGGACACCTCCTCCGGCGTGAGGATTCCCTCCAGCGGCAGGAATCCGTCGCGGTCGAGCTGGTCCTTCTCGTCCTGCGTGAGTACGTCGTCAGTCACGCCGAGATCGCCGAGTGCGGCCGCCATGTCCATCACAAGCGCTCCTTTACAGGTTGCACGAATCGATGTCAGCATCGATCGGACCTGCCCGGGAAACAATGCAGAAGGCGACTGCGGTTATGCATAAATCGCTTCGACTGCTCGGCGCCGGCGTACACACCGCCGGGCCGGGCAAGGACTATCCGTTGCACGCGCACACGTCGTGGGAGCTGGTCTACTACGTGCGCGGACGGATCACCTGCCCGGTCGGCGACGAGACGTACGCCGCCACGCCGGGGACGGTACTGCTGACGCCACCCCGGACCTGGCACGCCGAGCTCAGCCGCACCGGCTACGCCAACCGCTTCCTGCAAGTCGACGCCGCCGCCGGCTGGCCCTGGCCGCGCGTCTGCTTCGACGACGGCGACCGCAGCCTCGGCCGGGTCTTCGACGCAATCGTCCGCGAGAACGCACAGCCCGGCCACGACAGCGACCAGTTGAGTTCGCTACTGCTCGGCGAACTCGACGTCCTGCTCCGCCGCGCCGCGGCGGCCGAGCCAGTCACCTCGGCCGAACAACTCGTCGCACAAGCCGAGCGGATCTTCGAGGAACGCTTCGCCACCAGGATCCGGATCGCCACGGTCGCCGCCGAGCTCGGCATCTCGCCGTCCGGGCTGCGCGCGTACTTCACGCGACTGCGCGGCACGAGCCCGCGTACGGCGCTGCAGAACGTACGACTGCGGCACGCGCTAGGCCACATCCGCAACTCCACACTGCCGCTCCAGGCAATCGCCGAGCTCACCGGCTACGACTCGGTCAGCCACCTCAGCCGCCACATCAAGACCGCAACCGGCTCACCCCCAGGCGCCCTGCGCACCCCAGAATGAGTCAGGAGGCTGCCTGGTGGCGGAGTTGCTCGAGGATCACTGGGTCGAGTTTGCCGGGCACCAGGCGCTCCTCGAAGTTCTCAGTACTCGCCCACGTGTCGAGCGCCTCGACCAACCCGGCCCCGGTGGGATAGCCGAGCGTTTCCAGGCGGGCGGCCACCTCAACGGCCAGCGCCCCTTCCAATGGGACCAAGCTCGCCGGATCCGGCTTGCCGAAGTACAACTCGTGGAGGTCCAGCAGGCGGCCCAGTTCGTCGATGGGCGTCCGATGGTCGTCGACGCGCAGGTCGATGGCGATGTCGAGCACACCGCCGTACGCGGCTCCTTCGCGCCACACGCGGAGCGCCGCGCTCTGCCGGCCGCGGCGGTCTCCGCCTGCCTGGTCGCCGGCCGCCAGCGCCGCCACCAGTCGCCGCTCGAATGCCTCACCGGCGCGCTCCTTCCAGGCATCGGCCATGGCCGCCACCACCTGCGGGCCCGCCAAGATGTTGCCCTGGATCGCGAAGCCGTCACCGGCCTGGCCGCCGGCCCAGTCCAGGCAGGACCCGCCCGTGAAGGTGGCGCCTCGGCCCTGGGTGTCGACCATGCCGACCTGGCGGTGCTCGCGCTCGTCGTCGGCGTCTGTCAGCTGGGCCACCGCCTGATCAGCGGAGAGACCGTTGGCCAGCAGATCGAGACCCTGTGGCCCGTACGAGAGGTTCGCCATGGCCTGGGTGGCGACCGCACCCGCGCCGGCGCGTCCCCAGGGCACCACCGCGCCTACCGCCAGAAACTTCGATGCGACCGCGATCCCCGAGGAGCCGGAGTCCGGGTCGAACGCCACGATCGAAAAGGTCATCGCACTCTCCAGCCAGCCGGATCGGATCAGCGCAGCTCACGCGCTCAGGCGCGAGGCGGCCGCCAAGCAGTGTAAATCGCCAAGCCCGGATCACAGGGACCAACGGAGTTCGGGAAGATTGAGCCCATGAACGAGGACAGGGAACATGCGGACCTCATGGAGGCCGAAGCCGAAGCCGAGGCGGAAGCCATCCGGCAGGAGGCCCAGGACGCCGTCGCCGACCCGGCTGCGCAGGACGAATCGATCCGTCAGTCCAACCTGATCTACGGCGGACTGGCGGCCGCCGGCCTCGTGGTGGTGCAGCCGTTCCTGACCGAGGACTCGCTCGATCTGTCGGCGAAGATCTGCGTCGTCGCGTTCGCCGTCTCGATACCCTTGCTCGCCGCGCTCCTGGTGCTGAACCGGCAGGAGGCGTTTCGTCATCGGACGAGCACCTCACGGTTCGTCGGGCTGGCCAAGGCGGTCGCGCAGGGCTCGGCGTTCGCCGGCCTGACGGCGGCCTTCTGGCACATCTCCCTGGTGGCGGGGATCGTGTTCCTGGCCGTGGGATTCGTCGCGGTCGGCGTGCACTCCTCGGGATACGTGCACCTGGAGTACGACTCGAAGTTCCGCTCGAGGTTCCGTTCCCACAAGGGGGCGCAGGCCACCGGTCAGGATGGGACGCCGTAGAGCACCAGGTTGTGGGTGTAGCGGTGTGCGGAGTGGTTGTACGAGCCGATGCAGGTGACCAGCGCCAACCGCGGCTTCGAAGCACCGCGGAACAGGTCAGCCGGTAGCTTTTCCTGCAGGTAGATCCGGCGAGCCACGATGCGGTACCGATGCACGCGGCCATCCCCGGCTGTCACTACAACCTTGGTGCCGACGGGTACGTCCCACAACGCGGCGAACACCCCGCGCCCGCTCCGGGCGGTGTCCACATGCCCGACGAGGAGCACGGTGCCACCGGCCGAGCCCGGCGCCGCACCAGCCGCCCACCAGCCCACGTCGGCCGACGACTTCGGCACCTGCAATTGACCGTCGGTGCCGGCCGCGACCGGATTCACCGGGGCGTCCACGAAGCCGGGCACCGCCAGCCGGGTCGGCGGAATAGCGGCTTCCGGATCCGTCACCGCAGCACCGGCCTCCGGAACGTTACCGGCATCACCGAGCGGCCCTCCGAACACCAGAGCGACTCCTAGCGCCAACGCTGAAAGGCCGACGAGGCGTCGCCGCGCTCGGGCTGCCTTGCCGGCGAGCAGAAGTACGCCGAGGACGAACAGAACCAACCCGATCTGCGAGCGGATCCGCTGGACGTCCGCCATCTGGCCGCCGTCGCCAGTCGGCACTGTCGGGGTGTCGGTTCCGACGTGGCAGGTGGGTTCCACCATGTCCAGATGCATCTGGATCACGGTCTGGGCACCTTTGGCCACTGACTTGACGGCGGGCTGGGTGCCGTTCGCCAACTCGCCTTTGATCAGCGTCAGGTACTGCTGGTGCGCCTGCCGCTGCAACGCCAGCCAGGCGGAGTCGTACCCAGAGGTCCCGGCTTTGTCCGCAACGGCTTTGAGCTGCTCACGCTGTGCCTGCGAGGGAATAGGGACCAGCCCGACGCCGAGTTGGCTGGCGGCCTCTAGCTCCTGCGCGGCCAGCTTGCGATGGTCACGTTCGAGCTGGGCGCCCACCTGCTTCACGCACGAACTCCGACCATGGGTCTTGGCATCCAGGCCGGCCTGGATGATCGTCAGATTGAGCTGGTGGGCGGCGTTGAGGTAGGTGACATCTTCCTGTGTTGCGGCCGCGTAGCCCGGCTGCGCCGTTCCCAGCACCCCCGCCACGACGAGAAGCAGGAACGCCGACAGCCGGGCAATCGCCCACTGCCGGGAAGAAGCCGTCCCCATGTCCTGCCGCCGAGGCACCCCGACCTCCCCTCGAGTGTCAATCGTCGTACCGATGACACTAAGGACCGTTGCGGCGTACGACTAGTCCGTGTTCTTGGAGACGCGGTACCGCAGGTGGGTGGCGGCTCCCGCGACAGGCTTTCCCTCCGGGATCAGCTCGGCCTGCTCCCCGAAGAACAGCCGCGTGCCCTCCCCCATCAGCCGGGGGACGATATGGATCCACACCTCGTCGAGCAGGCCCGCCCTGAGCAGGCTCCGGGCAACCTCCGCGCCCAGCACCACCACGTCCTTGTCCCCCGCGGCTTCCTTGGCACGCCGGGCCGCGGACTCCAGCCCGTCGAAGGCGAACGTACCGCCGTTGTCGCCGAGGAGGTCCTCCCTGATCCGGTGGGTGACCACGAAACTCGGTACGCCGGGCCACGGGGTGCCGCCCCACGGTTTCAGGCCGAGCTCGAAGGTATGCCGTCCGACGATGGTGGCCCCCACCGACGCGTCCAGCTCCCGGCGGACGCCGGCGTCGACCTCGCCGTTCGGCCCCGTCCCGGCAACCCAGTCGTGCAGCCCTTCACCGCCGTCCCCCATCGGCTCGTCCGGCCGGACGTTCGGTCCGGCCGAGAATCCATCCAGAGACACAGATACGTCCAGCACTACCTTGCTCATCACGGGGTTCCTTTCGCTGCATCGGGCGGCCGTCCGGCCCTGTCGTGAGTAGGTCGGAGCCGGCTGAACCGGCTTGACCTGACTCTGGCCGGGGCGCCGAGGGGCGGCGATACTTTTAGCCTGAGCTAAATGTGCGGCGAGGAGGCTCGCGTGATCGAGTGGCGGCTGCGACCCGAGGACGTGGCCCGGATCAGGTTCGCGTTCTCGCCGCTGATGGAGCTGGTCTTCAGTACGGTCGCGCTCCGTGCACCGGGTGAACACTCATTGCACCTGCCCTGGGTGCGCGCAACCCGGCCGTCGGTCGCCGATCTCGACCTGACCGAGGTGTTCGCGCTCGCGCCGGTCCGCGGATTCATCGCCGACTTCATCTCGTTCACGCCGACCGAGCCACAGCCCGACATCGTCAGCGAGCTCGACAAGATCCGGCGTACGGACGCGCAGCGAGTCCTGACCGATATCGCCGAAGAAGTGCCGAACATGCCCTCAGCGGTCGCCGAGCGGATCCGTGCGGACCCCGAGGCCGCCATCATCCGCATCGTCGACGTGCTCCGGGCGTACTGGGAAGTGGCGCTGGCCGAGCATTGGCCCCGGATTAGGCGCCTTCTCGAGGCCGACGTGCTGTGGCGGTCCCAACGACTTGCCACCGGCGGCCTGCAAGCGTTGTTCGACGATTTGCACGAGACCGTCACCCTCGACGGGGATCGTTTGCTCGTCGCGGAGCCCTTCGACTGGACCGGCGAGCTGTCGGGCAGCGGGCTGACCCTGGTGCCGTACGCGATGGGATGGCCGTGGGTCCGCACGATGACCGGTCGCGTGAAACCAGGGTTCCCCCATGCCCGGTACCAGCCGATGATCGCGTACCCCGTCCGCGGCATCGCCACCTTGTGGGAAGCCACCCCACCGCCTCCGCCCGACGCGCTGGCGGCGCTGATCGGCCGTACTCGCGCCAGCATCCTCACCAGCCTCGCCGAGCCCGCCACCACCACCGCCCTCGCCCGCCGGATGCGACTCACCCCAGGGGCGATCAGCCAACACCTCTCGGTCCTGAACGCGAGCGGCCTGGTCTCCCGGACCCGAGTCGCAGGAACAGTCCTCTACCGCCGAACCCCCCGAGGTGACGTCCTGACCGAATAGCTCGGGATCACGCCGTACCGCGTTTGTTGGTGCAGATGATGGTCAGCCAGGTCCAGGCGAGGGTGACCGCCAGGTCGAAGGCGATGATGGTGGGGCGAGAACCGGCGCCCGCGCTGAGGCCGGCGAACGCTGCGAAGAACAGGATGCCGGTGATCGTCGAGAAGCGGCTGAGGGCTTGGTTGCCGATGCTGCGGTAGTGGGCGGCGACGACCAGGCACGCGGCGATCAGGCCGCTGAATCCAATGCTTCCGGCAACGAAGTGACCCATGCCGCGGGTGCTGATCTCGGCGTAGTCGGCCGGCGTACCGACGGGGAAGCCTGCCGCCGGGTCGGCGGGGAAGATCGCCGCGAGCAGAAGCCCGACTCCGTACGCCGTGACCAGCCGAGGCGCCCAGATCCGGCCGCGGCCTGTGAGGGTACGGCGTAGTCCGACGGCAGCTGCGATGGACAACAGTCCGCTGACGACGAAGTTCGTGGTCTGGATCCAGCCCGGCCCGCCGTTCGCGAGCAGGCTGGCCGGGTGGCGGGTGATGTCGAATCCGTCGCGGGTGAACGCCTGCCCGAGCCACACCGCGACGTACAGGGGCCCGGCAACGACGCCGGCGGTCAGCAAAGCACGAGTGGAAACGCCGGCGGCAGGGATCGTCACGTCGTTGGTAGTCATGATGCGGTCCTTCCAGGGGTTGAGTGCTCCATCACCCCTGCGTCGATCACCCCCACCCAAAATCGACAGGTGTCATTTGGCTAGTTCGGCTTTGAAGCCTTGGCGCCAGGTGGGGTAGCGGAGGTTCCAGCCGAGTTCTCGTTTGGCTTTGGCGTTGGAGAAGCCGCGGCCGGCGGTCATCACCGTGACTGCGACTTCTCCTGCCAGCGGCCGGGCCAGCCAGACAGGGACCCGCATCGGGCGCTTCGCCCCGGCGACCGACGCCAGGTACGGCAGCCATTCCGACGCCGGTGCCGGTTCGTCGTCGACGATGTCGAAGACGCCCTTCGCCTGCTGCTCCACCGCGAGGACCGTCGCGCTCGCCGCGTCATCCAGATGGATCCACGAGCAGCGGCCGGCGCCGCTCCCGACCACCGGGAACTGCCGCTTCCGCACCGGCTCGACCAGATCATCCATCGCCCCAGGCCCGTAGAACCACCCGTACCGCAGAACCGCCCCGCCGGCCTTGACGACCACATCCTCGACGTAACGCAGAGCGGCCATCCCGGGCTCAGCCGGCGTACCCGTCATCGGATCCACCGGGTCCTGCTCGGTCTTGATCCAGTCGCCCGTACGGATCCCGTTCCAGGCGCCGTACCCCTGCGCGACGAAGTTCGCCACCCCGTACGCCGACGCAGCAGCCAGCAGGTTGTCCGTGCCCTCGGTGCGCAGCCGGTTGGTGCCGGCGAACCACCGATCCATGTGCTTCATGTCGGGCTTGCCCGCGTGCCCGACAGCAATCGCGGTCATCTGGTGCACGATCGCGTCCGGCTGCGCCTTGCCCACGGCCGCGTCGACCGACGCCGCATCCAGGCCGTCCATCACCACCCCCTCGGCCCCCAACTGCTCCACCAACCCCACCTTGGCCGAGCTCGTCGTCGTTGCCGTCACCTCATGCCCCCGGGCCACCAACTGCGGCACCAACCGCCGTCCCAGAACTCCGGTTCCACCAGCCACGAACACGCGCATACCGATCACCTCTCCGATCTCGTCGTCACCCCTCAGACACGCGGTCCGGTCGTCGTGTGACATCGAGCCGTATGGCGCAGGTCACGAAACCGCGCTGTCACAGGAACCGCGGGTCCGGCATCTCGTGTTCGTTCACCGGCATCCCCTGTGGAAGGAACACCATGTCTTCAGCACTCGAGAACCTTCGCCGCGACTTCGGCGGCGACATCATCGAACCCGGCGCGGCGGAGTACGAGGCGGCCAGCCGCTCGGTTCTGGCATTCGGTACGCCGGCTTATGTACTGCGCCCCACGAGCGTCGCCGACGTCCGAGCGGCCGTCGCGTTCGCCGCCGACAGCGGACTCCCGCTGTCCGTGCGAGGCGGCGGCCACGCCTTCCAAGGATTCAGTACGAACGACGGCGGCGTGGTCATCGATCTCGGTCAACTCGCAGACATTCTGATTGTTGACAAAGATCGCCACCTCGTCCGGATCGGCGGCGGCGCCACCTGGGGGCAGGTCACCGCCGCCCTCGCCCCGCACGGCCTGGCGATCTCCTCGGGCGACACCCGGAGCGTCGGCGTCGGCGGGCTGACGTTGTCCGGCGGCATCGGCTGGAAGGTCCGCAAGTACGGCCTGGCGCTGGACAACCTGGTCGCCGCGGAGGTCGTCACCGCCGACGGAGACGTCGTACGCGCGGGTGCCGGCGAGAACCCGGAGTTGTTCTGGGCGCTTCGCGGTGGCGGCGGCAACTTCGGGATCGTGACCGCGTTCGAGTTCGCGGCCCACCCGACGACCGACGTCTTCTTCGGCAAGGTCAGGTTCCCGGCGGCGGAGGCATCGACCGTACTCCAGGGCTGGGCGGAGTACTTCCGGACCGCGCCCGAGGAACTCACCTCGATCGCGGCCCTCGCCAACCCCTTCGCCGGCGGCCACGAAGCGCCGGTCGAGATCCACGTCGCGTTCGACGGCGATGACGCGGTACTCGCAGGCCAGGCGATCGACCCGATTCGCCGGCTCGGCACCGTGATCGACGACGACATCGCACTGAAGCCGTACGCGGACATCCTCGTGGATGGCATGATCCCGCCGCCCGGCATCCAGCTCGTCACCCGAAACGCCTTTGCCGACAGGGAATCCGTCCCCGACGTCCTTCGGATTCTGACCGAGATCGCGACGTCGGAACGGTCACCGGTCATCGCCATCCGCAGCATCGGCGGCGCGGTGTCACGAGTCGCTGACGACGCCACGGCGTACGCGCATCGTCAGGCGGAGTTGATGTTCGCGATCACCGCCATCGGCCCGGAGCCCGTGATCGCGGCCGGTCGGCCAGGCCTGGAGGCGATCTGGACGAGGCTCGCGCCACACGTCAACGGCGCGTACGCGAACTTCCTGTCCACTGCGACCGAGGAGGACGTGGCGGCGATCTATCCGGCGGAGACCTATCAGCGGCTGGCTGCGGTCAAGCGTCAGTACGACCCCGGCAACTTGTTCGCCCTCAACCACAACGTCCGGCCCGCGGCCTAGAACGGAGAAATATCGTGAGCAAGGTTTGGTTCGTCACCGGTTCGTCGCGCGGCCTGGGCCGGAGCTTCGTCGAGGCCGCCCTGTCCCGCGGCGATCGGGTGGCCGCCACCGCCCGGACCACCGAACGCCTCGACGAGTTGGTTGCGACGTACGGCGACGCCGTACTGCCACTCGCGTTGGACGTGACCGACAAGGCCGCGGTCTTCGACAGCGTGAAGCAGGCCAACGACTACTTCGGCCGGCTCGACGTGATCGTGAACAACGCGGGGTACGGCCTGTCCGGTGCGGTCGAGGAGCTGACCGAGCAAGATCTGCGCGACCAGTTGGAGACCAACTTCTTCGGTCCGGTGTGGGTCGTCCAGGCCGCGCTCCCCTACCTGTGCGCGCAGGGGAGCGGTCACCTCATCCAGATCTCGTCGGTCGCCGGCCTCACCGGGTTCCCGACCGGCGGCGCCTACTGCGCGTCCAAGTGGGCCCTCGAAGGACTGAGCGAGTCCTTGGCCCAGGAGGTCGCCGGGTTCGGCGTCAAGGTCACCGTCGTCGAGCCCGGCGGCTACGCAACCGAAGGCGCCACCGGCGCTGTCCTCGCCGGCCCTGACCCCCGGTACGACGGTCTCCGCGAGGCCTTCATGGAATACGCGAAGACCCTGGACTACGGTGACCCGGCTGCCGCCGGCCGCGCCCTCCTGACCCTGGCCGACACCGACAACCCACCACTACGAGTCTTCTTCGGCTCCCAAGGCCTGCCCATCGTCCAACAGGCCTACACCGACCGCCTGAAGACCTGGTCCGACTGGCAAGACCTGGCGCTGGAGGCCCACGGCGTCTGACCCCGTGAGTTAGTCGGCCAGCTGGTCCGCGTAGATGTCCGGGGACCAGCTGGCTGTGGTCTTGGTGGTGAGGGTGGCGCCCAGACGGTCGTAGAAGCGGTAGCCGGACTGGTTTTCGAGGCGTAGGCCCCAGCTGATCACCAGGCGGTCCGGGAGGGCGTGCCGGGCCAGGTCGAGCATGAGCTGGCGGCCGACGCCGGCGTCGCGGAACTGTTCGCGGACGTAGAGGTCATCCAACGCCAGCTGGTCTCCGCCGACCCACAGGTACGGGCGCCGAAGGGACGAGACGTATCCGGCAGGCGTCCCGTCGACGACGGCGATCAGGACAATCACGTCGTCGCGGCCGAGGAAGCCTCGCCAGTCGTCGACGGTCGCCGTCACGTACGCGAGCTGATCCTGATACGCCGCCAACTCCTGCAGCATGGTCAGCACAGTCTCGGCATCCGCGGGCCGAGCACGGCGGATCTCAGTGGGCATGGACCACTCCTGTCGAAGGCTTGAAGACGGGTACGACGACCAGCGCGAGGACGGCCGCAACACCGGCAGTGATCGCGGCAAACGTGAACCCCCGAGTGAACCCAGTGCTGACCGTCCCGGCCAAACTCGCCGCCGCAACACTCGAGACCACAGCAACGCCCAACGACGCACCGAACTCATGGAACGTCGACAGGAGCCCCGACGCCAGCCCAGCCTCCCGATGATCGACCTGCGCGAACGTCGTCGTCGACGCCGCAACAAAGGCGGCACCGAGCCCGACCGTGCCGACAGTCATCCCGATCACGACCCCGGCAGCACCCTCCCAGAGAGCGGGGACAGCCATCCCCACCGCAGAGATCACGAACCCGATCAAGGCGACGACACGAGCGCCGACATGCCCCACGATCTGCCCGGCCACCTGAGCCCCGACGATCGCGGCGAGCGCGACCGGCAGGAACAACAGTCCGGTACGGAGTGCGCCGTACCCCTTGAAGTGCTGCAGATAGAACGACCCGAGGAAGAACGTCGCGATCATCAACGCGGTCGCGACCAGGATCATGAAGATGCCTGCGGCAACCGGCCGGCGGGTCAGGATCCGCAGGTCCATGAGCGGTGACCGGACGCTCCTTTGCACGAGCGCGAACACGCCGTACACAACGATTGCGCCGGCCAGGGTTCCAAGCGTCGCGGCCGAAAGCCAGCCTCGGTCACCTGCGTTGATCAGCGCGTAGATCGCCGTACCCGTGCCGGCCGTGACCAACAGAGCACCCGGTAGGTCGAGCCGCCCGAGATCCTCGCCCGGACGATCGACCGGCAGCATCCGGAGCAGCATCACGAAGACGATCACGCCGATCGGCACGTTCACGTAGAACACCCATTGCCAGCCCGGGCCGGCCGTGAGCAGACCACCGAGCAGTACGCCGATCGCCGAGCCGCCACCTCCCATCGCCGACCAGATGCCGAGCGCCTTGTTCCGCTCCTCGGCGTCGAAGATCTTGGTCACCACCGAGAGCGCGGCCGGCGACAGCATCGCGGCCCCGATGCCTTGCGCGACGCGGCCGGCGAGCAGCAACTCCGGGCCATTCGCCAAGCCGGTCGCCAGCGAAGCCAGGGTGAACACTGTCAGGCCGGTCAGCACGACCCGGCGGGAGCCGAACAGGTCGGAGGCCCGGCCGCCGAGCAGCATCAGGCCGCCGAACATCAGCGTGTACGCGCTGACCACCCAGGTCAGCGTCTCGCGCCGTAGCCCGAGGTCGGTCTCGATGTTCGGCAGCGCGATCGCCACCACGGTCACATCCAGGATCAGCATGAACTGCGCGACGGCGAGCAGCCCCAGCAGTCGCCACCGCTGAGGGTTTCGTTCTTCCATGGTCGAATCCTTAAGTCGAACACTGCTGTTCAAGTTATCTCGGGTACCATAACTCGTACACCAGTGTTCGACAAGAGGAGGGCCGGATGGCCGCGACGACTGCCAAGGCCGGCAAGCGGGCGGACGCGCAGCGCAACATCGCGGCGATCCTGGATGCCGCGACGGAGTGCCTGAGCCGCGATCCGGCCGCGAGTACGAGCGAGATCGCGAAAGCGGCCGGCGTCGGACGGGTCACGCTCTACGGTCATTTCCCGTCCCGGGCCGAGCTCGTCGACGCGGTGTTCGTGCACGCCATCGAGGGCGGCGAGGACACGCTTGGTCAGGTCGATCTGAGCGGTGATCCGCGGGACGCGCTGGCCCGGCTGATCGAGTCCAGCTGGCATCTGGTCGACCGGTACCGGTCACTCCTGCTCGCAGCCCAGGACACGCTCCCCCCAGGCAGGGTGCAAGAGCTGCACGCCGATCCGATGGCGCGCGTGGAGCGGCTGCTCGAGCGTGGCCGGAAGGACGGAGCGTTCCGGACCGACCTGCCCACCTCGTGGCTGGTCAGCGTGATGCACAACGTGATGCACGGCGCCGCCGGCGAGATCCACGCCGGACGCCTCACCCCCGACAAGGCCGCCGGCTACATCACCGCGACCCTGCTGGCCGCCTTCGCCCCACCGGGTGAGCCGGTGAGATAGCGGCTACTCCAGCCAGATGGTTTCGAACGTCGGGTTGGCGTGGATGTGAACGGCTTCGTAGCCGCCCGGGCCGGTCCGGAACTTGTGCGGGGTGTCGGCGGGGACGACGAGGATCTGGCCGGCCTTGCCGACGATCTCCTCGGTGCCGACGGTGAACGTCGCCGTACCGCGCCGGATGATGAAGGTCTCGGCGTAAGGATGTTTGTGCAGCCGGGGGCCGACGCCCTCCTGCGTGGTGGACTCGAGGATCAGCGAGACGCCCGCACCACCCGGGAGCTCGGTGTAGTTCTCGGTCCACTCCTCGCCGTCGTCCCGCCCGTCGGCCCGATTGATCACCGCGGCGCCGGAGTTCGCGATCTCGGTCATGAGCACCCTCCCTCGGTCTGCTTGTCACCGTAGCCTCGCAAAGGGTCCCTTTCACATTCCTTTCAGTCGCCCGGCGATCGGGGCGAGGACGGCGACGACGACAGCCAGTACGGCGACGCTACCCAGCGCGACCGGCAACGACCACGCCGAGGACGCCGCGCCGACCGCGGGTGGACCGAGCAGGAATCCCAGGTAGGCAATCGTCGTCACCGTCGAGATCGCTCCCGCCCGCCGGTCCGGACCGGCCCAGGCACCGGCCATCCCGATGATCGTTGGCGCGCAGACCGACGTACCGAGGCCGGCTACGCCGATCCCGACCAGCGCGAGTACGGCGTTGCCCGCTACGGCGGCGCACAGCGATCCCGCGGCGGCGATGGCGCCTCCAGTCACCAGAAGCTGGACGGGCCGGAGCCGTTTCAGCAGCACGTTGCCGGCGATCCGTCCGATGGCGGCCGCGGCGGCGAACACGGCCTCGGCGCGGATCGCGGGCAGGATCGCGCCCCATGCTCCCCAGAACAGTCCGAACGCGCCGAATCCAGCGAGTGGTCTGAGCATGCGCTCAACCCTAGGAGCCGTTGCGGTCCAGAGGGTTGTGATTCATAGGCAGGCGCATACCTAGGCGCCAGAGGAGGGCCGCTCGCGAGTTGGGGCGTTCGGCGGCTTCGCGGCGCATGGCGGTCGCGAAGCAGGCGGGGAACCCATTGCGCGGGTATCTGGCGACGATCTCGCCGATTGTCTGCCGGTTGAGGTCGCCTGCTCGGGTGCCGGCGACGTCGAGGTGGGCGCCGGCCAGCAGCAAGCGGGCCTCGGGTCCACCGCTGGGCCGGACGTTCATGTGCAGCGCGATCGCTGTGGCGACCTCGTCGGCGTACGACGGGTCCGCGCCGAGTGACGTCAGCGTCGTACGGGCGACTTTGCCACCGTGGACCGCGAAACACCCGACCGATTCGTCCGGTCGGAAGCGGTCGGTCAGCGCGAGGTCGTGCATTAGTGCGCTGATGTAGAGGAGTTCTCCGTCGGGTGTGACGCCGTCGCGCGCGCCGAGCAGGTCGCCCCACAACCACGTCCGCACGCAGTGGCCGAGCAGGGGTTCCGGGTACGACGATGTGGCCAGCTCAAGCACGTCACGGCTCAGCGGGGTGTCGGGCGGCTCGCGGTCTGTCAGGAGAGCCGGCGTACGCGGACCGCTCGTCAGGTGCGCCCGAACCAGGCTGGGTAGGCCGGTCAGCTGGGTCAGGACCGCCTGCCTCGCGAAGTGCAGTTTGGCCCGCCGATCGAGCTCTCCGGGTTTCATCCGACTTGTTCGACCGATGCCGCGTGGCGTTCGGCCAGGTTGTGGTAGACGGCGGCGTTGTGGTCGACGAAGAGCTTGGCGGTGCCGTCGAGCGGGACGACCTTCTTGGCCGGGCTGCCCATGGCGACCGATTCCGGCGGAATTACCGTGCCGGGCGTCACGGTCGAGCCCGCCGCGACCAGCGAGCGCTTCCCGACCACCGCGCCGTCGAGCACGACCGCACCGTTCCCGACCAGGGCTTGCTCGCCGATCGTGCAGTCGTGAACGAGGCACTGGTGCCCGACGGTCGCGTTCGGCCCGATCTCGCACCCGTTGTGCCCGACGTGGATCACGGTGTTGTCCTGGATGTTCGCGCCCGCCCGGATCGTGATCGTGCCGAGGTCAGCCCGGATCACCGCGCCGTACCAAATAGACACCCCCGCCTCCACCACCACATCCCCCACCAACGTGGCAGTAGGCGCAACCCACGCCTCCGGGTGCACCTTAGGACTCTTCCCCTCAAACGAAAACAGCGGCATACCCCGCACCCTAACCGCGCCAGTGGTAGCGGCGTTCGGGGCGACCGGTGGTGCCGTAGCGGAGGGCTACTGAGGCTTGGCCCCGGGTGCAGAAGAACTCGAGGTAACGGCGGGCGCTGACGCGGGAGATGCCGACCTTTTCGGCGCACTCGGCGGCGGAGAGGTTGCGTTCGGCCGTACGGAGGGCCGCGGCCACCAGGTCCGCGGTCTCCTGGCTCAGACCCTTCGGCAATCGGCTCACCGAAGACCGAGCCGGGGCGAGCACGCGGTCCACGTCGGCCTGGCTGGTGACCTGATCCGGGACGCTCGCCCGCCGTCGCGCGTACTCCTGCAGCCGCGACCGCAGATCCTCGAAACCAAAGGGCTTCAGCAGGTAGTTCACCACCCCTTGCCGGACAGCACCCCGTACGGCGTCGGCCTCACGCGCGGCCGTGATCACCAGGATGTCGCAGTCCGGCTGCTCGGCCCGCATCCGCGCGATCAGGTCGAGCCCGAACACATCCGGCAGATAGAGATCCAGCAGCACCAGATCCGGTCGCAGCTCCCGCATCGCATCCAGCGCCTGCGACCCGGAGTTCGCCGTACCGACGACCTCGAAGCCGTCCACCCGCTCGACGAAACCGCGATGGATCCGCGCGACCATGAAGTCGTCGTCGACCACCAGGACCGTAATCATCGGGCTCCTTCGGGCAGGCGCTGGACGGACATCCGGGCGACGAACGCGGCGCCGCCGTCCTCGAGGTTGGTGACCGCGACCTCCCCGCCACGCCGGCGACAGACCAGGCGGGTCATCGCCAGCCCGATCCCGCGTTCGCCCTCGGCCGCGGCTTTGGTGGTGAACCCGTGCGCGAACACCTCCTGCGCGAGCTCGGGCGCGACACCGGGACCGGAGTCGCGGACCACGATCTCGACACTGCTGGCGTCCTGCCGCAGTTCGACCTCGACCCACGCCGGCGACAGCGGCGTCCCCGACTGTGCGGCGGCATCGATCGCGTTGTCGACCAGGTTGCCGACCACAGTCGCGACATCGGCGGACAACGATGGGTCGAGCCGGAGCAGCGTCGTACGTTCGGACACGCGGAGCTCGACGCGACGTTCGGCCGCGACCGAGGACTTCGCCATCAGCAGGGCGGCGACCGCGGTGTCGTGGACCCGCCGGGTCACGGTCAGGTCGAGCGACTCACGGTAGCGGTTGAGCGCGCCGACGTACGTGACGACCTCGTCGTACTCCCCGATCTGGATCAGCCCGGAGATCGTGTGCAACTGGTTCGCGAACTCATGGGTCTGGGCCCGCAGCAACTCGGCCGAACTGCGGAACGACCCCAGCTCCCGCTCCAGCTGCGCCAACTCGGTCCGATCCCGCAAGGTGGTCACCGAGCCGAGCGACCGCCCGTCCTTCAGCACGTCCATCCGGTTCATCACCAGCACTCGGCCACGCCGTACGACGACAGCGTCGCGCGCATCGTCATCCCCAGCCAGCACGTCTCGCAGCCGGCCCTCGATCCCCAGCTCCCGCAGGCTCTTGCCGACCGCGTTCTCGGGCAGGTCGAGCAGCCGCCGGCCCACGTCATTCACCAATGTGACGCGCAGGTGGGGATCGAGGGCGACCACACCTTCGGCCAGCCCGTACAGCATCGCCTCGCGGTGCTCGGCCAGCCCGGCGATCTCGCGCGGCTCGAGTCCGAGCGTCTGCCGCTTGATCCGGCGAGCGAGCAACCACGACCCGAGCAGCCCGAGTACGCACGCGATGCCGAGATAGATCGCCAGGTACGACGATGCGCCGCGAAGCCGCTGCCAGACCGACGGAGCCCGCTCCCCGACCATCACGGTGCCGATGTGGCGACCGAGCGACCCGTCCGGCCGACCGTCCGCGTCGCGACCGTCACTCAGCACCGGGACCTGCGAGACCAGCTCCTTGGAACCGTCCACCTGCAGCTCACCGGACCAGCCGCGGCCGTCCGCGACGCGCGGATCGCCGAGCATGAGAGCGCTCCCGATCAGGGTCGGATTGGTTGCCGCGATCACCCGGCCACCGGCGTCCGCGACCGTGATCGAGGTGACGCCGGACTGGGTCAGGCTGGTTTGGAGCAAAGGTGCGAGCATCTCCGCGGGCGCCGGTTTCCGGATGCCGAACCGCAGCGTCTGGTTACCGGACAGCTGCTCGGCCAGCGCGGTCACCCGGCGACCCTCGACCCGGTTGAAGGTGGCGGCGGACTGGGCGAGCGAGACCGCGGCGACGGCGACCAGCACCACCACCACGATCGCCAGCTGCAGCACCAGCAGCTGGCCGGCCAAGGTCGGCCGCCTACCCAGTCTCAACGCCATGCCGCATGATCACCGCTCGAAAGCTCCAGGGCCACAGTTCAACCGGAATCGTCCCATGACCACAATGAACTCAACCTCCGCTGCGGCCACAATGCAGACGACCCACTCGAGACGGGGCCACGATCGTCGCCACCTGAACCCCCGTCTCCGAAAGGACTCCGCCGATGAGGTCTAGGCCGATGCTCTTGGTCACCACGGCGATACTCGCCCTGGTGAGTACGACCGCCTGCGGCGCGACCGCGGACAAGAAGGACTCCGCCGACGCCGGCAACGGCAAGCCGGCCACCGGACTGCGACTGATGGTGCCGAACACGGCCGGCGGCGGGTACGACACCACCGCCCGGGTCGCCGCGAAGGTGATGGAGGACGCCAAGATCGCGACCGGCGTACAGGTCTTCAACCTGCCAGGCGCCGGCGGCACGGTCGGCCTGCAGCGGACCGTGAACGAGAAGGGCAACGGCAAGCTCGCCCTGCAGATGGGCCTCGGCGTGGTCGGGGCGACGTACACCTCGAAGTCGAAGGCGACGCTCACCCAGACCACCCCGCTGGCCAAGCTGATCGAGGAGGCCGGCGCGATCGTCGTACCGAAGAACTCGCCGTACAAGACGATCGGCGATCTGGTCACCGCCTGGAAGGCGAACCCGAAGGGGCTCGCGGTCGGCGGCGGCTCGTCGCCCGGCGGCCCGGACCACCTGCTGCCGATGCAGCTCGCGCAGGCGGTCGGCATCAACCCGAAGGACGTCAACTTCGTCTCGTACGACGGCGGCGGCGAACTGCTGCCCGCGTTGCTCGGCAGCAAGATCGCCTTCGGGGCCAGCGGCTTCGGCGAGTTCCTGGACCAGGTGCAGAGCGGTCAGGTCCGCGTTCTCGCGGTGACCAGCGAGAAGCCGGTCGAGGCGCTGAAGGATGTGCCGACGCTCAAGTCGTCCGGGATCGACCTGGTGTTCACCAACTGGCGCGGGATCGTCGCGCCGCCGGAGATCAGCGCCGAGGACAAGTTGGTCTGGATCGACGCGCTGACCAAGATGCACGACTCGGCGGAGTGGAAGGCCGAGCTGACCAAGCACGGCTGGACCGACGCGTTCGTCACCGGCGACGAGTTCGGCACCTTCCTGACCGACCAGGACAAGGCGGTCGCGGACATCCTGACCAAGTTGGGGTTGGCGGCATGACCACCGCCGAGCCTCAGATCGAGACTCGGCGGGATCGGGCGCAGTACGGAGTGTGTGCATTCCTGGCGGTCGTCGGTGTTCTGGTGATCACCGACGCCGCCCGGCTCCGGCACATTGCCAACAGCAACGACCCGATCGGGCCGAAGCCGCTCCCGATGGTGCTCGGCGCGCTCCTGGTGCTGATCGCGATCCTGTACGCCGTCGACGTCGCCCGCGGTGGAACCGGGGAGGCCGAAGGCGGTGAGGACATCGACGTGACCTCGCCGGTGGACTGGCGCACTGTGCTGCTGCTGATCGGCGCGTTCGTCGTGAACCTGGCGCTGATCGAGCCGCTGGGCTGGGTGATCAGCGGAGGCCTGCTGTTCTGGGGTTCGGCATTCGCTCTCGGTAGCCGGCACCACATCCGCAACCTGTTCATCGCCGCCGCGTTGTCGTTGACGACGTTCTACGCGTTCGCGATCGGGCTCGGCGTGAACCTCCCGGCCGGCGTACTGCAAGGGATCCTGTGATGGACAACCTGACGAACTTGCTGACCGGGTTCGGCGACGTACTGACCCCGCTCAACCTCCTGCTCGCACTGCTCGGTGTCACGGTCGGTACGGCGGTCGGCGTACTACCCGGCATCGGTCCGGCGATGACGGTCGCGCTGCTGCTGCCGGTCACCTACGGCCTGGAGCCGGTGCAGGCGTTCATCATGTTCGCCGGCATCTTCTACGGCGGCATGTACGGCGGCTCGACGACCTCGATCCTGCTGAACACACCGGGCGAGTCCTCGTCCGTGGTGACGGCGATCGAAGGCAACAAGATGGCCCGGGCCGGCCGAGCCGCCCAGGCACTGGCGACGGCCGCGATCGGATCCTTCGTGGCCGGCACGATCGGGACCGTGCTGCTGGTGCTCGTAGCGCCGCAGGTGGTGAAGTTCGCGATCAGCCTTGGCGCGCCGGACTACCTGGCGATCATGCTGCTCGCGTTCGCCGGCGCGACGTCCGTCCTCGGCTCCTCCCGGATCCGCGGTTTCGCTGCGCTGCTGCTCGGGCTGGTGATCGGCCTGGTCGGGATCGACAAGGTGACCGGCCAGGAACGACTCACCTTCGGAATCCCCCAGCTTGCCGACGGCATCGATGTCGTCGTGGTTGCCGTCGGCATCTTCGCGGTCGGCGAGGCGCTCTGGGTGGCCGCGCACCTGCGCCGCAACCCGGGCACGGTGATCCCGGTCGGGCGGCCGTGGATGGGGCGTTCGGACTGGCGTCGTTCGTGGAAGCCGTGGCTGCGCGGGACGGCGTACGGGTTCCCGATCGGGGCACTGCCGGCCGGTGGGGCGGAGATTCCGACGTTCCTGTCCTACGCGACGGAGAAGAAGCTCTCCAAGCACCCGGAGGAGTTCGGGCACGGTGCGATCGAGGGCGTGGCCGGGCCGGAGGCCGCCAACAACGCGTCGGCCGCGGGGACCTTGGTGCCGATGCTGGCGCTCGGGCTGCCGACCAACGCGACTGCGGCGGTGATGCTCGCCGCGTTCACGTCGTACGGGATCCAGCCCGGTCCCCTGCTGTTCCAGCGCGAGCCGAAGCTGGTCTGGGCGCTGATCGCCAGCCTGTTCATCGGCAACCTGATGCTCCTCCTGCTCAACCTGCCGCTCGCGCCGGCCTGGGCGAAACTCCTGCAGATCCCCCGTCCTTACCTGTACGCCGGGATCATCTTCTTCGCCTCGATGGGCGCGTACGCCGTCAACGCGCAGCCGCTCGATCTCCTGCTGCTCCTGCTGCTGGGCTTGCTCGGTTTCGCGATGCGCCGCTTCGGCCTGCCGGTGCTCCCACTGATCATCGGCGTCATCCTCGGACCGATCGCCGAACGCCAGGCCCGGATGTCCCTGCAACTATCGAACGGCGACGCCTCCGGCCTGATCGGCGGCCCCATCGCCTACGTCATCTACGCCGTCATCCTGGCCATGCTCGCCTGGCCGCTGATCAACCGGCTCCGCCGGAAAAACACGACGAAAGATGTCGTATATACCGCTGGACAGTAGAGACATGACTACTCAGCAACGAGCCTGGCTCGGTGTCGTGTCAGCGGAACACGCACGGCTCGCTGCCGAAGGCGGCTTCATCCAACTCAACCACGGCAAGCGGTACGGCGTCGCCCGGCTGCGGGCCGGGGACGGCTTCGCGATCTACTCCCCGACCGAGCGGTTGGGCGAGAAGGCACCGCTCCGGGCGTTCACCGCGCTCGGAGTGGTCGCCGACGCCGAGCCGTACCAGGCGGAGCCGATGTCGATGGGTGCCCACGGCATCGTTCGTCCGTGGCGGCGCCGGGTCGAGTTCGACGCCGTACGGCCGATCCCGCTCGCCGAGATCACCGCTGAGCTGGCGCTGACCGACGATCCCCATTGGGGTTATCAGCTTCGCCGAGGGATGGTGTCACTCACCGCCGAGGACTTCCAGCTGCTGCGGAACGCGATGGCTCAGCGTTGACGGTAGCCGTCCAGGAACGTCGCGATGCGGGTCACCGCGTCGTGGAGCTGATCCTTGTGCGGCAGCGTGACGATGCGGACGTGGTCCGGTTCGGGCCAGTTGAAGCCGGTGCCCTGGACGATCATGATCTTCTCGGCGCGGAGCAGATCCAGCACGAACCGACGGTCGTCGGAGATGCCGAAGACCTTCGGGTCGAGCCGCGGGAAGACGTACAGCGCGCCCTTCGGCTTCACACACGTCACCCCGGGGATCTGGGTCAGCAGTTCGTACGCCGTGTCGCGCTGAGCAACCAATCGCCCGCCCGGCAGCACCAGATCCTTGATCGACTGCTTGCCGCCGAGCGCGGTCGCGATGGCGTGCTGCGCGGGCATATTGGCGCACAACCGCATGTTCGACAGGATCGTCAGGCCCTCGAGATAGCTCGACGCCTGATGCTTGGGACCGCTGACCGCGAGCCACCCACAGCGGTAGCCGGCCACCCGGTACGCCTTCGACAGTCCGTTGAAGGTGAGCGTCAGTACGTCGGGAGCCAGTGACGCGACCGGCGTGTGGACGGCGTCGTCGTACAGGATCTTGTCGTAGATCTCGTCGGCGTAGATCAGCAGGCCGTGCCGGCGGGCGATGTCGACCAGCGTCACCAGCAGGTCGTGGTCGTACACCGCGCCGGTCGGGTTGTTGGGGTTGATGATCACCAGTGCCTTGGTGCGGTCGGTGATCTTCGCCTCGATGTCGGCCGGGTCGGGCATCCAGTCGGATTGCTCATCGCAGCGGTAGTGCACCGGCGTACCGCCGGCGAGGGCGACGGCCGCGGTCCACAACGGGTAGTCGGGCGCCGGGATGAGGACCTCGTCGCCGTCCTCGAGCAGGGCCTGCACGGCCATCTGGATCAGCTCGGAGACGCCGTTGCCGATGTAGATGTCGTCGATGTCCAGGTGGACGCCCGCGGGCTGGTAGTGCTGCACGATCGCCCGGCGCGCCGCCGGCAGGCCCTTCGCGTCGCCGTAACCGTGCGCGTCGGCGAGATTACGGACGATGTCCTCGAGGATCTCCGGCGGACACTCGAACCCGAACGGCGCCGGGTTCCCCGTGTTCAGCTTGAGGATCCGGTGTCCCGCCGCCTCCAGCCGCTGCGCCTCCTCCAGCACCGGCCCCCGGATCTCGTAACAAACATTCGCAAGCTTCGACGACTGCATCACCGACATGCCCAAAACCTTATCCCCGGCATGTCAACAACCGCCGGATTTGTCCGACGCACAGGAACGCCGCGTCGTCAGCGGGAGGAACACCTCGTCGACGATCTCGGCCAGGACCTCGGTGGGGACGCTGGTGGCGCCGTTGAGCGCCCGGCGCTCCATGTCGGCGCTCTAGCCCTGCTCGCCGGCGCAGGCCTGTGGCTCCGCAAGCACGCAACGGCGCAGGTCCCTGCGCGGTAGGTTCGGGCCATGGTGGCTGTTGGCGATGAGATCTCGGTGGACGTCGCGCGGCGGATTGCCCTGAATGCGCAGGGGTTCGGCGAGGGGCGGCCGCGGCGGGGCGACGTTCGCCAGGTGCGGAAGGCGATCGGGGCAGCGGGGGTGCTGCAGCTGGATTCGGTGAATGTGTTGTGCCGGTCGCACTATCTGCCGGTGTACGCGCGGGTCGGGGACTACGCGCGTACGACGCTCGACCGGCTGAGCTGGGGCGACGAGCGGGAGCTCTTCGAGTACTTCTGGGGACACAAGGCTGCGCTGCTGCCGTTGAGCTACTACCCGTTGCTGCGTTGGCGAATGCGGGCGGCGGAGCAGCAGGTCTGGGACCAGGAGCTCGGCCCGGACGTGACCGCGCCGTGGTCGGTCGTCGCGGGGATGCGGCGGCTGAACGCCGAGAAACCCGGGTACGCCGCCCAGGTGCTCGCCATGATCACCGAGCAGGGTCCACTCACGGCCGGTCAGGCGAGTCCGGACGGCGTACGGCGGAAGCGGTCCGACCCGGATCCGGATCCGACCACCGGCCGGATGTGGAATTGGCAGGACGCGAAGATCGCGATCGAGTACCTGTTCTGCGCGGGCCGGGTGACGATCGCGGGACGCCGGAACTTCGAGCGGGTCTACGACCTCACCGAGCGGGTCCTGCCGGCCGACGTACTGTCCGCGCCCGAACTACCCGCCGACGAGGCCCGCCGCGAGCTCGTCCGGATCGCCGCCCGCGGTCTGGGCGTCGCCACCGCCCGCGACCTCTGCGGCGCCGGCCAGGGCCACTTCTCGTTGCCCACCGCAACCGCCCGCCAGGTGATCGCCGAACTGGTCGAGTCCGGCGACCTCATCCCCGTCCGCGTAGAAGGCGTCTCCCAACAGAGCTACCGCTGGCACGAAGCCAAGGACCGCCCGGTCGACGCCCGCGCCCTCCTCTCTCCCTTCGACCCCCTGATCTGGAACCGCGACCGCACCCACCACCTCTTCGACTTCTTCTACCGCATCAGCATCTACACCCCCGCCCCCCAACGCATCCACGGCTACTACGTCCTCCCCTTCCTCCTGGGCGACCGCCTGGCAGCCCGAGTAGACCTGAAATCCAACCGCGCCACCTCCACCCTCGAAGTCCCCACCCTCACCCCCGAACCCCACACCCCCGACTTCACCCACCCCCTAGCCACCGAACTCCAACTCCTCGCCCACTGGCTAAACCTCCAACACATCAAGATCACCGCCACGAACTCCGTCGCGAAGGCAGTCGTCAAGCAACTGACTTGATCTGGCGGACGAGGAGGCCGGCTAGGGCGGTGACAGCCGCGGCTAGGAGGTAGAGGACGGGGTAGCCGCCGGCGTGTTTGACGATGGGGGCGGCGATGGCGGGGGCCAGGACCTGGGGGAGGGAGTTGGCGATGTTGATGACGCCGAGGTCCTTGGCGCGGTCGCGGGCGCTGGGGAGGATTTCGGTGAGGAGGGCGAAGTCGACGGACAGGTAGACGCCGAAGCCGGTGCCGAGGACGATCGCGCCGAGGATCGCGCCGGGCCAGGTCGGCCAGAGGGCGAGGATCACGCCGGCGACGGCCATCACGACGCCGGAGCAGGTGACGAAGATCTTTCGCCGCGCGCTCCGGTCCGACCACCGGCCGAACCCGATCGCGGTGGCCAGGACACAGACGCTGTAGATCGCGGTCAGGATCAGTACGCCGGTGTCCGCGTCGTCGATCCCGACCTCGTCCTGCAGGTAGTAGAAGAGGTACAGCGTGCCGAGCGCGTTCCCGACGTTGAACAGGAACCGCGTCAGCCAAGCCCACCCGAAGTCCGGATACCGCCGCGGACTGATCCAGAACCCACGAAGGAACTCCCGCAGCACCAGCGGTGGCGGCGGTGTGACCAGTGGGGTGTCGTGACTGCGCAGCAGATACGGTACGACGGACAGCAGCAGGAACCCGGCACACGCGACGTACCCAAGTCCGATGCCACCGGCAACAGTCGCCAGCGCGGTGCCGACCAGCGCACCCAGCACCTGTGAGATCGCGACCCAGCCGCCGACGACTCCGCGCTGGTCGACCGGCACCCGGTCCGGGACGGTCGCGGTCACGGCGGCCAGCAACGCGTTGCCGAACAGTTGCATCAGGCACCAGCCGACAATCATCAACGCCACCGCGGTCGCCCCGGCCAGGATCAGCAGACCAACGGCACCTCCGACGGCACCCGCGAGTACCCAGGGTGCCCGGCGACCGCGGCGAGACGTGGTCCGGTCCGAGATCGCGCCGAACGCCGGATTCGCGAACACCGAGACCGCCGCGCCAACCCCGGTGACCAACCCGTAGATGAACTCCTTGTTGTCAGGAGCAACCGCCTCGGACTGCTTCGCGAGCACCACCTGGATCGGTCCGAGCCAGGCCGCGAACACCCCGACGTTCGCCAGTACGACGGCAGCCGTCCAGCCCGGCCGGACCCGAACTGTGGGCTCGGCGAACGCCGCCGGCACCACCCCCGGCTCGGGGATCATCCGCGGTTCTGCGCAATCAGGTCACGGAACCAGTGGTACGACGCTTTCGGAGTCCGCACCAGCGTGTCGAAGTCGACGTGCACCAACCCGAACCGCTGCGAGTACCCGGCGGCCCACTCGAAGTTGTCCAGCAACGACCACTGGAAGTACCCCCGAACGTCGATCCCGTCGTCCATCGCAGCGCGCAACGAGCGCAGGTACCCGTCCAGGTAGTCGATCCGCCGCTGATCGTCGACAACCCCGTCGACGGGCTCGGCGTTGATCGCGCACCCGTTCTCGGTGATGTAGAGGGGCGGCAGCCGATCGCCGTACCGGTCCTTGAAGATCCGCAGGATCTCGCCGAACGCCGAGGGCACCACCGGCCAGCCGAAGTCCGTGGTGGGGAAACCCGCGAGCTGGCGGGGCTCGAAGGGCAAGCCGGGAGGCAGCTGGATGCCGTCGGTCGCGGCGGTGTCGGCCTGTCCGGTCGCGGCGCCGACGGACACGGGTGCGTAGTGATTGATGCCGAAGAAGTCGAGCGGTGTCGAGATGATCGCCAGGTCGTCCTCAACCGGGCCGGGCATCGCGGCTTCGAAGCCCGATGGGTAAGTCCCGAGGAGGACCGGATCGGCGAACATCCAGTTGATCAGGTTGTCGTACAGCCCGGCCGCTTCCTTGTCCTCGACGCTGTCGCTGGCCGGCCAGGTCGGCGCGTGGTTGGACGCGATGCCAATCTCGGTCGCGCCGCCCGCCCGCAACGCCTGCACCGCGCGACCGTGGGCGAGCAGTTGATGATGCGCGACCGGCAACGCGTCGAACAGCAGTTCCTTGCCCGGCGCATGCGCACCGAGCGAGTACCCCATCAACGTCAGCACCATCGGCTCGTTGATCGTGATCCACTGCGGCACCCGATCCGCGAACCGCGCAGCCAGCAGTGCCGTGTAGTCGGCGAAACGATCCGCAATCGAGCGTGAAAGCCAGCCGCCCTCGTCTTCCAGCGGCTGTGGGGTGTCCCAGTGGTACAGCGTCGGCGCCGGCCGGATCCCGGCGCCGAGCAACGTGTCGATCAACCGGTCGTAGAAGTCCAGGCCGGCGGCGTCCCCCGGACCGGTCCCCGACGGCTGGATCCGCGGCCAGGAGAACGAGAACCGGTAGGTGTCCACCCCCAGCTCACGCATCAGCGCGACGTCTTCGGCGTACCGGTGGTAGTGGTCGCATGCGACCGTGCCGGTGTCGCCGTTGAGGATCCGGCCCGGCTCGGCGCAGAACGTGTCCCAGGTGGAGGGACCGCGGCCACCTTCGGCCACGGCTCCCTCGATCTGGTACGCCGACGTCGAGACGCCCCACCTGAATCCGGGCGGAAACGGCCGCACTGACTGTTCGCTCGCTGGGTCAGCTTCCATTCGCATCATCCTCATCGGGCTTGCTGTCCTGGACCCGCGGCGGCTCGACCTTCCGCACGATCACGGCCGTGCCGTACGCCGCCACCTCACTCATCGTCTGCGCGATCTCGTTGCAGTCGAACCGCATCGCGAGGATCGCGTTGGCGCCCATCTGCTGGGCCATCTGGCACATCCGCATCACCGCGACGTGCCGCGACTCCGCCAGCATCTGGGTGTACTCCGGCACCTCGCCGCCACCCAGTGAGCGGAAACTCGCGGTGAAGTTCGACCCGAAGTCGCGGCTCCGCACGGTCAGCCCGAAGACCTCGCCGAACACCTTTTCCGCGGTGTACCCGGGCAGGTCGTTCATCGTCGACACGAGCACCGGGTACGGCGAACCCTGCGGAGCGACATGCGGCGCGTTCTGCTGCGCCGGCTGATAGTTGCCCGGAGCCTGTCCGTACCCGGGCTGCGCGTAGCCCTGCGGCGGCGGACCCTGCTGGTACCCCTGCTGCGGCGGCGGCCCGTAGCCCGGGGGCGGACCCTGCTGATAGCCCTGCTGCGGCGGGTACGGCTGGTTCGGGTTCGGAGGATAGTTCTGTGTCATGCCCTCATCATTGCCTCAAGACTTGGAGTTCGTAGAGGGAGTACCCGTACGACGTAGCCCGGACAGTCCCGGTGACCCGCACATACCTGGCCGCGACGGCCCCGAACCGGACCACATCCTCGCCCCCGTTCCCGGTCGTCGTCGCGAACACCTGCTGCCAGTTCGTCCCGTCCCGCGAGACCTCCACCCGGTACGACTTCCCGTACGCCGCCTCCCAGTTCAGCACCACCCGCCGGATCGTCTGCTCGTTGCCGAGGTCAACCTTCAGCCACTGCGGATCGGACCAGTCGCTGGCCCATCGGGTGTCCAGCTTCCCGTCGACCGCCTGGGCCGGCGGTGAGTTGTACCAGCCCTTCTCGTAACTGCTCGCGGTCGCGGTCTTCCCCGCCGCGAGGTTGCTGACATCGTCACCCCGCCGCGCCGGGAACTCGACCACCTGTTGGTACGTCGGCCGGTTGACCCACGCCATGCGGTCCTGGGTGATCCCACCCATCGGCTGGTGCATGATCTGGTCCGCGCAGAACTGGTTCCCCGCCGCGCAGTCCGCTGTCGCCGGGTACGTCGTCGCCGCCGGCACCTTGGTTGCTGCTAGCAAAGAGTCCGTGAGTACTGACCGGCAGGTGGCGAGCGAACCAGCGCCGCAGAAGGTGACCGGCTGCGGTGTGTTGACCGGATCGCCGAGCACCTTGCGCAGGTCGCGCTGAACGAAACCCCACCACCCGCTCTGGAACGCGGAGCCCTGCGCACTCGGCCGCTCGTCGATCTTCAGGTTCGCGACCAGAGCGGCGTACAGGTCGGGGCCGAGGTCCTTGAACTCGGCCGGCACCAGCAGCGGCCACCAGGCGTCGAGGATCCGGATCGCGTCGGCGTGATCGTACGTCGTCGACGACGCGCTCGGCGTCTTGCGATGGGCGCCGGCCTGTTGCCACGCGGTCAGCTTGGCGACCGCGTCGGCCACGGCGGGATCGGTGATCGGCGCGCTCTTCAGGACACGGAGCAGGTACGGCAGCACCTGATCGCCGCGGAGGTCGACCGTGGCCGCGTCCTCCATCGCCTCGACCAGCTTGCCGCGGGTGAACTTCTGCCCGCTGTCGATGACCGCCTTGATCCGATCGTCGAGCGGCTGGCTGCGGTAGACCGCGTTGTAACCCCACTGCCCGTCCGACGCGGAGAACCCGGGCGCCTGCTTGTTGTTCCAGCTGGTCAGGTAGTCCTGATTCACTACCTGCGGATGTTGTGCGGCCGGCGTGTAGGTGGCCCGGTTGGTGTCGGTGTTCCAGCCCTGCCACTCGTACGAGCTCCAGGTCGGCAGGTTCGGGTCGGCACCGGCCGCGCGGACCGGGTTGTCACCGGAGTTGAAGTACGCGATCGACGACTTGTCGGTGTAGAACCAGTTGAACGTGTAGCCGATGTCGGCCGCGGCCCTCTGGAAGTCTGCCGCCGAGTGGATCCGGTCCGGGTCGTTGAACTGCATGAACCCGAGCGCCGATCCGGCCTCGTTGCCGTACGTCGACCGGTTCTTGGTGAACAGCACCGGCTTCCCGCCGACCGTCCCGCGATGCGTGACGATCCCGAACTTGGTGCGCAGGGCAACCAACGTGTACGACCCAGCCGGCTCGGACGAACCCAGGCTGGAGTACCACTCGTTGTGCCGTTCGAGCCGCTCGATCGGGACACACTGCCCGCGGAAGTCGTAGAACTGCGAGTTCTTCGTCGGCGTCCCGCCGCCCGGCTCACACAGCGGTACGGCGAACGTGTCGGTGATGTCCTGCCCGGCCGACGTCGCGCTCCACGAGTAGTCGGGGCCGCGGCCGATCAGCGTGTAGAAGTTGAGTCCGGCGAAGGCGATCCCGCGTGAACTGACGCCCGGTCCCTGGAGCTCTTGCCGCATGAGCAACTGTGGAGCGAAGTACCCGGTCTGCGGTCCGTAGACGGCAACCGGGTTGCCGCTCTCGGTGTGGGCGCCGGAGACGAGCAGCGCGTTCGACATGCCCTTCTTGCCGAAGCCCTGGGGGAACAGACCGCCATCGAAGATGCCCTTCAACGACTCCGAGCCCTTCGGCGCGGGCTTCGCGGCGGCGGTCTTGTTCACCGTCTGGTCGATCACCTCGGGCTCGGGGGTGACCGAACCACGATCCGGCATTGCGCGGCCGGCCGGATTCGGACCCGTCGTGCCATACGGGAAGGTCGTGCCGTTGTGCACCGTCGTACTGGCTTCCGGGTCGTTCTGCGACCGGAACGACTCCCACACCTTGGTGCCCTGAGCAACGCCGTACTTCGCCTGTGCCTCGAGCATCGCCAGTGCCGAAGCGACTTCGGAGCCGCCACCGGTGCCGAAGATGCCCGCGACCACAGCCGCCGTGGCAACCACGTCGGTCACCTTCCACGGCTGCGTCGGCCAGTCGAGGCCGAGGGCGACGTACTCACCCGGGTAGGCGATGCCGACGGTGTTGATGTAGTTGTTGACGCCGTCCACCCAGGCCTGGATGTCCTGCTGCATCTTCACGCCGTCGGCGCCGTACAGCTCGTCGGCATCGTCGTACTGACGCTGCAGATCGGCCTCCGTGTACGGCGCGGTCCGCCAGAACTCCTGCTCGAACGCACGGTTGGCCGCCGCTCCACCCGCGAACGGGGTCAGCTGGCCGCGACCGAGGTGCCGGAACACGTCCATGACGAACAGCCGGTCCTGCGCCCCGGCGTACCCGGAGCCGAACATGACGCCCTGCCGGGTGGTGCCGGTGATGTGCGGGACGCCACGGGACTTGTCGCGCACGATCGTCACGTCCGCGCGCGGGTGGATCGTGCTCGCGACGTCGTTCGGCTTCACTCCGAACGACGAGTCGTCGTAGTACGGCGCGAGGCCGTCGTCGGTGATGCCTTGGGAGTTCCAGACCAAGTCCTGGTACGGCTTCACGGTGTCGCTGAAGTGTGCCGGTCTGATCCCGAAAGCCTTGAAAGCAAGGAGATCCGTGAAGGTCGCGTTGCCGTTCTGCCCCGGCGGCAGGATGTCGCGACATTGCCCGACGCAATAGTCGGTCGGTGTCGCGACAGCCGCTTCGGGCTTTGCCTGCGTGGGTGTGGGGAGCGCTGCGAGTACGGCGGTGACGCCGACCGCGGCGATCGTCGTACGAAGGCGGGTTCGAAGTGCGGGGCGGGGCACGGGAAACCTCCCTGGCTCGAATGAAAGTGAGAATGACTCACCAGTAGCTTTCGGGTCAAGGTTTCACGCCTAGACTCTCGCCAATTGCTGACAGTGACCACTACTGTGTGGATCACCATGAGCATCCATGAGCGTTATCGGTTGAGTGTGGTGATCAACGCCAGGGGGACGTTCACCCCGCTCGGGGTGTCCCGGAGCTCCGACGGGGTGGCGGCGGCTGTCGCACAGGCACTACCCGAATTCTTCGTGATGGACGAGCTGGGCGATCGCGCCAGCGAGGGCATCGCGCAGGTGACCGGCGCGCAGGCGGGCGCGGTCGTGCACTGCACCGCGGCCGGGATCACACTCGCCGTCGCGGCCACCATGACCGGCGGCGACCCGCGCCGGATCGCGGCGTTGCCGGACGCAACCGACATGCATCACCGAGTGGTGATGCCTGCCTGCCACGTGGCCGACTACGGCCATTCCAACCTGCAGGGCATCCGGTTGGCCGGTGCTCAGGTCGACCTCGCCGGCGACGAAACCCGTTGTAGCGTTGGCGATCTGGAGGAGGAGCTCGACGGCCCGGACGTCAGTTGCCTGTTCCTCGTATCGTCGCGGCTGACGCAGGGCGAGCCGCTCGACCTCGTCGCCGCCGTACGGGCCGCGCACCGCCGCGGCGTCCCCGCGATCATCGACGGCGCGGCCCAGTTCCCGCGGATCGCGGATCTGCTGGCGACCGGCGCGGATCTGGTGCTCGTCAGCGGGCAGAAGTACCTCGGCTCCCCCACCGCCGGCCTGGTCGCGGGCACCTGGCCGCTGGTTCAGGCCGTCCGTGCGCAGGAGAAGGGCATCGGCCGGGTGATGAAGCCGACCAAGGAGGCCATCGTCGGCGTCATCGCGGCCCTGGAGGAGTGGCAGGCCCTGGACCGGATGAAGTGGGAGGCCGACGAGCTGTCCAAGGTGGTCGCATTCGCCGCGGCGGCCGAGCGCATCCCGGAGGTCACGGCCGAGGTGGTCCCGGATCCCACCGGCTTGCAGGTGTCGCGCGTACTGCTGAAGGTTCCGGACGCGAAGCGCGTCGCCACCGAGCTCGAAGCCGGGTCACCGCCGATCTACGTGATGACCGAACGGGTCGCGGAGGACGAGTTGATGCTCGAGCTCGTCCCGCTCGACGCGGACGAGATCGCGATGATCGTGGCCAGGCTCTGGGCGATCCTCACCTAAGCAAAAGGCCCGGTTTCCCTGGTAGTACAGGAAACCGGGCCTTCCAGTTGCTCAGTGCTGGTAGGACTTCCGCTCGGTACGACGGGGTCCGTTGCTGCCGCGGTTGCCCGGACGGCTGCTGCCGAACCGCTTGCCGCCGCCGCCCTTGCTGAAGCGCTGCGGCTTCGGGGCCGGCAGCTTCACCGGGTACCCGGACGGCTTCGTGCCACCGGTCAGTTCGGTGACCAGCTCGTCGCCCGGACGGGCACGAACCGGCTCGGCCTTGACTCCGGCGGTCTCGGCCATCCGCATCATCCCACGCCGCTGGTGCGGCAGGACGAGCGTGACGACGGCACCTTTGCCCCCGGCCCGCGCAGTACGACCCGCACGGTGCAGGTAGTCCTTGTGCTCGGCCGGCGGGTCAGCCTGAACCACCAGGCCGACATCGTCGACGTGGATGCCACGGGCCGCCACATCCGTTGCCACGAGCACCGGTACGGACCCGTCCTTGAACTGGTCCAGCGTCCGGTTGCGGACGCCCTGGGTCAGGCCGCCGTGCAGCGCCGCGGCCATCACGCCACGGTCGCGCAGCTGGGTGGCGATCCGGTCGGCGCCCAGCTTGGTGCGGACGAACACGATGGTCCGGCCGTCCCGGCTGGCGAGCTCGGCGGTCAGCGACTGCTTGTGGCCGGGCTCGATCACCAGCAGGTGGTGCTCCATCGTGCTCACCGAGGCCTGGCCGGACTCGGTCGAGTGCTGCACCGGGTCCTTCAGGTAGGTCTTCACGATCTTGTCGACGTCGTTGTCCAGCGTCGCCGAGAACAGCAGGCGCTGGCCTTCCGGCGGCGTCATGTCGAGCAGCGTGGTGACCGCCGGCATGAAGCCCATGTCGCACATGTGGTCGGCCTCGTCGAGGACCGCGATCTCCACGGCACCGAGGTCGGCCGCGCCCTGCTCGCACAGGTCGATCAACCGGCCCGGGGTGGCGATCAGCAGGTCGACACCGCGACGCAGCGACTCGATCTGCTTCGGGTACGGCAGGCCGCCGGCGATCAGCTTGATCGACACGTTCATCACGTGCGCCAGCGGCTCGAGGGCGTCGTGCACCTGCATCGCGAGTTCACGCGTCGGGACCAGGACCACGCCCCGCGGGCGGCGGGACTCGGTGTGGCCGCCGGCCAGCCGCATCAGCGTCGGCAGGCCGAAGCCGAGAGTCTTACCGGAGCCGGTCTGGCCGCGGCCGAGAACGTCCTTGCCGGCCAGCGCGTCCGGGATGGTCGCAGCCTGGATCGGGAACGGGGTGGTGATCCCGTCCCGCGCCAGCCGCTGCACCAGCCGCGGGGCGAGCCCGAGGGCGGCGAACTGGTTGTCCTCAGCAACGGTGCCCAGGTCGACCGGCTCTTCGCGCCGGGTGTCCTGGTTGCTCGGACGCTCGTACTGCTTGTCGTTCCGCTCGAAGCGCGGCCGGTCGTCCCGACGGAACTGGGGACGGTCACTGCGGTCGTCACGGTTGTACTGCGGGCGGTCGTCGCGACGGAACTGCGGGCGGTCGCCACGGTCATCGCGCTTGTACTGCGGCCTGTCGTCACGGTTGAACTGGGGACGGTCGCCACGGTCGTCGCGGCGGTCGATCCGGTTGTAGCCGCGGTCATCGCGGTTGTACTGCGGGCGGTCGTCGCGACGGAACTGCGGCCGGTCGCCACGGTCGTCACGGTTGAACTGCGGCCGGTCGCCACGGTCGTTCCGACGGTCGCTGCGGTCATTACGGTCGTTACGGTCGCCGCGGTTGTACTGCGGGCGGTCGTCGCGACCGGGCTGGTTGGCGCGCTCGGCGCGGTAGCCCTTCACCGGACGGCTCGTGCGGGAGCCGCGGTCGGAGTACTGGGAGGGGCCGCCACGGCGCTCACCGCGCGCAGCGTCGTTCCGGACGTCGCCGGTCGTCGGCGCGGTCGTCTCGGCGGCCATCCGCTCGCCGTACGACTGGGTCTGGAACTTCTTGTGCCGCGGCTTCTTGATCCGACCGTCGGCCTGCTCGCCGCCGGATTCGGGGTGGTCCTGGTGGTGCTGGGTCACGAATCTCTCTCTCAACGTCACGGACGATTAGCCGGATCGCAGCCGCACGCGAGCGCCGGTCACGGAAAATGACCGGAAGAGCGTGCTGAGCAGGAGACGGGCATCGACCTGCGGGTGCTATCGCGTTGCACCCATGTCGCCGGGGAACTTCAGCCGGATGCTGAAACCGACGGGTCGGAGCGCCTGGAAGTAACTCTGGTGACGCGACGCGCGCACCGACAGGCAAAAGTATACCCGACCGGGCGGCCGCTCCTGACCACCCGGCCAACTGGCAGACCAGTTGGCGGACTGGTGTGCCCGAGGCCCCTTTCTCCGCAGTTCAAGTGAGCTTGAGTTTCTGGTCTCCCGCCCTAGGGTGGCGGTATGGGAGAGGAGAACGTCCCCAGCAAGGAGCACTGGCTCTCGATCGGGGAGATCGCACATCGGTCCGGAGTAGCGGCATCGGCGTTGCGGTTCTACGAGGACCAAGGTCTGATCGACTCGCGGCGGACGGCCGGCAACCAGCGGCAATACCAGCGCAGCACGTTGCGGCGGATCGCGTTCGTCCAGGCTGCCCAGCGGGTCGGCCTGGCGCTCGCCGAGATCAAGAACGCGCTGGACTCGCTGCCCGACGACCGGACGCCGACCCGCGCGGACTGGAGCCGGTTGTCGAAGTCGTGGCGAAGCCGGCTCGACGAGCGGATCTCCGAGCTCGAGCGCCTCCGCGACGACCTCGACAGCTGTATCGGCTGCGGCTGCCTGAGCCTGCAGCGCTGCAACCTCTACAACAAGGCCGACCGCCTCGCCGAACGCGGCGCCGGCGCCCGCCTCCTCAACGTCGGCATCCCCGGCGAGTCCTGAGTCTTCCCACGCGTGCTGCGCGCTGTCGTGCGCGATCAACCACCCGAGGCCGGCGCACACCCGCGAGACGACCGCCCTCACGCCGACCGTCAGCCACCCGGACCGGGGAGGCTTTTACCCCCGAATCGGGCAGAAAACCCTCCCAGTCCGTCGCGAGTTCACAGCTCTGGGAACTCACGTGGAGCTGGTGATGACCGCCGCTTGGCACCCAAACCCCTGCGATGTCTTCGTCGCACCCGCTCCGCGCTCCCGACACGCGATCGTGACCTGCGGCGTTGCTCGCCCGCGATCGACTGCAGGACGGCGCCGGTGAGCCGGACGACCGCGCTGATGAGAACTGGCGTCAGCTCCCCGCCCGGCCATACCCGCGTTGTTATGAGGGGCATAGAACGGCATCGGTGATTCGCGGGTTATCCCCAGGGTTTTGTGGGATCTGGTGCGGAACTCCTGGAGTCTTGGCAGCATCCGGAGGTAGCGAACGGTAATCCGCCCGTCGCTATCCGCCACTGATCCGGAGTGAGGCCCTCCATGTCGCATCGCCGTATCCTGAGTTCGCTCGCGGGGCTCGCCGCCGCCGCGCTCGCCGTCCCCGCCTTCGCCGCCGCGTCCCCCACCGCCTCGGCACCAGCCACCGACTCGTCCGTCTCGACCGCCGCGACGCGTGCGGCGTACGTCGGTTCGCCGCAGGACGAAGCCGCCACCAAGGCGTTCTACGACGCCGTGATGAAGTCGGCCCGGGCCAAGATGGCCAAGCAGGCCAAGTCCGGCCAGAAGGTCGCCGCCGTCACCGTGACGTACGCCGTCGACGCGCCGAGCTTCGCGTCCCAGATCAGCTCGAGTACGCAGATCTGGAACTCCTCGGTCAGCAACGTCCGCCTCGTCGAGGGCAGCAACTACGACTTCTACTACACCGAGGGCAACGACCCGCGCGGTTCGTACGCGTCCACCGACGGCCACGGCAGCGGGTACGTGTTCCTCGACTACGCCCAGGCGCAGCAGTACGACCCGACCAGGATCACCGCCCACGAGACTGGCCACGTGCTCGGCCTGCCTGACCACTACTCAGGCCCCTGCTCCGAGCTGATGTCCGGCGGCGGCCCCGGCCCGTCCTGCACCAATCCGTACCCGGACTCCACCGAGCGCGCCAAGGTGAACTCGCTGTGGGCCAACGGCAAGACCGCCCTCCCCACCGCGGCCTTCCACATCTCCAAGTAGCCCAGTACCCCGAGCCCTCCGGCCCGGAGCCGCCCGGCAGGGGACGGTTCCGGGCCGGAGCTAGTTGCGGTACTAGCGCACCGGGCCGGTTGAGCCTCGGACGACGAGTTCGGGGCGGAAGAGGAACTCGGTGTGGGGGGTGGCGTGGCCGCGGACTTCTTCCAGTAGGGACTGGACTGCGGCGAGGGCCATGGATTGGACCGGCTGGCGGATCGTGGTCATGGGCGGGTCGGTGAACTCCATCATCGGGGCGTCGTCGTAGCCGACGACGGAGAGGTCGGCGGGGACGGCGAAGCCGCGCTGGCGAGCGGCCCGGATGACGCCGAGAGCCATCATGTCGGAGCCGCAGATGACCGCGCTGACCTGCGCGTCGAGCAACTGTTGCGCCGCCGCGGCACCACCCTCGACGCCGAACATGCTCAGCGCGACCAACGGGTTCAGGTCCTCGTCGGACACCCCGAGCTGGGCCTTCATCGAGGTGCGGTAGCCGGCCAGCTTGCGCTGCACCACGATGAACCGCTCCGGCCCGGACGCGAACCCGATCCGGCGGTGGCCGAGGGCAACCAAGTGTGAGACCGCCAGCTCCATCGCGGCGTACTCGTCGGACGAGACGAACGGCGCCTCCACCGCGGGCAGCCAGCCGTTCACGAACACCACCGGCAACCGGCGCTCCACCAGCGCCTGGTACCGGGCGTGGTCGGCTCCGGTGTCCGCGTGCAGACCGGAGACGAAGATGATCCCGGAGACGCCGCGCTCCAGCAGCATCTCGACGTACTCCTCCTCGGTCGCACCGGACGGCGACTGGGTGCACAGCACCGGCGTGAAGCCGCGCTGCGACAGTGCCGACTCGATCACCTGGGCGAACGCCGGGAAGATCGGGTTGATCAACTCCGGCATCACCAGCCCGATCAGCCCCGCGGACCGCCGCCGCAACCGCGTCGGCCGCTCGAACCCGAGTACGTCGAGCGCCGTCAGGACGGACTGTTTGGTGTCCTCCGCCACCCCCGGTTTGCCGTTCAGCACCCGCGAGACCGTGGCCTCACTGACCCCCGCCTTGGCCGCGATGTCCGCCAGCCGTGCTCTGTTGCTCACGCCGGGCACTGTACCCAGCCGGCCGTTGACTTTGCAGCAAGATCCTGCAAGAACTTGCAGACTGCGTGGATCTGTCCACAACGTGAACAGTACGGACACGTCACACGCCGTACACCTTGTCAGGACCAGCGGGCCGGGTGAGGATAGGCGCACCCCCGCCCGGGGGCCTTTACTCGGATCGTCCGGCACGTTCCTGCCGGTGAAGGGAAGTACATCGTCATGGCCACTGTGTCTTTCAAGGCGGCAACCCGGATCTACCCCGGTGGTGACACCCCCGCCGTCGACAAGCTCAACCTCGAGATCGAGGACGGCGAGTTCATGGTGCTCGTCGGCCCGTCGGGTTGTGGAAAGTCGACCTCCCTCCGGATGCTCGCCGGCCTCGAAGAGGTCAACGAGGGTTCCATCTACATCGGCGACCGCGACGTCACGCACCGTCCGCCGAAGGAGCGGGACATCGCGATGGTGTTCCAGAACTACGCTCTCTACCCGCACATGTCCGTCGCGGACAACATGGGCTTCGCCCTGAAGATGCAGGGTGTCTCCAAGGAGGACCGCGCCAAGCGCGTGATGGAGGCGGCCAAGCTGCTGGGCCTCGAGGAGTACCTCGAGCGCAAGCCGAAGGCGCTGTCCGGTGGTCAGCGTCAGCGTGTCGCCATGGGCCGCGCCATCGTGCGTAACCCGCAGGTCTTCCTGATGGACGAGCCGCTGTCGAACCTCGACGCCAAGCTGCGTGTCCAGACCCGCACCCAGATCGCCGAGCTGCAGCAGCGTCTCGGTGTCACCACGGTGTACGTCACGCACGACCAGGTCGAGGCCATGACGATGGGCGACCGGGTGGCCGTCCTCAAGGACGGTCTGCTCCAGCAGGTCGACACCCCGCTGAACCTGTACGACCACCCGAAGAACAAGTTCGTCGCGGGCTTCATCGGTTCGCCGGCGATGAACCTGCTGACCGCGGACATCACCGAGGGCGGCGCGAAGCTGGGCGACTACGTGATCCCGCTCGAGCGCAGCCTGCTGGCCAAGGCCGGCAACGACAAGACGCTGACCCTGGGCGTCCGGCCGGAGGCCTTCAAGGTCGCCGACCAGGGCCTGCCGGTGCACGTCGCCGTGGTCGAGGAGCTCGGCGCCGACGCGTACCTGTACGGCACCGCCGAGCACAACAACGAGCACCAGCAGATCGTCGCCCGGATCGACGCCCGGATGCCGGTCGAGAAGGGTTCGACCATCCACCTGGCGGCGCTGCCGGACAAGCTGCACCTGTTCTCCACCTCCACCGACGAGCGGCTGACCGCCTGATTCGGCAGTAGCAGTCCTACCGGCCCTGGGTGGTTCGTCCGCCCGGGGCCGGTCTGTCGTTCAGCCGGTCCGCGGGATCCAAGTTGGTCTGCTTGAGCAGGTAGTGCGGGCGTTTCTTCGTCTCGTAATAGATCCGGCCGATGTACTCGCCGATCACCCCGAGCATGACCATCTGCAGGCCGCCGAGGCCGGTGATCGCCGCGATCAGCGTGACGTAGCCCGGCATCTCCACGCCGTGCAGGACCGCGACCGCGATCACCCAGACGGCGTACCCGGCGGCGACCCCGGTGAGCAGCAGGCCGACGTAGATCGCCAGTCGCAGCGGCCGGTTGTTGAACGACAGCAGCCCGTCGAGGCCGTACTCGAACAGGCGCCGGAACGTCCATCGGCTCTTGCGGTCCGACTGCTTCACGTTCTCGTACTCGAACAGGATCGACTCGAACCCGATCCAGGCGAACAGCCCCTTGGAGAACCGGTTGTACTCACCCAGCTCCAGCAACCCGTCCACGGCCCGCCGCGACAGCAGCCGGAAGTCGCCGACCCCGTCGACCAGCTCGACGTCGGCCCAGCGGTTGATCAGCCAGTAGTACGCCCGCGCGAACAGCGTCCGGCTAGCAGGGTCACCAGTTCGGGTGCGGCGGGCGATCACCTGGTCGAAGCCGCGCTCGTACTGCTCGAGCATCCGGCCGATCAGCTCCGGCGGGTGCTGCAGGTCGGCGTCCATGATCACCACCGCGGCGCCTTCGGCGTACCGCAGGCCGGCCAGCATTGCGGCCTCCTTGCCGAAGTTCCGGCTGAAGGACAGGTAGCGCACCGTTTCGTCGGCGGCTGCCAACCCGACCAGCGCGTCGAGCGTCCCATCAGTACTACCGTCGTCGACGTACACGATCTCGTACGGCCGCCCGGTGGCGACGAGTTCACGGCTGAGCGCCTCGTGGAATCGCGTGACCACCTCGACCTCGTTGTAGCAAGGCACCACTAGGCTCAGGCGCATCGTTGTGCTCATGCGCACCATCCAGGGCGAGCAGAGAGGCGGCCAGTGGGTTCGGACAACGAGGCGCAACCGCGCGCGGCACGACCGTTACGACCGGCAGTGGTCGCCGGCGTGCTGGTGGCGGCGGTGTTCACCGCCTCCGGAATCATCCGCGGCACCTATCCCTTCGGCTCACTGTCTCGCAGTACCAACGATCTTGGCACGCAGTACATCCCTTTCTTCGCCCATCTGTGGGACATCCTGCACGGCGGCGCCCAGGGCGATCTGCTGTTCAACTGGCAGAGCGCGTTCGGCGTCGGTTTCCTGGGCGACTTCGGGGTCGTCCTCGGCAGTCCATTGTCCCTGCTGGTGGGTCTCTTCCCGCGCGACCAGATCGATCTGGCCGTCTACGTCATCACCGTCCTCAAACTGAGCCTCGCGGCCGCCGCGATGGCGGTCCTACTGATCAAGATGCATCCAGGCCCCCGCTGGGTTGCGGCGATGCTCGGTGCGTCGTACGGCGTCTGCGGCTGGGCGATCGACGACGCCGGGTACGTGCCGATGTGGCTGGACGGCCTGATCGCGCTGCCGATGTTCTTTCTGGTGGCCGAGTGGTCACTACGCCGCACCAACAGGCTGCTCAGTGTGCTGGTGGTCGCGGTCTTCTGGCTGTCCAACTTCTACACCGCCTACATGGCAACGATCGCGGCTGGACTGTATCTGCTCGCGCGACTGCTGACCAGCGACCTCGGCTGGATGCCGGGACTGCGGGCGGTGCTGCGTCACGGTATCTCGTTCGTGCTCGGCATGGCGTTGGTCGCGCCCGTCCTGCTACCGGTCCTCACCGCCAACGACGCCGCGACGCCGTCGCCGTCAGGTGTCTTCCAGCCGTCGCCGATCGACCTGTTCCTGTCCCGCCTGCTCCCGCTGTCCGAGGGCGTCGGCCAGACCGCGAGCCTGTACGTCGGAACCGTAGCGCTCCTGCTCGCCCTGACGATGCCCTTCAACCGCTACGTCCCCTGGCGGACCAAGGCTGTCTGGGTGGTGACGACCGTCCTGCTGACGCTGTCGTTCCGCTGGCCGCCGACGCAGGAGATGTGGCACGGCTTCGACACCCCGAACGGCAGTCAGTACCGCGAGGCCTTCCTGCTGTGTGGCGTCATCATCGTGCTCGCCTGGCTGGCGGTCGCGTATCGCCTGCCGGGGCCGATCGAGTTGTTGTGCGGCGGCGTACTGCTGGCCGTGATCGCCTGGCTGTCCGACGGCAGTCCGCTGCTGACCCAGCACGCGTTGACCGTGCTGATCGCCTCCGGCACCCTGACGGTGGTTGTGTTCGGCGCCATTTGGGTGATCCGCCGAGTCCCCGCGGTGCGACGTACGAAGTGGCCGGTGGCGGCGGCGTTCACGATCCTGATGGTCGTCGTCGCGGTGGAGACCACGTGGACCGCGGTGGTCACCGATGAGCAGCGGTCGAAGGTGCTCGGCGCGTCGTCGACGGCGTGGGACGACGCGCAGGCCCAGCGGCGCACCACGATCCTGGAGGCCAGCAACTGGCCGAACTACCGGGCTGACCCGGGGACATCGGGGACGCCGAACGATCCGCTGCTGCTCGGCGGGCAGGGCGCCGGCCTCTACAGCAGCCTGCTGCCCTACTCGCTCAACCAGACGCTGACCGGTCTCGGCTTCGGCTGGTCCGGCTACGGCCGCGCGTCGCACGACCTCGACAACCCGGTGACCGACACGATCTTCTCGATCGGGGCCAAGCTGCAGCTCGGGAAGGACGGCCCGCACATCACCCGGTCCGAGGTTCCGCAGCTGGTCACGCTTCGCCGGCGACTCGGCGCGCCGGCCTCCTCGAACGCGTACGTCGCGCAGGAGCGGCTGCTCGGGTCAACGGTGTACGAGGTCCCGGAGTACAGGGGCCGCAGGTCCGTCACCGGTGACGTGAGGCTGGTCGCACAGTGCACAGCGGGTACGACGGCCTTCCTCTACATCCCCCGCGTGGGCGGCCGGGCACGGCTGGCCGACGACCGGTGGCACGAGCTGTCCGCGACCCGCCGGCCGGGGATCAACACGAGCAGCGCGATGGTCCAGCTGGGCACCGTGCCGAAGTCCGGGATCGTGCTGATCGAGATCAGCTTCGACGAGGGGCCGCAGCGCATCGAGCCGAGCGGCGCGATCGGTTGCCTCGATCAACAAGCGCTGGCGAGGGCCGTGCGGCGACTGCGGGCGGGCGGAGCGACGGACGTGAAGGCCGGCGGTCACTCGATCAGCGCGACGCTACCGCCCGGCAGCAGGGGGGTCGCCGTGGTCGCCGTACCGAAGGTTGCAGGTTGGAAATGCTCGGCCGGGGACGGGAAGGCCCAGACTCCGCGGGACTACGGAGGCCTGGTCGCGGTACCGCTGACCGGAAACGCCGACCGGATCAACTGCACCTACACGCCGCCCGGCCTGCGCCGCGGCCTGGCGATCGGCGCGGCCGCCGCCGCGATCACGCTCGGGATCGTGCTGCTCGGATGGCGGCGGCGACGCGTCAGGAGTTGATGTCCCGGCGCTGGAACACCCCGGCGCCGAGCAGGACCAGGGCGACCGTCAGCGCACTCAGGTACCAAGCGCCGTGCTCGAACGACAGCGTCTTCTCGATGCTCTCGCACACGTAGCTGCCGTCGCTGCCGGTCTTGCACTGATTCAGGTAGTACGTCGCGTCATGCCGGACGAACGCGTCGAAGTTCAGCTTGATCAGCCACGGCTGCGCCTGGTTGAGGAAACTGCCGAAGACCCCTTCGATCAGGACCAGGTACCCCATCGCCACCCCGATCGCGGCCGCTGTGTGCCGCAGCAGCAGCCCGGTGATGCCACCGATCGCGGCGCCCAGGGCCGTCACGAGCACGGCCCGGCCACCCGTCGCGACGAGATCACCCCAGACCTTGCTGGTGGTGGTGGACGTGTCGCCGAGCTGAGCGACGATCAGATACGTGCCGAGCATCAGGATCGCGAGGACACCAGCCCCGACCGGCACGAACCCGATGGCGGCGGCGAGCAGCTTGCTGCTGTAGACCCGGAGCCGACGCGGTTCGAACGTCAGCCAGTTGCCGATCGCGCCGGTACTGAACTCGGCACCGACGAAACTCGCCCCGATCAGGAACGCCGCGAAGACCAGCAGGTACGACGATCCGAGCAGCAGCTCCGGCATCAGCTGGGCGAACACCGTCGGCGGTTTGCCGAAGTCCTCCAGCTTCGGCTCCGGGTAGGCGCACATGTCCTCGATCTTCGGCTTCGGATCGGGCTGGTTCTGGTAGTCCGCCTCGCACAGCTTCTTGCTCTCGGCAGCGTGCTCGACCCAGTCCTTGTGCGCGAACTCGTACTGCCGCTGCGCCCCCGCCTGGTCGAGCGCGGACTGCGGCCGCGCGTCGAGCCAGGTGGCGAACAGCAGGAACGCGATGATCAGCAGCACCCCGACGACGCCGATCACGGTCAGCCGGCGGGAGGTCAGCCGCCGCAGCTCGACGCCGCTCAGGCGGAGCATCACAATCCCTCGCCTTCGGTCAGCTCGAGGAACACCGACTCGAGGTCGGCCCGGACCGGGACCAGCTCGGACACGTACAGCTCCTGGTGGGCGAGGCGGCGAGTGACGTCCGCGGGGTGCTCCGCGCCGTCGACGAGCAGGTAGTTGCCGTCGGCGCGCACCGTCATCCCGGCCGCGGCCAGGATCCGGGTCGCGGCCTCGTGGTTGTCCACGGCAACCTTGACGGTGGTCGCCGTACCGCCGCCGATCACCTCGGCGACGGTGCCGGACGCGAGCAGCCGGCCGTGGCCGATGATCGAGACGGTGTCGGCGACCTGCTCGACCTCGGCCAGGATGTGGCTGCTGACCAGCACGGTCTTGCCCTGGTCGCCGAGCGCCCGCATGGTCTCGCGGATCTCGCGGATACCGGCCGGGTCGAGGCCGTTCGTCGGCTCGTCGAAGATCAGCAGGTCCGGCTCCTTCAGCAGCGTGGCCGCGATCGCCAGCCGCTGCTTCATCCCGAGCGAGTACCCGCGGTACCGGTCCTTGCCGCGGTCACCGAGCGACGTCTGCTCGAGCACCTCACCGACCCGCGTGCGCGGCGTGCCGATCGCCGCGGCCAGCAGCTCCAGGTTCTTCCGGCCGGTGAAGGCCGGGAAGAACTTCGGTGACTCGACGGGTACGTCTTGCGCAGTCCGCGCGTACTGATCGCCGCTTCCGGCATCCCGCGCCCCCTCTCGTCAGTGAGCAGACGCACAGAGTGACAGGTTTGTTGGGCGAGTGCATGTCTCCGCCAGCCTGGTCCAAGATTGAATGAATACTGTCAACCGAAGGAGCTGGTCGTGAACGCTCGACCCCCGCTGCCCCCGTTCACCGAGGAGACGGCGATCCAGAAGGTCCGCGCCGCGGAGAACGCGTGGAACAAGCAGGACCCGGAGGCCGTCTCGCTCGCCTACACGCCGGACACCGCCTGGCGGAACCGGGACGTCTTCGTCAACGGCCGGGCCGAGGTCGTCACGTTCCTGACCCAGAAATGGCGCCGCGAGCTGGACTACCGGCTGATCAAGGAGCTGTGGGCGTTCACCGGCAACCGGATCGCGGTGCGGTTCGTCTACGAGTGCCACGACGCGGCCGGCCAGTGGTACCGCTCACACGGCAACGAGAACTGGGAGTTCGACGAGAACGGGCTGATGCGGATCCGGCGGGCCAGCATCAACGACCAGGCGATCGCGGAGTCCGAGCGACTGTTCCATTGGGCGTCGGGTCCGCGTCCCGACGACCACCCGGGCCTCACCGACCTCGGACTCTGACCCCGCCGAACCAAGTACCCCCTATGGGTATCCGCGCAGGACTTGCGCTGGATACCCATAGGGGGTACTTTCGTACTGTCGACATACCCCCGAGGGGTAGCCAGAGGAGCGAGAGATGACCGACGCCGACGCCCATGTGCACGGGTACACCGCCGAGAAGACCAGCCACCTGAAGCGGCTGCGGCGGATCGAGGGCCAGATCCGCGGCCTGCAGCGGATGGTCGAGGAGGACAAGTACTGCATCGACATCCTGACCCAGGTGTCGGCCGCCACCAAGGCACTGCAGTCGTTCTCGCTGGAGTTGCTCGACGAGCACCTCTCGCACTGCGTGGTCGAGGCCGCACAGAAGGGTGGCGCCGAGGCCGAGGAGAAGGTCCGCGAGGCCTCCGACGCGATCGCCCGCCTGGTTCGCAGCTGAAAACATCCATCCCCCACCGCCGCCGAAGGCGGCGTGTTCTTCAGGAGCTGATATGACCACTACGACCTACTCCGTCACCGGGATGACCTGCGGGCACTGCACCGCGGCCGTGACCGAGGAGATCGGCAAGCTGACCGGTGTCCAGCAGGTCAGCATCGACCTGAACGCCGGCGGCATCTCCGCCGTCCACGTGACCAGTGAGTCCGCTCTCGACGAGGCCGCCGTTCGCGAAGCCGTCGACGAGGCGGGCTACGAACTGGCGGCGTCGTGAACCGGGCCGCCGCGCTCCGGCTCGGCGCGTTCGCCGGTGCGCTCGCGCTCGCCTTCGGGGCGGCGTTCGCGATCGGCTCCGCGGTCGACCCGATCGCGGCGGCCGACACGGCGTCCAGCACCCCTGCTGCCCACGGAGAAGAAATGGGCGGCATGGAGCAAGCCGAGCATGACGAGGGCGGGCAACTGCCCGGGCTCGCGGTCTCCGACGCCGGGTACACGTTCGCCCCGGCGACCACATCCTTCCAGTCCGGCGCGAAGACCCAACTGCGCTTCACGATCCACGGACCCGACGGCAAGCCGGTCACGCAGTACACCAAGACCCACGAGAAGGACCTGCACCTGATCGTGGTCCGGCGTGACCTGTCCGGCTTCCACCACGTGCATCCGACGATGGATGCGACCGGGGCGTGGAGCATCCCGTTCACCTTCACCTCCGGCGGGACCTGGCGCCTGTACGCAGACTTCCAGGCGGCCGGCCAGGACCGGAAACTCACGCTCGGCACCGACGTGAACGTCTCCGGCCCCTACGCCCCGGTCCCGCTGGCCAAGCCGGCGAGCACCTACAGCGTCAACGGGTACGACGTGACGCTCCAAGGCAATCCGGTCGCGGGGAAGGAATCCGAGCTGACGTTCCAGATCAGCCGCGGCGGCAAACCAGTCACCGACCTAGAGCCCTACCTCGGCGCCTTCGGCCACTTGGTCTCGCTCCGTGGCGGGGACCTCGCCTACCTGCACAATCACCCCGCCCAGCACGCGGACCCAGGCATGAACGGCGGCCCGGCGATCACCTTCGGGACCACCTTCCCCACCGCCGGGACGTACCGGCTGTACCTGGACTTCCAACACGCGGGCGCGGTCCACACCGCCGAGTTCACAGTAGAGGTTCCGTGATGACTGTGCTTTTGGCCGGGCCTTCGGCACCGGCAGGGTCATGGGGCTTTGACTCCCGGCCTTCCCTCGTCGCTCCAGTCGCTTCGCTCCCTCCGCTCCTCAGTCCAGGCCGGGAGGCCCCATGACACTCCCTGTGTCAACCTCATGCGGCAGATGGAGTGGCTGTGCGGTGGTTGAGT
>NZ_JBVHFT010000028.1:0-71172 GCF_055562215.1 Kribbella sp. NPDC020701 | reverse complement strand
GCCGACATCGAGGTGCCAAACCATCCCGTCGATATGGACTCTTGGGGAAGATCAGCCTGTTATCCCCGGGGTACCTTTTATCCGTTGAGCGACGGTGCTCCCACATGCCACCGCCGGATCACTAGTTCCGACTTTCGTCCCTGCTCGACATGTCTGTCTCACAGTCAAGCTCCCTTGTGCACTTACACTCGACACCTGATTGCCAACCAGGCTGAGGGAACCTTTGAGCGCCTCCGTTACCTTTTAGGAGGCGACCGCCCCAGTCAAACTACCCACCAGGCACTGTCCCTGATCCGGATAACGGACCAAAGTTAGACAGCCAGAACAACCAGAGTGGTATTTCAACGATGACTCCACCCGAACTGGCGTCCGAGCTTCACAGCCTCCCACCTATCCTACACAAGTTGTACCGACCACCAATACCAAGTTGTAGTAAAGGTCCCGGGGTCTTTCCGTCCTGCTGCGCGTAACGAGCATCTTTACTCGTAATGCAATTTCGCCGAGTCCACGGTTGAGACAGCGCCCAAGTCGTTACGCCATTCGTGCAGGTCGGAACTTACCCGACAAGGAATTTCGCTACCTTAGGATGGTTATAGTTACCACCGCCGTTTACTGGCGCTTAAGTTCAAAGCTTCGCCGGCCGAAACCGACTAACCTGTCCCCTTAACGTTCCAGCACCGGGCAGGCGTCAGTCCGTATACATCGAATTACTTCTTCGCACGGACCTGTGTTTTTAGTAAACAGTCGCTTGGGCCTGGTCTCTGCGGCCATCACCGCTTCCCTCAGCAAGTGAGGTAACGGATCCGGCCCCCCTTCTCCCGAAGTTACGGGGGCATTTTGCCGAGTTCCTTAACCATGGTTCACTCGATCGCCTTGGTATTCTCTACCTGATCACCTGTGTCGGTTTGGGGTACGGGCGGCTCTAACACTCACTGCGAAGTTTTTCTCGGCAGCATGGGATCATCCACTTCCCCTAAACGGGTCCGCCTCGGCTCTCAGGCTCAATGAGACACGGATTTGCCTATGCCTCGCCCTACCACCTTGCCCGCGGATCAGCTTGCGCCTACCATCGCCGCGGTTGGACTACCCTCCTGCGTCACTCCTCAATGCACCTACTACCACCTCGGGTCACCAACTCCACCACTCCGTCCGAAGACATCATGGATTTGTTGGTTTAGCATCAGCGGGTTCGGTCGGGTCGTGTTAATGCCGGTACGGGAATATCAACCCGTTGTCCATCGACTACGCCTGTCGGCCTCGCCTTAGGTCCCGACTTACCCAGGGCAGATTAGCTTGACCCTGGAACCCTTGATCATCCGGCGGACGGGTTTCTCACCCGTCATTCGCTACTCATGCCTGCATTCTCACTCGTGCAGCATCCACAACTCCATCACTAGGCTGCTTCACACGCTGCACGACGCTCCCCTACCCATCCACACACCTGGACACCAACCAAAAGTCGATGCCGAGTAACAGTATGAATGCCACAGCTTCGGCGGATTGCTTGAGCCCCGCTACATTGTCGGCGCGGAATCACTTGACCAGTGAGCTATTACGCACTCTTTCAAGGGTGGCTGCTTCTAAGCCAACCTCCTGGTTGTCTGGGCAACTCCACATCCTTTTCCACTTAGCAATCGCTTAGGGGCCTTAGCTGGTGATCTGGGCTGTTTCCCTCTCGACTACGGAGCTTATCCCCCGCAGTCTCACTGCCGCGCTCTCACTTACCGGCATTCGGAGTTTGGCTGATTTCGGTAAGCCGGTAAGCCCCCTAGACCATCCAGTGCTCTACCTCCGGTAAGAAACACGCGACGCTGCACCTATATGCATTTCGGGGAGAACCAGCTATCACGGAGTTTGATTGGCCTTTCACCCCTATCCACAGGTCATCCCCCAGGTTTTCAACCCTGGTGGGTTCGGTCCTCCACGCGGTCTTACCCACGCTTCAACCTGCCCATGGATAGATCACTCCGCTTCGGGTCTAGAGCATGCGACTAAAGCGCCCTATTCAGACTCGCTTTCGCTACGGCTACCCCACACGGGTTAACCTCGCCACACACCACTAACTCGCAGGCTCATTCTTCAAAAGGCACGCCGTCACACCCCACAAGGGAATGCTCCGACGGATTGTAGGCAATCGGTTTCAGGTACTATTTCACTCCCCTCCCGGGGTACTTTTCATCTTTCCCTCACGGTACTAGTCCGCTATCGGTCACCAAGAAGTATTTAGGCTTAGCGGGTGGTCCCGCCAGATTCACACGGGATTTCAAGAGTCCCGTGCTACTTGGGAAAACACTCGAGAGTCACTGTCTTACGCCTACAGGGCTATAACCCACTACGGCTCAACATTCCAGAAGATTCGACTTCAACAGCGATTTATAACTCTCCGACACCACGGCATTAGCATCTGAATGCTCCCACAACCCCATATACGCAACGCACGCCGGCTATCACACGCACATGGTTTAGCCTCATCCGCTTTCGCTCGCCACTACTCACGGAATCACTATTGTTTTCTCTTCCTGCGGGTACTGAGATGTTTCACTTCCCCGCGTTCCCTCCAGAACCCTATGTGTTCAGGCACTGGTAACTGGCTTTAGAATGCCAGCTGGGTTTCCCCATTCGGACACCCCCGGATCACAGCTCGGTTGCCAACTCCCCGGGGCTTATCGCAGGCTCCAACGTCCTTCATCGGCTCTTGGTACCAAGACATCCACCGATTGCCCTTAGTAGCTTGTCACAAAACAAAACAACAAAATTACGCTACAAAGAGATGCTCGCGTCCACTATACAGTTCTCAAAATACGGGCAGGAACACCAGCCCCACGTCCATCACCTGCCAGGTAAGCGTTCCGCCCAGGGAAACAAAACACCCGGTCAACAACACTCACACCAACGGTTTGATGAGAGCCGGCCCCAGCCACCACACCCAACCGTTCCCGGTCGAGCAGTGACCCAGAAGAAACAGATCCAACCCCCGAGAGAAACTCTCGTTGGCCGGGCCCGATTCCTCAGGACCCAACAGCGCGCCTCGATGATTCACTCGGCCCCGTCCGCGTTCCACACCCACCAAAGTGAGTAGTACTAGCTTCAGCAGCTCCGCTGCACATCTAATGGTCAATGTTCCACATTCCGAAGCACCGTCGCCCTGAGACATTCGCTCAGGAAACGACGAATGGACAGGCACCCCTTGCGGGCTTGCCTGCCGAATGCTCCTTAGAAAGGAGGTGATCCAGCCGCACCTTCCGGTACGGCTACCTTGTTACGACTTCGTCCTAATCGCCAGCCCCACCTTCGACGGCTCCCTCCACAAGGGTTAGGCCACCGGCTTCGGGTGTTGCCGACTTTCATGACGTGACGGGCGGTGTGTACAAGGCCCGGGAACGTATTCACCGCAGCGTTGCTGATCTGCGATTACTAGCGACTCCGACTTCATGGGGTCGAGTTGCAGACCCCAATCCGAACTGAGACCGGCTTTTTGGGATTCGCTCCACTTTGCAGTTTCGCAGCCCTTTGTACCGGCCATTGTAGCATGCGTGAAGCCCTGGACATAAGGGGCATGATGACTTGACGTCATCCCCACCTTCCTCCGAGTTGACCCCGGCAGTCTCCTATGAGTCCCCACCATAACGTGCTGGCAACATAGGACGAGGGTTGCGCTCGTTGCGGGACTTAACCCAACATCTCACGACACGAGCTGACGACAGCCATGCACCACCTGTATAGGACCCTTACGGACCCCGCATCTCTGCGAGATTTCCCTATATGTCAAACCCAGGTAAGGTTCTTCGCGTTGCATCGAATTAATCCGCATGCTCCGCCGCTTGTGCGGGCCCCCGTCAATTCCTTTGAGTTTTAGCCTTGCGGCCGTACTCCCCAGGCGGGGCGCTTAATGCGTTAGCTGCGGCACGGAGGACGTGGAATGTCCCCCACACCTAGCGCCCAACGTTTACGGCGTGGACTACCAGGGTATCTAATCCTGTTCGCTACCCACGCTTTCGCTCCTCAGCGTCAGGTAAGGCCCAGAGAGCCGCCTTCGCCACCGGTGTTCTTCCTGATATCTGCGCATTCCACCGCTACACCAGGAGTTCCGCTCTCCCCTGCCTACCTCTAGTCTGCCCGTATCGGAAGCAGGCTCGGAGTTAAGCTCCGAGTTTTCACTCCCGACGTGACGAACCGCCTACGAGCCCTTTACGCCCAATAATTCCGGACAACGCTCGGACCCTACGTATTACCGCGGCTGCTGGCACGTAGTTGGCCGGTCCTTCTTCTGCAGGTACCGTCACTCTCGCTTCGTCCCTGCTGAAAGAGGTTTACAACCCGAAGGCCGTCATCCCTCACGCGGCGTTGCTGCGTCAGACTTTCGTCCATTGCGCAATATTCCCCACTGCTGCCTCCCGTAGGAGTCTGGGCCGTGTCTCAGTCCCAGTGTGGCCGGTCGCCCTCTCAGGCCGGCTACCCGTCGAAGCCTTGGTAGGCCATTACCCCACCAACAAGCTGATAGGCCGCGAGCCCATCCCCAACCGCCAGAACTTTCAACCCCCACCCATGAAGGCGGAAGTCATATCCGGTATTAGACCCCGTTTCCGAGGCTTATCCCAAAGTTGAGGGTAGGTTGCTCACGTGTTACTCACCCGTTCGCCGCTCGTGTACCCCCGAAAGGGCCTTACCGCTCGACTTGCATGTGTTAAGCACGCCGCCAGCGTTCGTCCTGAGCCAGGATCAAACTCTCCGTTGAAAAATATAGACAAACCGGAAAACCGGTGAGCCAACAACATCGAATGATCCTTTGAATCAGAAACAAATCAAACTGACTTGAATCCAGAAATATTTCAAAGGAATCCGACACAGACAACAAACAACCCCCACCAAAAACCTCCAAAAGGCCCTGGCAGATCATCATCCGAAGCCCATGTACGGGGTTAATGCTTATTTCGGCATTGACTTTCGGCACGCTGTTGAGTTCTCAAGAATCGGGCGCACACCGCGTCCGTGACCTCTCGGCCAGGACCCCGGGGCAACCTGCGTTACTCTACCGGAGCGGATCCACCGGGTCAAGTCCCAGTTTTTCCGGCTCACCCCGTCGCGTCTAAGCTGCCGACCCGAGTCCGGAGACGCGTTTCGGCTCAGCTAGCCTTGGGGGGTTCGGAGCGACCGGCCGCTTTCGCGTCCCGCGCCTCGCTCCAACAAGAAGAACATTACGTGGATCGCGGGTGGCCGGTCAAATCGGTTCCCGGTGGGCTGAATCACACGGCTGTAATTTGCTCCCGGCAACCCAAGTATGGGAGTGGAGCCGGCCCGAGCAAGACACCCGAGCCGGCCCCGCGAGCAAGCCGTCAGCCCTGCGCCGGAGAGGCCAGAACCCCTGCAAACGAACGCTTCCCACGCCGCAGCACCAGCACTCCCCCGGGCAGCAGGTCGTCAGTGCCAGGCACGTACTCGGCGTCCTTCACTTTCTCGTTGTTGAGGTACCCACCGCCCTCGGCCACCGTCCGCCGAGCCGCCGACTTGCTGGCGACCAACCCCGACTTCACGAGCAGGTCGCCGTACGTCGGCATTGGCTCGCCGGCGGCCAGTTCGACATGGGGTGCTTCGCGCAGTGCCGCGACGAGAGTCGAGCCGTCGAGGGACGCCAGCTCCCCCTGGCCGAAGAGCGCCTTCGAGGCCTCCTGGACCCGACGAGTCTCCTCAGACCCATGTACGAGCGTTGTGACGTCTTCCGCGAGTACACGCTGTGCCTCACGCGCCTGTGGGCGTTCTGCGGTCGCCTGCTCGAGTGCGGCCATCTCCTCGGCCGTCCGGAACGTGTAGAACCGCACGAGCTGCATCACGTCACGGTCGTCGCTGTTGAACCAGAACTGGTAGAACGCGTACGGCGAAGTCAGCTCCTGATCCAGCCACACCGACCCGGACTCGGTCTTCCCGAACTTGGTCCCGTCGGCCTTGGTCACCAGAGGGGTGGCCAGTGCATGCGCTTTGCCGGAGTCAGCGCGACGGATGAGCTCGACGCCGGCCGTCAGGTTGCCCCACTGATCACTGCCACCCGTCTGCAGCGTGCAGTTGTGGCGTCGGTACAGCTCCAGGTAGTCGAGCGACTGCAGCAGCACGTAGCTGAACTCGGTGTAGCTGATCCCCTGCTCCAGCCGGGCCTTCACAACCTCGCGGCCGAGCATCCGGTTCACCGGGAAGTGCTTGCCGATGTCACGCAGGAAGTCGAGCGTGTTGAGGTCCTTGGTCCAGTCGTAGTTGTTGACGATCCGGGCCGGGTTCGGCAGCGACCGGTCGAAGTCGATGAACTTCTCCACCTGGCCGCGGACCTTCTCGACCCACTGCTGTACGACGTCCTTCGGGTTCAGCACCCGCTCGGAGCTCTCCTTGGGATCGCCGATCAGGCCGGTCGCACCCCCGACGAGCCCGATGGGGTTGTGGCCGGCCAACTGGAGCCGTCGAAGCGTCAGTAGCTGCAGCAGGTTCCCCATATGCAGGCTGGGTGCGGTGGGGTCGAAGCCGACGTAGGAGGTGATCGGTCCAGCCGCCATGGAGGCCCGAAGGGCGTCCGGATCGGTGGAGTGGGCGATCAGGCCACGGCTCTCCAGGTCATCCAGCACCTGGGCGCGGCTTACGGTCCCGCTGTCGGTCACTTGTCTCTCCTCGAGTACGTCGGTCAGCTACAAGTGTCCTGTATTCGCGCAGACGCGACTCAGGTGGGCTCAGGACGGGTCAGAACCGCACGAAGCTGAGGACGGAGCGCGTGACCGTCCGGCCCCTGCACCGTGGCAGCGGTCGGCCGCTGCGGGTCGTGAGCACCCGGGTCCGGGTTGGGCACGGGCAGACCGTGGGACAGGACCTGCTCGGCTGGTGTGAGCTGCCGGATGCCGATGGCTCGGACGTGATCCGGATGGGTCTGCGCGAAATCGCCGTACAGCTGTGGGTCGTGCTGGCCGTCGTCACCGATCAGGACCCACCGGACGTTGGGGAACTCCTTCGCCAGCCGGCGCAGTGCGGTCCGCTTGTGCTCCTGACCGCTGCGAAACCACCCAGTGTTGGTCGGCCCCCAGTCCGTCATCAGCAGCGGACCGGCCGGGTACCCGTGCCGGGCGAGGAAGCGGGTCAGCGTCGGAGCCGTGTTCCACGCACCGGTGGACAGGTAGAAGATCGGCGCACCCGGGTGGTCCCCCAGGAGCTCGTCGTACAGCTCGGCCATACCCGGTACGACGCGTCGCGCCTGCTCGTCGCGGACGAACGTGTTCCAGGCGGCGATCAGTGGACGCGGCAGCATCGTCAGGATGACCGTGTCGTCGATGTCGCTGACCAGTCCGAAGGTGGCGTCCGGGTCGGGGACGAAGATCGGCGCTCTGGCCTGCCGTTCACCACGCACGCCCAGGTTGATCTCGTGCCACCCCGGCGGCAGCACCACCGGCACGGTGAGGTCGATGAACCCGCCCCGGTCGGTGACCCCCTCGAACGTCTGACCGTTCACGGTGACGGTGACCGCCACCTTCGTCGCCGGTGCCGTGACGAAGACCCGCCAGCCCCGCACCACCTGGTCCTCTTCATACCGGGGGTGGTTGCGAGGGTCACGGCCCAGTACGACGCGCGCCAGCACCCGGACGAACTCCGTCGTGCCGTAACCGACCTGCGGGATGATCCGCTCCTGCCAGCCACGACGCCGCAGGATCGCCTGCACCCCGATGTTGAACCAGTCCTCGAGACGGGACGCGTAGTGCGGACGGGCCATACCGGAAACCTACCCGCAGGCAGGGCCCCCACGCCTGCTCCCCCGCGCCTCTGGGAAGACCTTTACCGACTCCTTGGGGAAACTTTCCGGCTCCTTCGAGAACTGTCCATGCCGCCCCGTACCGTCTTCGCATGACCGCTCTCGGAATGTGCTTCCCCCGCACCTACCCCGCCGCCCTGGTCACCGACGTGGCCCGCCGCCTGGACCAAGGCGGCGCCGACGAACTGTGGATCATCGAGGACTGCTTCTTCACGGCCGGTCCGTCGCTGGTGTCCGCCGCTCTGACGTCGACCGAGCGCCTGAGGGTCGGCCTCGGCATCGCGCCGGCAGTGGCTCGCACCGCCGCGGTGACCGCGATGGAGTTCGCCACCCTGGAGGCGCTCGGGCCGGGGCGGTTCCTGCCGGGCATCGGCCACGGAGTGCAGGAGTGGATGGACCAGATGGGTGTCCGGCCGAAGTCGCCGCTCACCACGCTCGAGGAGGTCACCACCACCGTCACCCGGCTGCTCGCCGGGGAGAAGGTGACCTTCGAGGGCAAGGCCGTCTACCTGAAGGACGTGAAGCTCGACGCGCCGCCGGTGGAGCCGCCGCCGATCCTGCTCGGTGTGATGGGACCGAAGTCGATGGCCCTGGCCGGCCGGGTCGCGGGTGGCGTCGTGCTTGCGGAGCCCGCGACACCGCCGTACGTGCGTCAGTCGGTCGAGTACGCCGGATCACCGGAGGGGTTCGTGGTCGCGGTGTTCAGCGCGATGTGCGTCCGGAGCGACCGCAAAACGGCGTACGAGTGGACTGCGCCGTGGCTGGGGTGGCGGATCGGCGACAAGCACCCGGGCGTCACCGCTCTGCCGTTCTTCGACGAGATGAAGAAGCTGTACGACGAGTCCGGCGCCGAAGGGCTCGTGGGGATGCCGGTCGACTGGTGGACGGAGATCGGTGCGATCGGCACGCTCGACGACGCGGCCGCGCACATCGAGGCGCTGGAGGCGGCCGGAGTGCATCACATCGGGCTGTTCCCGGATCCGGAGGTGGAGCACGGGCTTCCACAGCTCGACCACGTGCTGGAGCTGGCCAACCGTTAGGCGCGGCGTTTTGGGACGTGTGGGCGGTACGGCGAGACCGTTGGGTCATCGGGGATCCAGAAGCGCCACGGACGATCGGCCGCCTCGCGGAGACCGACCCGGGGACCGGTGGACGGCTCGCCGTCGAAGCCGGGACCTGGGAGGAGCTGGATGGGCGAGTCCTTGGCGAGCAGGTCGGTGCCGTTGCCGTCCCGTCCGATGCCGAGGGCGACACACAGGCGTGCCGGACCCCGGGCCAGGTCGCGGTCCGGGTTGCCGTTCGGCCGCTTCACGACGGGACCTTGTCTGACACCGGAAGTCGCCTGGTTGAAGACGACCTTCTGGGTGTCGGGCTGGCCACGACGAACGCGGGCCAGCTCGACGCCCTCGATGATCTCGCCGGCGCGGAGCAGGACGGCCGATGGTTTGCCCGCCGGCCCGACCACCACGTTCATGCAGTAGTGCATGCCGTAGGTGAAGTACACGTAAAGGAAGCCCGCGGGCCCGAACATGATCGCGTTACGCGGTGTCTCGCCCCGGTAGGCGTGCGAGCCGGGGTCGTTCGGGCCGTCGTACGCCTCGACCTCGGTGAGGCGTACGTCGACCGTTCCCTCATCGGTGGTGCTCCGCACGACCATGCCGAGAAGCTTCGGGGCCACGTCGAGGACGGGACCCGCGAGCAGCGACCGGCGCATCAGGCGAGGCGGCTGCTGTGGTCGGCTGCCCGCGCCCGAAGCTCGGCCAACTGCTCGACGACGCGCTCCTGCGCAGTGCCGCCGCGCGTGTTCCGCGACGCCAGCGAGCCCTCGACGGTCAGCACCGAGCGGACCTCGGGAGTCAGGTACGGCGAGATCGCGGCGAGATCGTCGTCCGTGAGGTCCCAGAGCTCGATGCCGCGCTTCTCGCACTCCTGGACGCACGCACCGGCGACCTCGTGAGCGACACGGAACGGGATCTTCTCCCGGACCAGCCACTCCGCGATGTCCGTGGCGAGCGAGAAGCCCTGCGGCGCCAGCTCCTCCAACCGCGATGTGTTGAAGCGCAGCGTGTGGATCATCCCGGTGAACGCGGGCAGCAGCACCTCGAGCGTGTCGATCGAGTCGAAGACCGGCTCCTTGTCCTCCTGCAGGTCCCGGTTGTACGCCAGCGGCTGCGCCTTCAGCGTCGCGAGCAGGCCGCTCAGGTTGCCGATCAGCCGGCCCGCCTTGCCGCGGGCGAGCTCGGCGATGTCGGGGTTCTTCTTCTGCGGCATGATGCTCGACCCGGTCGAGAACGCGTCGTCCAGCTCGACGAAGCCGAACTCCTTCGTCGCCCAGATGATCACCTCTTCGGCCTGCCGGGACAGGTCGACACCGATCTGGGCGGTGACGAAAGCGAACTCGGCGACGAAGTCACGCGAAGCGGTCCCGTCGATCGAGTTCGCCGACGAGTTCGTGAAGCCGAGCTCGGTCGCGACGAACTGCGGGTCCAGTCCGAGCGAGCTGCCCGCCAGCGCCCCTGATCCGTACGGCGAATCCGCGGCGACGCGGGCGTCCCAGTCGGCGAGGCGGTCGAGGTCGCGGATGAGCGGCCAGGCGTGCGCGAGCAGATGGTGCGACAGCAGGACCGGCTGTGCGTGCTGGAGATGGGTCCGGCCGGGCATCGCGACACCGAGGTGCTTCTCGGCCTGCTCGGCGAGTGTGCCCACCTGCTCCAGCAGCAGCCGGCTGATGATCCGGCCGTGCTCCCGCAGGTAGCTCTTGAACAGGGTCGCGACCTGGTCGTTCCGGGACCGCCCGGCCCGCAGCCGTCCACCCAGCTCGGCCCCCAGGAGCTCGAGCAGCCCGCGCTCCAGCGCGGTGTGTACGTCCTCGTCGCTCTCGGCTGGCAAGAAGCGCCCCGCGAGTACGTCGTCCAAGAGCTGATCGAGCCCGGCGAGCATCTTGGCCAGATCCTCGTCGGTCAGCAGCCCTGCTCGGTGCAGCACCTTGGCATGCGCCTTCGACCCGGCGATGTCGTACGGCGCCAGTCGCCAGTCGAACTGTGTCGACTTGCTCAACGCCGCCAGCGCATCAGCCGGCCCACCCGCAAACCGTCCACCCCACAGGGCAGCACTCTCCGAACTCACACCAACATCCTCTCAATGACGAGCCAAAAGGCTTCTTCGGCGCTTACTTATGTTCGGAGCGGGCGGCCAGGGACAGGAAGCGGGTGGCCAGGGCCTGGCCGCCGGTGGGGTTTCGGGAGACGACCATGACGGTGTCGTCGCCCGCGATGGTGCCGAGGACGTCGTCCAGACCCACGTGGTCGATTGCCGACGCGAAGTACTGGGCAGCCCCCGGCGGGGTTCGCAGGATGACCAGGTTCGCGCTACCTTCGGCGCTGACCAGGAGCTCCGATGCGACACGGGCCAGGCGGGCTTCGAAGGCGGCTGCCTCACCGGCGCGCGGCGTACGGTCGCCGCCTTCACCGGGTACGGCGTACACGAGCTGGCCGGTCGAGTCGCGAACCTTCACCGCACCGATCTCGACCAGGTCGCGCGACAGCGTGGCCTGGCCGACGACGAGACCGGACGCCGCGAGCAGGTCGGCCAGCTCGGTCTGCGAGCGCACCGGCTGCCGGCCCAGCAGGTCAACAATCCGCTGCTGCCTCGCGGTCTTGGTCGTCGGTACGGCGACGTTCATGCCTCGAAACTCCTTGCCAACAGCCACGACAACAGCGCCTTCTGGGCGTGCAGCCGATTCTCCGCTTCGTCCCAGACGACCGATTGTGGACCGTCGATCACGGCCGCGTCGATCTCCTTGCCGCGGTAGGCGGGCAGACAGTGCAGCACGATCGCGTCGGAGTTTGCCTTCGACATCAGTTGCTCGGTCACCGCATACGGCACGAACGGCGCCTCGCGATCGGCAGCCTCGGCCTCCTGACCCATCGACACCCACGTGTCGGTGGCGACGACATCGGCGCTGTCGACAGCCTCCAGCGCGTCCGAGGTCCATGCCGCCGAGCCGCCGGTCGACGCCGCGATCTCGGCAGCCCGCGCGAGTACTGCGGGATCCGGCTGGTACTCGGCCGGCGAGCCGACCACCACATGCATCCCGGCCGTCACACCACCGAGCAGGTAGGAATGCGCCATGTTGTTGGCGCCGTCGCCCAGATAGACCAGCTTCAACCCGGCCGTCGAACCCTTGTGCTGCCGCACGGTGAGCAGGTCGGCGAGGACCTGGCACGGGTGGAACTCGTCGGTCAGCGCGTTGACCACCGGTACTCGCGACGCCGTCGCCATCTCCTGGATCCGGGTCTGCCCGGACGTCCGCCAGACGATCGCGGCGACCTGCCGGTCGAGCACGCGCGCGGTGTCGGCGATCGGCTCGCCACGGCCCATCTGCGAGGTCTGCGCGTCGATGATCAGCGGCGAACCGCCGAGCTCGGCGATCCCGACCGCGAACGAGATCCGCGTCCGGGTCGAGGTCTTGTCGAAGATCACCGCGACCGTCTTCGGCCCGGCCAGCGGCTGATGCCCGTGCCGGTCCGTGGTCAGCTGCTGCGCGAGCGTCAGTACCTCGTCCTGCTCCACCGGACTGAGGTCGTCATCACGCAAGAAGTGCCGTGTCATGGGGCCTCCCGGCCTGGACTGAGGAGCGGAGGGAGCGAAGCGACTGGAGCGACGAGGGAAGGCCGGGAGTAAAAGCCCCATGACCCTGTCGGTGCCGAAGGCCCGGCCAAAAGCACTGTCACGTTGCCTCCACCTGATCCAGCAGCCCGGGCAGGGCCGCGACGAAGCTGTCGGCATCAGCCTTGCTCAGGATGTACGGCGGCGCCAGCCGCAACGCGTCCGGAATCGGATTGTTGATCACGAAGCCGGCCTCGAGCGCGAGCGCGGTCACCTGGTCCGACACCGGCCGGGTCAGCTCGATCGCCAGCAGCAGCCCGCGACCGCGGACCCCGGCGATCAGCGGGTGGTCGAGCGCGATGATCGACGACGCGAGGTGGTTGCCGACGGCATTCACCTGGGCGAGCAGCCCGTCCCGCTCGATCACGGTCAGCACTGCCAGTCCGGCGATCGCCGCGACCGGGTTGCCGCCGAACGTCGTCCCGTGGTTCCCCGGCTGCAACAGCTCCGCGGCCGTGCCCAGCCCGATGCACGCACCGATCGGGATCCCCGCGCCGAGGCCCTTCGCCACGGTCACCAGGTCCGGCGTGATCCCCTCGGGCTCGAAGGCGAACCACGTCCCGGTCCGCCCGATGCCGGTCTGGATCTCGTCGAGCCACAGCAGCGCACCGTGCTGCGACGTGATCCGTCGTGCCGCCTGCAGGTACCCGGCCGGCGGTACGACGACGCCGTTCTCCCCCTGGATCGGCTCGAGCACGACCGCCGCCGTCTGGTCGTCAACGGCCGCGGCCAGCGCGTCGGCATCGCCGTACGGGACAAAGGTGACGTCACCCGGCAGCGGCGCGAATGCCTCCCGGTACGCCGGCTTCCAGGTCACCGCGAGCGCGCCCATCGACCGCCCGTGGAAGGCGCCGACAGTGGAGACGATCTTGGTCCGGCCGGTCCGCCGGGTGATCTTGAACGCGGCCTCGTTCGCCTCCGTGCCGGAGTTCGTGAAGAACACCTTGCCCGGGGCATCGAACAGGCCGAGCAACTTCTCCGCCAGCGCGATCTGCGGCGCCGAGGCGAAGAAGTTCGAGACGTGGCCGAGAGTGGCGAGCTGCGATGTCACCGCGGACACCACGAACGGGTGCGCGTGGCCGAGGCAGTTCACCGCGAGTCCGCCGAGTAGGTCGAGGTACTTGTTTCCGTCGGCATCCCACAGGTACGCGCCCTCGCCACGCACCAGCACCCGCTTCGGCGCACCGAAAGTGTTCATCAGCGCACTGGCGTAGCGCTCGGTCAGCGCGGCTTGCGTTCCGTCGACGGTCAGCAATTCGGTCATGGGGCCTCCCGGCCTGGACTGAGGAGCGGAGGGAGCGAAGCGACTGGAGCGACGAGGGAAGGCCGGGAGTAAAAGCCCCAGGACCCCGCCGGCGCCGAAGGCCCGGCCAAAAGCACGGTCATGAGGGAATCACCTGGGTTCCACTTCCGGCGTCGGTGAAGATCTCCAGTAACAGGGAGTGCGGGACGCGGCCGTCGATGACGGTCGCTCGGGAAACGCCCGACTCGACCGCTCGAAGGCAGGCCTCCATCTTGGGCACCATCCCCGAGGCCAGTGACGGGAGGAGCTCGGCGAGCTCGGCCGCGTCGATCTGGCTGATGATCTCGTCGCTGTCCGGCCAGTTCCGGTACAAGCCGGCCACGTCGGTCAGCACGACGAGCTTCTCGGCGCCGAGCGCGACCGCCAGCGCGGCGGCCGCGGTGTCGGCGTTGACGTTGTGCGCCTGGCCGTCCTCGTCCGGCGCGATCGTCGACACCACCGGGATCCGGCCGGCGTCGATCAGGTCGACCACCGCCTCCGGGCGGACGTCGACCACGTCGCCGACCAGTCCGATGTCGACCGATTCGCCGTCGACCAGCGCCGTACGGCGTTCCGCGGTGAACAAGCCGGCATCCTCACCAGACATGCCGACCGCGAATGGGCCGTGCGCGTTGAGCAGACCGACGAGCTCGCGACCGACCTTGCCGACCAGGACCATGCCGACGACATCCATCGCCTCGGGGGTGGTGACCCGCAGGCCGCCGCGGAACTCGCTGTCGATGCCGAGCCGGTGAAGCATGTCGCTGATCTGCGGTCCGCCGCCGTGGACGACGACGACCCGGACCCCGGCGTACCGGAGGAAGACGATGTCCTCGGCGAAGGCCTGCTTGAGCTTGTCGTCGACCATGGCGTTCCCGCCGTACTTCACGACGATCGTCTTGCCGTGGAACTCCTTCAGCCAGGGCAGCGCTTCGGTCAGGACCGCGGCCTTCTCCACCGCGTCGGCGTGACTGTTCATGGGGCCTCCCGGCCTGGACTGAGGAGCGCAGGGAGCGCAGCGACTGGAGCGACGAGGGAAGGCCGGGAGTCCAAGCCCCATGAACCGCCGAGCGGCAGCGAGGCAATGTGCACAGTCATGAGGAGTACGCCGAGTTCTCTTCTACGTACGCGTGGGACAGATCCGTGGTGAGCACGGTCGCCGACGCCGGGCCGGCGTGCAGGTCGATCAGGACGTCGATCTCAAGACCGCTGATGTCCGCCTCGGAGCGATCGACGCCCTTGCCGCCGGCAACGCAGATCGGTGCGCCGTTCAGCGTGATGTCGAGCAGCGACGGGTCGAACGCGGTCGGGGCGTTGCCGACGGCCATCGCGATCCGTCCCCAGTTCGGATCGGAGGCGAAGAACGCGGTCTTGCAGAGGTTGTCCTCAGCAACGATCTTCGCGGCGGCGAGCGCCTCGGCCTCGGTGGCCGCGCCCTGCACGGTGATGCTGACGTGCTTGGTGACGCCCTCGGCATCCGCCTGCAACTGCTTCACCAGGTCAGCAGCCAGGGCGGTCAGCGCGACCTCGAAGGCCTCGGGGGTGACAGCGACACCGGAGGCGCCCGAGCTCAGCAGCAGCACGGTGTCGTTGGTCGACGTTCCCCCGTCGACGTCGAGCCGGTTGAACGTCTTGCCGACCGCGTTCCGCAGCGCGTGGTCGAGGTGCGGCTGGTCGAGCACGGCGTCGGTGGTGATGACGCTGAGCATGGTCGCCATGTTCGGCGCGCACATCCCCGCACCCTTGGCGAATCCGCCGATGCTCCAGCCGTCCGGATGCTTCAGCGCGGCCTGCTTCGGCACGTTGTCGGTCGTCATCACCGCCGTGGCCGCGGCCAACCCGGCCTCGGGGCCGTTGCCGAGAGCATCCACCGCCGAGGAGATGCCGGGAATGAGCTTGTCCATCGGGAGGCGCTCGCCGATCAGGCCGGTCGAGCAGACCCCGACCTCCGCGGCGCCGATGCCGAGCACCTCGGCCAGTTTCTCAGCGGTCTTGTGGGTGTCCTGGAATCCTTCCGGACCGGTGCAGGCATTCGCGCCGCCGGAGTTCAGGACGACGGCCTTCAGCCTGCCGGCGGTCAGGACCTGCTGGGACCAGAGCACGGGCGCCGCCTTCACCTTGTTGGTGGTGAACACGCCGGCGGCGACATCGTGCGGGCCGTCGTTGACCACGGCGGTGAGGTCCGGCGTACCGGCGGATTTGATTCCGGCGATCACCCCGGCCGCGCGGAAGCCGGCCGGCGCGGTGACCCCGGCGCTCCGATCGACTTGGGTGTGCGGGGTGACTGCGACGGTCACGGGGCTACTCCTACGAGGGGCAGGGCCAGGGTCTCGTCGAGACCGGTGGCCAGGTTCATGCACTGCACGGCTGCGCCGGCGGTGCCCTTGGTGAGGTTGTCCATCGCGGCCACGATGACGGCGCGGCCGGTGCGCTGGTCGAGGGCGAGCTGCAGTTGCACGGTGTTCGCGCCGAGGGTGGCCTGCGTCTGCGGCCACTGCCCCTCTGGGAGCACGTGCACGAACGGCTCATTGCGGTAGGCATCTTCATAGGCCTGCCGGAGTGTCGTCAGGTCGGTGCCTTCGGCGATCGGTGCGCTGCACGTCGCGAGGATGCCGCGGGACATCGGCACGAGCACCGGGGTGAACGAGACGCTCACCGGCTGCGCGGCGTACGGCGTGAGGTTCTGCTCGATCTCCGGGGTGTGCCGGTGGACACCGCCGACGCCGTACGCCGAGGCGGAGCCCATCACCTCCGCGCCGAGCAGGTGCGGCTTCGGCGCCTTGCCCGCGCCGGAGGTCCCGCTCACCGCGACCACCACCAGCTGGCCGGGATCGACGAGTCCGTTCTGTACGGCGGGGAGCAGTGCGAGCGTGGAGACGGTGGGGTAACACCCCGGGACGGCGACGCGGTGCGATCCGCGGAGCTTGTCCCGCTGCCCCGGGAGCTCCGGGAGTCCGTACGGCCAGGAGCCTGCGTGCTCACCGCCGTAGAACTCGACCCACGCCTCGGCCTCGGTCAGCCGGAAGTCCGCGCCGCAGTCGATCACGGTGACGTCCTCGCCGAGTTGCTCGGCGATTCCGGCGGACTGTCCGTGCGGCAGGGCCAGGAACACCACGTCGTGACCGGCGAGGTTCTCCGCCGTGGTCTCGACCAGGATGCGCCCGGCCAGCGGCACGAGGTGTGGGTGGTGCGCGCCGAGCGCCGTACCGGCGTTCCCGCCGGCGGTCAGCGCACCGATCTCGACCTGCGGGTGGCCGCTCAGCAAGCGGAGCAGCTCGCCGCCCGCATATCCACTGGCACCGGCCACCGCCACCGTCACACTCATATGAATGAGTATGCCATACCCCGAATGAATATCCAACCGTGAGGGGTGTCGCCTGCCACCACTCAACCACCGATGGTGCGCTCGCGGTGTGACTCAGCTCATGTCACAGATGGTCGGCGGGGCGTGTCCGGGAGAGGGACGACGACGTGGAGGTGGATCTGATGGCTCGGATCGGCTTGGAGCATGAGCGGACCTGGTTCGTACGGCTGGCGGAGTGGGGTAGCCGGCGGAAGTACGGGAAGGTGCCGGATCCCGGGAAGGTCGCGCTGCACAACCGGCGGGTGCTGGTGTCGACGCTGCTGCTGGAGGGGTCGGCGGCGCGGTGGAAGGCACTGGATCCGGAGCTGAAGGCGCTCGCGGTGATGGTGACGTCGGCGCGGATCGGGTGCAGTTGGTGTATGGACTTCGGGTACTGGGAGTTCCACCACCAGGGTGTCGACCCGGTGAAGCTGCGTGATGTGCCAGGGTGGCGGGACAGCGATGTCTACACGGATCTGGAGCGCGCGGTGATGGACTACGCCGAGGCGATGACCGCCACCCCACCGGAGGTCACGGACGAGCAGGTCGAGCGGTTGCGCAAGGATCTGACCGACGAGCAGCTGGTCGAGCTCACGGCGATAGTCTCGCTGGAAAACTACCGCTCCCGTGTGAACGCCGCTCTCGGCCTGACCAGCCAGGGCTTCAAGGAGTACTGCGAACTGAGGCCCGTCCGGTGAGCGACGAGCAGTTGGCCCGGGAGTTCGACGAACACCGGGCCGTCCTGGTGGGAGCGGCGTACCGGGTGGTGGGCAGTGTCAGCGATGCGGAGGACGTGGTCCAGGAGGCGTGGCTTCGGTGGGCGGCGATCGAGCATGACGAGATCCGCGACGTACGCGCGTACCTGATCCGCATCACCACTCGGCTGGCGCTCAACCGGCTGCGGGAGCAGAAGGCCCGGCGGGAGCAGTACGTCGGCCCCTGGCTGCCCGAGCCGATCACGCCGACCCTGGCGTCGAACGACGACCCGGCGGCGGTGGTGGAGATGGCCGACTCGGTCAGCATGGCGATGCTCGTCGTACTCGAGACGCTCTCGCCGCTCGAACGCGCAACCTTCGTACTGCGTGAGGTGTTCGATCTCCCGTACGACGAGATCGCGGACACGCTCAACCGGTCCGAAAGCGCGGTCCGGCAGCTCGCCCACCGAGCCCGCGAACACGTCCACGCGCGGCAGCCGCGGCACCACGTCGACAAGGCGCGGCACAACGAGCTCACCATGCGATTCATGGCCGCGGCCGGATCCGGTGACTTCGACCAGGTGGTGTCGCTGCTCGCGCCGGACGCCGTCCTGATCAGTGACGGCGGCGGCAAGAAGAAGGCCGCACTCCGGCCGATCCACGGCGGGGAGAAGATCGCTCGCTGGCTGTTCGGAGTCCTCGCGGAGAACCCGAACTTCGAGATCCGGATGGCCACCATGAACGGCGACACCGCGTTCATCGCGTACTTCGACGACGAGCCGGACACGGTCGCGTTCCTGGAGACCACGGACGGGCTGGTCACCGAGCTGTACCTGATCCGCAACCCGGACAAGTTGGGCACCGTGCCGGCTCGGCACACGCTGGAGTCGTAAGCTATCTGCAACTCAGTCGCAGATGGAGGGGTGCCGTGAAGTACCTGGTGGTGGAACCGGACGAGGCGCTGGATCCGGGTTTGCGGGCGGATCTGCTGGACACCTGGATCGCGGCCACCGACGCCGGCGGCGCGGTCGGGTTCACCGCGCCGGCACCGGTGGAGCGGGTCGCGGAAACGCTGGACGAGGCGCTCGGCCGGGTCGCCGCGGGGGTGGATCTGCTCGGGGTCCTGCACACCGGCGAGCGGTACGCCGGGATGGGCCTGCTGATCGATCGCGGCAGCGCACTGCAGCGACACTGGCGGACGGTGTTGCGGGTGATGGTTCATCCGCACCACCAGGGCAACGGGGCCGGCCGACTGCTGATGGAGGGGCTCCGCGGCTCGGCCGTCGACCTCGGACTCGAGCAACTCCAACTCACGATCCGCGACGGCCTCGGCCTCGAGGCGTTCTACGAGCCCCTCGGCTACCGAGTCGTCGGCCGCCACCCCCGCGCGGTCCGGGTCACCCCCACCAACTACCGCGACGAAATCATGCTGGTCCTCGACCTGTAGGCCGGCGGGGGTGTGGGGCTAGCGGCGGGTTCGGGCTATGGCGGCGAGGGTTGCGCCCAGGGCGGTGAGGAGGGTGCCGAGCGTCAGGAGGATGGCTGGGGGGCCGCCGGTGGGGGGTAGCTCGGCTTGGTTCAGGGAGCGGAGGTCTTCGGTTGGTTGGGCGCCGACGGTGAACTTGACGGGCGCGGTGGTGGTGGCGCCGGTGGTGTCGGTTCGTTCGTAGGTGAGTTTGGCGGTGCCTGTGAATGCTGCCGTCGGCGTGAGGATGATGGTCCCGTCGGGGGCGACCGTCCAGCGGCCGGAGGCATCGGTCACCTGCTTGGCGCAGGTGCCCGGGCCGGTCCGCAGGCAGACGGTGCTCGGGGTGGTCGCACCGCTGTCGTTGAGCAGCGGGTTCACGGCGACCGCGTTGCCTGGAGTGCCGGTCGCCGCGTCGGGCGTCGCCTTGGCGAGCAACGGTCCAGCGACGGTCACCTCAACCAGCGCCGTGCTGGAGGTGCCGTTGGCATCCGCGACTCGGTACGCGACCGATCGCGTCGTGCCGATGAAGTCCTTGGCCGGGGTGAACGTGATTGCACCGTCCGCGCCAACCGTGAAGGCACCCTCGTCCGGTACGGTCACCGCCTTCTTGTCCTTGCCGTCCGCCGGATCCCGCAGTACGACGTAACCCGGCACGAGCGGCGCGGACGGGTCACCGGGTCTGTCGTTGCCCAGCACCTTGACGACGACCGCCGTACCGAACGCCGTTTGAGCGCTGTCGTCGACGGTGACCGGACGCACCGGCAGCACCGACACCGTGATCGTCGCGCGGGCCGAGTTGCGGTTGCTGTCCTTGACTTCGTACGCCGCCGGCCGGGCGGTGCCCGTGAACGTCGCCACCGGACTGAACGTCACCTTGCCCTTGGCAACGACGTACTCACCTTGGCCGGCAATCGTGACCTGGTCGACCAGTGCACCATCCGGACCGACCAGCAGCACCGACGCCGGGTCAAGCGTGGCCCCCGGACCAGGCTTGTCGTTGGCGAGCGGGTCGAGCGTCACGGACAGATGCTGTTTCGTACGAGCGGCGTCGGGAGCCGCGACCGGACGAGCCTGCACGCTGACCGTCAGCGTGGCCGATGCAGTCGTCCCGTTGCGGTCGGCCACCTGATACCGAACCGGAATCGCCACACCGGCGAACCCGTCCAGCGGTACGAACCCGATGCCGCCGGACGGCTGGACCGTGAACGTCCCCTCCCCCGCAATGGCCAGCGACGACACCGGATCCCCGGTCGCTGGATCAAGCAGCCGAACCTCGCCGTCGACGAGCGGCGCAGTCACATCACCCGGCTTGTCGTTCGCCAGCACGGCGACCGTCACCGCGGTCTCGTACGGCGTCGTCGCCGTGTCATCCGCGATCGTCGGAGTGACCGGCGTGACCGTCACCGCGACAGTCGAAGCGGCCGTGTTCCCACTCGTATCCGCGACCTGATAAGCGATCGAGACGACCCCGCTGAACGCCGGCGCCGGGTCGAACGTGATCTTTCCGGTGGTCGCGTTCACCGCGAACACGCCCTGCCCCGGAATCGCCGCCGTCCGCCCCCACCCGCGGGCGCCGTATACCTGGACCGAGGTCTTCTCGAGCTCGGCGCCCGTCCCCGGATCGTCGTTGGTGAGCGGGTCCACGGTCACAGTGACGTTCTGCTTGATCGTCGCGACATCGGCCGCCGCTGACGGCCCCTTGCCGACGGTGAGGAAGAGCAGGCCTTCCGCGGTGCTGCCGTTGTCGTCGGTGATCCGGTACGTCGCCGGCTTCGTCACACCTTGGTAGCCCTTGACCGGCGTGAACGCCACCGTCCCGTCATCGGCAGCGACGTACGTGCCTTCACCCGCGTGCGTGATCGTCTTGCGGTAGCCACCGGCCGGATCCTTCAGCACGAGGCTCGACCGGATCAGCGGCGCGGTCGGGTCGCCGGGCTGGTCGTTGGCGAGCACGTTGACCGTGATCGGGTGGTCGTACGGCGTGATCGCCGAATCGTCCACAGTTACCGGCCAGATCGGCGTGACGGTCATGCTCAACGTCGAGGCGGCGTAGCTGCCGTTCGAGTCGGCGACCCTGTAGTTGATAGCGAACGCCTTGCCACGGAACGCCGGCAGCGGATCGAAGACCACGGCGCCGCTCGGCTGGACGGTGTAGGTGCCCTGCCCCGCGACAGTCACCTTCTTGACGTAGCCCGCGGTCCGGGCAGCCGAATCCAGCAGGCCGACCGACTGCGGGTCCAGCGTGGCGTCGGTCCCCGGGCTGTCGTTGGACAACAGATTCACGGACACCATGACGTCCTGCAGCGTCGACGCGGTGTCGGCAACCGCGACCGGCGGCCGGCCAACGGTGATCGACAGCTTCGCGGTGGTCAACGTTCCGTTGCTGTCGGCCACCTGATAGCTCAGCGGCGTACCAGGCCCGCGGAACGTCGCGCTCGGGTCGAACCTGACCACTCCCCCAGCCGCCGCGTAGACGCCCTCGTTCGCGATGGTGACCGTTGCCTTCGACAATCCGTCGGCCGGGTCCGTCAGCAGCAAGCTCCCCGGCACCAAAGGCGCGGTCGCATCACCCGGTTTGTCGTTCGCGAGCACCTTGACCGTGACTGTCTTGTCGTACGGCGTCGTCGCGGTGTCGTCGGTCGCCACCGGGGTGACCGGCGTGATCGTGACCGTGATCGTCGACCGAGCGGCCTGATCGAACCCGTCCGTGACCCGATACGTCAGCGTGGTCGCCGTACCTGTGAAGCCCGGCAGCGGGTCGACGGTGACGGTCCCGTCCGGCTTGACCTGGTAGTCGCCCTGGCCCGGGATCTTCACCAGCTTCTTCAGCGAACCGTCGGCCGGGTCGAGGAGCGCCAGGCTGAGCGGGTCCAGTGCGGTGCCCCGCCCCGCGGTGTCGTTGGCGAGCGGGTCGATCGTCAGCGGGACGTTCTGCTTCCCGGTGGCGGCGTCAGGCTTGACGGTCGGCGCGGCCGGCTTCGCGATCGTGACCGTCAGCGTCGCCGCGGCGAGCGTGCCGTTCACATCCGAGACGCGGTAGCCGATCGGTGCCGCGACGCCGGTGAACGTCGGCATCGGATCGACCGCGACCTTCCCCTCCGGTGTCACCGCGTACGTCGCCTCGCCGTTGACGACGACCGTGGTCTTCGGCTGCTGGGTCTTCGGATCGAGCAACTGCAGACTGGTCGGCACCAGCGGCACGGCCGGGTCACCGGCTTCGTCGTTCGCCAGCACCGACACGGTCACGGTCGTGTCGTACGCCGTACTCGCGGTGTCGTCCGAGGCGTCCGGCTGAACCCTGGTCACCTGCACGGTCAGCGTGGAATTCCCGATCGCTCCGTTGTCATCGGCAACCTGATAGGCAACCGGGGTCGCGGTTCCGCTGAAGGTCGGCAGCGGTTCGAACAGCACCTTGCCGTCGGGCTTGGCTGTGTACTTGCCCTGCCCCGGCACCACCAGCGTCGTCCCCGGGTCCGTGGTCCGGCTCGGCGTCACCAGCCGCACGCTGTCCGGCCGAAGCAGCGCACCGGTCGGGCCGGGTTTGTCGTTCTCGAGAACGGCGACGATCACGGCACCGCCCTGCAGCGTCGTGACCGTGTCCGGGTTCGCTACCGGCGGTCCGGGTGCATCGACGGAGACCGTGAGCTCGGCGCGGGCCGGCGTACCGTTCTTGTCGAGCACCTGGTAGATCAGCGGCGTACCGACGCCCTGGAAGCCGCGCACCGGCCGGAAGGTCACCTTGCCGGCGGCAACCAGGTACATCCCCTGCCGCGCGACCGTGACCTTGTCGACGAGCTTCTGGCTGACCGGGTCGAGGAGCCGCAGGCTGGCGGGATCGAGCGGTGCATCCGGCGAGCCGGGCAGGTCGTTGTCCAGCACGGGTACGACGGCGTCGGTGTCGAACGCGGTCGAGACGGAATCCCCGTTGGCGGTCGGCTTCACCGGCGTGACCGTGACCGTGAGCGTCGACTCGGCGGTTTGCTTGGTGCTGTCGGTGACGCGGTAGCCGATCGTCGTACCCACGCCGGTGAACTGCGGTGCCGGTACGAAGTCCGCGCCGCCGTCCGGCTTCACGGCGTATTCGCCCTCGCCGGCGATCACCACCTTCTTCTTGAAGATCGCGTCGGCGGGATCCCGGAGCACCACCGAGGCGGGAACGAGCTTCACGCCGGGCGCCGCGCGGTCGTTGGTCAGCGGCTTGAGCGCGATGCTGACGTTCTGCGGGGTGGTCGCGGTGTCAGGCGTGGCAACCGGGTGGGCCGGCAGCGCGACGGTCAGGGTCAGCTTCGCGGTCGCCATCGTTCCGTTGCTGTCGGCGACGCGGTAGGTGACCGGAGTGCCCGAGCCGACGAAGCCCGGCACCGATTCGACATGGATCTTGCCGTTCTGGGCGACGTACTTGGCCTGGCCGACGACGTTCACCATCACGACACAGTTCTTGCCGTCGACGAGGCACAGCGTCCCGGGCTTCAACGGCGTCCCCGGGTCACCCGGCTTGTCGTTGCCGAGGACATCGACCGTGATGCCGGTGTTGAACGCGGTTTTCGCGGTGTCGTCGAGCAGGATCGGTGGTGGCGGCGGCGTGATCACCAGCGGGTAGTCCTCGACCTCACCTGCGTCGGCCGGACCGGTCGGCTTGTCCACCTGCGCATCGGTGTAGCCGACCCGCACCCGCGCGTACGTCGCTCCCGCGCGCGGGCTCAGCTCCGACCAGTTGAGTGTGACGGCGCCTTGGCCGGCGGCGAAGGCGGCGCAGGAGCGTTCGGCCGGGTCGAAGGTGCCGTCGTGGTCGAGGTCGATCCAGGCGCACGCCTGGCCGGCCTTCGAGGCGCCGGTGAGCTTTAGGTCGGCGGTGTAGACAGTCGCGGTGGTGCGGAGCGGCTCGAAGGCGACGCCGTCGTCGGCCTGGTCCGGTGTGGTCGGGCCGGTGGTGCCGTTGGCGACGGTCGCGTTGTCCTCAGTCGCGTCCTTGCCGAGTCGTACGTCGCTGAGCACGGACCACGCGGCGCCGTACGACGCCGGGGCATCGCCGAAGTCCTCGCCCGTGGACGCGAGAATCGAGAAGGCGTCACCGGAGGACCCGGTGTTGAAGGCCGGGAGCTTCGAGTGTTTGGTGAAGAACGCGGTGACGTCGAAGGTGATCGAGGTGGCGACGCCGTTCACGCGGATCGATCCACAGGCGGCAGTCGCGGAGGCGTCGGGGCCGGTGCCGGTCTTGGCGTTGACGCAGTTCGGGCCGGCGTCGTGGTTGACCGCGGTGATCGTGTCACTGGTGACGGCGAGGTTGTTGCCCTGGCCGACCTTGGTGAGGCTGAGGCCTGCGGTGGTGAGCTTGAGGATCGAGTGCAGCTCGGACTGGGCGGTCGGGGTGCCGCTCACGGTCTGGGTCACCGCGCCGCCGATGCCCGCGAGGTGCAGCACCGGGTTGCGCACCGGCCGGCTGAACGCGATCGTCACCGTGCCGCGGTCACCACAAGTCCCAGTGGAAGCACACGTGCCGGTGTTGACGATCAGATCCTGCGCGGGCGTGGTCGTGGCGAGCGCGGGTTGGTAGGTGGTCGGCCCGGTCCCGCGGACGCCGACCGTGGTCGCATCCCCCAGCTCGGTCTGCCCGGTCACCGTGATCGTCTGCTTCAACCCCGACCCCGGCATCACTGCGGTCGCCGAATCGCCTTGGACGAAGGGTGTGGCCGGCACCTGGTACGCAGTCGAAGTCAGGGTCCCGAGAGTGAGGAGGCCGAGGGCCAAGACAATGGCCGCACCCGGTCGTATCGCCCGCATGAAAGTGCCGCCCTCCCGAGCAATCACGTTGCCGCATGCATCGGCCGCGGGGCGGGCGGGCCTGCGTAGAGGTAACGGTCTACGCAGACCCAATGTTACGGGACAATCACTCTCCGAGGTCGTAGATCCGGACCTTCCCGGCGCTGTGTCGCAGCACGGCCAGCCGGTCCAGCGCGGGTGACACGGTCCCGTCGCGGGCATCGGCGTACAACCAGCGAACGCCGTACTCGTCGCGCAGCCGCCGCAGCACGTCCGCGGTCGGCGCCGCGAGGGCCCGGTTGGTGAGGGCGACGCGGTCGGGCCACGGCGACGGCTGCTCGGTGTATCGCCGGCCGCCGACACCCTGCGCGGCCATCGCCTGGCTCGTGTACGCCCAGCCCTCGATCAGTGTCCGGCGACCGGCGATGCCGCTGACCAGATACCCGCGCGCGTCACACCCCTGCGTCTGCGGGCCTGCCGGCCGGCACCACGTATTGGCAGCGACCACATCGGTCGGCGCGGAATTCTTCCCGAGCCACAACGCCGCCGTCGCCTCATCGGGATACACCCACCACCGGGCCGCCCGGTACGTCGGCGCCTTCTCGGTGTCCCCATGCACCGCGCTCTGCAGGAACGAACTGAGCGGCGCCGTCGCCAGCAGCACCAGTACGACGAGCAGCCCGCCACCCGCCTGCCGGAGAAAGAGTCGCCACACCACCAACAGCACGATGGTCAACGCGAGTACGACGAGGAGCACGCGCGTACTCAGCCAGAGTTGGCGGCCCGGTGACGCGGCCGGCACACCTCTCGCCCACACCAGCAGAACGGCGTACACGAGGGAGAGGACGAATGCAGTCACCGCTATCGGGACAGGCCGAGCGGCGGCGCGGACACTCGTCGCCGCGAACCAGCCCGCACCCGCCAGGCTGAACGGCGCGGTGGTGTAGATGAAGTAGGACTCGCTGACGGACGGATGGTCGATCAGGAGGTATCCCGCCCAGCCGGCGATCATCGCACCGAGCAGGAACCACGCGACCGGATCCCGGCGGCCGGCGACTCCGAAGCCGACCAACGCCATCGCCTGCTGGGTGAGCAGCAAACCCAGCAGCAGCGTGAGCGTCCCGATCACCGCGCCATGCGCCAGGGCCGGCAAGATCAGACCACCCTCGCCCGGTGGGGTCGCATCGTGAGTCGCAGCCGTGTAGACCGGGAGCGACTTCAGCACCGCGAGGAACTGCAGCCCCGATCCATTGGTGCTCCCGGCAACCGTCACCAGCGTTGCGGCACCCACCGCGACCAGCGACACCGCCGTCGCGACCAGCCGCCACGGCACCCGCCGGGTCGTCACCAGCAGGTACACCGCGGCCAGCCCGACCGCCGCGGCCAGCAGCGGCAGCACTGTGGGCTTCGACCCACCGCCGACGATCGCGACCGCGATGGTGGCCACCCACAACCAGCCCCGCGCGTTCCTGAACAACAACTCGATCAGGAACACCGCTGCCGTCACACCGGCGACCAGCCCGAAGGTCTGCGACGGACTGAGGAAGCTGACCGGCGGCGCCAGATTCACACTCGTGTCGACGAACAGGTACAGCTGCGGCGCCGCCAGCGCGAGGGCCGCGAGTACGCCGGTCCACCAGGTACGACTGACGATCCGCGCCAGCGTCGCGCACACCAGCAGCGCGACCACGAGCCAGGGAAGCAGCCACAGCCGGAACAGCACGACCATCGGTGTCAGCCGGGTGATGTCCACCGCCGCGGCCATGTCGGCGTTCGCGAACCAGTGGTACTCCAGCCGCTCCCCCGCCACCTGCGGCAGCTCCGGCGGCACCGACCGGGTCAGCTCCTGCACCATCGACAGGTGGTAGAGCAGGTCCGGGTAGTACGCCGATCCGTTCGGCGGCATCGGGTGGTACGCCATCACGCCGAGCGTGGCCGCGCCGAGCATGACCGCCGACGAGACGGCCAGTCCCCAGGCCCAGGCCACCGGCAACGGCTTGGGGTCCGCGATCCGCCAGCAATCCCGTCGTACGAAAGCGAAGGCGATCAGCACCAGAGCGGGCCAGACGATCAGCCAACGCTGCCAGCCGAGGGCGGTGAAGATCGCCCAGCCGATCAGTTGCCAGGTCGCGCCGACCACGGCGCCGAGACCGAGATCCTCCGCCCAGTTGCCGGTACTACGCCAGGCCGCGCGGAGCAGGAGGGTTCCGGGCAGTGCGATCGCGAGCGCGAAGTAGCCGGTGTACTTGAGGATCGGGCCGGGGCCGGCATCGACCGAGGCGAGCCCTGCGGCGGCGACCAGCAACGGCAGCAGCCACGGGAGCAGCCGCCTCATCTGTGGTGGACCGGTTCCTGATGCCCTTGGTCTTCGAGGCTGTCGTACCCGACGAGGAACTGCGGCCGCCGCTGGCTGGACTGGAACAACCGGGCCACGTACTCACCCAGCACACCGAGACACAGCAGCTGGATCGCGCCGATCACGCTGACCGCGAGCACGGTCGACGTCCAGCCCGGGACGCCGCGACCGGTCAGCTTGATGACGAGCGCGCCGACGACGAACAGCGCGGACATCCCGCCGCCGAGCAGCCCGAGCCAGGTCGCGAGCCGCAGCGGCGCGGCCGAGAACGCGGTCACGCTGTCGAACGCGAGCCGCAGCATCTTGGAAAGGTTGTACTTCGTCGTCCCGGCGGCCCGCTCGGCGCGAACGTACTTCACCTCGGTGCTCGGGAACCCCAGCCAGGGGATCACCAACCGGAACACCCGGCCGTCCTCCGGCAGTGCGTTGACCGCGTCGACCACCCGCCGCGAGACCAGGCGGAAGTCGGCCGCGTCGAACGGGATGTTCTTGCCGACCAGGCGGCACATCAGCCGGTAGTACAGCCGGGCCGTCGTCCGCTTCGCCCACGAATCACTCGAGCGGTCCGAGCGAACGCCGTACACGACATCGACGTCCTGTTCGCGCACGGTCTCCAGGAACTCGGCGATGACCTCGGGCGGGTCCTGGAGATCGGCGTCGATCGTGACGACGTACCGGCCGCGGGCGCGCCGGAAGCCGGCCGACTGAGCGGCTTGATGACCGCTGTTCCGCAGGAGTCTGACGACGCGGAGCTGGGCCCAGTCCTTGGCGGCGTCGAGCAGCAGCGCGGCGGTCTTGTCCCGGCTGCCGTCATCGACGACGAGCACCTCGTAGCTGATGCCGAGACTGTCGAGCAGCGGGTGCATCCGGTCGAAGAAGATCGGCAGCACGTCCTCCTCGTCGTACATCGGTACGACGACGGAGAGCTCGGGGTCCCGCATCGGCTGCCTTCCGGTTCAGTGGACTGAGGGTTGACCTTACTGGTCCGGCGAGATGGCAACCGCTCCGGTGCGACGCGGGTCGCCGACCGCGAGCAAGCCGTCGGCCGGGTCCCAGTAGGCGGCCGCGACACCGCCGAAGTACATCGAGTGCGGCGGCATCGGCCGAGTCGGCAGCGAGGTCGAGCCGGACACCGGCAGGTCGTCCTCGTAGTCGACGACCACGTCCTCGCGCACGCGGACGTGCAGCCGCGGATGCTCGACGGCTTCGCGCAGCGGCAACCCCCCGTGCGTGTAGAGCGCGTAGACCTGGGCGAGCGCGGTAGGGATCCGGTCCGAACCCGGTGAGCTGATCGCGAGGACGGCGCCGTCACTCTCGCGGCGCGCGACGCTCGGCGCCATATTCGAGGTGAGCCGCGTGCCGGGCGCCAGGCTGTGCGGGCCGCCGTGCAGCAGCTCCTGCTCGCCGAGGGCGTTGTTGAGCCAGATCCCGGTGCCTGGCGTCAGTACGCCCGAGCCATAGCCGGACGACACCGTGATCGCGCAGGCATCGCCCTCGTCGTCGACCACCGAGACAGTCGCGGTACTCGGTGAGGTCAGCGCCCGCAGATCGCCGGCCGCGGCGAGGTCCAGCAGCTTCCTGGCTTCCAGCTGCCGCTGATCCTCCTCGTCCAGCTCGGCCAGCCGCTGTCCGAGTACGGCGTGCTGCACCTCGACGAGCCGCTCGATCTCGGACTGCCGCCAGCTACCGTCCGCCGGCACGCCGTCGAGCAACGCCAGCATCGCCGCGACCGCGACGCCACCGACGGCCGGCGGCGGGTTGGTCGCCAGTCGCCAGCCGTTCTGCCGGACCATCAGTGCCGGTCGTACGACGGCCTCGTACGCGGCCAGGTCTTGCGCGGTGAGGATGCCGTCGTTCTGGGCCATGTCATGGATCAGGAGCTGGGCGAGCTCGCCGGTGTACAGGGTCTCGGCGCCATCGCGGGCGATCAGCTCGAGCGCCTCGGCCAGCTCGGGGATCACGACCCTGGTGCCGGCCTTGATCACCGCACCGTCGTCGGAGTGCACGACGCCGTGGCTCGGCTGGTGCCAGCCGAAGATGATCTCGTGGGTGAAGCCGAGGTAGTAGCCCGAGGTCCGGCTCAGCGGGAAGCCGTTGCTGGCGACATCGATCGCGGGCTGGACGACCTCGCGCCAGGGCGCCTTCCCGGACCGTTGGTGGGCCAGGTCGAGCGCTTTCATCCCGCCGGGCGTCGCCACCGACCCGTGGCCGACGGTGGTCGTCGTACCGCCGCCGTAGTCGGTGGTGACGTCCCAGACGCCCTGGCCGAACCGCTCGGTGGGCAGGCCGCGGCCGGGCATCTCCACCCAGCCGTCGATGGTGACCGCGTCACCGCCGGCCACCTGCAGGGTGACGAAACCGCCTGAGGCCGGCGAGACCACGCCGATCTCGTTCACCATCGTCACCAGCGTGGCCGCGATCGCCGCGTCCACCGCGTTCCCACCTTCGGCCGCGACCCGCACACCCGCATCCGCCGCGGCCTTGTTCGGCGCAGCAACCGCCACCCGCGGGTGACCGGCGCTCATCGCACTGCCCGCCGCAAGCGCGCCGCCGCGCCTGTGCTCATGGGACTAGCCGACCCGCTGGACGGCGCCGAAGCGATCGACGGCCACCTGGACCGCGGCCTGCCGCACATCGGCGACCTCGTTCTCCTTCAGCGTGCGATCCGGTGCACGGAACCGGAGCGCGAACGCGAGCGACTTCTTTCCCTCGCCGATCTGCTCGCCGGTGTACAGGTCGAAGAGCCGGATCGACTCCAGCAGCCCGCCCGCACCCTCGACCAGCGCCGCCTGCACGTCCGCCGCCGCCACGTCGGCCGGGACGATCAGCGCCACGTCCTCCTTGGCCACCGGGTACGACGAGAAGGGCTCGGCCGTGATCGACTCCGGACCGGCGGCGATCAGCGCATCGAGATCGAGCTCGACCGCACTCGACCGCGCGGGCAGACCGAATGCCTGGCAGACCTTCGGATGCAGCTCGCCGGCCTGACCGACCACCTTGCCGTCGACGGAGAACTCCGCACACCGGCCCGGGTGCCACGGCGCCAGCTCCACGTTCTTCACGACCGGCTCGACGCCGACCGACGCGGCGATCATCCGGGCGAGCTGGACCGCATCGGACCAGCCGGCCGGACGGCCCTTGCCCCACCAACCGGTCGGGGTCGCCGACCCGGTCAGCACCACACCGACGTGGAGCGGCTGCTCGGGCAGGGCGTCGTACAGGGACTGGACCTCGGCGTCACTCGGGCGCTGCGCGACCGACAGCAGCGGCGCGGGCTTCGGGTCCGGCTTCGGGTGGAAGACCAGGCCGGTCTGGAAGATCGCCAGGTCGGCGGCGCCGCGGCCGACGTTGCGCTCGGCGGTCCGGAGCAGGGTCGCGAGCAACGTGGTCTGCATCGACGGCTCTTCGTCGGACAACGGGTTGACCAGCTTGACCGTCGTACGGCGGGAGTCGTCGGCGGGCAGCCCCATCGCGTCGAAGTCGGCCTCGCCGGTGAACGGGTACGACACGACCTCGGTCAGGCCGGCCCCGACCAGCGCGGTCGCGATCCGGCGGCGGCGACGCTGCGACACCGTCAGGCCCTGACCACCCGGAGCAGGCGGCAGGATCGACGGAACGTTGTCGAACCCGAACAGCCGAATAGCCTCCTCGGCAAAGTCGTTGGGATCCCGCAGATCCGGCCGCCACGATGGCGGAGTCACAGTCAGCAGATCGTCGCCGGCGAGTGTCGAAGTCTCTCCGGCAACAACCAGAGCCGGAGCATGCGCACCCGCCGCCAGCGGCGCCGCGCTCGCATCCGACGCGGCCGGCTCAACCTTGCAACCAACCGATTCGAGGTGGCGGATCGTCTCCTCGATCGAGATCGGTGCACCGGCGACGCGGGCTGCGTGGTCGGCCCGGATGGTGACCGGCTCGGGAAGGGCATGGGTGTCGACGACGGTCTCGTCCGGCTGGATGGTGCCGCCGGCCAGGTCGGCGAGCAGGTCGGCGACGCGCTGGGCGGCGTACCGCGGCAGCAGCGGGTCGACCTCGCGCTCGAACCGCCGGGACGCCTCCGACGACAGCTTGTGCCGTCGCGACGCACGGGCGATCACGATCGGATCGAAGTGCGCGGCCTCGATCACCACGTCGGTGGTCGCGTCGGAGATCTCGGTGGACGCACCACCCATGACTCCCGCGACACCGATCGGGCCGGAGTCGTCGGTGATCAGCAGGTCCTCGGTGTCCAGCTCGCGGGTCTGGTCGTCCAGCGTCATCAGCTTCTCGCCGGCGGTCGCCCGCCGTACGACGATCTCGCCGCTCAGCCGGTCCTTGTCATACCCGTGGATCGGCTGGCCGAGCTCGAGCATCACGTAGTTCGTCACGTCGACGCCGATCGAGATCGGCCGCATCCCGGCCGCGAGCAGCCGCTTCTGCATCCACCGCGGCGACAGCGCCTTCGCGTCGATGCCGGTCACCGTGCGGGTGACGAAGACGCTGCATCCCTCGGCATCGTCGACGCGCACCGGGTAGCCCCCGTCGCCCGAGCCGGTCAGCGTCAGGCCGGCCGGGTCCTTCAGCGGAACGCCGTACGCCGTGGCTGCCTCGCGCGCCACGCCACGGATGGACAGGCAGTATCCCCGGTCCGGCGTGACCGCGATGTCGAGGACGTCGTCACGCAACGAGAGCAGCTCGATCGCGTCGTCACCCGGCGTGGCCTCACCCGGCTCCAGTACGACGATGCCGTGCGTACCGTCGTCGCCGAGGCCGAGCTCCGTGCTGGAGCAGATCATGCCGTTGGAGACGTGGCCGTAGGTCTTGCGCGCCGAGATCGCGAACCCGCCCGGGAGCACCGCGCCGGGCAGCACGACGACCACGAGGTCGCCGACCGCGAAGTTGTTCGCACCGCAGACAACCCACTGCGGCTCGTCCTTGCCGATGTCGAGCGAGCACCAGCGAATGGTCTTGCCGTTCTTCTGCGGCTCGTCCTCGAACGTGAGCACCTTGCCGACCACGAGCGGGCCGGTCAGGTCCGACTCCTCGACGGTCTCGACCTCGAGGCCGGCCCGGATCAGCTTCTCCGCGACACCACGGCCGGTCACTTCGGCCGGCAGGTCGACGTACTCACGAAGCCATGACAGTGGGACCCGCATCAGATCTCCATCCCGAACTGGCGGCTGAACCGCACGTCACCCTCGACCATGTCCCGCATGTCCTCGACGCCGTTACGGAACATCAGCGTCCGCTCCAGCCCCATCCCGAAGGCGAAGCCGGAATACCGGTCGGTATCGATGCCGCAGGCCTGCAGGACGCGCGGGTTCACCACGCCGCAGCCGCCCCACTCGATCCAGCCCTCGCTGCCACAGGTGCGGCACGGGCGGTCCGGGTTGCCGATGGACGCGCCGCGGCAGACGAAGCACTTCAGGTCCACCTCGGCCGACGGCTCGGTGAAGGGGAAGAAGTTCGGCCGCAGCCGGGCCTCCAGGCCCTCGCCGAACATCGAGACGACGAAGTGGTCGAGCGTGCCCTTCAGGTGCGCGAGCGTGATGCCCTCGTCCACCACCAGGCCCTCGACCTGGTGGAAGACCGGCGTGTGGGTCGCGTCCAGCTCGTCGGTGCGGAACACGCGGCCCGGGCAGATCACGTAGATCGGGGGCTTGCGGGTCAGCATCGAGCGCGCCTGCACCGGGGACGTGTGCGTGCGCAGCACCTTGCCGGAGCCCGCCGGCTCGACGAAGAAGGTGTCCTGCATCTGCCGGGCCGGGTGGTCGGGCTGGAAGTTCAGGGCGTCGAAGTTCAGCCATTCGGACTCGACCTCGGGGCCTTCGGCGACGTCCCAGCCGAGCGCGGTGAACACGTCCGCGACCTGCTCGGAGATCAGCGAGAGCGGGTGCCGCGCGCCGAGCTCGGGGGTGTGCCACGGCAGCGTCACGTCGACCCGCTCGGTGGCGAGCATCCGCTCCTCGTGCTCGGCCTCGAGAACGGCGAGGCGGCCCGAGAAGGCCTCGTTGATGGCCTTGCGGGCCGCACCGATCCGCTGTCCGGCCTCCTTGCGGCCCTGCGGGGGCAGCGCGCCGATCTCCCGGTTGGCCAGCGCGATCGGCGACTTCTCGCCGAGATGCGCGACCTTCGCCTCCTGCAGGGCGGCCAGATCGACCGCCCCGGTAAACGCCTTCAGCGCCTCGTCGCGGCTCCGCTCCACCTCTTCGGCATGCAGCGGCGTCACTTCGACCGGGTCGTAATCAGTGTTGGGACCGGACATGGCTCGCTCTCGGGTTCGGAACTTCTGCGGATTGCAGTCTAGGAACCAGAACACCGAGAGCGTGAATCGGCTGTCCACAACCTGTGGGCTTCGCCGTTTCAGTGCACCACATCATCCACCGCTGGGACAGCGTCAGCCGTCTGCTCCGCGGCCTGCCGACGGGGCAGAACTACCAACGCCACCACCGCACCGGCCAGCGCCCCGATGCACCCAACCGTCATCGAGATCGACATCGCGTCGGTGAAGGCGGTGCGGGCCGGAGCCAGGAAGTCCGGGCCGAGCGCGAGCGTGTCCGCGATCGACTTGCGGGCCGATTCGGGAACCGAGTCCGGCAGCGAGGAGGAGTACGCCGCAGCCAGCACACTGCCCAGTACGGCGACCGACAACGCGGCACCCGCTTGCTGAACGGTGTCGTTCATCGCGGATCCGACCCCGCGATGCTCGGGCGGCACGGCCTGCATGAGATGCGTGTACGCCGCCGGACCGGCCAGGCCACCGCCGACACCCATGACCAGCAGACCGATGATCAGCAAGCCGTACCCACTCGAGTCGGAGACCTGCGTCAGGATGCCGAAACTGCCGGCGATGATCGCGAGACCGATCACGATCAGCGTACGATCCGCCATCTTCTTCCCGAGGGTCGCCCCAAGAGCGTTGAACACCGTCGCGGCAACGGCGTACGGAATCAGTGCCAGGCCGGCCTTCAGCGGGGTGTACCCGAGCACGAACTGCAGGTACTGCGTCAGCGCCAGCAGCAACCCACCGGCGGTGAAGGACAAGAGGACGATCGAGAAGCTCGTACCACTGAAGTTCCGGTCCCGGAACAGCGCGAGCGGCACCATCGGATGCTCACTCCGCTTCTCCCACAGGGCGAACCCGGTCAGCCCGGCCACGCCGACGGCCAACCCACCCAGCACCTTCGCCGAGCCGAGCCCGTCGGCCGGGATCGAGATGATCGCCCAGACGATCGCAGCCATCCCGATGATCGAGAGCACCGCACCACCCGGATCGACGTTCCGCGCCGGGCCTTTCGACTCGGGGATCATGGCCAGCGTTCCGATGATCGCGAGTACGGCGATGGGCACGTTCAGCCAGAAGATCGAGCCCCACCAGAAGTGGTTCAGCAGTACGCCGCCCACCGTCGGGCCGGCGACCACGCCGACCATCGCCACCATCGACCAGCCGGCCATCGCCTTGCGCTGCTCCTCCGGTGGGAACACCGTGAACAGCAGCGACAGCGTGCTCGGCATCAGCAGCGAGCCGCCGACACCCATCAGCCCGCGGCAGGCGATCAGCTGCCACGGGTTCTGGGCCAGCGTCGCCAGCAGCGAGGCCGCACCGAAGATCACCAGTCCGAGCAGCAGCATCTTCCGCCGCCCGAACCGGTCCGACAGGCTGCCCGCGGTCAGCAGCAGCCCGGCGAACGCCAGGATGTAGGCGTCGATCACCCACTGGATGTCCGCGGGGGTCGCGTCCAGGTCCCGCATCAGGGACGGGATGGCCAGGTTGAGCACGGTGTTGTCGACGACGAGCACCATCAGGCTCAGGCACAGGATCAAGAGGATCCACCAGCGGCGCGGATGGCCGGTCGCTGATGAATCAGAAACAGGGGACTCGAACGGTGTACTAGTCACTCGCACACTGTACGACGAACTCGCACGGTGTTCTAGTGGATTAGCTAGGATGGGGTCATGGAGTCGATCTGGAGCAAGTCCCGGGCCGCTGCGCCCGCCCGCGAGACGCTGACCCGGCAGCAGATCGTCCAGACCGCGATGACCACGCTCGACGCCGAGGGTCTGGCCGGGTTGAGCATGCGGAAGCTGGCCGCCAAGCTCGATGCGGGCGCGACCAGCCTCTACTGGCACGTTCCGACCAAGGACGATCTGATCGACCTGCTGATCGACGAGATCTGGGGCGAGATCGACGTACCGGACCCGGAGCTGGCCGGCTGGCGCAGCGGGGCGATGCTGTTCGGCCACAGCCTGCGTGCCGCCGTACTCCGGCACCCCTGGCTGCCCGAGGTGATGTACACCAGGCCGAGCGTCGGACCGAAGGCGATGACGCTCGGCGCGCGCGGCCTGGTGCTGTTCGGCGCGGCCGGCTTCTCCGGCCGGGACGTCGACTTCGCGATGGGCAGCGTGATGTCCTACGTGCTCGGCACCGCGAGCTCCGAGGTCGCGACCCGCGAGATGGCCAGGAGGGCGGGCCAGTCCTTGGACCAGATGGCCGGCGAGCTGTTGCAGCAGGCTGAAGTCCTCACCGCCGACCTCCCCGACATGCAGGAGTCGGTCCGGCGACGAGCCGAGCGGGACATCAACACGACATTCAACGAGTCCTTCGTCTTCGGCCTCGACACGCTGCTCGACGGTCTCGAGGCGCGCCTCAAGAAGTGAGCCCGAACCACGGTTCCTTGCCAAGTTCGGTCACGAGCACCTCGCGGTCGCCGGGATCCGTGACCAGCTCCGTGAGCTCCTCCGCCCGGCGGCGCTCAGCTCGCGCCTGAGCTGTTGAGCCGGTCGCCGCGAGGGCACGCGCGAGGGCTTCCCGGGCGAACGGCTCGTCCCAATCGCCCATCTGATCCGGATGGTCCTGGACGAGCTGCAGACAACGCCGTGCGTGCTCCAGGCCCAGCTCGGCGCGGCCGATCCGGAGCGCGACCCGGGCGATCAGGTGTTCGCCGCGCGCGTGGTTCGCCTCGTTCCCGGCTTCGAGCCAGTGCAGGCAGGCGGCGTACGCGCCGTACAGAACGCGTTCCTGGTCGAGCAGCGGGCTGGTCTCGTCGATCTGCTCGAGCAGGTCCCAGGTCTCGTTGTTCAGTTCGACACCGAAGTACCGGTGCAGTTCGCGGCCCTCGACCAGCTCGGTGGCCACCTTCTCCATCAGCTCCGGCCAGCTGGCCAGGCCGTACTCGCGGGCGATGGTCAACTGCGCGTCCCGCAGCGTGAACGCATCTTCGCTGTAGGCGGGGTGATGGGTGCGGGCTCGCTCGATCGCGTCCGGGCGGCCCTTGGTCACGGCCTTGCGGAGGTCCTTCGCCCGTGCGCGCAGCTGGCTGAGGCTGGCTTTGGCGGGCAGCGGTGTGGTCGACATCGACGGTCCTTCCAGGGCAGCCCGCTCCGCTGAATCGGGCCGTCCCGAAGGGTTCACCGGCCGTCATGGATCTTGCTTTTCTTTTCCAGGTGCACTCGGTGCTTGCCGCGGAGAGGAGGCGCCCTGGCGCGCGCTGGACCAACGCTGACACGCGGCCCGCCGGGCCGTCAACTATGGCGCTGTGATGGCAGGTGGATCGGGTTGGTCCACGCGCGGCCGCCGGTGGCGTCCTCGACGGTGACGCGACAATGGGTGCCGTGAAACATGGTCACCGAGAGCGAGCACTCGGTCAGCTCGGTGCCCTGGGCAACCTCTGCGCCGGGAGTGCCGCCGCTCAGCAGTACCTTTGTCGCGGGCGAGCAATGGACGACGACCACGTCACCTTCGATGCGTACGTCGTACAGCTCGGGCCCGGTGCTCGAGTAGAAGTGGCCGGCCTTGAGCGCCTGCACCAGAGCGTCCGGTTCGAGTACTGCGGCGCGGACGTGGACCCACGCCTGGCACGGAGGCGGGTCCTGGGGTTGCAGGTGCGCGTCGTCCGCGGCGTACGTCGTCAGTCGGTGACCGCGGTTCAGCAGGACATCGGCGAGGTGCCAACTGTCGCCACGGTTCTCCCGGTCGGCCAGCGCGTTGTAGACCTCGACCGAGTGGGCCGCGTCCAGACTCTCGGCGTCGACCGCCGTCAGCAGCGAGGCCGAGGGGTGGGCCATCCCGACGAATGCCCCCGCCGCCCGCGCTCGCCGCGCCAGCTGCGGCCCCGTCTCCGCTTCTGTCGGCGGCTGGAAATCCAGCGGCAACCCGACCGCCACGATGTGCCACGACTGGCCCACCTCGGTCCGCGGTGCGTGCAGCTCGGCTCCCACCAGCGTGGTGAACCCGTCCGACCGCAACTCCCGCGTATCCGTCATCGGAAAGCCGTACTCCGGCCGGAAGTGATCGGTGATCGCCAGGAAGTCGTAGCCGGCCTCCCGATACACCCGGGCGGTCTCCGCAGGCGGCAACGCCCCGTCCGAGCGGTCCGAGTGCGTGTGCAGGTTCCCGCGCCAGAAGCGTCCCGGCACGTCGAACGGCAGCTCCGTCACCGGCGCTGCGCCCGGGCCGAGGCGTACAGGCAGACCGCGGCGGCGGTGGCGAGGTTGAGGGACTCGGCGCGGCCGTAGATGGGGACCTTCACCGAGTGGTCGACGATCGCGTTGATGTCGTCGGGGAGGCCGTGGGCCTCGTTGCCGAACAACCAGATGGTGGGTTTTGCGAGGGTGCCGTCGTCGATACAGGTATCCAGGTCAGTGGCGCCGTACCCATCGGCGGCAAGCACCTGCAGGCCCTGCTCGTGCCAGGTCTGTACGGCGGTGACGATGTCGACGTCCGTGGTAACCGGCACGTGGAAGATGCTGCCGACGCTGGCCCGGACCGCCTTCGGGTTGTGCGGGTCGACGGACTCCGACGAGAGTACGACGGCATCCGCACCGGCCGCGTCCGCGGTCCGGATCAGGGTGCCGACGTTCCCGGGGTCACGGACCTGGACCCCGGCCGCGACCAGTTTCGCGGTGGGTCCGAGCGCGAGCGGCACGTCGACCAGAGAGCACACGGCGACGACACCCTGGGAGGTGACCGTCTCGCTGAGCGCCTCGACGGCGGCGCGGTTGACCTCGAACCAGGGCACGCCGGCGGAAGCGGCGAGGTCGTGGAGGTCGCGGTGCCGGGTGGCGACGGCGGGTTCGGCGTACACCTCGATGACGAGTTCGCGGTGTTCGAGAGCCTCGCGGACCGCCTGGGGTCCCTCGACCAGGAAGCGGCCGGACTTGCGCCGGAACGCACGAGTGGCGAGCCGCCGGGCCTGCTTGATCCGCACGGACTGTGCGGTCAGCAGACCAGGGCTCGCCACTGTGTTGTCAGGGGGTGTTGCTCAGGCCGCGGCGTCGGACTTCGGCGCGTTCACGTCGGTCGGCAGGGCGGCCTTGGCCACCTGCACGAGCGCGGAGAACGCGGCCGGGTCGTTGACGGCCAGGTCGGCGAGGATCTTGCGGTCGACCTCGACCTCGGCCAGCCGCAGGCCCTGGATGAACCGGTTGTAGGTCAGGTCCTCGGCGCGGACCGCGGCGTTGATCCGCTGGATCCACAGCTTGCGGAAGTCGCCCTTGCGCGCCTTGCGGTCCCGGTAGGCGTAGACGAGCGAGTGAGTGACCTGCTCCTTGGCCTTGCGGTACAGCCGCGAGCGCTGGCCGCGGTAACCGCTGGCCTGCTCGAGTACGACCCGGCGCTTCTTGTGGGCGTTGACTGCCCGCTTCACGCGTGCCATGAGGTGTTACTCCTTGTATTTCTGCGCCGGAGACGGACTGCGCCCACTCGGCGGGGATGTTCGGGGGAAGGGCGGGATGAAGGCCCGGAGAAAGCGAGCCTCAGAGACCGAGGAGCTTCTTGGCCTTCTTCACATGCGTCGGCGCGACCTCGACGGTGCCGGACAGGCGGCGCTTGCGCTTGGTCGACTTCGCCTCGGCGAGGTGACGCTTGCCGGTCTGCTCGCGGCGCAGCTTGCCCGAGCCCGTGATCCGGACACGCTTCTTCATCCCCGAGTGGGTCTTCATCTTCGGCATGGCTATGTACTCCTGGTTTCTTTCGTTGACTCGATCGGGTGACGGCTCCGGCCCGACGACCGGAGCGACACATCACTCCGGATCGAGGTTGTCTGCCGGACCCTTCGGCTTCTTCGTTGCTCCGGCGGCCCGCTCAGCCTCGTGCTGCTTCAGCTGCTCGGCCCGCTCCTGCCGCTCGGCCTCCTGCTCGGCCTCGTGCTCGGCGTGCTTCTTGGCCTTCTCGGCTTCCACGTCTACGCGCGCCTCGGACTTCTTCTTGTGCGGTCCGAGCACCATGATCATGTTCCGGCCGTCCTGACGCGGCGACGACTCGACGAAGCCGAGCTCACTGACGTCTTCGGCCAGCCGCTGCAGCAGCCGGAACCCCAGCTCGGGGCGGGACTGCTCACGACCGCGGAACATGATGGTGATCTTGACCTTGTCCCCGGCACGCAGGAACCGAACGACGTGACCCTTCTTGGTCTCGTAGTCGTGCGGGTCGATCTTCGGCCGCAGCTTCATCTCTTTGATGACGGTGTTGGTCTGGTTCCGGCGGGACTCGCGCGCCTTCTGCGCGGTCTCGTACTTGTACTTGCCGAAATCCATCAGCTTGCAGACCGGCGGACGTGCCGTGGCCGCAACCTCGACCAGGTCGAGATCAGCTTCCTGTGCCAACCGAAGTGCGTCTTCGATCCGGACGATGCCTACCTGCTCACCGTTCGGTCCGACCAGTCGCACCTCGGGAACGCGGATGCGCTCGTTGACGCGCAGTTCAATGGTGATGGGTCCTCCTGGGTTGTCCTCGTACTGGTGCCACCTCGTGATCACCGAAGGCCCTTGGAAAACACAAAGGCCTTCGTGCGATCACACGAAGGCCCAATTCCCAGATCGACGACGCCCCAACCCCTCCGGGTGGTACGCCGTACGATCGCTTCGATTCTCCGGATGTCCTCCAGAATCTCTCAGCGTGACCGGGACCCGCCGACTCTTCATCGACTGGGTGGGAGGTGGCCCTCCGCTTGGACTTGAACCACTGGAGTCCCTCGAGTATTCCGCTCAGGGGTCACCAGCGGACCAGGTCGGTCGCCGTGCAAGAGTAGCAGCATGACCGACTCAGGTGCCACTTCGCAGCCGGACCGCTCCGATCAGCCGGCGGCCGCGGACGCCGACCACCCAACTGCCGTGGACGAGGGCCGCCCGGACCCGCTGTCCACAGTCTCCCGCGACATCGCCGACGTACCCAGCGTAGAGATCATCTCGACCGCGGCCCTGCACCTGATGAGCGCGGCAGCCGTCAACCTCGGCCTGGCCGAGGACCTCCCCGACCACCAAGACCTCGACGAAGCCCGCTCCCTCATCGACGCCCTGGCCGGCCTCCTCGACGCCGCCGCCCCCTCCCTCGGCCACCACCACGCCGCGCCTTTGAGAGACGGCCTCCGCTCCCTCCAACTGGCCTTCAAGGAATCCAGCTCCGTCCCGGACGAGCCAGGCCAAGGCCCCGGCGAGAAATACACCGGCGCCGTCCACCCCACCGCGGCACGCAGGTAGCCCACCCTCGCGCCCGCTCCGCGCGCTCCCACCCGCCCATGGCCGCGACAACCCCGTGGACCCCGGGCGAGCGATTGACCTCACTCCCACCGCATCGACGCTGGATTCCAAGTGCCCTCCGCCGTTCCCCCGAGGATTGGCTCCATGCATCTGGCGACGGTTTCCAGGGCGGAGTCGATCGTCCGGAGTTCAGGGGTCAGCATGGTTCCGGCCGCGGTGCGCGCGTACCCGGCTTCCCAGTGCTCGCTCGGAGCCACGAGCTTGTGTGGGAGGTTGAGCTCACGCCGCTTGGCCTCGTCGTTCAGCGCTTCCGTCGCTCGCACCGCGTCGATCGCCTCGTGGGTAACGATGATGACCAGGTCCACCAGGTCGCGGTAACGCGTCGAGGGCTGGCCCCGGTTCGGACCGTACAGCCCGTACATCGCGCAGAGCTTGTCGGCAATCTGCTCGGCGAGTGGGTAGAGAACGAACTCCGGCAGCGGGTCGCAGCCCGGTAGCTCGACCACCGGCCGCGGACGCCGACGCTCGACCGGCTCCGCGATCCGTTGATTCAGCGACAGGTCTATCGGAAACCGGCCGTACTCAGTGACGCCGAGATAGGCGGACACTTTCACCTGTGCCACAACGTGGTCCACACCTTGGCCTCCGCCGAGGCGTGGCTCCGCCTGCTCGAATCGCAGCAGATCGCCGGCTGGCGCGATTGCAGCTCGACGACGTAGATCCGCGACCGCGTCGACCAGCTGTCCTTCGGGGTCCGGGTAGAGGAGGTCGATGTCGTTACTGTGTCGTGCGTCTGGCACCCGAACCAGCAGTCCGGTGCCTCCCTTGAGGACCCAGCCCGTCTCCGCATCGGCGAACACGCGAGCGAGAAATCGCTGCAGGAGAAACTGTCGTCGGACTTCTTCCATTGTTCGGGTCCGATGCGCCTTGGCTTCAGCCTTGATGCGTGCCTCGACGCCGGCGCGGAAGGCTGCCGCGTTGCGATACGGCTGATCTCTCATCCGGCGGCTCTCCGGAGCGCCTCGAGGGTCTCGTTCAGCTGAGCAAGGTTGCGCTGCGTGCTGGGCTTGGACAGAGCCTCGAGCATCTTGCGCACGTCGGAGCTGGCCAGCTTCTCTGCGAGTTCTCGGAGGTCCGCATCCGAGAAGGCGGCCTGCGACATCGACGTCAAGAGGTCTGCAGCGTCCAGCATTGATTGAGGGATCCCGGCCTCGTCCAGAAAGCGCTCGATGAGAGCGTCGCCGTCGGCGAGTCGCGCGCCGTACTGATGGGCGAAAGGCCTGAGCGCCGTACTGAGCTCGCGAAGATCGACAGCAGAGGTCGCGATGGCGTCGCGAACGACGCCGGCCAGGTGTCCCCCATCGACATGGTCCGTGGCCAGATCCACGATAGTTGTCAGCACAGTTGTCGTCGGGAGGCCGTCGACGATTCGCCAGGAGTTCGGATCGATCCCGCCACTCCTGCGCCGGATCTGCACGTCAGCCCGCCGCGTTTGCTTGCGCCCCTGAACGATGAACTGATGTCTGTCCGCGCTCATGTCGCCTAGACGGTGCACGCGAGCAGCTGAGCTATGCGAGACGACAGCGTCGATCGGCTCGGAAACCAGCCGCTCCGCCGCGAGACGCCCGGGGTCGAGCGCCAGCCAAGCGGCCCGCAGTTCGTCACGGGGGTCGTATGAGCTCCCTACGACCTTGTAGACGCCATGGCTCAAACGAGTCAGCGCACCCTCATTCGCCCAGCGAGCCATCGTCTGTGTAGACGCCCCCGCGCCGCCAGCCTGGGCCGTCGTCACAAGACCCCACTGCTCGCTCGCAAGGTCAGCCAGATCCAGGAGAGACACCTCGAACCTCCTTCTCAATACTGCAAAAGTATACACCTGCGCCTACTTTTGCAGTACATGGGGCGCCGAAGGTGCGTGGAACCGCGAGCACACCGACCGGCAGGGAGTTGGTGAGGTCGTTTGCGGCGTCAAAGGTGCAGCGCAATATCTCGTGGACGGGTTCAGGGGGTTCTGTGACGCTGCCTGCACGGGTCCGGGTGAATCGAGGTGGATGTGCGTAGTGCGGTTTTGAATGTGACGTTTGATTGTGGGGATGCTCCGGGGCTGGCGCGGTTTTGGAGTGGGGTTACGCGGTGGCCGGCGTCGCTGGTGGAGATGCCGGGCAATCCGTTTTGGCTTGTTGCGCACGATGAGGACGAAGGCGTTCGTCTGGTGTTCGTTGAGGTGTCCGAGGCGAAGGCTTCGAAGAATCGGGTTCACCTTGATCTCACGCCTGCGGAGGGGTCGCAGGAGGAGGAAGTTGCCAGGCTGGTGGGGTTGGGGGCGCGGATCCTTGACGACCGGCGGGCGTCGACTCCTGGCGGCTGGGTCGTGATGGCGGATCCGGAAGGCAACGAGTTCTGCCTCGAGCAGGGCGAGTGACCTCGGGCCAACTATTAGGCGTGGCTGGTGAAGAACTCGAGGAGGCCTGCGGGGGCGTCGGGGGCGAAGCAGAGGTCGAGGTTGGCGGCGGATTCGGCGGCCGATTGTTCGGAGCGGGGGAAGAGGGCTGCTTCGTAGGTGGTCAGGGCCGCTTCGGTGTCGCCGGGATGGGCTAGGAGGGCTGCTGCCAGTTCGGCTCCGTCTTGCATGGCCAGGTTGGCACCCTCGCCGGCGAAGGGGGACATGAGGTGGGCGGCGTCGCCTAGGAGGGTGATGCCGGGGACCCGTTTCCACTGGTGGCCGATCGGCAAGGAGTGGATCGCGCGTGGGAACGGCTCGGTGTCCGCGTCGTGGATGAGGCGGAGGAAGCGGGGATCCCAGTCCTTGAACTCGGCCAGGAGGGTGTCCCTGGTGACGTCGCCGGCGGACCAGGCCGCGTCTGTCTGCAGAGCGGCGTACACGTGGAGGCGGTCGGGTTCGCGGTGGGCGAGGAAGCCGCGGCCGTTGCCGAGGGCGAACATGAGGCCGCCACCGATCAGTTCGGCGCTGTCGGTGTGCCGGAGGTCGGGGTCGAGGAGGTCCAGTTCCGCGAAGGACAGGCCCGCGTACGTCGGTGTTGCGTCGGAGACGAGTGGTCGGACCTTGGACCAGGCGCCGTCGGCACCGATCACCAGCTCGGCGGTGAACGAAGTGCCGTCAGCCAACCGCACGTCCCAGGCCGGACCGTCCGCGATCTCGGCGACCTTCGAGTTCCAGCGGATCATGCCGTTCGGGAGGCTGTCGATCAGGAGGTCGCGCAGGTCGCGGCGGTGCACCTCGGGCCGGCCGCCGTCTTCGCGCTCGTCCGAGTGGTGCAGTACGGCGTACCGGTCGTAGATCTTCATCGCTTCGCCGCCGGGCAGGACGATGCTCAGGAAGTCGTCGTACAGGCCGGCCGCTCGCAGCGCTGCCTGGCCGGAGTCCTCGTGGATGTCGAGCATGCCGCCCTGGGTGCGGGCCGTCGGTGATGCGTCCAGCTCATAGACAGCGGCGTCGATGCCGTTGACGTGCAGTACTCGCGCCAGCGTCAAGCCACCCAGGCCGGCGCCGATGATTGCAATCTCGTGGTGCATGGTCAGTTCCCTCCCGTCCGTGGAGTGGCGAGCACTCCGTTGATCAGAACGCGGATACCCCACGACGCCCGGGCCTGTCCCGGGCCACTCAGCAGGTCCTCCCCCAGCGCGGCGATCCGCGGGTGCGTCTCCGGCTGGACCGCGCGCAAGGCAGCGCCCACCGCATCCCATTGCTCCGGGTCATCGCCGCCCGCATGCTCAGCAGCCGTCGCCGTCGCCACTTGGAGCAGCAAGTCGAGGCCCCAAGCTGCCTGTCCCGGCGGTACGCCTCCCTCGTCGAGCAGAGCCAGCAACCCCTCCACCAACCTGAGGTAGTTCTCCCCGGATGGCCGCGCGGTGACCGCTGACTGAGCGAGAGTCGGGTACTCGAACAGGACCCGCGTGTACGACGTCAGCACCGCCTCGAGCCGGTCACGCCAATCACCAGGTGCGTCGACCGGCGACAAGTCCACCGCGCCGAGCAGATCGTCGAGTACGGCGGCGTGCAACTGGGCCGTGTTCCGGAAGTACACGTAGAGCGAGGCCGGCCCGGTGTCGAGCTCCGTCGCCAACCGCCGCATCGTCACGCGCCCCAGCCCCTCGGCCCGCATCACCTCAACCGCCGCCGCCACGATCCCGCCCCGCGTCAACGCAGCCTTGGCCGGCCGCTCCCGCCGGCTCCTGGGTTCATCCGTCATGCCGTCGACAATAACGAACATGTTCGTTACGAACAAGTTCGTCCTCACGCGACGTGCATCACCCACCGGCAACCGCCGGGCTTCACGGGGCGCCAAGCCGGGAGCTTGAACAACAACCGGTGGGCCTGAACAGGCAATAACCTGTCCAAGCCCACCGCACCCAGTCCAAGCCCCCAACGACTGGCCGAGGCGACCACTTCGCCCCGGGAGCACGCGTGGGGCCTGGGTCAGCCCTTGACGGCGCCCTCCTCGACGCCTTTGAAGAAGAAGCGTTGGAGGGTGGCGAAGACGATGACGATGGGGATGAAGGCGATCATGGTGCCGGCGGCGATGAGGCGGGGGTTGTTGCTGAAGGTGCCGGACAGGTACTGCAGGCCGACGGTCAGCGTGTACTTGTCCGGATCGGTGAGCACGATCAGCGGCCAGAGGAAGTCGTCCCACGCACCGATGAACGCGAAGATCGCGACCACGCTGATCGTCCCCCGCACCGACGGCAGGCCGATGTAGAGGAAACGCTGCCACGCGTTCGCGCCGTCGACGATCGCGGCCTGGTCGACCTCGATCGGCAGCGACCGGAACGCGTTGTACATCAGCAGCACGTTGAGCGCGCCGATCATGCCGGGCAACGCGACACCGAACAACGTGTTCGCCAGCCCGAACTCCCGCACCGTCACGTACTGCGAGATGATCGTGACCTCACCCGGCAGCACGAGCGTCGCCAGGAACAACCCGAGCACCAGCCGCCGGAAGCGGAACTGCAACCGGGACAACGCGAACCCGGCCAGCGACGCGCCGATGACGTTGCCGCCGACAACCAGTACGGCGACCACCAGTGAGTTCCGCGCGTAATCCCAGACCGGGATCGTGTCGGTCACGGCCTTGTAGTGATCGAACGTCGGCTGGGCCGGCAGCAACCGCGGGATCCGGGTGTAGATGTCCTCCCCGGATCCCTTCAGCGACGTGGACAACTGCCACAGGAACGGCCCGATCGTGATCAGCAGCACGAACACCAGCAGCAGGTAGCGGACCACCTTCTCGCGCGGCGAGACCGTGTTGAACCCGAACGAACCACTCCGGCGCTTGCGGCCCCCCGGCGTACCAGGATCCGCAGCGACAACAGCCGGCCGGGCCGGATCGGTGACAACACTCATGCTTCGGCTCCTCGACGGTTCAGGCGGGCCAGCACCAGCATCGGTACGACGGTGACGAAGAACAGCACGATCGACAACGCCGACGCGTACCCGAGGTTGCCCTCGAAGCCCTGGCTGTACTGCTGGATCAGCATCACCACCGAGTTGTCCCGCCCGCCCGGACCGCCCTTGCCGCCGCTGAGGATGAACAGCTCGGAGAACACCCGCAGCGCCGACACCGAGATCAGGATCGAGATCAGGATCATCGTCCCGCGGACGCCCGGGATCGTGATGTGCACGAACCGCCGGAACGGTCCGGCACCGTCGACCGCGGCCGCCTCGTGCAGCTCACGCCCGACGTTCCCGAGCGCGGCCAGGTAGATGATCATGTAGTACCCCAGCCCCTTCCAGACCGTCAGACTGATTGCGCTGAGCAACAACAGCCACTGGTCGGACAGGAACGGCAGCGGACCGGAGATGACCCCGAGCTTCTCGGCCAGGCCGTTGACCAGACCGCGGTCGTCCAGGATCCACTGCCAGATCAGCGCCACCACCACCGCCGAGGCCACCACCGGGGTGTAGAAGGCGGTCCGGAAGAACGTGATCCCGGGCAGCTTCTTCTCCACCAGTACGGCGAGCAGCAGCGGCAGGACGGTCAGGAACGGCAGGCAGACCACCATGTAGATGACGCTGTTCAGCAGCGCCCAGCGCAACTGCTCGTCGTGCAGGAGGGTCTCGAAGTTCTTCAGCCCGACGAAGGTGCCGCCGCCGATCGGCCTGGCGTTGGTGAACGACAGGATGACGGTGTTGATCGACGGCCAGAGGTTGAACACCAGCAACCACGTGAGTGCCGGCACGACCAGCACCCACGGGGTGAACCACCGCTGATAACGCATTACTGAGTGAGGAGCTGGTTGGCCTTCGCCACCGCCGCGTCGAGGGCCGCCTGGGACGAGAGCTTGCCCGAGATCGCGAGCGAGATCTGCTGCCCGATGAAGTCGTTGGTGGCGCCACTGATCACCGGCGGCTGCAGCACCTTGGCCTTGGCCAGCGACTCGAACGCGAGCACCTTCGCGTCGCTCTCCGGCGTACCGTCGCTCTGGGAGAAGTACGGGTCCGAGGCCGAGGCCTTGGTGGACGGGAAGATGTTCACGATCTTGGCGAACGCGGCCTGGTTCTCCGCGTTGGTGACGAACCGGGCCAGCGCGATCGCGGCCGCCTGGTTCTTCGTCTTGGCCGAGACCGACAGGCCTTGCACGTACAGCGGCGGGGTGTCGAGCGCGGGCGACGGGACGACCTTGCCCTTCAGCGACGGGTTGTCCTTCTGGAAGTCCTGGATGGCGTTGCCGCCGCCGGTGGTCCAGGCGACCTTGCTCTGGGTGAAGAGCTTGGAGTTGCCCAGGTACTCCTGGGTCAGGATGTCGCGCGGCAGGTAGCCGGCCTTGTACGCGTCGCGGTACTTGTCCAGCAGCGCGGCGGCCTCGGGAGTGTTGAAGACGAACTTCTTGCCGTCGTCGGACAGGATCTTGACGCCGGCGTTGGTGAAGTCACCGATGCCGGGCAGCCGGCTCATCAGGTACTCCTTGCCGCCGGTCTTGTCGTGCATGACCTTGGCGGCCGCGAGCAGCTCGTCGAACGTCTTCGGCGGGTTCTTCACATCCAGCCCGGCCGCGGCGAACTTGATCGCGTTCCAGTAGTCGATGTCGGTGTTCAGGTACCAGGGGTAGCCGAAGGTGCCGTCCATGCCCTGGTACTCGTACGCCTGCACGCCGCCCTCGACGTACTCGTCCTTGATCTTGGGGTCCGCGGCGCCGACGTCGAGCAGCATGTCCTGCTTGGCCAGCGAGAGCGCGAAGTCCGGCGGCAAGTTGGTCACGTCCGGCAACTGGCCGGCCGAGGCCTGGCTCAGCACCTTCTTGTCGTAGCCGTCGCCCGGCTGGTCCAGCCAGGTGACCTTGGTGCCCGGGTACTTCGCCTCGAAGTCCTTGATCACGCCCTCGACGTACGAGGTGAACTTCGGCTTCAGCGCCCAGGTCTGGAAGCTGACCTCACCGGTCACCTGGGCGTTCGCGTCGACGGTCGGCTTGGCGCCGCCGCTACCGCCGGAGTCCTCGGAGCCAAGGCCGCAACCAGCCAGTGTGAGTGCGGCGGCGGCAAGAGCGGCCACCGGCACCAGACGACGTCTACGCATGGATTCTCCTGGAATTGATAAACCGGTATAGCTCCCGAACTATCCACATCGTAGAATCCGCTGTCAAGGGCGCGACACTCAGGAGGTACGACGATGGCGAGACCGACGATCGCGGACATCGCGAATCGGGCCGGGGTGTCCAAGGGCGCGGTGTCGTTCGCGCTGAACGGGCGGCCCGGTGTCAGCGACGCGACCCGGGAGCGGATCCTGAAGATCGCCGAGCAGATGAGCTGGCGGCCGCACAGCGCTGCCCGCGCGCTGGGTGAGGGCCGGGTCGACTCGGTCGGCATGGTGATCGCGCGGCCGGCCCGCACGCTCGGGGTCGAGCCGTTCTTCGCTCACCTGCTGTCGGGCGTGCAGTCCGGGCTGTCCGCGGAGTCGATCTCGCTGCAACTGCTGATCGTCGAGGACACTGCGACCGAGCTCGAGGTGTACCGGCGATGGGCCTCGGAGCACCGGGTCGACGGCGTGATCCTGGTCGACCTGACCGTGAAAGACCCGCGGGTCGACGAGCTGAAGGCGCTGGAGCTGCCGGCCGTCGTGATCGGCGGCCGTGGCGGAAAAGGCGCGCTCGCGTCGGTCTGGGCCGACGACCGGGACGCGATGCTCTCGATCGTGGAGTACCTGGCCGCCCTCGGCCACCGCCGGATCGCCCACGTCGCCGGTACGCCGGTCTTCCAGCACACCCAGCGCCGGATCCGGGCCGTCCGCGACGCCGCACCGAGGCTCGGGCTGCTCGATGCACCCTCGCTGACCACCGACTTCAGCGACGCGGAAGGCGCGGCGACCACGCGCAAGCTGCTCTCCCAGGCCGACCGCCCGACCGCGATCGTCTACGACAGCGACGTGATGGCGGTGGCCGGGCTCGGGGTCGCGATGGAGATGGGCGTCTCGGTCCCGGGCGACCTGTCGATCGTGGCCTTCGACGACTCGATCCTGACCCAGCTGATGCATCCGGCCCTGACCGCGCTGTCCCGGGACACCTTCGACTTCGGCCGGCAGGCGGCCGAGGTCCTCCTCGAGACGATCGCCGACCCCACCCAGGTGATCAACCGCCGCACCGCCGACCCGGTCCTGACCGTCCGCGAGTCCACCGCTCCCCCGTCCTGAGGCGGGCCGGCCAAGGCCGGAACCGGACCCTCAGTTGCTCGTCGGTCCTAAACCGTTTTAGCATCGTCCGCATGCCCTCGGATTCCGTGCTGCCCCGGTTCGGCGCGAACCACGTCCCGTCGGCCGGCTGGTTCTACAGCTGGCTCGACTACGACGGCGACGCCGTACGCCGGGACTTCGCGGACCTGGCCGGGATCGGCCTGGACCACGTCCGGGTGTTCCCGGTCTGGCCCTGGATCCAGCCGAACCGGGCGATCATCCGCGAGCGTGCGATCGAGGACCTGCTGGACACCATCGACGCGGCCGCCGAGCACGGACTGACCGTCGCGGTCGACCTGATCCAGGGGCACCTGTCCAGCTTCGACTTCCTGCCGTCCTGGGTGCTCACCTGGCACCAGGCCAGCCTGTTCGACGATTCCACGATCCGCGACGGGCTCACGGCGTACGTCGACACCGTGGCGCGAGCGGTCGCGACGCGGCCGAACGTCTTCGCGATCACGCTCGGGAACGAGGTCAACAACCTCTGGCCCGACAGCCCGACGAACTTCGAGAGCTCGACCAATTGGGCGCAGGACCTGCTCACCACGGTGAAGAAGGCGGCGCCCGACGTACTCGCCCTGCACTCGCTGTTCGACGACGCCTGGTACCAGGCGGAGCACCCCTTCCACCCCGTTGATGTCGTGGATCTGGGTGACCTGAGCACTGTCCACTCGTGGGTTTTCAACGGGGTCTCACGGGTGGACGGTCCTCTTGGGCAGGCCACGCTCAGCCATGCGGACTACCTGGTCGAGCTTGCGGCGGCGACCTCGCTGGATCCCGCGCGACCCGTGTGGTTGCAGGAGATCGGCGTACCCGGGCCGGACATCCCGGTGGAACTGCAGGCCGAGTTCACCCGGCGGACGGTCGAGACGGTGCTGCCGAATCCGGCGCTCTGGGGTGTCACCTGGTGGTCGTCGCATGACATCGACCGGCGGCTGCTGGACTTTCCGGACCGCGAGTACGACCTCGGCCTGTTCACCGTCGACCACCAGCGCAAGCCGGCCGCGCAGGCGCTGGCGGATGTGATCGCCGAGGCGCGAGCGAACGGCGTACGCGCGCAGACGGCGACCACGTTGACCGCGCCGGTCAACCTGCGCACCGAACCGCACCGCCGCCCGGAAGTTGCCCCCGGCAGCGAATTCCACCGGCAGTGGGTCGCGGCTCGCGCCGACGGCCCGGTCCGGATCGTGTTGCCTTAGGCCCCGATCAGGACCTGGATACCGTCGAGGATCCGGGTCAGGCCGAACTCCAGGTCGTCGTCGAGGCCGTCCTCGTACTCTTGGTTCGTGTAGAGGGCGGTCAGCGTCGGGTAGCCGCCTTGGATCAGCCGCGGCACCAGGAATGCGCCGACCTGCTCGGCCTGTACGGGCGTGTTGTCGCTGGCACCGAGTTGCCGGGCCAGGCTCGCGTAGTTGCGCGCGTACCCGTCCAGGAGCACCAGGCAACCAAGGTTGTCGTGCTGGCTGAGCCCGGTTTCGGCCAGCGCCTGGAGCATCGCCTCGACCCAGCGCAGCAGGTTCGGCGTGACGGGCGCGCCACGGATCGGCACATCGAGCAGCCAGGGACGCTCGGCGTACAGCTGAACCTGGGCCTTCACCCACGCGGTCGCCGCCGCCCGCCAGCCGGACGGAAGCTCCGGCGGTAGTCCGACCGCCTTGTCGTGCACGAGCACGATCAGCTCGTCCTTGGATCGGACGTACCTGTACAGCGCGTTCGTACTGACCCCGAAGTGCGCCGCGATCTTCTGCAGCGAGATCGCCTCGAACCCCTGCCGGTCGCCGAACTCGATCCCGGTCGCCACGATCCGGTCGACCGACAAGGCCGGCTTCGGCCCACGCCGCTGCACCGGCTGCACACCCCAGGCGAGCGCCAGCCCCGGCGGCAAGTTCTCGGTCATGGTCTCCATCCTCGCGTACGCCGGCCGCCCGGAAGAGGGGTGCTACCACCACCCCGGACAGGGCCCCGAACACCCTGGGGCGAAAATTGTTCAATCCCTACGCTTTTTCACAGTACCCCTCGAGAAAGCAGGTAAAGCTGATGAATACCGTCCTCGACCCGCTGCTGCTCCCCGACCAGCTTCAGCTGTCCGCCTCCGACCGGCGGTCGGCCGCGTCCAAGCTCGAAAGCGCCGTACGGCGTGGCAAGCTCACACCGCCGCAGGCACTCGACCGGTTCGAGCACCTGGACGCGGCCCGCACCCGCGGCGAGCTCCGTCAGGTCTTCGACGGAGTGGCCGACGCACTCCCGCCACGCGGTCTCACCACCGCACTGCGAGCAGTCAGCGCCGTCTGGGTGCTCACCTGTGTCGTGCAGTTCGTCATCTGGGTGATCCTCGCCGTCTTCGGCCACTTCGACTGGCCCTGGTGGCTGTGGTCGGACATCGGCCTCGGCATGGTCGTCGCGATCCTCTGGTGGACCAACGAGTCCTACCACCGCAAGACCGACGTACTGGTCTCGCAGTGAGCACGCCGGTCCAGCTCACCGACGTCCGTATCGCCGGTCGCCTCGCGATGCGCCCCAAGCCAATGGACGCCCTCAGCTCCCCGGTCGGCTGAAGCTCACCCCTCGGTTGGCTCTGGGGTGCCGATCCAGGCGTAGCCGCCGTCTTCCAGGCGAACCACCTGGAGGCCGGCGGCCAAGCGCCGTACGTCGCCGGTTTCGATCACCCCGGCCGCCGGGCCGGCGATATCCAGGACGATCGCGGCGGCGCCCTCCTGGATGGCCGCGGTCGCGACCAGCTGGGTCTGCGCCGGCATCGGCCGAGCCTCCGGACTCCAGCGCGCGAGGCTCTCGGTGCCAGTGAAGGCCAGCAACGCGTTCCGGCCGTCCTGCCCCTGCAGCAACGCGACCGCCATGTCCGACGTCTTGTCGTGCGCCAGACCGTTCTCGTCGTACTCGACCTCGCCGAGCATCGCCACCACCGGCACCAGCAGCCGCGCCTTGGTCAGCGCCGACAGCACCGCGCCGTGATCACCCTGCGCAAGCGCCCTGGCCAGCGCCGGATCAGCCGACCCGTCATCGTTGTCGAACCCGGTAAAAGCCAGTCGCCGTTCTGGTTGCACCGTTCCATTCTCTCCCCCGGACCGCCCCCACTCACCAACCACCCCGAATCGGCGCCGACGAGCCCGGTCCCGGCGACGCAGCGCGGGTGCACGTGAGGTTGGTGAGTGGGGGACGTCCGGACCGCCAGGCCATCACAATCGCCCCGGATCACCCGCGCCACGCCTGGGCGAGCCCGGTAGGACCCGGATGTGATGGCCTGGCGGTCCGGAGTCCGGTTTCAGGGTGGGCTCAGGGCTGTTCCCCTCTTGGTTCCGGCGCCGACTGTGCGAGCCTGGGTATGTGCCTGACTTCAACGATTTGACGCTGCTGCCGTTCTGCGTAGGCCTGACGCTGCTGGGCCTGATCGGCTCGTGGGCCGCGTGGCGGCGCCGCGGGGTCGCGGCCGGCACGCGCGGCGTGGCCTGGTCCCTGCTCCCGGTCTCGCTGTACCTGACCGGGCTGCTCGAGCTGGTCTGGGACGTCATCCGCTCGACCGTGAGCTGGGTCACCCACTTGATCTTCTCGCCGACGGTCTGGTCCGGGGTCGCACTGTTCGGCGTCTCCGTGGTGCTGTACGTCGTGTCCGGCGTGGCCCGCGGTCGTCGTCCGGAGAAGGCACCGAAGTCAAAACCCGCCTCGCCCGCGGGTGAGCTGACCGCGACGGGTCCCGCACCCGCGTCGGCCGCTCCCGCCAAAGCTGCCAAGCCGTCCAAGGGGTCCAAGGCCAAGCAGCAGGAATCGTCGGAGTTCGACGAGATCGAGGACATTCTGAAACGACATGGAATCAACTGACAAAGCCGCTGACCACGGCTCGCCCCTGACCATCGACTCCCTCCTGGACAACGTCCAGGCCGGCCCTCCGCACCTCGGCCGGACCAGACTGATCGGCATCGACGGACCGGCCGGATCCGGCAAGTCCAGCCTGGCCGCGAACGTGCAGGCCCGGGCCGAGGCCCGCGGACTGCATACCTCCGTCATCCACATGGACGACCTGTACGACGGCTGGAACGGCGCCGTCCGCGGCTTCAGCCTGCTGCGCGACCACGTGCTGCAGCGGATCGCCGACGGACGCGAGGGCCGCTACCGCCGCTACGACTGGCACGTCGGTGCGTACGCCGAGCTCCACGTCGTACCCGTCACCGTCGAGCTCCTGATCGTCGAGGGCGTCACGTCCTGCGACCGCGACGCCGGTCACTGGCAGTCCCTGCGACTGTGGATCGAAACGTCGAACGAGGTCCGGCTGGACCGCGGGATCGAGCGCGACGGCGAGGCCCTCCGCGACCACTGGCTGGAGTGGATGCGGTGGGAGCGCGACCACTTCGCCGACCAGGCGACCCGCTCCCGCGCGCACGTCATCGTCGACGGCAACCCGACGGTCCCGCACGACCCGGCGCTCGAGATCATCACGAAGTCGGTGGCGTTACCGCCTCACGACTCGGCAGCTTCCTGACCGAGATCAGCCGCGCCCGCGGATGGTGGGTCCACTCCCCCGCCGGCGCCAGGTTCAGGTACTTCGTTCGCAGCTCCGCCATGTAGGCGTCGCCACGCGCCAACCCGAGCGCTCGCATCGATCCGGAGCGGTTGGCAGTGTCGAAGTACTCCGCCGCGTCGGCGTGGGTCATCGGGTAGGACACGAGCTCATCCCGCTCGATGGTGGCACCGTCGAGGTCCGAGAGCAGTCCGTCCTCCCAGGAGTGGTCGCTCCGGACACCGATCACCTTTGCGACCAAGGCGAACGGCCCGGTCTCCTCAGTCACCTCGGGCCAGAAGACGACACACATGCGGCCGCCCGGCCGGAGTGCGTCGTACCAGGATCGGATGGCGGCTTTCGGGTCGGGCAGTTGCTGTAAGCCGAAGACAGATACGACAGCCGCGCAGGCCCCGGACCATCGTGGCTCGAGGGTGGCGGCGTCACCCTGGACGACCTCGACCTGCGGCCGCCGGCTCGCTCGCTCCCGCGCCAGCCGGACCATCTCCGCGGACAGGTCGATACCGGCGATCTTCCGGTCGGGGAACCGCGGTGCGAGCAGGTCGAGTTCGGGGAACGTGCCGCAGCACGGCACCAGGATCGGTCCGTCGGGGAGGCCGTCGAGCGCATCCACCGCGGCCTTCACCCAGGGGGCGAAGCGGGGGACGAAGTACGCCTCGTAGCCGTCGGCTGCTTCGTCCCATCCCTGGGCCACTCTGGACAGACGGTCCGTCACTCTTCCAGACCGTCCCACGACCAGTGCGGGATGCTGAGGCCGTCGGGGATGTCCTCGCCCGAATGCCGGTACATCGTGGTGGTGGTCGCCCAGGCGAAGTAGTCGTGCAACACCGCGGCCAACCGGTCGTCCCCGGCCAGCCCGGCATCCGCCACCGCCTCATCGAAGCAGGCGATCGCGCGCCGATTCATCTCGTCGTGCTCACCGTTCCCGCTGTGCAACCGGGCGACGTACGTCTCGTCTTCGTAGTTCCCGGAGTACGCCGGCGGCCCGCCGAGCGCCTCACCCCAGTACGCCGCCAGCCGCTCGGTGTGGTCCGGCCGCGCTCCACCGTGGAACGCGTGGCTCACGACCTCGTCCGCCATCACTCGCTCATGCCACGCATGCGCCAGCCGAAGCATCCCCTCGGCCCCACCCGCTGCTTCATACACCGTCTCCATGGGCCACAGTCTGCTCCACTTCGGCCAGTCGGTCACGGACATGGGCCCGCTCGGGCTCCGACCCGGCCAGGCCGAGCGCCCGCCCGTACGCCGTGGTTGCCTCGGGCAAGCGTCCGAGGCGGTGCAGGAGGTCGGCGCGGGCGAGTGCGGACGGGTAGTAATCCCGGAGTCGCGGCTCCGCGGCCAGCTCGTCCAGCATCGCCAGGCCGGCCTCGGCGCCGTCGCGCATCGCGATCGCGGCCGCGCGGTTGAGCGCGATCACCGGCGAGGGGTCGATCGCGAGCAGGACGTCGTACAGGATGACGATCTGCGGCCAGTCGGTGCCGGCGAAATCGGCCGCCTCGTCGTGGAGGGCGGCGATCGCGGCCTGGACGGCGTACGGTCCGGCGGGGCCGCCGGTGAGCGCGGCGACCACCAACTCGCGGCCCTCCGCGATCATCTCGGCGTCCCAGCGGCTGCGGTCCTGGTCCTCGAGCAGGACGATCGAGCCGTCGGGTTCGCTCCGGGCGTCGCGGCGCGCGTGGATCAGCAGCATCAGGGCGAGCAGGCCGGTGACCTCGCGCTCATCCGGGAGCAGTCGGTGCAGGATCCGGGCCAGCCGGATCGCCTCCTCGGCGAGGTCGAGGCGTTGCAGGTACGGACCGGAGCTGGCGGCGTACCCCTCGGTGAAGACGGAGTAGATCACCTGCAGTACGCCGGGCAGCCGCTCGGGCAACTCGTCCGGGCCGGGGACGCGGAACGGGATCCGCGCCTCCCGGATCTTCGTCTTCGCCCGGACGATCCGCTTGGCCATCGTCGCGGTCGGCACCAGGAACGCCCGCGCCACCTCCGGCGTGGTCAACCCGGCCAGGCACCGCAGCGTCAGCGCACCCCGGTCCTCGGCGGCGAGCGCCGGGTGCGCACAGGTGAAGAACAACTCCAGCCGCTCGTCCGGCAACCCACCACCTGGACGCGGTGGCTCCGCCCGGTCCGTCTCGACCTGCAGTACGGCGAGCTTGGCGGCGTACACCTGGTCCCGCCGCAACCGGTCGACCGCCTTCCGCCGGGCGGTGGTCATCAGCCAGCCGCCCGGATTCGGCGGTACGCCGTCGACCGGCCAGCGCACCAGCGCCGCCTCGATCGCCTCCGAGGTGACCTCCTCGGCCAGGTCGAGGTCGCCGAACCGCCGGGCGAGCGCGGCCAGCAGCCGGCCGCGCTCCTCCCGGAAGACCTCCTCGACCTGGTCCACGTCAGAACTCCGCGACCGGGCGGACCATCACCGAGCCGCCGGCCCGCGAGCCCGGGCACCTGGCCGCCCAGTCGAGAGCGACGTCCAGATCGGGTACGTCGATCACGTAGAACCCGCCGAGCACCTCACGGGTCTCGGCGAACGGCCCGTCCGTCACGGTCCGCTTGCCGTCGTTCGCGACCTGCACCCGGGTCGCGGTGACCAGGTCCGCCAACGACTCCGACGCCACGACCACGCCGGAGTCGGTGATCTCCTTGTCGAACCGCATCCAGTCCTCGGGCTCACATCCGACCGCTCCCCCACTCAGGTCGAGCTCACCGGCGTTGATCAAGAGCATGTACTTCATCAGAACCTCCTGTAGGCGTGTTTACAGCATCACCACGAACGGGTTCGCCCCCGATGGACAGCGACCGCGAAGAACTTTTGTCAGGATGGGGGTATGAGCGTGTTGCCCTCCGGGGAGCAGTGGACGATCGAGGCCGGCGGCTACGAGGCGACGGTGGTCAGCGTCGGCGGTGGCCTGCGCGGGCTGACGTACAACCGCCGCCCGGTCCTGCTCGGGTACGGCGAGAACGAGCCGGCGCACGCGGGGATCGGGCAGCACATGTTCCCGTGGCCGAACCGGATCACGGACGGGAAGTACTCGTTCGAGGACATCGACCAGCAGCTGTACCTGACCGAGCCGGCCCGGCAGAACGCGATCCACGGCCTGACCCGGTGGGCGAACTGGTCCCGGGTGGACGGCGATGCCGCGAGCGTCGAGGCGGGTCACCGGCTGCACGGTCAGCCCGGATACCCCCATCAGCTCGATCTCCGACTCGGCTACCGCCTGAGCGACGACGGACTGACCGTGACCGCCACCGCGACCAACGTCGGCACGAGTGACGCGCCGTACGGGTATGGGACGCACCCCTACCTCAGCGTCGGCCGGGTGATCGACGAGTGCGTGCTGGAGTTCAGCGCGGCGGAGTGGCTCGAGGTGTCTCCCGAACGGATGATGCCGATCGGGCTGGCTCCGGTGGACGGATCGCCGTACGACTTCCGGTCGGGCCGGGCGATCGGCGGGCTCGAGATCGACAACGCGTTCACCGGGCTCGGTGACGGCTCATGGTCGGTCACTTTGAGCGACCCGGATTCCGGCACTCGCGCGGTCCTGTCCAGTGACACGCCGTGGCTGCAGCTTTACACCGGCGGCGCGATCGGGCGTACGGCGCTCGCCGTCGAGCCGATGACCTGCCCGCCGAACGCGTTCATCACCGGGCAGAACCTCGTCGTACTGAAGCCCGGCGAGTCGCACACGACGACGTTCCGGGTGTCCGCCTAGGCGTCCGTTCGCTTGGTGGCCGGGCCGGCGCCGTGCTCACGGGCGACCGCCGCCAGTTCCTTCGCCGCCCGGCCGGCCCGGAGCCCCTCGGCGGCCTGGACCGCGAGGATCCCGAGCCGGTTGCCATCGGCATCGAAGAGCTGGAGCCAGGCGTCGCCGGAGCGGAACCGCAGTGCGGACACCTCGGTCCAGGGCAGCGTGTAGGACTTGAACACGTTGCGCACGTGCAGCCGGTCGGCGTACGCCGTCACCCGCAGCGTCGTCATCCGGTACAGGATCCACAGGATCGCGCCGAAGAACGCCAGCAACGTCAGCCGCTGGAACCAGCTGAACGTGTCCCGCGCGTTCTCCGGCAACCGGAACCAGATCACCCCGAAGACCGCGATCAGCGACAGGCCCATCCCGGCCGACATGAGCGCCACGATCCGCGGATGGAAGCTGAACAGCCGGCCGGGCGCGGTCATGTCAGATCCGGCAGGCGTGGATGTCCGTGGTGAGGATGGCACGCGCGCCCACCTCCCACAGTTGGTCCATCAATCGCTGTGCGTCGGCCCGCTGAACCATCACCCGGACGGCGACCCAGCCCTGCCGGTGCAGCGGTGAGACCGTCGGCGACTCGAGTCCGGGCGCGACCGCGGTCGCCGCGTCGACATCCTCGGCGCGGATGTCGTAGTCCATCATCACGTAGTTGCGGGCGATCAGAACGCCCTCGAGCCGTCGGACCAGCTGCTGGATCCCGTTCGGCGGGGTCTCGACACCGTGCCGCTTGATCAGCACGGCCTCGGACTGCAGGATCGGGTCGCCGAACACTTCCAGTCCGGCCTGGCGCAGCGTCGTACCGGTCTCGACGACGTCGGCGATCACGTCCGCGACGCCCAGCTGGACGGCCGACTCGACCGCGCCGTCCAGGCGGACCACGGCGGCTTCGACCCCGTTCTCGGCCAGGTGATCCTGCAGCACCCCGGCGTACGACGTGGCGATGCGCTTGCCGGCCAGGTCCTTGATCGAGTCGGCGGCACCCGGCCGGCCGGCGAACCGGAACGTGGACGAGCCGAACCCGAGGCCCATGATCACGTCGGCGTCCGCGTGCGAGTCGAGCACCAGGTCGCGGCCGGAGATCCCGACGTCGAGGGTGCCTGCGCCGACGTACACGGCGATGTCACGCGGGCGCAGGTAGTAGAACTCGACCTCGTTGGCCGTGTCGGTGAGCGTGAGGTCCTTGGTGGTCCGGCGCTGCTTGTAGCCGGCCTCGGTGAGCATCTCGATGGCGGCCTCGCTCAGCGAGCCCTTGTTGGGTACTGCGACGCGCAGCATGGCACTGCCCTTTCTTCGAAGAGGTGAACCGGTGTCTGTCGGGGCGCTCCTACAGATGTCGGTACACGTCGTCGAGGTCCAGTCCGAGCGCGTGCATCATCACCTGGGCGTGGTAGAGCAGCTGTGACAGCTCCTCCGCGGCCCGGTCCTTGCTCTCGTACTCGGCAGCCATCCAGGACTCGGCGGCTTCCTCGACCAGCTTCTTGCCGATCGAGTGCACGCCGGCGTCCAGCGCCGCCACGGTCCCGGAACCCTCCGGCCGCGTCGCCGCCTTCTCACCCAGCTCGGCAAACAGCTCCTCAAAACTCTTCATCGCCCGCCCAGCCTACGGGGCCGCTGCGGCGGCATCCTCCCCAGGTCCGGTAGGCGGACCCGTTCTGTGGGTTACTGGAGTCGTGGACGAACACGCGCAGATCTCGGTGATGCTGGCGGTGCCTGATGCACCGGCCGCGGCGGAGTGGTATGCCCGGGCCCTCGGAGCCGTGGAGCTGTGGAACCTGGGCAGCGTGATCGGCTTGAGCGTCGGCGGCGCAGCCTCCTTCCTCGGCGAGCCGAGCAACAACGGGTGGGCCACACCGGCCACGGTCGGCCTCCCGACGGTGCGGGTCGAGGTGTTCGTGGACGATCCGGACAGCTTCGTCCAGCGCGCTGTGGACGCAGGGGCCGACGGGCGAGGGGACCCGGTCCGAGACCACCTGATGCCCTGGGGCGTGCACCGGCAGGGCACCTTCCTGGATCCCTTCGGCCACCTGTGGTTCGTGGGTGACAGGTCTCCGCTACAGCCCAAGTAGGGCGGCGCTCCGGGTGCGTGGCGGCGAATGCGCGTCGACGTAGTAGGCGTGGCGCTCGGACAGGAGTTGCTTGACCATCGCGTAGTCGAGGGTGTCGTCAGGGGTGCGCAGGTGGAACGGCGGCGGGTAGAAGGCGTCGCCGACGAGAACGACGCCGGAGTCGACCGCGATCAGGGAGTCTGGGGCGTGGTTGCCACCGACATGGCGGAGTACGACGCCGGTCGGGAGAGTCAGCGTGTCGTCGAAGGTCTGGTGGGGAAGGACGATGCGGAAGCCGGTCCAGTCGGGGACGGCCAAGGCGCGGGCGCGGAAACTGGCGGCGAGTTCGGGGTTGGCCCGGACCTCGTCGTGGAGGTAGCGGTGGCTCCACGGGCGGTCGGCTTCGGCTTGGAGGAGCTCGACGGCTGACGTGTGAGCCACGACGGTCACGTCGTCCGGCCAGGCGCAGGCGCCCCATGTGTGGTCCCAGTGGTGGTGGGTGTAGACGAGCCACTTCGGCGCGGGCAGTCCGGCCGCGGCGATCGCCGTACTGAGGGAGCGGGCGTGTTCGGGGCTGTTGCCCGCGTCGATCAGGACAGAGCCGCGGTCGTCAGCGATGACGGCGACGGACGGGCGGATCGCATCCGGGTCGGGGTCGTGGGGGTAGATCCAGACCCGGCCGGTCAGGTGTTCGAGCACCTGGCTGACGATATCTCCATGCAGACACCCCGGAGAGCCCGTGACCTCGGCGTTGTCGTCGGCACCCTGCCGACCGGTCCGCTCAACGCGATCACCGACGTACCAGGTGTGCGGGTTGGGCAGACCACTATCTCCTCCGATGACCTGAACACCGGGGTGACCGCGATCGTGCCGGATGGGTACGCCGACGGGCTGCCGGCGGCGGTTGCGGTCGGCAACGGGTACGGGAAGCTCGTCGGCTCCACCCAGGTCGGCGAACTCGGTGTGATCGAGACTCCGATCTTGCTCACCGCGACGTTGAGCGTCTTCCGGGTCGCGGACGCGTTGCTGACCTGGCTGCTCGAGCGCGATCCGCAGGCGACCAGCCTCAACCCGGTCGTCGGCGAAACCAACGACGGCTACCTCTCCGACATCCGCCGCCGCCCCATCACTCCCGAGCACGTCCACGCCGCCCTGGACACAGCCTCCCCCATCCTCCCGACCGAAGGCTGTGCCGGAGCCGGGACCGGCACCACCGCCCTAGGCTTCAAAGCCGGAATCGGCACCGCCTCCCGCACCCTCACCCCCACCGCACCCAGCGCCGCCTCTCCCGCAGCCGCCGCGGCGACGGTCGGCGCTTTGGTTCAGTCCAACTTCTCCGGTCTGCTCACGGTTCTCGGCACGCCGATCCCGGCTCAGCCACTCGACGCGGACGGAAACTCCTGCATGATCGTCGTCGCCACCGACCTCCCGCTCGACGCCCGCCAACTCGGCCGGCTCGCGCGCCGGGCGATCTTCGCGCTCGCCCGTGTCGGCTCCGACTACGCCCCGGGCAGCGGCGACTACGCGATCGCCTTCACCACCAACCGCACCCCCGCCTACGCCGACCGTGACCTGCGCGGCCCGTTCCAAGCTGTCACCGAGTCCGTCGAGGAAGCCCTCCTCAACTCCCTGACGATGGCCCGCACCACCACCGGCCACCGCGGCAACAGCGCCCGAGCCGTCCCCCACGACCTCATCATCGAGCGGTTGAGGTCGGCCGGCGTACTTCGCTGATCCGCCCCGCGGCTCCACCTTGAGAACCCAACAACCACTTTCGGCGCCTGGAAGTGGTTGGTGGGTGCTCAAGGTCGAGGTGGGACTAGGCGGGCACAGCGGTGCGTGGGGTGCGGTGCTTCGTGGGGGTTCGGTGGGTGACCGCGGAGCCGATCAGCGAGCCGAAGGCGAGCAGGGCGGCGGCGGTGCGGATCAGATGTGCGACCTGCCAGCGGTCGCGCACGCTGGACCAGTCGGCCGGCGGGTTCGGCACCGACCACGACGACTGGTCCGCGTTGATCGGCAGGTTGATCGCGAGGGTCGTTGCGAACACGACCAGCAGCAGCGCGATCGCCACGAGCACCACCCGTCTATCGTTGCCTCGGGCCCGGATTGCGAGCACGACCGTGGTCACGATCGCCGGGATCAGGGTCACCGACGCGAGCGTGTCCAGTCGGTCCAGCTCGACCAGCCGGACCTGCGTGTAGACCGACGCATCGAACTGGCGCAACGAGTTCTCGAGCACCAGCACACACAGCAAGAAGCCGGCGAAGAGCCCGCTGAACAGCAGACTCACCCCACGCACGACCCGGGTCATCAGTACGCCAACCCGACCGGCTGGTTGATCGTTGCCGGATCGTCGAGCACCGCGAGCATCAGGTGAGCCACGTCGGCCCGCGAGATCAGATACCCCCGCGTGACCGTCCCGCCGACAACCGTCCGATACGTCCCGGTCAGCGCTTTGTTCGTGAGCTTCGGCGGGCGGACGATCGTCCACGCGGCTGAGCTGCTCATGATGTCCGCCTCCATCACGCGCAGATCGGCGTACACATCGGCGGCGAAGGCGTTGATCATCGGGTACACCACCCGCCGGTTGAGGAAGCTTTCGTCCGCCAGCACTGGTCCGATCGGCGCGGCGCTCACCGCGACAAACCGCCGTACGCCGACCGCCGACAGCGCGGCGAGCATGGAACGCGTGCTCTCCGACGCGACCGGCCCGTCCTTGCGCCCGCGCGCCCCCACCCCGGAGATGACCGCCCCGCTCCCGTCCACCGCCTCCCGCAGCGGCTCCGCCTCGCCCAACCCGGGCACCCGGAACACCTCCAGCGACGAATGCTCCAGGTCGAACGCCGACGACGTACGCACCACCGCCGTCACCTTGTGCCCCGCCTCGAGAGCCTGCCGGACGACGTGACCGCCGATCCCGCCCGTCGCCCCGAGCACCGTGATCTTCATTCCGGACTCCTTCATGCGCTACCGTGAAATCTGCTCTGTAACTCATATAGTACGGAACTAATAAGATATGGAACAGGCGCAAAGTAGTGACGCGGGCCACCGTCGCTGCCCCGGGAACGAGATCAAGGATCGCCCGCGACCGCGCCCGGGCGGACCGCCGCAGCGTCACCATCCGCGTCCTGCCGGACCGCGGGATGGAAGTGTTCCGGCTCTACCAGTCGATGATCGGCGCGATGGACGACGTCCTGGCCGGCTACAGCGAGGCCGAGCTCGACCCGATCGCCGGATTCCTCCGCCGCAGCAGCGAGGCGGGTGAGCGGGCCAACGACCAGCTGGCTCAGGAGTAGAGGTCGGACAGCGTGCGGCCGAGCCTCGCCAGCTCGGTCCGCAGCTCCGGAGGCTCCAGCACCTCCACGGCATCACCGAACCGGCAGAACGCAGCAGCCGCGTTCGGCACCGACTCGATCGGCAGTGTGACCGTCACACTGCCGTCCTCCGCCGGCTCAGCCGCCGCGACCGCCTTTACCAACTGCGGGAACGAGACGTCATGCATGCGCCCGACCAACTGCGCCGACACCCGCAGTACGGCGTGCGCGGTGAAGCGGACCTGGTCGAACTGATCGAGATGCTCCTGCCAGTACCGCGAGAGGTCGAAACCTTCGGTCCGCTCGAACTCCTCCTCGGTCGGCGTCAGCTCGAGGATGTTGGAGACCCGGTACGTGCGCATCCCGTTCGCGGTCGCGGAAACGACGTACCAACTGCCGTTCTTGAGCACGAGCCCGTACGGCGCCAGCACACGTTCGACCTCGCGCGGCTCCTCCCATCGGCGGTAGAGCACCTTGATCCGGCGGTCGTGCAGTACGGCGTCGGCGACGGCGGCGAGATGCGGTGAGTTCTCGGCGTCCTGGTACCAGGCGGGCAGGTCGAGGTGGAAGCGGTTCTTCAGCCGACCCGCGCGATCCCGCTGGTCCGGCGCCAGCGCGGCCAGCAGCTTCAGCTCGGCCCCGCTCGTCTCCGCGGTCAACCCGAACGCCGCGGCCGCGCCCGGCAGGCCGACCAGGAACAGCGCGGCCGCCTCCTGCTCGGTGAGTCCGGTCAGCCTGGTCCGGTACCCCTCGACCAGCCGATAACCGCCGGCCCGCCCCTGATCGGCGTACACCGGAACACCGGCCGCCGCGAGCGCCTCGACGTCGCGGTAGATGGTGCGCAGCGACACCTCGAGTTCGTCGGCGAGCTCACGCGCGGTCAACTGCCGCCGCGTCTGCAGCAACAGCAGGATCGACAGCAACCGACTCGAACGCATGCTCCGAGGTTAGCCGCAAACACTGCCATGACCTGTCAGGTATGGCAACGAAGCTTGGCTGCATGACGACATGGACCAAGGTGACCGGCGACTTCGACTTCCTCAACGGGTACTTCGACGTTCGGCACCGAACCTTGAAGCAAGCCTTCGCCGGCAGCGACGAGTGGCTGGAGTACGACGGGACGACGACGGCACACACGTACTTCGACGGGGCGATCAGCATCGACGAGATGCGCTTCCCGACGAAAGGGTCGTACGGCCTGTCGGTGCGGTTGTTCGACCCGGTCGCCAAGGAGTGGAGCATCTGGTGGATCAACAGCACCACGATGCAGCTCTATCCCCCGGTGCGCGGCGGCTGGTCGGAGGACGGCTCGACCTGCCGGCTGGTCGGTGAGGACGAACTCGACGGGAAGCCGATCCTCTGCAGCTACGAATGGTCGGACATCACCGCGGAGACCGCGCACTGGGAGCAGGCGTACTCCAACGACGGCGGCGAGACCTGGGAAACCAACTGGATCATGGACTTCACCCGCCGGCCCACGCCCCCACCCGCCCTCGACATCCCCAAGGAGACCGGTGATTTCGACTTCCTCGTCGGTCGCTGGGACATGCACAACAGCCGCCGCAAGCCTGTGTTGGGCGAGCCGGCCGAGTGGTACGACATGCAGTCCGAGATGGAAGTCACGACGTACTTCGACGGAGCGATCAGCTTCGACGAGGGCTGGTTCCCGACCGAGGGCTTCCGCGGCGCAACCCTCCGCATCTACAACCCCGAGTCGAAGACCTGGGCCATCCACTGGATCAACAGCCTCCGCGGCCAACTGGAGACCCCCGTCATCGGCTCCTTCGCCGAGGACGGCACCGGGACCTTCGAGGGCCCGGATATCTGGGACGGTCAGCCCATCGACGTCCGCTTCCTCTGGACCCCAGGCGTCGACAAAGCCGCCTGGGAGCAATCCTTCTCCACCGACGGCGGCAAAACCTGGCTCCCCAACTGGAAAATGCAACACACCCGGATCAAGTAGGCGTGGCCACTCCCACGCACTGCCCGCCCAACCGCACATTCTTTCAGGCATCGAGTCGTGGATCGGGGTCGGCGAGAAGGCCTCATCCCGACCACCGATTCACGACTCGACCAATCGCACTACAGCTCGCGGATGGCGACCAGGGTGCAGAGGGCTGCTTGGGTTGCCTCGTAGCCTTTGTCTTCCCGGCTGTCGGGGAGGCCGGCTCGGTCCAGGGCCTGGGGGTCGTTGTCGCAGGTGAGTACGCCGAAGCCGATCGGGATGCCCGTACTCACGCCGACTTGCATGAGGCCCTCGGTCGCTGCCTGGCACACGTACTCGAAGTGCGGCGTGTCCCCACGGATCACCACGCCGAGCGCGACAACCGCGTCGTACCCGTTCTTTGCCGCGTGCAATGACGCGACCGGGAGCTCGAAGGATCCCGGCACCCGGATCACGGTGTAGTCCGTGACGCCCGAGTCATCGAGCGCGCGCAGAGCGCCGGCGACCAGGGCGTCGGTGACCTTCGGGTGCCACTGGGCGGCGACGACCGCGACCCGGGCGCCTTCCGCCCGGACGACCTCGATGGTTGGTGCTCCACTGCCCGACATCAGCCGGCTCCGTTCTCTTCGGTCAGTACGCCACCCGGCAGGTGGTGGCCCATCCGGTCGCGCTTGGTGCGCAGGTACCGCAGGTTGTGCTCGGTCGGGTCGATCGAGATGCCGCGACGCTCGACCACGTCGATGCCGTAGCCCTGCACCCCGGCCAGCTTGTCGGGGTTGTTCGTCAGCAATCGCACTTCCTTCACCCCCAGATCGGCAAGGATCTGCGCCCCGGTTCCATAGTCGCGAGCATCCGCCGGCAGCCCGAGGTCCAGGTTCGCGTCGACCGTGTCCCGGCCCGCGTCCTGCAACTCGTACGCCTGCAGCTTGTGCAGCAGCCCGATCCCGCGACCCTCATGACCGCGCAGATATACGACGACGCCACCCTCAGCCGCAACCTGCCGCATCGCCTCGTCCAGCTGCGGCCCACAGTCACACCGCAGCGACCCGAACACATCACCGGTCAGGCACTCAGAGTGCAGCCGTACCAGCGTCGGCCCATCACCGATCTCTCCGCGTACCAACGCCAGCTGCTCCGACCCATCGACGATGTTCCGGTAGCCGTGGGCAACAAAATCGCCGTACTGGGTCGGCAGCGTGGTCGTTGCGACGCGCTGGATCTGCGACTCGGTCAGACGCCGGTAGCGGATCAGGTCGTCGATCGACACCAGCACCAGGTCGTGCTCGTCGGCGAACGCCCGCAGCTGCGGGCCGCGCTTCATCGTGCCGTCGTCGTTCACCAGCTCGGAGATCACCGCAGCCGGCGTCAGCCCGGCCATCCGGGCCAGGTCGATCGACGCCTCGGTGTGCCCGGGCCGAACCAGTACGCCGCCCTCGCGCCCGCGCAACGGGAACACGTGACCGGGCTGGACCAGGTCGTACGACTCGGTCGCGGAGTCAGCCAGCACCCGGATCGTCCGGGCCCGGTCGGCCGCCGAGATCCCGGTGCTGATGCCGTCGCGAGCATCCACGGAAATCGTGTACGCCGTACGCATCCGCTCCCGGTTGTGCGGAGTCATCAGCGGGATCCCGAGCCGGTCGAGCTCCGCACCCTCCATCGGGACACAGACCACGCCGGAGCTGTACCGGATCAGGAACGCCAGCAGCTCCGGCGTCGCCTTGGACGCGGCGAAGATCAGGTCGCCCTCGTTCTCGCGGTCCTCGTCGTCGACCACGATCACCGGCCGTCCGGCCCGGATCTCGTCGATCGCGTGCTCGATCGTGTCGAGCTTCAGTACGTCACCCATGTCAACCCACCACCACTGGTTCGGGAGTCGAGGTGCGCTCACGGTTCTGGATCTGCCACCAGGACGCGAAACCGATCACGCAGAACAGTCCGTAGACGACGTACATCGTCGCCGACGGGTAGAACTTCGCCTGTACCAGCAGCGGTACGCCGACCACGTCGACGGCGATCCAGATCAGCCAGAACTCGACGAATCCGCGCGCCATCCCGTACGTCGCCAGGATCGAGCCGGTCAGGATCCACGCGTCCCACTGCGGACCCCACGAGCCCAGTTCGCGCAGAACGAAGTACGCGATCGCGTAGAGGACGACCCCGATGCCGAGCAGCTCGAGCCGCTCGCGCGCGGTCGCCCAGCGCGGCTGGACCGCCGTGGCGGAACCGTGGTGGCGCGTCTGGTACCAGCGGTACCAGCCGTAGAGGCTGATGATCGCGAAGAACACCTGGCGGCCGGCCTGGCCCCAGAGGTCCTTGTCCTGCGGGGTGTCGAAGATCCCGCCGACGAAGACGGTGAACAGCAAGACGTTGCCGACGATGCCGACCGGCCACGCGGCGACGAGCCGGCGCATGCCGAACAGGGCGCTGCCGAGGCCGAAGACGTTGCCGACGATCTCGCGGACCAGTACGGGCGAGCCGGCGATCGTCACCTGGGCGTGCAACAGCCAGTCGACCGGGTTCACTTGGTGCCTCCGTTGAGCAGGCGCTCGACGTACTTCGCGATCACGTCGACCTCCAGGTTGACGGTGTCGCCGACCTGGTTGCGGCCCAGGACGGTGAGTTCGAGCGTGGTCGGAATGAGGCTGACCCCGAACGTCCCGGTCGCGTCGTCCACGTCGGTGACGGTCAGCGAGACGCCGTCGATGGCGATCGAGCCCTTCTCGGCGACGTACCGGAGGATGTTCGCGGGTGCGGCGACGCGGACGTTCTCCCAGTGCTCGGACGGTGTCCGGCTCGCGATCGTGCCGACGCCGTCGACGTGGCCCTGGACGATGTGTCCGCCGAGCCGCTCGTGGGCGGCGATCGCGCGCTCCAGGTTGACCTGCGACCCCTTGGTCGCCTGGCCCAGGCTGGTGCGCTCGAGCGTCTCGCGCATCACGTCGGCGGTGAACGTGCCGTCGCCGGTCTCGACCACGGTCAGGCAGCAGCCGTTGACCGCGATCGAGTCGCCGTGTCCGGCGTCCTCGGTCACCTTCGGGCCGCGGATGGTGAGCCGGGCGGCGTCACCTTCGAGCAGGTCGAGCGCTTCGACGGTGCCGAGCTCCTCGACGATTCCGGTGAACATTCAGTGCTTCCTTTGCGAATCGAGCGGCGTCAGGATCAGCCGGACGTCGTCGCCGAGGCGGGTGACGTCCGCTAGCTTGAACCGCCGCAGGTGGTCGATCGATTCCGCGCCCAGGTCACCGATCGCGGCGTACCCGGAGCCGAGAACGGCCGGGGCGACGTACGCGACGATCTGGTCGACGAGCTGGGCGCGGAGGAACGCGGCGGCCAGTGTCGGGCCGCCTTCGAGCCAGAGGTGCCGGATCTGCCGGTCGTCCAACTGCCGGAGGACCTCGGCGGGATCGTGGGTAGGCAGGAGCAGAGTCTCCGCGCGGTCGTTGCGGACCCGGGCGGTCGGTGGGATCTCGCGATCGCCGACGACGACCCGCAACGGCTGCCGCTCGGCCGGTACGTCGTTTTCGTCGCGGACCGTGAGTTCGGGATCGTCGTCCAGGACGGTCTGGGTACCGACCGCGATGGCGTCGCACTCGGCCCGGAGCCGGTGGACGTCAGCTCGGGCGATCGGGCCGGTGATCCACCGGCTGGTACCGTCCGGAGCCGCCGACCGCCCGTCGAGCGTGGTGGCGAACTTCCAGGTGACGAACGGCCGGCCCACCCGCACGCTGTGCAGCCAGACCTGGTTGACCGCCTCGGCCTCGGCTTGCAGGACGCCCTGCTCGACCCGGATGTTCTTGCGCTTGAGCTTCTCGGCGCCACCGGCAGCCTGGTTGTTCGGGTCGGGTACGGCGTACACCACGCGGGTGATGCCGGCCTCGATCAGCGCATCGGCACACGGCCCGGTCCGTCCGGTGTGATTACAGGGCTCCAGCGTCACGTACGCCGTACCGCCACGGGCAAGCGGCCCCGCCATCCGCAGGGCCTCGACCTCGGCGTGCGGGCCACCGGCAACAGCATGGAAGCCCTCGCCCACCGGATGCCCGTCCCGGCCGGTGATCACACAGCCGACCACCGGATTGGGATGCGTGCCGCCGATACCTTTCGCGGCCAACTCGATCGCACGCCGCATCCAGGCGACGTCAATCGGCGAAGCGTTGCTCACTACGGCCCCTCGTTGTCACGGACGCACTACCGGGGCCATGACAACCGGCACACACGCGCTGCCGTCCGGGGTGCTCCGCGCGGGCCTGCTTGCTACCCGTCTGGGTCGCTACCCGCCGGATCGCTGCCCACCGCGGGCCGCGTCACCGGACGCCAGAGCGCACCCGCCGATCGCGTGCGCCTCCCATCCGGACTTTCACCGTCGGTCCTGGAATTCCACCAGATCAACCAACCGCCAAACCGCAGCGGCCGGGTCGCGGACTGTCACCGCCGGCTCGGAATTACACCGACCCCGGAGCACGCGAGTGGGTTCACTCGTGGTTCAAGTATGCCTCTCCCCACAACCCACACCACAACCTAGGTCACATCCTGGTCACTCGGCGGGGTGTCATCCGCCGGGTGAGGGCGAGCGCGACGGCCGCGACCGCGCAGGCCACGGCGACGGTCAGGATGAGCGGGCGGTACCCGAGCGCTTCGGCCAGCGCGGCCCCACCCAACGGCCCGAGCGCCTTCGCGATCGTTGTCGGCGTCGTCAGCATCCCCGAGATGGTGCCGAACCCGGTAGCGCCGTACCGATCGAGCAGAATCGCCGGCGTCGCGATCGACGACACTCCGAACCCCAGCCCGAACAGCACCAGACACCCGACCGCTCCACCGATGTGCCGCCCAACCACCGGCAACAGCGAGATCGCCACCCCCTGCAACAGCAGGATCCCCGCAGTGATCGTCGCCATCGGCAACCACCGCGCCGACACACTCGTCACCAGCCGCCCCGTCACCGACAACAGCCCCAGCAATCCAGCCAGCGTCGCAGCCCGGGCAGGCGGATGCCCCAGGCTGATCAGGTACAGCACGAGATGCACTGAGATCACCGCCAGCGCCGCACTGTGCACAACGAACGCGCCGGCCAGCAACCAGAACCCCGGATCCCGCAGCACCCGCGCAGGTGCCCCGGTCCGCTGGCCAGTGAGCACGGGCCGCGACGCAATCCGCCGTACGGCGAACAGATGCAGCGGCACCGTGGTCACAGCGAGCAGACCAGCCAGCACAACGAGCGTGGTACGCCAGCCGTACCCGTGCACGAGATGGCCGGTCAAAGGCAGGAAGATCGAACTAGCGAGTCCGCCAACCAGCGTGATGGTAAGGATCGCGTTCGTCCGCGACGCCGGCGCTGCCACAGCAACCACCACCGCAAACGCCGGCGGATACAACACCATCGCCGACGCAATCCCGATCGCCACGAACACGCCGTACAACTGCCCAGTGCTCTGCACCTGCGACCACCCCAGTACGGCGAGCGACGCCACGACCGACCCTGACGTCATCAGCCCACGTCCGCCCCGTGCATCCAGCCATCGACCAACCGGAATCGACATCAGCCCACTCACCAGCACCGCAGTGGTCGACGCCCCAACCGCAGTGGTCGTCGAGATGCCCAACTCCCGACTCATCGGCCCCAGCAACACGCTGAACGCATACGTCAGCACCCCGTACCCAACCGTGGTCGTGACCGCGAGCGCCCCCACCAACCGCCGAACCCGAGCCTGATTGGCCCGAGTCACCAAAGCATCGGCTCGTGTCATCGGAGCAAGAGCCACCCAGCCGCCCCAAGCAGCCCGGTCGCCCCCACAAAACTCACAACAGCCATCCCCACCAACACCCCCCGCGACCGCTCACCTCCCGACACCCGCTCCCGACCATCGTCCGGAACCCTCTCCCGGCCATCAGGTGAAGCCTGCCCGCCGCGTCCAGCCGAAGCGTGCCCGCCGCGTCCAGCCGAAGCGTGCCCGCCGCGTCCAGCCGAAGCGTGCCCGCCGCGTCCAGCCGAAGCGTGCCCGCCGCGTCCAGCCGAAGCGTGCCCGCCGCGTCCAGCCGAAGCGTGCCCGCCGCGTCCAGCCGAAGCGTGCCCGCCGCGTCCAGCCGAAGCGTGCCCGCCGCGTCCAGCCGAAGC
>NZ_JBVHFT010000027.1:0-80855 GCF_055562215.1 Kribbella sp. NPDC020701 | reverse complement strand
AGGAGAGAAGTTTCTCTTCGGACGCGGCAAAGACTTTCCTTTCCAGACGACCCAATCTTAGTTGGACCGCTGTCCGGGACCTTCGGGGCACCTCAGTCGGCGAACACGGTTTCGATGATTGCGTGGCGGCGGTGGGTGAGGTCGGCGTCGACGGTTGGCTCGTCGTTGTTGGTGAAGAACGGGTGATGGCGCCAGACCGGGAACAGTTCGTCGAGCTTGGTTTGGTCGCGAACTCGGCGCACGATCAGCCGGGCGGTGACCGGGTGCTTGGTGGAGGCGAACGCGGTGAACACGACCTCGGCGACCTCGGCGTCGGAGATCAGTTCGCCGGTGTCCGGATCGATGACCGCGCCGGGATAGCGCACCGGCCTCCAGGCATCGTCGGCGATGGTGTCGATGGTCCGCCGCACGGCCGGGTTCTTGGTCAGCACCACCGAGAACCGGACCCCGGCCTTCACGCACGCGGCGACGACCGCGCTGTTACCGTACGCCGAATCGCCGCGCACCAGGATCTCGCCGGTCGCGCCGCAGGCCCGGGCGGTCTTGATCGCTTCGCGGACCATCGAGGCCGCACCCTTGCCGGAGCCGGTCTTGCCGCCGCGCAGCCGGATCCCCGCGATCACCGGCGCACCCTGTTTGGTGGAGACCGTGGCGGCCAGCGGCGACAGGCCCTTGCGGAGCACCTGCTTGCCGGAGATCTTGGTATGCCCGAACCCAGCGCCCTGCTTGGCCCGCCCATACACCGGGCGCAGCAACGAATCGATGTCCACATAGGCCCATGACTCGATACCGGGCAACAACCCGGTCCGCTCGACCAGGTTCACCAGATGTGCCCGCGCCACCGACGCCAGCTGCAAACAATGCCCATGAGTGAACTCGCGCAGGAACTGCCCCAGCGTGGCCGGCGCATAGACCTGCTTGAAGAGGCGGTTCATCCCACCGGAACGAATCACCTGCAAGTCATCGATACAGTCCGCGTCCGCGGCCATCCCCGCCACGACCGAAGTGACCTTTCCGGCCGGGTTCACCCCCGCCGAGGCGACACCGGTCTCACCAAGCCCGACCCGCTCGGCGACCAGGCCCGACAGCCCGGCCTGCTCGGCCAAAGCCATCACCGGCACGAGCCCCACACACGACACGAGGTGCTCATCATCGAACAACGGCGTGGCATGCGACCACGCATCAGGTAGTTTCACTCTCAGTGCCTTCTGTGTTCGGCAGGATCAGGACGTCAGCACTCCCGATTCTCCTTGCACAGAAGGCACTCTCCCTGTCTGACCCGCCGACAGCTCAGCCACCCGTCCACGGATTCAGGCTTAGACCGTCCCTCGGCACGCGTGCGTCGACCAGAAGCCCGCAGCGGCACGGCGATCGTGTCGTCTTCGGGAATGGGGGTGTTTCCTGCGGGCAGGCAACTCGACGACGCTGTTTAATGCCGCTAGAGAGGGGACAAGGATGGGGCGAGTCAACATCGAGGGCCTACAGCGCACGCTAGATGACCTTCAGCAGTTCGGTGTCTTGCGTGGCTACGAGCGTCGCCCACTCGGTATGTGGATCTTGGCGCTCGGCAACGGCGAGGTGCTGCGGCCAGACACAAAGGAAACCGCCATGTGGGCGATGGGCGCGATGGCTGGGGTCGGCACAGCGGCAAGCGGTCTGTTGCCGACGATCGAGTCAGAGCAAGAGACCATCCACGCGCAGGCCGACGTGGCGAAATACACGGCGGAAGAGGTCGCATCGGCTAGAGCACAGCCCGGCCGTTGCACGGTGGCAGGCCGACGGCGCACATTTCCGTGTTTCGTTCGCACCGCTACGGCTGCGGCGTCGACAGGTCATGGATGCTCTTCGGGCGATCGATGTCGGGTATTAGGCCCTTGTGGAGCGTGCTCGCTGACGCCCTTTGGCAACTACGGCCACAGCCGAACAGCGCCCGGTGGCCGCGGCATCATGGCGATGTTGTCGAGCACGGAGCTGGCGAGCTGGCTGGAGGCAGCGCAGGCGGGACGTAGCTAGGACCGTGATCGCGCTCCATCCTCTCGGCCGTGGAAAGTGCCGGTGCCCGGCACTGACCCTTGAGCGGGGTGTTGAGAATCGATTGTTTTCTCGACACCAATGTCAGCGCAATCACTTACCATCGCGTCAAAACCGGCCACCCTGAGAACATGGGGCATGTCCGCCACTGATATCTCTCGTCTCACCTTGAGCGATGCCGCCACCCGCTGGGTTCTTGCCGCAGACCCGGCCATGGCCATCGTCGGCCATTCGATCAAGGTCGATCTTGACTGGTGGAACGAAGCCCTGCGGCAACGTGGCCTCCCCGGCGGTCCTGTCACAGGCCTCAATGAGGCTGGCGAAACCGCGGCGAGCGGTCGATGTGGCATCACCCGAGGGCACGTTTTCTCGCAAGCCGCCAACGCCGCCCACGACCCCGATGCAGCCCTTCGGCTCCTCTGGCATGCCCTGGCCTGGGGCTCAGGCACGAAGTACCGACAGAGCCACAAGCGCATGGACTCCATCGCTGCCGACGTCGATGCCTTGGGCGAGGCGCTCACCGCAGCCGCACGACTGTCTCTTACCGAGCCGGTCGAGGCTTACCGTTGCCTTTATCCCAACGACCGCAGCCTCATCGCATATCTGGGTCCGGCGTTCTTCACCAAGTATCTGTACTTTGCGGGCGCAGGCGACCCGCGCCACCCGTGTGTCATCCTCGACAGCCGGGTGGCCGCCGCGCTAGTGCGCATCGGCTGGACGAGCCTGCACACCAAGGGCGGGTGGCCCGCGATCACCTATTCCCGATACCTCGACTTGCTTGGCCGGTGGAGCAGCGAGCTCGGTAATGGTCGACAGGACGGTTCCCCGCGCCTCGATCTGCTCGAGCGGTGGCTGTTCGACACCGGCCCGTTGGGCCAGTAGGCAAGGCACGGAACTAGCGGCTAGCCAGGCTTCGACAGATGGCGGTAGATGGTGGGGCGAGTGCCCCGAACTCTGCCGCGGATCTGGGCAACGGTGCAGCGCCGCTGCCCATCGTCTGCGGTCTCTTCGTACATCTGCCGGGCCTCTCAGAGTGTCTCGTGAACGATCGGTTGTGAGACAGGCCTGCCTCGACGAGCGACTGCTATGCACCTGGCTAGGCGACATCTCGCAGAGATATTCATAACTAACCGAGTTAGTGATAACCTGTTGGATAACAAATAACACAGGAGGTTGTAGCCATGCCCGAGAACACACCCTCGGATGCCCCCGAGCCGAACTGGTACAAACCGTTCGAGATCCACTACAGCATCGCTTTCAACGACAAGGCGTGGCGCAAGGTCCACCCGCCCCACCTCGCGGCTGCTGTGGCCGCGGGCGAGGCCGCGATCCGTGCTCACCTTCAAAGCGTGACTCCGGTCCCCTACAGCGTCGCTGAGGTTGAGGCACAAGCCTCATACTCTTCGAGACTGTGGGATAGCGAGTGGGAGTATGAGGAGGACGGCGTCGAGGAGCCGTCGGCCGAGAACGGACTGTGACTCCAGCGCAAGAGTCCATATCCGCTGTTCCCTGGTAGATCCCGCCGCATAGTGACTTTGAGCGGCACGGCATTCAGGGTGGGTACGAGTCGGCCAGCGGTGGACCCACGAACTGCACGCCCACGTAAGCGCCCAGCTCGGCGAGCAGCTCCGGCCCGAACTCCTCGCGTGACCGCTCGGCGAACAGCCAAGGTGTGATCATGACGTGGGTTGCATCGGAGACAGCCTCGGCGCTTGTTCTTGCTGGCTTTCAAGTGACCCTAGTGAACATCCAGTCGACTTGCCATGGGTGTCGAGTGTTGGCCAAGGAGGGCCCTTGCGTAGTGAGCGCAGGAATTCCTCTCTGAATTGCCTCCCGTTCGGGAACTGGTCGCCGCGGTCCCAGCGCCACGCTGCGACCATCGCGAGGACGAGCTGCCGGCACTCGTCCAGTAGTCCTTGGTCAACGCCCGGGTAGTGCTCGCAGACCGCCTCGGGAACGTGGGCGAGATCGAACTCGATGGGTCCGCGGCAGCATGTCTCGAAGTCGATGAACAACGGGCCGTTCTTCGTGCTGAGCACGTTGCCTGGATGCAGCGCCGCGGTCGTCGATCGCCCGAGCGGCGGGTCATGTGGAGGCGCCTTGGATCAGGGCGGCCTTGTAGGCGTCCGCGACCTGGATGCAGAAGGTCAGGAGCAGGTCCACGCGTTCGGGTGTCAGCCAGCCCGGGACGGTGCGGGCCTGCTTCTCGGAGCCGGTGAACCCGAAGAGTTGGTCGGCTGCGGCACGGAACTCCGGCGTGGTGAGCGACTCGATGGGGATTCCGCTGTTCGTACCGGCGTAGGCGCTGAAGGGGACGAGGACATGGCCGTCGTTGAAGACGGCGACGACGGTCCGAACACCTCCAACTGACGGACCGCTCGCCTCGAGGACGACATGCTTCGGGCCGAGCCTTCGCCGGTACCCCGCAGCCAGCCACTTCCCGACCAAGGCCTCCGCTGCCTGTCGCAACTCCGCGACTCCGAACTGGTCGAAGAACTCCTCTAGCGTGCCGACAGTCTCCGACTGCTTCGCCTTCTCGACTGTCGCCGTGAATTGGTTCGGCTCGACCACCGCGGTGAAGAGTGGTGCCCAGGCGCTGTTCTCGATGCGTACTGCCTTGGCCTCCACCAGCCATACTGCGATGCCCCGTGCGCTGTCGAGCTCGGCAAGCTCGTTCAGATACTGGGCGACCGCGCGGAACTCATCGCGATGCTCCTCCGCCACCACAACCAGCCCCCGCGCCCGGCGTGCCACGGCGTAGGCCAGCCCGCGGGTCAGATGATCATGGTCTGCCCGGCCGTATTGGTTCTCGATGACGAACTCCGACCCGTCCTCGACCTGGGCGACGATGTCGATGCGGCGGCCTCCGGTCGTGGCTACTTCCGACTCCCCCAGTGTGGTGAGATCGACTCCGATCGCATTGCCGACTGAGTCCAGTTGAGCGGCGAGCAGCGGCGTGAAGTCAGCAGCCTCGCCCTTCCACGCTTCGGTCAACCTGCCGAACGTCAACTTCGCCATGCTCATGAGATGTGTCTATCAGGACCGTCCAACATTCGCCGAGATGGCGCGAAAACTCGTCGAGGTGCTGGTTCAAGGCTCCAAGCCACCCACCGTGCCGTTGGGGTGCACCCACCACACCTCAATCCGCGCCGCGGTGAGCGACCCGACCGTCTCGGCGTACAGGTCGCAGTAGCGCGCGAAGTCCGGCAGCGCGATGACGCTACGCCACGCAGGCTCCTTCCCGCGCAGCCGCATGGCCGCCAGGACGGCTTGGGCGAACCAGTGACCGGCCTGCGTACTCGGGCTCGTTCGTTTCGTCTCACCTGCGCGTGCGGGATCGGCATAGTTGCGGCTTGGGAAGCCCTTCACCTCCACACCGACGACCCGTCCCTCAAGCTCGGCGATGATGTCGACGCCGCGCTCCTTGGTCGCCGTGTTCGCAACGCTCAGAATGCGCCAGCCGGCGCCGGCCAACGCGGTCACGACGCACGCTTGGACGTTGGCCTCCGTGTGCCACTCCTCCCCCAGATCCTTGGCGCCGACCGCGCCTTCCGGTGCGGGCGGCCCCTCGCCCAGGCGAGCGGGCAGCGCATCCCCGGCCGCGCTGCGTGAGTCGATCACTCCGCGAACCTCAAACCCGAGCGCAGCGAGGTGGCGGCGAGCGGTGTGCGAGATGAACTCAGACCGTGGGACTCCCACAGCGACCTCGAACGCCTGGATCGCTGGGAACCAGTTGCCGTTGACCCGCACCGCGTGCTTGCGGATCGGGTCGGGCGTGATGTCGGCCAACCGAGCCTCGACGACGGCCCGGGACAGCTCGTAGCGTCGCCCGTTGAGGACGAACCGGATCGCGGCGCGCTCCCGGTTGTTCATAACCAGAAACTACGGCAACCGGCCCCGGCGTGACGTCGGCCATCATCGGCCCCCGGACCATCTCGAAGCCTTCCTTCCCGCCGCCGACGTCGTACCGGCCCCCGACGTGCTCGACCGGATCGTCGCCCCCGGCGTCACCGTCAACCCCGCCGACAACAGCTACGGCGACCACGAACTCCGAACCGAACACCGCTGCCGCTGACCGCTCACAGACAGACCGTCGGAGGAGCTGGAACTCAAGAGCACCTGGACCGAGAGCGAGCTGAACGCCTTGGCTCGGCTCGGCGCCAGGTTGCCCACACACCATAGTGTTGCCCTAGGCAAGCGCCTGGCAACACAGCTGGAGACGCGGATCAGCTACCCGCTGATCTCGGCCGCAGCGCTTTGCTGGGCGAGGTGGCGAAGAGACAGGACGAGAGGGCCTCCCAGGGGCGTTCAGCATGACTGCTGCCTCTGGCGGGTCGTGGGAATGGGCTTTCAACCACTCGACGTCGAGTTCAGCGAGCTCAGATGCCAGTTCGGCGTACCGTCTCAGGACGCGGTCGTCGAGCAGGTAGCCGAGCTGGTCCAGTGCGTCGAGGACACGTGCCAGGACCAGTCGATCAGCCGCATCTGCTTCTACCCGCCATCGCTGTTCGGCAATGAGTGCGTCGATTCGGTTTCTCGAGGCTGGAGTGGCGACGAGATCGCTCGATGCCAGCACGTGGTGGACGCCTCCGAGCACGTCGCGGAGGGGGCGAGGTTGCCGGCACAGTTGCGAGATCAACGCGCCAACACGTGCCAACGGCAGGCCCCCGAGTTCGGCCAGGGCGCGAACGAGAGAGTCGATGGGCACGCGACTCGTCGTACCGGCTGCGGGTCGCACCCAGCAGTTGCCCGGGCGGTAGAAGGCCCTCGCGGATGTAGTACTTGATCGTCGCCACGGATGTGCTCGTTCGGTGGGCCAGTTCAGCGATCCACATCCCCGATCCCTCGTTCTCTCCTGGACGAGTTGGCTGGATACCAACTGTCGCCAACCACTTGATGGCTCGCATCCGCCAAATTGCTGTATCTCGCGATCCGGCGACCCGGGCGAGGCGCGCCTACCTCTGGTCGGACCCCCTGAGGCCGTACAGATCGTTGCCAACAGCAACTTTTTCGCCGCCTGACCCACATGGGCCGCCCGCGAGGTGACTCTGAGTGTTACCCCTTTGCCCACTCGCTGTAGTTGCCGCGACAAGGGCGACGGGCGCTTGACGGACGGCCTGTTGTTGGCCTTGGCACCCGATGTGGGCGGGTGACCGGCGCCGTCTACAGCGGGCGTTCTCCGGGCCGCAATGGGTGCTCTGAAAGTGCTGGTGCATTGTCAGCGGCTGCCTGCTGGTGGTCCGCGGGAGCTGTCAGGAATGGATCCGCGCGATGGCTGGAAGAATCGCGCCGGCCTGGTGCCCGGGCTATTCAGCTGGAGCCCGAACAAGGCCTCCTGGCGCTGAACTCGGAGAAAGGACACCGACCTCTTCTCTCGACGCGGACCACGATCCGGATGTGTCCGGCAGGGCTCGCAGAAGGGGGCGTCCAGGTATGGGATCGATGCCCTCAGCGCCGATGTTGCAGGAAGCGGCAATCGAGAGCGTCCTCTTGATTTGTGGGATCGAGGCGACCTACCGTCCTCAGTGCCTGAATCGCGGGGAACCTGGAGGGGTCATGCCCGGAAGCCGAGTACCGTCCGACGCCGTGGCTCCTCAGTTACTGACCACTGCCACACCTAGCGACGCTTGACCATGCCGTCCTCGGGGGGAGTCCAGCGCCGCGACGGCTTGGCGGGTGTCGTCGGACTGCGGTCGATGATCCTGCTCGCGCTCGTGGCTGTTCAGCTCAGCGCGATCCTGGCCGCGCCGATGCCCGCGCGGCAGCTGATCGTCAGCGTGGCCGCGGTGATCGTCCTGGCGGGACTGCAGCACCGCCACCTCCGAAGGCCGGCCAGGTCTCCCGGCTGGCTCAAGTTCGGCATTCTCGCCACCGAAGTGCTCGCCACGTTCCTCCCGCTGCTCGCCGTGGTTGCCACCTGGCCCGGTATGGCGGGATTTCTTGCGGCCTCGGTCCTGCAGGTGTTGCCCGGCCGGGCCGCCTGGTCGCTGGTCGGCGCAATCATGGCGGGTCTCTTCGCGGCCGCACTGACACTCGGACTCGGCGTTGGTACCGCGGACTACCTCACGATAGCCAGCCTGGCCGTCGGCCTGACGCTGCTCGGCGTCTCCCGTCTCGATTCCATGGTCCGGCACGCGGACAGCCGGCAAACCGAGGTGGCACAGCTCGCTGTGGTCCGGGAGCGGATGCGGTTCGCCCGGGACCTGCACGACCTGCTCGGCGCCAGTCTCTCCGCGATAATCCTGCGCGCCGAGCTGACCAAACGACTGATGCGCAGCGATCCCGCGACCGCGAGCACCGAACTGGGCAACGTGGTCGACATCGCCCGGCAGGCCGCGGCCGAGGTACGCCAGATGGCCGACGGGTATCGCAACATCTCCCTGGCGCGCGAAGTGGCGGCCGCCGCCTCGCTACTGGCCAGCGCCGGCGTCGCCGCGCAGGTCGAGATGAACTGCGGCATTCTCCCGGATAAGATCGATCGCGTACTGGCCATGACACTTCGCGAGCTGATAACCAACGTCCTGCGGCACAGCAATGCCCGAAACTGCTGGATCGCTCTGGGCCAAGACGACGGGTACGTCACGCTCTCGGTGGTTAACGACGGCGTAGCACGGAGCGCGGTCACCCATCGCGAGCGCGGCGGGCTGGAGAACCTCGCCGCGCGGCTGGACACCGTCGGCGGCACCCTGAGGGCGAGGGTCCGCAGGGCCGGACGGTTCTGCGTGCGCGCGGAGATCGCCGTCAGGGCCGATGCGGCCACGCAAGCCCGGCACGACCGGATCGGACGCATCGCCTCCTAGGGCGCGGCGCCCGCCCGCACCGACGGTCGCCGGTCCGGGGCGCGGCTTCACGAGTGTTTCCCGGGACGGTGCGACTCGACCGGCCGACCAGTCCGGCGCCGAGCGGCATTGTCCTGTCCGGACGAGCCCACAGAGGAGGTTTGCGCATGCTGCGAATTCTGCTTGCCGAGGATGTCGCCATGATCCGCGGGGCGCTGGTCGCCCTCATCGAGCTGGAACCAGATCTGAAGGTGGTGGCGGCGGTCGAGAGCGGCGCGGACATCGTGCCCACCGCGCAAGCCTGCCGGCCCGACGTCGCGGTCATCGACGTGCACCTGCCGGATCTGGACGGACTGTCGGCGGCGGACCAGCTGATGACCGAGCTGCCCGCCTGCCGGACCCTCATCCTGACCAACATGGGCCGGTCCGGCACGGTCAGCCGGGCGCTCGCCGCCCGGGTCACCGGTTTCATCCTCAAGGATGCCGCGCCGGAGTGTCTGGCCGCCGCTATCCGCGACGTGGCGGTGGGACGCCGGGTGATCGACGTGCAACTCGCCCTGTCCGCTTGGGATTGCGGCGCGAGCCCGTTGTCGATGCGGGAGCACGAGGTACTGCAACTGACGGCGGACGGCGCCGATCCGCGCGACATCGCCTCGGCGCTGCATCTGTCGGTCGGCACCGTTCGCAACTACCTCACGACCATCGTGACCAAACTGCACGCCCGGAACCGGGTCGAGGCGGTCAAGGTCGCCTACGACTCGGGATGGTTGCCCTAGGACCTGCCTCCAGACGCTACGGCACGGGCGGTGAGCAAGGTCCGAGATGGCGCGCGGCGCGACCTGTCACACGCTTTGGTGACAGGTCGGCGCGCCGGCGAGCGCGACCTAGTGGTGTTTCCCGACCTCGTGCTGCGGAAGCGACTCTGACGGAGGCGGCCAGTGAGGAAGCAGTATTACGAATACCGGCACGTCGTCGGCCTCGAGGAGACCGATCTGGTCGGCACCGTCTACGCGGTGAACTACGCGCGCTGGCTGGGACGTTGCGGGGAGTTGTTCCTGCTCGAGCATGCGCCCGGTGTTCTCGACGAGCTCCAGGGCGACCTGCAGTTCTCCACGATCAGGTCCGAGTGCGAGTGCCTGGCCGAGATCTCCGCCTTCGACGAGGTATCGGTCAGGATGCGGCTGGAGGAGCTGACCCAGACGCAGATCGGCTTCGCCTTCGACTACGTCCGGGTGCGTGACGGTGTGGAGGAACTGTCTGCTCGCGGCCGGCAACGGGTGGCGTGCCTGCGGGGCGGCATGGGAGACGCCACCGCGGCGCGGGTCCCGGCCCAGCTCGGGACCGCGCTCGAGGATTACGCGATCATCCCCACCACTTACCCCAGTGTCGCCGGGACCGGAGGCAGGGGGTGAACCGGCCCTTGCGACTCGATCCCGCGCCAGTCGGCGACACCTTGCAACTGCGGTCGGTTCTCGGCCGGTTCGCCACCGGCGTCACGGTGGTGTCCGTCGGCGGCGACGCTCCTTCCGGGATGACCGCGAACGCGTTCACGTCGGTGTCCCTGGATCCGCCGATGATCCTGGTCTGCGTCAATCGCAAGGGCTCGCTCTGCCCTGCCCTGCTGGAGTCCGGCGAGTTCGCCGTCTCGATGCTGTCCGCCGGGCAGGAGGACATCGCCCGGTACTTCGCCGACCACTCGCGACCGCGCGGTCGTGACGAGTTCGGCGCGATCCGCTGGTCTCCCGGGCCGGCGACCGGCGCGCCGGTACTGGCCGGGGCACTCGCCTGGCTCGACTGCTCCGTCGCCGCGTCGCACGACGGCGGCGACCATGTCATTTTCCTCGGCTCGGTCCTGGCCAGTGGCGCCAACTCGGTCGAGGACGCCCTGGTCTTCTTCGGCGGCGAGTTCCACCGGCCCCGGTTCCCCGCACGGCAGTCTTCGATCCAACCTCTCGGGGGATGACATGACGACCGCGAACCACGCGCCGCGGGCCAGCACTGGCCGGTCCCGCTACCCCGGTCCCCCGCCGTGGGCGGTCCCCGGTGTCCTGCGCAAGCTGTGGGGCAACCGGATCGCCATGCTGTCCGACGCGGCCGGCCAGTACGGCGACGTGGTCCGCTTCGCGATGGGCCCGAAGACCATCTACTTCTTCAACCACCCGGACCACGCCCGGCACGTACTCACCGACAACGCCGCCAACTACCACAAGGGCCTGGGCCTGGCCGAAGCCCGCCGGCGGACTCTCGGCGACGGCCTGCTCACCAGCGAGGGCGAGAACTGGCGCCGCCAGCGCAGGGCCATCTCGCCGGCCTTCCGGCGGGAACGTATCGCGGGATTCGCCGCTGTGGTGGCCGAGGCCGGCGCCCACCTGAGCCAACGGCTGGAGGAGCGGACCGGAACCGTCGTCGACCTGGCCGAGGAGATGACGGCGCTGACGATGGACGTGCTCGGCAAGACGCTGCTCGAGGCCGACCTGGGCCCGTTGCAGTTCCTGGGGCCCGCCTTCGACACCGCGCAGGCGCAGGCGATGTTCGAGATGGTCACCCTGGGCGCGCTGCCGCTGTGGTTGCCGCTGCCGCGTCATCGCCGGTTCAGGACCGCTCGACGCCAGATCGAGGACGCCGTTCAGACCTTGGTCGGCACGCGCGATCCTCAGGCCGGTACCGGCGCGTCCGACATGATCTCGCTGCTGGAGGCCGCGGACCGCGATGAGCCGGACGCCGACGTCCGCCGGCGCGGAATGCGCGACCAGATCGTTACCATCCTGCTGGCCGGCCACGAGACGACCGCCAGTACGTTGTGCTGGGCCTGGTACTTGGTGAGTCGCCATCCCGAGGTGGCCGAGCGGCTCCGGGCCGAAGCGATCGCGGTCCTTGGCGACCGGATGCCCGGGTATCAGGACCTGGTCGACCTCCCGTACACGACGATGGTCATCCAGGAAACGATGCGGCTCTACCCGGCGGTCTGGGCGCTGCCGCGGCGGGCTGTGGAGGCAGACGAGATCGATGGGTACCCCGTGCCGGCCGGGGCTGAGGTGATGATCTCGCCGTACACCTTGCACCGGCATCCAGGGTTCTGGGACGAGCCGAACCAGTTCCGGCCGGAGCGGTTCGCGGCTGATGCCCCGCCGGTCCCGCACCGGTACGCCTACATCCCGTTCGGTGCCGGCCCACGGGTCTGTGTCGGGAGCCATCTCGGCATGCTGGAGGCGACACTGGTCGCGGCGATGGTCGCGCGCCGGTACCGGTTCGAATACGCAGGTCCCGGCGACCCCTTTCCCGAAGCCATGCTGTCGCTCCGGCCCCGCGGCGGCCTGCCGGTCCGTGTGCTGCGGGCCTGAGCTCCCCGCAGGCCGTGTCAGCGGCGGCCGGCGCCGCCCTGAGGTACGGGCCAGGGCGGTTCGTAGTCCGGGTCGCCGCTCAGGACCGCCTGCTGGAGCCGCTGCAGCCGTGGGCCGGGCTCCACTCCCAACTCGTCGCGCAAGGCGGTACGGATCCGCCGGAACTCCCTCAGCGCGCTCTCGGCCCGGCCGCAGCGGTGGAAGGCGGTCATCATCAGCGCGGAGAAGTTCTCGTTCATCGGGTTCCTCACCACCAGCATCGTCAACTCCCCCAGCAGATCCGCATGCCGGCCGAGCATCAGGTCCGCCTCGATCCGCCGTTCCAGTACGCCGAGTCGCGTCTCCTCCAGCGAGGCCACCTCCGCCCCGAGCACCCGTCCGGCCGGTACGTCGACCAGAACCGGACCACGCCACAACGCCAGCGCGGCGCCCAGCAAGTCGGAGCAGGCGGTCATGTCCCCCACCTCGGCCGCCCGGCGTCCCGCCCGGGCGAGACGGTCGAACTCCGCGACGTCGGTCCCGAACCAGCACGAGTCGAGCTGGTACCCGGCGTGCTTCGTGCGGAGTAGTTGCCTGGCCCACCGCGGATCGGAGGAGGCCGCCGCGAACTTGGACCTCAACTGCAGGATGTAGGTCTGCACGGTCGTGGCGAAGCTGCGTGGCGGGCGATCTCCCCACAGCTCCTGGACCAGCGTTTCCGTCGTGACCACCCGGCCGGCGTTGAGTGTCAGCAGTACCAGGATCTGGCGCTGTTTCGGTGCGGTCGGCACCAACGGCCGGTGCTGCAGCCCGGCCGACAGTGGGCCCAGTAGTTGAAGGATGACCTTTCGACCGTGCTCGTCCATTGCAACTCCAAGGGGCGGTTGGATGATGCCTTACTCGAGCTTGCGTCGAGGGGGGCCCGACAGGCCAGGGACCTCGTCATGACCCGGGGGTGAAGAAATCACCCCGGCAGCCGGAACCTGCAACAGAACGGCCGGCAGACAGCAACTGGGAGGAGGCGGCAACGGCCTGCTCCCGCCATGATCGCAGATGACCACTCTCGGGAAGGCGGAGGCATGCCAACTGTCCTCGGATCGCTGCGCAGACTAGCGCTCGCCCCTCAGCTCGTCGACGTCACCTTCGCCCGCCGGGGTTTCCCGGCCGAGCCGTCGGCCGGGACACGGCACCTCGAGGCCGTCCCGCAGGCGGTGGTCTGCGGGTTCGAGTGGGGTATCGACGCCCGGGACCAGTGGGAAGTCGAGCGCCGGCTGGAGCTGGTGGACGAGGAACTGCGCGGATTCGCGTACGAGGGCGCGACGATGGCGTTCACCGTGCTCGACGCGATGGGCCGCGGGTACCGGACCCGCGAGTTGTTGCTCGGACCGGGCAGTCCGCACATCTTCCTGGCGTACATCGGGATGGGGTTCGCGATGGCGCGGCTGCCGAGACCGCTGTGGAAGAAGGTCGTTCCCGATCTCGCCGGCCAGCCGTACCACCCGACGATGAGCTGGCTGGCGGTGGACGGCTACGGCTTCGACCGCGCGTACTTCGACACCGCGCGCTGGGTGGATGCACAGAAGGTGCCCACGCCGTACGACTGGGAAGGCTCGCCGCACTACTTTCTCCGTGCGGTCGACCAGGGCATCGGCCGGGCTCTGTGGTTCATCTGCGGCGGGCACGCACCCGATGTCGCCGGTGCCGTTCGGCGGTTCGCGGCGCACCGCCAGGCCGACCTGTGGAGCGGCGTGGGACTGGCCGCGACCTTCGCCGGCGGCAGCGACGCGAACGGCTTGGCCGCGCTGCGGCGAGCCGCCGGGGACGAGTGGGATCAGCTCGCGCTGGGCGTGACCTTCGCCGTCAAGGCCCGCTCGTACGCCGGGTTCGTACCGGACTATACCGCCACTGCTTGCCTGGAGCTGGCCGGCCTCTCGATCGACAAGGCGGTCGCCCTCGCCGACGGAACGGCCGTCCACACCGCGGCCGCCGAACCTGCCTACGAACTGTGGCGGCAACGGATCCGGGCCCATTTCGCCGGTCCCGCGTAGCGCCCGAAGAAGAGAGGACAGACGCAGATGTACGACTACGTCATCGTCGGCGGAGGTTCGGCCGGCTGTGTGCTGGCCGCGCGGCTCAGTGAGGATCCGGGCACCAAGGTCTGTCTGGTCGAGGCCGGACCGGCCGACACCTCGCCCGACATCCACGTACCGGCCGGCGCCGCCAGGCTGTTCCGGACCCAGCTCGACTGGGACTACGACACCCATCTCGAACCGTTTTGTGCCGACCGCAGAATCTATCTTCCGCGCGGCCGGGTGCTGGGCGGAACGAGCTCGATCAACGGCATGATCTATATCCGCGGGAATCGCCGCGACTATGACTCCTGGCAGCAACCCGGCTGGAGTTATGACGAACTCCTCCCCTACTTTCTGCGGGCTGAGGACAACGAACTCGGAGCCTCCGAATACCACGGTGTGGGCGGGCCGCTGGCGGTCAGTGAGAACCGGTCCAGAAATCCGCTGTCGGACGCGTTCGTCGCGGCCGCGATCGAGGCCGGGCACGTGGCCGGCGGCGACTTCAACGGCCCGGATCAGAACGGCTTCGGCTACTACCAGGTGACGCAGCGCGACGGGTTGCGGTGCAGCAGCGCGGCGGGTTACTTGCCCTCGGCAACCGAACGGCCGAATCTGACGATCGAGACCGGCGTGCAGGTCCACCGGATCGTGATGACCGATGGCAGGGCGACCGGCGTGACCGGTTGGCGGGCCGGCGCCGAGGTGACGATCCGGGCCGAGCGCGAGGTCGTACTCACCTCCGGCGCCTACAACTCGCCGCAGTTGCTGATGCTCTCCGGGATCGGCCCGGCCGACCTGCTCACCGCACTGCGGATCCCGGTGGTCGTCGACCAGCCACTGGTCGGCCAGAACCTGCAGGACCATCCACAGTTCTGGCTGGTCTACGGGCACTCCCAGCCGGTCAGTCTGCTCGTCGCCGGAGAGGAGCGGTACCAGCGGCAGTTCGAGGAGCATCGGTCCGGTCCGCTGACCTCCAACGGCCCGGAGGCCGGCGGCTTCGTCCGGTCGCGCCCCGAACTGACCGTTCCCGATCTCCAGTTCGTCTCCCTGCCGGTGATGTTCGCCGAAGGCGGCCTCGGCGTACCGACCGGGCACGCGATCTCGTTCGGGGCGTACGTGCTGCAACCACGCAGCCGCGGCATCGTGACGCTGGCCAGTGCCGACCCGACGGCCAAGCCGCGGATCACCCACAACTACTACGCCGACGCGGCCGACCTGCAAACCGCGACCGACGGTGTCCTGGCCGCGCTGGCCATCGCCCGGCAGCCCGCGCTCGCGCTGTACACCGAGCAGCCGGTGACCGTACCGGCCTCCGACTCCGACGCCGACATCCGCGACTTCCTCCGGCGGACCACCCAGACCTCGTACCACGCCGCCGGCTCGTGCGCGATGGGACTCGTCACCGACCATGAACTGCGGGTGCTCGGCACCGACGGGCTGAGGGTAGCCGACGCGTCGGTGATGCCGCGGCTGGTCAGCGGCAACACGAACGCACCAACCATCGCCATCGCCGAGAAGGCGGCCGACCTGATCCGGGGCCTGGCACCGCTGCCACCGAGGGTGGCCGCGACATCGATACCCACCATCTGAAAGGGAGGCTTTCGTGGCGATCTCTCAGGCCGCACCGCACCTAACCCGCTCGGCTGCCGAGCTGGAGGACCTGGACCGGCGGCATCTCATCCATCCGCTGCTACCGGGTGACCGCACCGACCGCTGCGTCATCGTGCGCGGCCAGGGCTCCACCGTGTGGGATGCCCACGGCAACGAACTGCTGGACATGACCGGCGGCGGCAACTGGCTGGCGCAGGTCGGCCACGGTCGCGCCGAACTTGGCGAGGTGATGGCGGAGCAAGCGGCCCGGCTGTCGTACTTCTCCAGCTTCCACGAGTTCTCCAACGACCAGTCGATCCAGCTCGCCCAGCGGGTCGCCGGGTTCGCGCCTGACGGCCTCGACCGGGTGTTCTTCACCTCGGGCGGCTCGGAGGGCGTGGACATCGCGATTAAGGCTGCGCGGCTGTACCACGCCCGCCGCGACGAGCCCGACCGTACGTGGTTGATCTCCCGCCAGATGGGATATCACGGCTCGACGTACGGCGGTGGCAGCGCGACCGGTTTCGACTTCGTCCACTACGGCGTCGGACCGACCCTGCCACACATCCACCGGTTGTCGCCGCCGTTCCCGTTCCATCCCGAGATGTACGGCGGGGAGCCGATCACCGACTTCCTGGTCCGCGAACTCGAGCAGGCGATCGAGCAGATCGGCCCTGGCCGGATCGCCGCCATGATCGGCGAGCCGGTGATGGGCGGCGCCGGCGTCGTCGACCCGCCAGCGGACTACTGGCCGCGAGTCCGCGAAGTACTGAGCCGGCACGGCATCCTGCTGATCGCCGACGAGGTGGTCACGGGCTTCGGGCGGACCGGCAGTTGGTTCGCCTCGCCCGAGCGTGGGATGGCGCCGGACGTGATGGTCACCGCCAAGGGCATCAGCAGCGGGTACGCGGCGGTCGGCGCTGTTCTGATGCGGGACGAGATCGCCGACGTCATCGCGGGAGGCGACGGCTTCCTGCACGGCTTCACGTACTTCGGTCACCCGGTCGGCTGCGCTGTGGCGCTGGCCAACCTGGACATCATCGAGACCGAGAAGCTGGTCCCCCGGTCGGCGACCGTCGGCGAGTGGCTCCGCCGGGGCCTGGCGCCCGCGGCCGACCTGCCGGCGGTCGGTGAGGTGCGGGTGACGGGCGCGACGGTCGGCATCGAACTGGTAGCCGACCGCGGTACCCGGCAGCCGATGCCGCCACCGGTCGCCACCGCCGTGGTCAAGGAACTGCAGCGGACGCACGGCGTGATCGCCCGCCCCTACGGCCCGGTGATCGTGATGGCACCGCCGCTCGTTCTGACGGAAGCTGAAGCCGCGAAGGCCTCCGCGGCCACTTTCAAGGTCCTGTCCCAACTCGGGACGGATGGTCAGCTGAGCTCCTGACCCGCAAGAGAGCGGCCGGACCGGTGTGGGTCCGGCCGCTGGTGCCTGTACACCTCAGCGCGGTACAAATGGAGGCAGAGTGCAGTGGAACGTGCGCACCCCTGACGGGCGGAATCTGGCGGTCGAGGACGGTGGTGATCCCAGCGGCCGGCCCGTTCTGGTGCATCACGGCACGCCCAGTTGCAGGCGAGCCGCCTTCTACCCGCCGTGGGTGCAGGATGCGGCCGAGCGCGGACTGCGCCTGATCAGCTTCGACCGGCCCGGGTACGGCGAGTCCTCGGGTCACCCCGGTCGCACCGTCGCCGGCAGTGTTGCCGACGTCCGGACGATCTGCGCCGAACTGGGTATCGATCGCCTGGCGACGTGGGGGTACTCGGGCGGCGGCCCGTACGCGTTGGCGTGCGCCGCGCTGCTGCCGGACCTGGTAACCGCGGCCGTTTCGCTGGCCGGCCTGGCGCCGTTCGACGCAGAGGGGCTCGACTGGTTCGCTGGCAAGCACCCGGACGACGTCGAGGACACTCGGCTGTATCTGACCGATGAGGTGTCGGCCTGGCGGCGGCTGGATCAGTACCGCCGGGAGTTTCTGCTCGTGTCGACGGGTCAGCTAACAGACGCCGAGTCACTGCAGGGCGGGTACCACCAGTTCATGTTCTCCTGCGCGAAAGGAGGGCTGACGGCCGGCGGTCAGGGCTGGTGGGAAGACAACAACAACCAACTCAGGCCGTGGCAGTTCGACCTCGCGGACATCACCGTCCCGGTCTTGCTGATGCACGGCCGGCAGGACATCCTGGTGCCGGCGGGCCACAGCGAGTGGCTGGCCAAGCACATCCCCGGCGTGGAAACGCGGTGGTTCGAAACCGACGGGCACGCGACGTTGGCGCAGTACCGCGTGCCCGAGGCACAGGCCTGGCTGGCCGAGCGAACGGGCCGCTAGGCCCGAGCCGGAAGCTGCGCAAGAACCTCCGACTCGGCCACTAGGTTCGGGACAAGGGAACGGACGTGCCGGCCAGGGCGGCGGCTACCGCGTCCAGGTCGGCTGAGATCGTGTACGCCGCGCCGCGCTGCTGCCCGGTGTCGAGGATCGCCGGCAGATCGGCGCCGGTCAGCCACGCGACGACGGTCTCCTCCGGACTGATCAGACCGGAGGTCGTTGCCCGGCAGAGACCGGCGACGGCGGCGGCGCCGGCAGGCTCGCTGGCCAGTTGCGCCGTTTCCGCCAGCAGGTCCACCGCGGCCAGGATCTCGGCATCGCTGACCGTGACGAACTCGCCGTCGGCGTGGCGGACCTCCTCGAGGGTCCAGTCGCCGACCACCGGTTCCGCCACTTCGATGCCATCGGCAACTGTTCCGGGCCAGTGCGTGGCGCCTGTCTCCCCACGCCACTGCGCGGCCAGCGGCGCACACCCCTCTGCCTGCACCGCAATGATCCTGGGGACTTTCGTCAGTACGCCGCACGCGACGAGTTCCCGGAAACCCTTGGCTGCGCCGATCAGCGTCGTCCCGTCACCGACCGGCAAAACGACCACGTCCGGCGACTGTTCTCCGAGTTGCTCCCAGACCTCCAGTGACACCGTCTTCTTCGCCTCGACGGTCAACGGGTTCACTCCCGTACAGCGGTCGAGCCAGGTGAACTGGACCGCCGCGCGCCGGGACAGGTCGAACGCGGCGCGGTAGCCCTCGCGGACCCGGAAGACGTACGCCCCCATCGCCGTCATCAACTCCACCTTGGCAGGTGCGCAGTCGGCCGGGACGAAGATCACCACCGCCAGCCCCGCGGCCGCGCCGCCGATGGCCGTCGAGAGCGCCGCATTCCCGGTCGACGCGGTCGACACCACACCGACGCCGAGCCGCAGTCCCTGGTCGATGACCAGCGCCGTCGCGCGATCCTTGTTGGAAGCACTCGGTCCCGTCGTCTCGTCCTTGATCCACAGCCCCGGCAACCCGAGCCGCTGACGCAGGTCCGCCGGTGAACGCAACGGCGTATCGCCAACAGCCAAGGGGTACCGCGTGAGCTCGTCGGGCCGCGGCAGCAAACCTTGGTACCGCCACAGGCCGGTGCCCGAGGACGGGCCCGGCAGGAGCGACCGGTCGTAGTCGTAGACATAGGTCTCGTGCCCGTGGGTGTTCGACACCAGCCGCGCCTCACCCATCAGTGCCTCCGGCTCCGAGGAAGTTGTCGACGGCAACGGTTCGCGGATCGTGCCGGGCACGGTCGAGCACGATGGCGCCGACCGCGAGGTCGAGCACGCCGAGGCCGAACGGCGAGAAGACGATCGGCTGCTCGGGCCGCAGTTCGCATCGGCCGCGCAGGACGTCGGCCAGGGTGCCCGTGACGAAGTCGCGACGACCGGACAGTTGCTCGGCCAGATGGGGCGAGGTCAGCGCGCGCAGGCAGTGGTCCACGTCGTCGACGATGTTCTGCGCCTCCAGCAGGGTCCCCGGATGGATGTCCCGCAGAGAGATGTTGAGGACGGTCTGACCCGGTTCGAATCGCAGCGTTGCCGGCAGGTAGGGCTCGGCCGCGGTGGTGGCGAAGACGACCACGTCGCAGCCGAGCGCGGTCTCCAGGCCGGCCACCTCGCCGAGACCGGGCCAGTGCTTGCCGGCACCGTTGACGAACTGCTCGGCCTGGTCGGTGAGGAGGTCGTGACAGACGAAGTGGGCGACCCGCAGGTCCGTGTGGTGCAGGAACGAAGCGATCGTGCTCGCGATCACGCCCGCGCCGACGAACCCGACGGTGACCGGTCCGTTCTGGGACCGCAGGGCACGGACCGCCAAAGCCGCCGAGGCCGCCGTGCGCGCGGCGCTGATATGGGACGCCTCGAGGCAGGCGATCGGTCTGCCGGTCCGGTCGTCGTTCAGAAGCAGAACTGCCGACGCCCGTGGCAGCCCGAGTTCGTGGTTGCTCGGGAAGCTGCTGATCCACTTGATCCCGGGCAGCCCGACGTCGCCGCCGAGGTAGGCCGGCAGCGCGATGATCCGGCTGGCCGGGCGGTCCGGAAAGCGCAGGAAGTGGCTGGGTGGGTTGACGGCATCGCCGTCGTCGTGGGCCAGGTACGCCGCCTCGACCGCGGCCAGCACGGCCTCGCGAGAACTGTCGAGCACATCGACGACGACCGGTTCTGGGACCACCTGGAACATTCGCGCGCTCCTCACCACTGGGCCGCCGGAAAGTTCTCGGCGACCCACTTCTCCGAGTAGATGGTGTCGAGATACCGCTCACCGGTGTCCGGCGAGATGGCCACCACGGGCTCTCCGGTCCGCAGCGTGGCGGCCAGCCGGCGGACCGCGGCCAGCACCGTGCCGGTCGAACCGCCGACCAGCAGGCCGTACCGTCGCGCCACCGCATGACAGGCCGACACCGTCTCCAGCTCCGGTACGACGACCCGCTCGTAGTCACCCTCGTCGACCAGCAGCCCGGGACGCAGACTCGCGCCGAGGCCCGGGATCAACCGCGGTGCGCCCTGCTCCCTGAACAGGATCGAGCCCTCCGAGTCGACCGCGATGACCCTGGTGGCCGGGCGGTGCTCGCGGAAGAACTCCAGGCAGCCCATCAACGTTCCCGACGTACTGACCCCGATCAGCACCGCCCCGACATCGGGCAACTCCTCGAGGATGCTCTGGGCGGTGTGCCGGTAGTGCGCCGAACTGTTGGCCGGGTTCGTGTACTGGTTCGGCCAGAACAGTTTCCGGTCGCGCCGCAGCTCGGACCGGATGTAGTCGAGCCGGGTCTGCAGGAATCCACCGTTGGCGTCGCGTTCGGTGACCACCACGACCGTGGTGCCCTGTGCCTTCATGGTGCGCAGGGCAGCGGTGTTGGTGTTCGGGTCGGCCACGATCGTGAGGCTGATGCCGCGGGCCGCGCACAGCGTGCCGAGCGCGATGCCGAGGTTGCCCGAGGAGGACTCGATCAGCCGGTCGCCGGGGCCGACACCGCACCGGTGGATCAGGTCGTCGATCAGCGAGACGGCGGTCTTCAGCTTGATCGACCCGGCCGGGTTCAGGCCCTCCAGCTTCAGTTTGAGCTCGACGCCGGGGACGAACCTGGCCAGGTCGAGAAAGATGTCGTCGGTGACGATGTCACCGGCGGCGGCGAAGATCATCGACCCTCAACCGTGTTCCGCGCGGACCAGACTGGCCGGCCGCAGGTCGGTCCAGTGCTCCTCGATGTACTCGAGGCAGCCCGACCTGGAGTTCTCGTGGACGGCGGTCCAGCCGTCCGGGACGGCGAGCGCGGCCGGCCACAGCGAATACTGGGCCTCGTCGTTGGAAAGGACCCGGTAGTGACCGTCGGCGTCTTCGAACGGATTGGACACAAGCGCTCCCTTTCGTCGGTGGCAGCATGGGCTGACATCCATCGTCAGCGGCCGCTCAGCGGCGGGCATCTTGCTCGTTGCCGGGGCGGTCGACGAGCGCGTCGATCCGGCCGGCCAGGTCCTTCAGCACCGGGGACTCGAGCAGCACCCGGATGCCGAGGTCAACCTTCCACGCGGACCGGGCGGCCAGCACCAGCCGGACGGCGAGCATCGAGTCGCCGCCGCGGTCGAAGAAGTCGTCGCCGCGGCCGACGTCGCCGACCCCGAGCAGCTCGGTCCAGATCCCGGCCAGGGTGAGTTCGGTGTCGCTGGCGAAACCGTTCTGCATCGCCTATCCCCTTCGTCGCAGGAAGTCGAGAACCGCGGCCCGCGCCGCCGGGTCGGCGGCTAGCCGGGAGCGCTCGCAATCCACCCGTACGGTCTGCAGGTCGGTCGCACCGAGCCAGCCAACGTCGTCCGGATGCCCGCGTGAGATCACCTGAAGAACCGGACCACGCGGTGGCGGCTGCTCGTCGTGATAAGCGGCGATGAGGAAGGTCAGCCATTCGACGTAGACGCCGACGACTCCCTCCACCGGGCCGCCGGCCTCCGGTACGGCGATGCCGTAAGTCTCCAAGGCCAGGCGCGCCCGCAGCCGCAGGTCTCCGTCGACGCGCTTCACCAGCAGATCGGAAGTCGCGAGCAGGTGCTCGACGTCGAGCAGGGCCGGACGTTCGGCCAGCGGCGCTTTGCCCTCGACCTGACGGACGACCTCGTGGTACTCGAGGGCGATCTCGGACGGCGGGGTCCGCTGCGGGTCGAGCACCACGATCGGCACCGGATCGGCCTGCAGGGCGGTCATCGCGACGGCCAGCGGCGAGGCCGCGCAGTACGCGATCACGGCGTCCGCGCGGCGCAGGCGCTGGTGGAGCTGGTCGGCGTACGCCGGTGTGGTCAGCGCGTCGGGCAACGGCGAGGTCAGGGCGTAGGTCGTCTCGAAGCCGGCGCCTTCGAGGTCCATCTCGCTGACGTGCGCCTCGGGCCGGCGTCCCGGGTAGTCGAGAACGAGCAGCGACCTCATCTCACACCTGCCTCTTGGTTGCCTGGGGCAAGCAAACCGGCGACGGCGGCCCGGTCGGCCTTGCCACTGGGTGTGCGCGGCATGGCCGGCAGGACTGCGATGGACGGCGGGACCGAGTACGACGGAAGCTCCTCGCGCAGGGCGGCGAGCGCGGCGGCCGGATCGAAGTCCAGCGCGGCCGGGATCGTGACGGCGGCGCGCAGTTGCCGCGAGCCGGGGCCCAGATCCACCGGAACGCAGATGGCCTCCACCACCCCGGGCAGGTTGCCCAGGCACGCCTCGACCTCGAGCGGATTCACCCGGAAGCCGCGAATCTTCACCTCGTGGTCGGTCCGGCCGAGGAAGTACAGCAACCCGTTCTCGACCTTGCCGAGATCACCGGTCCGGAACGCCCGGGTGTGCCCGTGGGCGGTCGGGCCGACCTCGACGTAACGCTCGGCAGTCAACTGCGGCTGGTTCAGGTAGCCGAGTGACAAGGGCAGTCCGGCCACCAGCAACTCACCGATCAGCGGTTCGCCGAGGTCGGCGACGTCCAGGAGCACCTCGCATCCCGGCAGCGGTACGCCGATCGGTGACAGGGCGGGCCAGGTGCGGCTCGGCCCGGACAACGTGTGGACCGAGACCGTGTGCGACTCGCTCTGCCCGTAGTGGTTGTTCAGGCTGCACTGCGGCAGGCGGCCGAACAGGTCCTTGATCGCCGGCGTACAGACGAGTTGCTCGCCCGCGGTGTTGATCTCGCGCAGAGCGAGGTCGGGCAGCGACTCGAACGCCGTCGCGGCCGTGGCCAACATGTGCAATGCGACGCAGGGCACGAAGAGCCGCTCGATCCGTTCGCGAGCCAGCCAGTCCAGCAACTCGATCGGGTCCTGCCGCAACTCCTCGGGCATGATGACCAACGATCCGCCGCCGCACAACGTGCTCACGACTTCCTGGAACCAGATGTCGAAGTTCAGCGGCGCGAACTGGGCGGTCCGCAGATCCTCGCGCAGTGAGACGTTCCGTTGCCAGTACGCCATGTTGTCGACGCAGGTGTGCGGTACGGCCACCCCTTTGGGATTACCGGTCGAGCCCGACGTGTAGATCACGTAGACGGGGGTTTCCGGCGCACAGGTGACGAAGCTCAGGCCCGTCCCGGCCAGCAGGTCCCGGCCGGTCCAGTCGGAAATCCTGGCCAGGCGGCGGGCCGGCAGGTCCGGCTCCGGGCCGGCGTACAGGACGAGCTTGGCGCCGCTCTCCGCGAGCATGTAGGCGAGGCGTTTGCGCGGCAGGCTGCCGTCGACGGGCAGGTACGTCGCGCCGGCGCCGACCACTGCCCAAGCCGCCGCCACGATCGCGGCGGACCGCGGCCCGGTGACGGCGACCGTGTCGCCCGCCGTGATGCCGGCGTCCCGCAACAGCTCGGTGACTTGGCCGATCCAACCAGCCAGGTCGCGATAGGTCAGCCGTTCGCCCGCGTCGACGATCGCGAACTCGGCCGGAAACCGGTCGACCGCGCGCTCGAAGGCCGCCAGCAGGCAGGGTGGGTCGGCCGCGCCTCCCCACAGTCCGGTCTCGATGATCATCGCCGCGCACCCCCGTCGACCGTAGTCACAATCTGCCGGTCCTTCCGGACGGTGCCGATCAGCTCGTTCACCGCACGGTCGGCGTCGGACTGCGAGCGTTCGAAGTGCCCGGGTGAGGTGAGATAGCCGTTGTAGAAGGTGACTCCTTCGCAGAGCAGCCCGGAGATCCAGATCCGGGTGGCCACCTCGCCGCCGGCCGCCACCGGATGGCCATGGCTGTCCACCTCCAGGGCCGACACCAGCGCACTGTCCGGTTTGAACCGCCGGACCAGACCGCGTCTGGCCATGGCGCCGATGATCGTCTCGTCGCTCTCCAGCGACTTGAGGCGATCCGTGTAGCCCCGGTACAGCCACTGCGCTCGAACTGTCTCGGGGACGGGAAAGGCGGTGGAGGTCAGCATCCAGCTGTGGCTGTCCTCGTCCCAGCTCAGCAACGGATCCGGTCCGAGGGACATCGACACGACTCCGGATCGAAGCAGGGCCAAGAGGTTGGCGGCCCGGTCCTTCTCGGGCCCGATGACGAGGCGGTTGATCGCCTCCAGGTGGTAGCCGTAGAACCGGTCGAGCGAGTCGTCGGTGAGACCGCCGAAGTCCATCGCGTACCGGATGGTGTCGCGGAACTCGCGGCAGATCTCGGTGGCCGCCTTGTACGGGCTGCCCTCGAAGCCACGCATCGCCTGGGCCAGATCGGCGGCCAGCCAAGACTCGACCGATCGCTGGTAGGCGGCTCCGTCGCCTGCTGCCGTGCCGAGGGTTCCGCGGTACACCGCCTCGGCGTCGAACTCGGCCGGCTGCGGCAGCTCGGCGAAGGTCTCCAGCCGCCCCTCGGCCGCGGCCGCCCGGGCGCTGAGCAGGAACGCCTCGGCGTCCTCCCGTCCCGACTCCTGCAACAGCTTCGCTCGGCGATACGCCACCCGCAGTTCGAGCAGGAGCAACGGCTGCACGTCCCGATCGAAGTCCAATAGCGGCGTCCGGGACCGCAGTTCGTCGATCGCCGGCCGGGTGAAGACCACCGGATCGTAGGTCACGTACGGCGAGGGCGTGGGCCGCGCGCGGTACGGCAGGCCGGATCGCGAGAACACCACGATCCGCGGCTCGCGGCCGCTCGGCACATACCGCTGCGGCGATACCGTGTGGTCGAACCGGCCACCTCTGCCGACCGTCAGCGCGAAGATCGCGTCGGCCGACGTCAGGCCCAGGCCCGCGATTGCGACGGTATCGGTCGGCTCGACCAGGACGAGCTGTCCCGGCAGCGGGTACGCCGTGGCGATCAGCCGGCTGGACGACCCATCCGGGCTGGGTGGGATCGGTTGTGGCCGTTGGCCTAACGTCACGAACACGAAGTCCGCCTCCACGCGGCCGCCGTCGGCCAGCGTCAGGATCGCGCCGTCGCCTCGCTGCTGCACGTCCACGGCGTCGGAGAGGTGGTCGACCCACCGCACGTTGTCCGGCGCGTTGTCCCGCAACTGCTGCAGGAACCACAGCAGGTATTCGCCGAAGATCCGCCGCGGCAGGTTGTCGGTCGGCTCCACCAGCCGCCCCTCGGCGCCGACGGTGAACCCGTCGCCGGCGACCCGCAACTCTCGCTCCAACGCCCACTCGAACAGGCTCGGACCAGTGGTCGCGGGCGCGTGCGCCACCGACTCGGGCGCCGGGAACATCGACGCCTGGACACACGCGTGGTTGAGCAGTAGATAGTCCGGTTGGTGGATCTCGTACTGCCGTGGCTGGGCAGGGCTGGAGTCGATGAGATGCAGCCGGAGCTGGACTGCCGGCCCGGTCGCGGTGGCATGGCTGACGAGGCGCTCGAGCACACCCAGTCCACGAACTCCCAGACCGATGATCGCGATATCGGTCGCCTTTTCGATGTCCTCCGGCGCGTAGTGCCCACCCATCGCAGTCCTCCCAGTAGTTGTCGACCGCTGGTTGCCAGGGGCCACGGGCCTGGTGCGGCGTCGGCGGCCCGCACCGACGATTCCAGCCGCGGTAGGGGGCGGCATCTTCGCGCGTGCGGCCCGGCCGACCAGGTAGCTCGCAGAGCGGGTGGCCAGCGCAATCTGGAGGATGTCGGCGTGCTTCCGGCCGCCCTAGCCTCCGGTGAGACACCACCGGTGCGCGCTGGTGACGAGACGGAAGTGGTGGTTCCCGATGGAGGCGTTCTACCGGGTTTTCGAGCTGTTCGCCGGCGGTGAACTGTGATGACCCCGACGGAAACGGTGGCCGTGGTCGGCATCGCCGTGACCTATCCCGAGGCTTTGACGCCGGATCAGCTGTGGGACCTGGTGCTCCACCAGGGGACGGCGTTCCGGGCCCTGCCGGACCGCCGGCTGCCGCGGTCGGAGTACTTCGATCTGCACGGCACTGGAGCGCCCGACCTGACCTATGTCGAATCCGCGGCGCTGCTCGACGGCTGGACCTTCGACCCGGCCGCGTTCCGGGTGCCTCAGAACCTGTTCGAGGCCGCGGACATGAGCCACTGGCTCGCGCTCGACACGGCGTCCCGGCTCCTCGATGGTCTGGGGACCGGATCGGCCGCGTGGTTCCGGCCCGACCGGACCGGCGTCGTCCTGGGCAACTCGCTGACCGGCGAAACCAGCCGGGCGAACGGCCTGCGGCTGCGCTGGCCGTTCGTCGAGCGGAGCCTGCGGCTGGCTGCGGACGCGCTGGACCGGCCAGTCGACGAGGAGCTCCTGGCTGCGACGGCCGCGCGGTTCCGGTCGAGCTTCCCGGCCCCCGGCGACGAGTCACTGGCCGGTGCGATGTCGAACACGATCGCCGGCCGGGTCTGCAACCACTTCGACCTGCACGGCACCGGGTACACGGTGGACGCCGCCTGCTCGTCATCTCTGCTGGCCGTGATGAACGCGCGGGACGCGTTGCTGCGCGGCGATCTGGACCTGGCGATCAGTGGTGGTGTCGACATGAGCATCGATCCTTTCGAGCTTGTCGGTTTCGCCCGGCTCGGGGCGTTGAGCCGCGGTGAGATGCGGGTGTACGACGCCGACCCGACCGGGTTCCTGCCCGGCGAGGGCTGCGGGCTGGTCGCCTTGATGCGGACCAGCGACGCGCTGCGGAGCGACCTGCCCGTGTACGCCGTCATCGCGGGCGCCGGAATGTCCAGCGACGGAGCCGGCGGGCTGACCCGGCCCGCGCAGCACGGTCATGTGCTGGCCGCTTCGCGGGCCTATTCCGCGGCCGGCCTGAGTCCCGAGGAGGTCGGCCTGTTCGAGGGGCACGGCACCGGGACCGGTGTCGGGGATCCCATCGAGCTGGCAACCTTCCGCGAGCTGCGCAAGACGGCGGACCGCCCGGTACCGGTGGGCAGTATCAAGGCCAACATCGGGCACACCAAGGCGGCGGCCGGGGTGGCAGGACTGATCAAGGCGACGCTGGCGATCCATCACCGGACGTTGCCCCCAGCAACCGGTGTCCGGCGCCCGCATCCGATCGTTGCCGACGGCCCAGAGTTGGAGCTGCTCGGCGAGCCGCGTCCGTGGACCCAGGACCGGCTGGTGGCCGGCGTGTCCGCGATGGGGTTCGGCGGGATCAACACCCATGTCGTGCTGGCCGATGCGCGGCAACCGGCCCGGCGGCGTACCGCGATCCCGGTGAGCGCGCGGACCGGACCGGACGAGGTCATCGCGCTCGCGTCGCCGACCGCGGGCGGGTTGCGGCAGGCGATGCTGAACCTCGCGGACGAGCTCGCCGTCCTGTCCGACGCCGGGATGCGCGATCTCGCGGTCACGCTGTCCCGGACGACCGAGCTCGGCCTGCCACATCGGTTCACCTGCACCGCGCGCAACCGGCACGAAGCGATCGCTGCGCTCGCTGAGGGGGCGAAGCTGCTCGACCGGGCGGACGAGTCCGGCGGCGAGACGCAGGTGCTCGCCGGCCGTCAGTGCTTCGTGGGGCGCGGTAGGCCCGCGCGGATCGGACTGTTGTTCCCCGGGCAGGCCGCGCCGATGATCGCAGCCGGTACCGTGCTCGAGCAGCTGGTGGATGCCGGTGAATTGCTGACCGCCGCTCGAGCGGGCGCCGCCTTCGCGGCGAACCGGCCGGAGGGCAGCGAGGACACCCGGTTCGCGCAGCCATCCATCGTCGCCGCGTCGCTGCTCGGCCTGGCTTGGCTGGACACGATCGGTATCGAGGCGCATCGGGCGGTCGGCCACAGCCTGGGCGAGATCACGGCGCTGATCTGGTCGGGCGCGCTGAGGCCGGCCGACGGGCTGTCCCTGGTCGAGGCCCGCGGGCGGGTGATGAGCGAGTACGGAATCGCCGGTACGTCGATGCTGTCGGTGGCCGCGAACGACGAGACGACCGCGGAGCTGATCACCACGCTGACCGGCGAGTCCGCCTGGTCGACGCTGAACGGCTCGCCGGGCCACGAGCCGGAGCTGGTGGTGTCGGGAAGCAATTCGGCGTACCAGACGACGGTTGCCGGGCCGGTGGCATTGCTGGCCGAGCTGGCAGAGCTGGCTCGGCGGCGGGGGGTAGGGACCCGTCGACTGGCGGTGTCGCACGGCTTCCATTCGGCTGCGATGAGGGCGGCGCTGGATCCGTTCCGCGAGGAGCTTGCCCGGATCGAGCTGACTGCCGCGACCTATGGACTGATCTCCACTGTCACCGGTGACAGTGTTCAGCTCGAGCCTGACGAGTTGCGCGAGCAGCTCGTCCGGCAGCTGATCGCGCCGGTGCGCTTCCGGGAGGCGTTACACCGGCTGGCCGGAGAATGCGAGTTGCTGGTCGAGTGCGGTCCTGGGCGGATGCTCGGGCAACTGGCCGCAGCCGATGTCAGCACGCCGGTCGTGAGTACGGACGTCGGTGGAAACCCGAGTGGCCTGGCTCTGGCCACGGCCGCCCTGGCAGCCGCCGGCCAGCTACCCCACCTCGAACACTGGCATCGCTTCCGCGCCAGTCGCCCCTTCGTCCGAGGCCGTGCACCAGTCCTCCTTTCCAACCCCTGCGGCCTGCTTCCCGGCACCACGCTGCCCATCAGGACCACCCCGGCCACACCTCCGCAGGAGCCACAACAGCCAACCTCAACCGCTGCTTCTGTCGAGCCGGAACCACAGCAGGTGACTCCGGTCGCCACAGAAGCCGCACCGGAGTCGGCCGACCTTCCGGACGACCTCGTGGTGCTGGAGGTACTGACCGAGTTGACCGGGTTGCCCAGCGAGGGAGTCAGCGCGGAGTTGTCGCTTTCGAAGGACCTGCACCTCAACTCTCTCCAGGTCGGACAGCTACTCGCACGAGCAGCCGGCCGGCTGGGCCGTGCGATGCCCATGACGCCGCTGGCACTGGCCGACGCGACGATCGCCGAGCTGTCCGCGACCCTGGCCGGGCTCCCCGCGGCGGGCGCCGGCGACGGAGACCGGCTCGCGGGCGCACTGGGCTGGGCCGAGCCGTTCGAACACCGCTGGGAGCCGATCCCACCCGGTACGGCGAACCGCCCACTCCGCTGGGATGTCCTCGGTCTCCCCGACACCGAACTCGGGTCCGGCGACACGCTCGGCCTCCTCGTCGTCCTCGACGCGGACCACCACCGGCAGAACGAACTGATCGTCGAGACCTTCCGAAGAGTTGCCGATAGCAACCAGTACGCCGAGATCGTGATCGCCCATCGCGGCGACGGCGCCGGCCTCGGCCGAAGCCTGATGACGGAGCTGGAGCAACCACCGCGGATCGCCTGCGTCGAGACCGATCGACCGGTGCGGGAATGGCTCGTGACGCTTCCGTCGTACGGTGCGTTCGCCGACCTGCGCCTCGACCGGACCGGCTGGTCGACGCTGACCACCCACCACCTGCCGGCACCGAACCCGTTGCCTGCCATCCAACTCCGCCCGGGTGACGTCTGCCTGGTGACCGGCGGCGCGACCGGCATCACCGCCGAGTGTGCTGCCGAACTCGCTGAGCGCACCGGCGCGCGACTCCTGTTCACCGGCCGCCGCCCGGGCGGCGACGAGTCAGTGGCCCGCGCACTCGCCGGCCTGGCCGGCACCGGGATCGACGTCTCCTACGAGTCCTGCGATCTCACCACCCCGGAAGTCCTCCCTGCACTCTGGGCGACCGCCGCAGAACTCGGCCCGGTCCGCGGCCTGATCCACGGCGCGGGTCTGAACGCCCCGCAACCGCTCGCGGCGGTGTCCGTCGATTCTCTGGCGGAGACCGCGGCGGTCAAGCACGTCTCCTTCGAAGCGCTGCTGGCCAGCTGTCCCGAGCTGGACAGCTTGCGACTCGTCGCCACGTTCGGCTCTGTCATCGGGCGGGCCGGCCTGGCCGGTCAGGCCGACTACTGCCTCGCGAACGACCGGCTGCGCGCCAGCACCGAGCGGTACGCCGTCAAGGCGGGCGATGCCATCGTCCGGCACCTGGAGTGGAGCGTCTGGTCGTCGGTCGGGATGGGGGTCGACCTCGGCGCGCTCGACTCGCTGGCCAGGTCAGGCGTCGCCGCGATCGGGCCGACGGATGGTCGCCGGCTGTTCGTCGCGGCGCTGGCCGCGGGCCGGCCGGTCACCCAACTGCTGACCGGCCGGCTGCCGGCCGGACCGACCCTGATGATGCCGGCCACGGAGGCGCCGCCGCTGCGGTACGCCGAGACGATCCGCAGCCGCACGCCTGGCGTCGAGGTCGTGGCGGAGTCCGAGCTGAGCTCGGACACCGACCGGGCCGTAGCCGACCACCGGATTGACGGTCTCGCCGTGCTCCCGACGGTGGCGAGCCTCGAAGCGATCGCCCAGGCCGCGGGCCTGGCCGTACCGGACGGCGATTGGCGGCGGTTCACCGGATTGCGGCTGCACCGGCCGATCACGGTGGACGACCAGGCCTACCGCACCGTCCGGGTCGCCGTCCGCAGGTCCCGCTCGGACGACGACGCTGTCGATGCCGTCATCCGAGCCGACGACGACGGGTTCGGCACCGACTGTGTCACGGTCACCGTCCACACCGCCACCAAGCCCGACCGGGCGGAACCACTGAAGGAGCTGCCGGCCGCCGACGGCGTACCGCTGGAGCATCTCTACGGCCCGCTCTACTTTCATGACGGCAACTTCCAGTGCGTCACCGCTCTGAGAAGTGTCGGAGCTGGACGACTCGAGGCAGACCTGGTCGGCCGCGGCGAGCGATGGTTCTCCCGGTTCCTCCCTGGTCAGCTGGTGCTCGGCGACACCGGTCTGCTCGACGCCGGCATCCACGTGCTCCAGGCCTGCTATCCGAGCCGCCGGCTGCTCCCCGTCACCGCGGAGGCCTTGACGGTCCACCGGCCGCCCGAGGGGCCACTGCGACTGATCGCCACCGAGCGACTCGATCCGGAGCTGCCGAAGACCGATCTCAAGTTCGACCTCCTGGCCATCGGTCCGGACGGCCCCGCGGTGGAGTGGACCGGCTTGGTACTGCGCTCTGCCGGGCAACTCGAGGGCCAGCACGCCGACCGTCGACTGGCCGGCGCACACCTGGCGCGGCGGGTCCGCGAACTCGGCTGGAGTACCGCCCTGGACGCCGTCGTGACCTCGGCCGAGATCCCGGTGACCGACGTCCTGGCAAGCTGGACCGGCGGCGACTGGGGTCACAGCCCCGCCGGCCGGTTGCAGTCGGCAACCGGTTTCGCGGCCACCAGTCAGTTCGACGATCTGCGGCTCACCATCTGGTCACCGGATCGCGGCGTCGGCGCCGACTGGCTCGAGGTCGAGCACAGTGATCCGCCCGCCCTCAGTCCGGGCGATCTCCAGCTGGCGGCCAGGCTGAGCAGTCAGCTGGAGGACGAAGTCGCCCAGTTCGCAGTGTGGGCCGCTCGGGAAGCGGTGGTGAAAGCCGGACATCCGATCGACTCCGAGCTGACCGCCCAGCTGGTGGATTCGGCCGAACTGGTGCTCAGTACGCAACAGGCCCACGTACTGGTGAGCCTGTTGCGTCCGCCGAGCGGATTGCTGGTCGTCGCTGCCGCTGTCGACCAGACGACGGCGGGCCTGCGATGAAGCCCGCCTACCGATTCGTGCACAAGGTCGCCTTCGAGGAGACGAACCTCGTCGGCAATGTCTATTTCGCCCATTACGTGCGTTGGCAGGGGCACTGCCGCGAGCAGTTCCTCTACGACCACGCGCCGGAGGTGGTCCGGCTGCTGCAGTCGGGTGAGCTGGCGATGGTGACGGTCGGCGTCCAGGTCGACTTCCTGGACGAGTGCTTCGCCGGCGACGACGTCGAACTGCTGATGCGGCAGGCCGACCCGGCGAGAGGTGGGCACCGGGTGACGATGGAGTTCACCTATCGCCGGCAGGGCGGGGTGGTCGCGGTCGGTCGGCAGACGGTGGCGTGTATGCAGCGGGGGTCGGCCGGTGAACCGCTGATCCCCGGCCAGCCACCGGCCCAGTTACTCGAAGCCCTCGGTCGGTTCAGCTCGTGACCACGACGGCCGCGGCGAGAAGGCCGCCCGCGAGGGACGACCCGCGGAAGCCCGCGACGCGGCTGACCGCGTTGCTGGATCCAGGCAGCCTGGAGCTGCTCTCGCCGGACGGCCGGTCCGGCATGCTCGCGGCGCGCGGCCTGATCGCCGGCGCGCCGGTGATCGCGTTCTGCTCCGACGCCACCGTGATGGGTGGCGCGATGGGCGACGAGGGCTGTGAGGTCGTCGTCGAGGCCTACCGGGTGGCCCGGGCCGAGGAACTGCCGATCGTCGGACTGTGGCACTCCGGCGGCGCGCGGCTGGCCGAAGGCGTGCTGAGTCTGCACGCGGTCGGCAAGATCTTCTTCGCGATGACGCAGTCCTCGGGCAAGATCCCGCAGATCTCGGTCGTGCTCGGCCCGGCCGCCGGCGGCGCGGCGTACGGGCCGGCCTTGACCGACGTCGTCGTCCTCGGTCCGGAGGGGCGGATCTTCGTCACCGGGCCGGACGTGGTCCGCTCGGTCACCGGTGAGGACGTCGACATGCTGCGGCTCGGTGGTCCCGAGCCGCACGGCCGCCGGTCCGGGGTCGTGCACATCACCACCGACTCCGAGGCGGACGCGATCGAGAAGGCCCGCCGGCTCGCGGACCTGTTCGCGAACCCCGGCTCGGTCTCCGGCGACGTGTCCGACACCGACCTGTCAGGGCTGCTGCCCGAATCGGCCAAGCGCGCGTACGACGTCCACCCACTGGTCGGCGGGGTGCTCGACGAGGACTCCGGCGTCGAACTACACCAGCGGTGGGCGCCCAACATCGTCACCACACTCGGCCGGCTCGGTGGCCGGACCGTCGGGGTGATCGCGAACAACCCGCTGCGCCTGGGCGGCTGCCTCGACGCGTTGTCGGCCGAGAAGGCTGCCCGGTTCGTGCGGATGTGCGACGCGTTCGGCGTACCGATGGTGGTGCTGGTCGACGTACCGGGGTACCTGCCGGGTGTCGGTCAGGAGTGGGACGGCGTCGTACGACGGGGCGCCAAGCTACTGCATGCTTTCGCCGAGTCCGTCGTACCGCGCGTCACGCTCGTGACCCGCAAGACCTACGGCGGCGCCTACATCGCGATGAACGCCCGCTCGCTCGGCGCGACTCGGGTGTTCGCCTGGCCGCGGGCCGAGGTGGCCGTGATGGGTGCAATCGCCGCGATCCGCGTCCTGCACCGGCGGAGGTTGGCCGAGATCGATCCCGAGATCCGTCCACAGATCGAGGCAGAACTGGCCGCGGAACACGAGAAGCTTGCCGGAGGCATCGAACGAGCCCGGGAGATCGGCGTCGTGGACCAGATCGTCGACCCCGCCAAGACCCGCTCTGCCCTCGCCTCCGCCCTAGCGGCCGCCGACTCCAACGGCCCGATCCGCGGTCGGCACGGCAACATCCCGCTCTGATCGACCGACGCCGCCCGATGCTCAGGTAGTGGAGCCGACGTTCTTGCCGAGAGGCATGTCCGGCGCAGCGACGCAGTGGGCCAGCAGCTGGACGAACTGGCCGGCCACCCGCTCCATCGTGGCGGCACCATAGACCTCGCCGTCGTAGTTCCACGCGCCGGTGTAACCACCGTCGTCGTCCGCCGTCAGGATCAGGTGCAGGGCGTACTTGGCGTACTGCTCAGGCACCCGGATCGTCTCCGCGGTGACCCCGGGGAGCGAGAACGGCTCCCACCTCATGTCGTCGAGAACCAGGGAGACGTCGCACAGGGGCGCGTCCGGAGCCAGCCCACGTCGTGACATCGCGACGATCGTGGAATAGGGAACGGCGCGATGCTCGAGGGCGGCGAGGACCTCGGTCTTGGCCGCGTTCACCAGTGTTCGGAACGACATCTCTGAAGAGACTGCCAGCCGGATCGGATGCAGGTTGGTCAAGAAGCCGATCATGTCGTCGGCGGCGGCTGTCCCCCGCAACGACACCGCCGTACCGAAGATCACCTCCTGCTGCTCGCCGTACTGCCACAAAAGCCCGGCCATAGCTCCCGCGAACACGGTGAACGGAGTGGTCCGCAGCGCCCGGCCGGCGGCACGCACCGCCTGGCCGAGCTCGGGACTCACTTCGACCAGGAGATACTCCGCGCGGTGCGGTAGCTCCTTCGGCCCCGGGAAGTCCGGCGGAATCGTGCATGACCTGGGCGCGGCCTTCACTCGCTCCCGCCAGTACTCGATGTCCGCCGGATCCAGCTCCTCAGCTCGCTGCGCGACAGCGAACTCGCCGGCCTGCATGCGCAACGGCTCCAGATCGGCCGGCCGATCGTGTAACCGGGCCGAGTAGAAGTGCATGAGCTCACGCCGGAAGATGTTCAGCGACCAGTCGTCGAATGCGGCGTGATGGAACTGCACCACCAGGACGGACTCATCCTGACCCAAGCAGAGCAGCCAGGGCCGGATGGGCGTCTCGTCGAGGTGGAGCGGTTCGGCGACGATCCGGCTCAACTCGGCTGGAACCGCCTCCGCGGTGCAGGACAGCCGCAAGAGCTGAGCGTGGCCTGGATCGGTCACGATCTGGACCGGTTCGCCGTCCTTCTCGGTCAGCCGGCTGCGAAGCACTTCATGCCGCACGATCACCTGACCGATGGCCCACTCGAGCGCATCGATGTCGAGGTGCCCGATGAGCCGGCTGGCCCAGGCTTCCAGGTAGCGGGACGACCCAGCGAAGATGAGATCGTCGAGCCAGACCGTCTCCTGCTCGCGGCTCATCGGATAGATCCGCGGGCGGACGTTGACAGCAGCCGTCGTCTCCTCCGGTTCGCCGCTCATGACTGCGCCGCCGACTGGTATCGACCGGCCGGCCGAGCATGGCGGCCGAGCTCGTGGAGTGCCGCACGGTCGACCTTCCCGTTGGCTGTCATCGGGTACTGCCGCATACCGCGGACGACCGAGGGGAGCAGGTAGGCAGGCAGCAGTTGACGCAGTTGGGCGTGCACGCCCAGTGGATCGCCCTCCGGGAGTCCTGACGCGTCCGCTCTCGGTACGAGATACACCATCGCCAGCCGCTCCGGCGTACCGTCGGGACCGTTGACCGGGAAGGCGATGCAGTTCCGGACGCCGGGCAGTGATCCGGCCACCGACTCGATCTCGGCGAGTTCGATCCGGAAACCACTCAGCTTGATCTGCCGATCACGCCGGCCTCGATAGTGCAGGACACCTCCGGCATCCCACACCCCGAGGTCGCCCGTCCGGTAGACCCGGACCGGAGCACCGTCGAGGTCGACGGTCGGGAACTTCTCCAGCGTCAGCTCCGGCTGCCCCAGGTAACCCGTCGCCAGTCCGTGACCGTAGACGCAGATCTCGCCCTCCTGCCCGCGCCCGCAGGGCTCGTCACGCGCGTTGAGCACCACCACGTTCCTGCCGTGGACCGCAGTGCCGATCGGAACCCCCGCCGCCACGTCACAGTCCGCGAGTGCCACCCGCGCGGTAGTCGTGAGCATTCCGCTTTCAGCTGGTCCATAGACGTTCCAGAGCGCGACGCCGGGATGGCGGAGCAGGAAACCGCGCATATGCGTCGGCGACGCCGTCTCGCCACCAGTCAGCACCCCTCGAAGGCCGCTGAAGCAGTCCGGATCCTCGTCGACGAACAGGTTGAACATCGAGCCGGTCAGCCAGACCATGTCGACGCCGTACGCCGTGACGACCTGGCGCAGCGTGCTCGGCAGCAGGTACTTCGCCGCGATCAGCACCACCGTGCCACCGGTCACGAGCTGCCCCCACAGCTCGAAGGCATACATGTCCCAGGGCAGGGCCGCCGCCTGTGGCATCGCGTGGCCGGGGCCGAAACCGCTGAGGTGATGGGAGTTGAAGAGCCGTGCCACTGCCTGATGAGGGGTCACCACACCTTTCGGGACGCCCGTCGTACCAGAGGTGAAGACGACCATCGCGGCCGCGCTCGGTGGTACCGGCGGTGGATCGAACGATCGCGCGCGCCGGGCCGCGCCGGCGACGCCGTCGTCCGACGGCCGGTAGCTGCCGAACCGGTCGTCCGATCCGGCCTCCGTGGCGATGACCACTGTGGGCGTGACCAGCTCGAGGATCGCCCGCCGCCGCTCGACCGGCCAGGCCGGGTCGAGATTCGCGTAGGCCGCTCCAGTCTTGAGCACGGCCAGCTGGAGCGCCACCATCTCCGGTGAGCGATCCATCAGCAACGGCACGATCTGGCCCGGCCCGACACCGCGGTCCGCCAGATCGGCGGCGTAGGAACTCGCCGCCGCTTCGAGCGTTCCGTAGCTGATCATGCGGCCGCCCCAGACGAGTGCGGTCGCCTCAGGGGTACACGCCGCATGCTGGGCCACAGCGGCATGGATCAGCGACCGGACGCCGGCCGGGCTACTCATGCGCTTCGGCTGTCACGGCCGACTCTGACTGCACCTTGCGAGCGAAGTCCGCGGCCGTGTCGTTGAGGAACAGCCAGGTGGGCCGGGCCCGCCAGCCGTACGCGTGCTCGAGTCGCGCGCAGATCTTGATGGCCGCGAGCGAGGTGCCGCCGAAATCGAAGAAGCTGTCCCGGCGGCCGACACGGTCGATCCCCAGCACGTCGGCCATGATCAGGGCCACCGATCGCTCGACCTCGCTGTCCGGTTCCTCAAAGTCACTGTCGACGAACTGCTCCCTGCGTTCGGTCATCGAGATCCTTCGTCCCTGAGTTCGAAGCCGGCGGCTCCAGCCTTCGCTGTCAGCATTGTCGAGGGCCGGCGGAGCCGGTGCTTCTCACCGGTTGCGCCCGGCCGGGCGTAGCGTTTCAGGGATTCGCCGAAGCCTCGCAAGCAACCGCGAAGGTGCCGTATGACGGCCCGGCTGCCAACCTCCTAGTGGTCGCCTTTGCCCATCAGGGACGCCAACCGAGGAGAACCACGATGGAGATAACCCAAGCGCCACCCAAGGACGAACTCGTACGTCGTGCCGCCGGCATCGTCCCACTGCTGCGGGAGAAGGCCGTGTGGATGGATGAGAACCGGCGCCTTCACGACGACGTCATCACGGCGCTCGTCGACGCGGGAATTCCCAAGATGCGGGTCCCGGTCCGCTACGGCGGCTACGAGTCCGACATGGGAACGGTCGTGGACGTACTGGCAGAACTCGGGCGCGGTGACGGCTCGACCGCCTGGACCGCGTCCGTGTGGTCGATCAGCACCTGGATGATGGGCTTGTTCCCCGACGAGGTGCAGGACGAGGTCTTCGCGACCCCGGACGTGCGGATCAGCGGCATCCTCAGCCCCGGCGCGATGGCCGTGCCGGCCGACGGCGGATTCGTTGTCAACGGCAAGTGGTCCTTCAACAGCGGCGCCCAGCAGAGCACCTGGAACACGAACGCCGCGGTGACACCGACCGGGGACGGCGGTTTCGCTCCGGTCATGATCGCCGTACCGATCGCGGACCTGGAGATCGTCGACGACTGGTACACGTCCGGCCTGCGCGGCTCCGGCAGCATCACGACGATCGCCAAGGACGTCTTCGTCCCGACGGAGCGGGTGCTGCAGATGGGACCGGTGCTGCAGGGGCAGCACCAGTCGAAGCAGAACGCGAACGCACCGATCTTCAGGGCGCCCTTCATGCCCACTGCCTGCGCCACTGTCAGCGCGCCGGCGCTCGGTCTGGCCATGGCGGCCAAGGATGCCTTCCTCGAACGGCTACCAGGCCGGAAGATCAGCTACACCGACTACGAGAGTCAGGCCGAGGCGCCGATCACCCATCTGGAGGTCGCTGAAGCGATCACCAAGATCGACGAGGCCGGGTTCCACGCCCACCGCACGGCAGCCATGATCGATGGCAAGAGCCGGACGGACGAGGCCTGGACGCTCGAGGAACGAGCTCGGGTCCGGCTCGACCTGGGCGCCGCATGCCAGCGGGCCAAGGAAGCGGTCGACATCCTGAGCGGGGCGAGCGGCGGCTCCTCCATCTACCGCGACATCCCGATCCAGCGGATCCAGCGCGACGTACACGCACTCAACCTGCACGCGATCCTGCACCCGAACACCAACCTCGAGCTCTACGGCCGGATCGTCTGCGGCCTCGAGCCCAACACGCAGTACCTGTAGCCGTCCACCCCACCCGCTGCTCACAACGAAGGCGGTTCGTACCAGGCCTCCCTGGTACGAACCGCCTTCTCGCATGGCCGAAGCGACCGTCAGGCGGTCAGGTATTCCTCGACGGTGCTGACCGTCGGGTTGCTGAGGAACACCTTGAGGGGAAGCTCGACGCCGAAGCGCTCGGTGAGCCGTGCGATGAGCACCGCCGCCAGCAAGGAGTGGCCGCCCAGATCGAAGAAGTTGTCCTCGACCCCGACCCGGTCGACGCCGAGCACCTCCGCGAAGAACTCGCACAGAATCTCTTCTCGCGGCGACGCCGGCTGCCGGTCTCCCGGTACGCCGGGGTCTGGGGCAGCGATCTGCTGCTCATCGACCCGCTCGAGCCACTCCAGCGTCCCGTCCGCCCGCCACCGCACCAGCTCGCCCGTGCGATACATCCACTCCCCCACACCGAACGGACACGCCACAAGCCGCTCCGCGGTCAACCCCGGCGGCTGCAGATCCCCGCGTACTCCGGCCACGTACAACTCCCCCGCCACCCTGACCGGAACCGGCCGCAAACCCTCGTCCAGCACGAACACCCGCGCGCCCTCGGCGACGGCCTCCCTCACCACGCCGGCCAAAGCATCGAGAACGCCCGCGGGGACGATCCGGCTGTCGTTGTTCCACTCGTGCAGAACCTGCTGCCGCTCCGCATCGGTCAGCATCTCGTACTCGCTGATCGGCAGGGACGGGTTCGCGACGACCTGACGCAGCAACCGGGTCAGTCGTTCGGCGAGGGCTTCGACGGTCGATGCGTCGAACAGATCGCGGGCGTACTCCAAGGTGCAGTGGACCCCGGCGGGCGAGCCGTCCGGCGCGGTGTGCGGATGGACGAAGAGGGTCAGGTCGAACCTGGCGGTCTCGTGGCCGAACGGTTCTGCCTCGATCCGCACACCGGGCAGTTGCCACTGTCCGGTACCGGCGATGTCGGCGACGAGCATCACCTGGAACAACGAGTGCCGAGACACCGAACGCGCAGGGTTGAGGATCTCGACCAGGCGCTCGAACGGCACGTCGTGGTTGGAGTAGGCGGCGAGGTCGGTCTCGCGGACGCGCCCGAGCAGGTCGGCGAAACTCGGATCGCCGCGCAGGTCGGCGCGCAGTACCAGGGTGTTGACGAAGAACCCGACCAGGTCGTGCACCGCCTCGTCGGAGCGGCCGGCCACCGGCGTTCCGACGGGGATGTCGGCGCCGGCTCCGGAGCGGGACAGCAGGGTCGCCAGCCCGGCGTGCAGCACCATGAACAGGGTCGAATGATGCTCGCGCGCCAGCGCCTGCAGGTCGCCGTGGAGCTCAGGGTCCAGATCCCACTCGACATTGCTGCCGCGATCCGTGGGATCGGCCGATCGCGGTCGGTCGTAGGGCAGCGCCAGCTCCTCGGGCAGGCCGTTCAGTGCCGATCTCCAGTAGTCCACCTGGCTCGCCAGGATGCTGTTCTCCCCATGGCTGCCGCCAAGCAAACCACGCTCCCAGACCGCGTAGTCCGCGTACTGCACCGGCAGTTCGGCCCATCCCGGCCGCTGGCCGCTCGCTCGAGCCAGATAGGCCTCAGCCAGGTCACGCGTCAGGATTCCCATCGACCAGCCGTCGCAGGCGATGTGGTACGGCACCAGGAGCAGCACGTGCTCCTGGGCACTCAGCCGGAACAGCCAGGCCCTGATCGGGATGTCCTTGGACAAGTCGAAGACCTGTCGCCTCGCCTCGTCGAGCTGACCGGGTAACGACGCCGGATCCGTCTCCACGACCGTCAGCTCCGGAGCCGCCTCAGCAGCGTCGATGATGTGCTGGTACGGCTCGCCGCCGACGACCTGAAAGATCGTGCGCAGCGATTCGTGCCGGCCGACCACGTCGGACAGCGCAGAACGCAACGCGCTCGCATCCATCAGGCCATGCAGCCGCCAGGCGAACGGCATGTTGTACGCCGGACTCGGCCCGTTGAGCTGGGCCAGGAACCACAGCCGCCGTTGAGCGAACGACAACGGCAACCTCGCCGGCCGCGGAGTGGCCACCAGCGGGGGCCGCGACTTTCCAGCCTGGTCCAGGGCCTTGGCAAGCAGCGCCACGGTCGGATTCTGGAACAGTGTGCGGACCGCGACCTCGACACCGAGCACCGACCGAATCCGGCTGATGAGCCGGATGCCCAGCAGGGAGTGGCCGCCCGCGTCGAAGAAGCTGTCGTCGACACCGATGTGGTCGATGCCGAGCGCCTGCGCGAACAGCTCGGACAGGATCTCTTCTCGTGGAGACGCCGGCTCCCGGCCGGCCTGGGTGCTGAAGTCCGGGGCCGGCAGCGCCTGCCGGTCGAGCTTGCCGCGCGCCGTCAACGGAAACTCCGTCAGTGCCACCACGCCTGCCGGCACCATGTACTCGGGCAACTGCCGCGCTACAGTGTCGCGCAACCCGGCCGGGTCGGCCACCGCTCCCGCGGTAGGTACGACGTATCCCACCAGCCGGCGGTCGCCCGGCCGGTCCTCCCGCAGGACGACAGCCGCCCGCGCCACCGATTCCTCGCCGGCGAGCACGCTCTCGATCTCACCGAGCTCGACGCGGAAGCCGCGGATCTTCACCTGATCGTCCACCCGTCCGAGGAACTCCAGGTTCCCGTCCGCGCGCCATCGCACCAGATCGCCCGTACGGTACATCCGCTCCCCCACACCGAACGGACAGGCCACAAACCGCTCCGCGGTCAGCCCCGGCCGGTTCAGATATCCACGCGCCAGGCCCGCGCCCGCCACGTAGAACTCCCCCGCCACCCCGACCGGAACCGGCTGCAGGTCCTCGTCCAGAGCGAACACCCGGGTGTTCCACATCGGTCGACCGATCGGTACGGCGCCGTCGGGAATCGGATCCCCAGGCTCGATGACGAAGTCGGTACAGCCGACGGTGGTCTCGGTCGGCCCGTAGTGGTTGACCAGGCCGACCGTGGGATGACGTTGCCGTAGTTGCCGCAACTGCTGGCCGAGTACGGCCTCACCACCGAGCATCAGCTGGCCGGACGGGACGCTGTTACCCGCGGCCAGCAGCGGCAAGTGGCTGGGCGTGACCTTGAGGAACGTGAATCCGCCCTGCGCCTCGGCTGGGGCCGGCTCGTCGTTGAGCCCGGCCAGGCATACCCGGCCACCACTGGCCAGGGTTCCGTAGAGACCGGTCAAACTGAGGTCGAACGAGATCAGCGTCGGCAACAAGGTGCTGCCGGCCAGGTGCGGGTACTGGTGCACACACCGCGCGACGTAGTTCACCACGCTTCCGTGGGTAACGGTGACGCCCTTGGGAGTGCCCGTGGACCCAGAGGTGTAGATGACATAGGCAGGATGAGCCGGCAACAAGGGCGCAGTACGGTCGATATCTGTGAGCGGTACGCCCGGCAGCGCGGCAAGTGCGGCATCGGTGGCAGGGTCGTCCGCGACGACGACGTGCACACCTGCCGCGGTAGGCAGTCCGCCTCCAGTCGCCGAATCGGTGATCAGCACCACCGGCCCGGCGTCCGCGAGCATGAAGTCGATCCGCCCAGCAGGGTAGTCCGGGTCGATCGGCAGGTAGGCCGCACCGACTTTCAGAACCCCTAGCAGGGCGATGACCAGCAACTCACTGCGTGGCAATGCGATCGCAACCAGCCGTTCCGGCCCGGCGCCCAGCGTCACAAGGTGCCGGGCCAGCTGGTTGGCCCGCACATCCAGCTCACGGTAGGTCAGACTGCGGTCTTCGCAGGTTATCGCCGTCGCATCCGGAGTCCGTGCCGCCTGCTTCTCCAGCAACTCGGGCACCGTCTTCGCCGGTACCGGCCTGCTGGTGTCGTTCCAGGCATCCATCACCTGCTGGGCAGTCATGTTGATCCCGTCCTCAGTCATGCCATCGCCACCAGAACACGCCTCGGACCCTCGAAAGGCATGCGGCCGTGGGCCACAAGCATGTTGTCGATGACGAGGAAGTCGCCTACCTGCCAGTCGAACGCCGTGGCCTCGGACCAACTGGTCTGCCGGACGGCGTCGAGCATCTCGTCCGGGATCGGTCCGCCGTCGCCGAACGTCGCGTTCAGGGGCAGGGCATCGGGGCCGAGGATCTCCAGGAGCTCGGCGGCCACGTCGTCACCAAGGTTCGACGGGTGGAACTGGTCGGCCTGGTTGAACCAGACCTTCTCACCGGTCTCCGGATGCGTCGCGGTGGCCGGCCGGATCTGACTGGTCCACAGCGAATCGTCGTCGCGCCACTCGAAGCTGATCTGTTCGCGCGCGCAGTACGCTTCCACCACCTCGCGGCTGTCGCTCTCCCACACCGCCTGCCAGCTCAGCCCGAGTCCGGGCACGTCCTCCGATCGCAGGTTGCGCACATAGCAGATCTGACGCGCCTCGAACTCGGCAACCAGGTCCGGCGGCAGACTCGTCAGGATGCGACGGCCGTTCGCCAGCGGAGTCTGTCCACCGGACCGCGGCGCTTCTGGGCAGCAGAAGCACAGCCGACTCGGCCAGCGCAACGTGTAGGACAGTTCGTTGTGCAGGGAGATAGTCTGTTCCGCCGGGAACTCGGTCGACGTGTAGACGGAGTCGCCGAGCTGTCGGCGCTCCGAGGATCCCTCGGTGTAGCTCGACGGCTCACCGCACAGTTCCAGGACGGCCGCCCGGAACTCCTCCGGGCCGGACACGCCGAACCCGCGGAAGAGTACCGCGCCCTTGCTCAGAAGGTGTGCGTCGATCTGCGCACGGCTCTGCGCGACGTACGTCGTCAGGCTCGTGTCCGGCGGTGCGGTGATGGTCTCGGCGAGTGTGTCCTGCATGCTGGCATCGGCTTCCTGGGTCATGTCGACAGTCCTCGGTCCGGAGTTCAGAGCAGGCCCGGTGAGGCCTCTGGGGAAGTACTGACATCGCGTGCTATCCGGGCGAAATCCGCGGCCAGGGCAGCGATCGTGTCCTCGCGGAACAGGTTCCGCTTGTACGCGACGGTCCCGATGCCATCGCCCGACGGATCCTTGTTCACGTCCCACAGAGCGCCGTCGGGCACCGCTGAGCACAGCGACTGCGAACGCAACAGACGAGTGATCCGAGTGAACGTCAGCCCGTCCGGCGCCAGCACGATCGGCTCGTGGTCGGGAACGCTTTCGAACACGGCCGCCGTCCCGTTGTCGGCCATGGCAGGGTCCATGAGGTGCGGTGCCTCGGCGAAGATCTGCATGGTAGGAATGTCGTACGAGTACGCGTCGAGGCAGGCTCGCCTGGTTCGGGTGAGCACGTCGGCGTACGTCGTGCATCCGGCGAGGTTCGTTCGCAGTGGAACGAAGTTGAAGAACGACCCGACAGACTCCTCGAACCGCCGGTCGCCACGGCCGGGCGTGAAGATCGCGGTCACCACGTCCGTGGTGCCCGTCAGGCGGTGCACCAGCAACTGGTATGCCGCGACGAAGACCATGAAGCGCGTGGCCCGGCTCTTCTGGCCCAAGCGGTCGATCGCCGAGACGACGTCGCCAGGCAGCAGGAAGTGATGCTTGGCCGTCGATTCGGGGAGGCCTGCCGAGCGGGGGACGTCTGTCGGAATGGCGGTGAATCGGGCGCCGTCCAGTTGGCGGCGCCAGTAGTCGCGCGCCGCCTGCGAGGCTTGACCAGCATGCTCGCGCTCCCAGTCGCAGTAGTCGCGATACTGAGGCACCGCCGGCAGAGCCGCGGTACTGCGCTCCGTCCTGGCGGCATAGCGATTGGCCAGGTCGCGGATCATCACCCCCAGGGAGATCCCGTCGCTGGACATGTGGTGTGTCATCAGGACCAGGACCGCGTCCGTGTCGTCGAACCGGGCCAGCACGGCTCGAAGGAACGGCGACACCGTCGCGCTCATCGTCTCGGTCTCGATCGCGGCCATCAGGGTCTCGGCCTGATCCGCACGCGAGGCGCGGGGATCCGCGGGAAAGTCACGGATGTCGAGCCGCGCCGGACCCGCCGCCAGGATCTCTTGGTACCGGGTCCCGTCCACCTCAGCGATGCGGGTCCGGAGCGCCTCGTGGCGCTCGACGACGTCGAACAGAGCACCGTGCAGCGCATCGAGGTCTATCGGGGCACCGGTGAGGCGCCACATCATCACGAGGTGATTGCGCGAACCGAACGGTCCGTCGTCGCCACCTTGATCGAACAGGCTGACGAATTCCTGGTTCAGCGAGAGCGGGAGCTTTTCGGCCGTGGCCGCCGCACCGTCGACGTCTGTCGTGCTCACCGTCGGCTACCAGCTCACTGGAAGTTCGTCGACGCCGTACAGGGCCGTTGCCTGGCTGAAGCGCACCTCGTCCAGCCCGACAGCGAGCCGCATGACCGGGATCCGGCGGTTCAGGGTGCTGATCGCCACCCCGATCTCGAGCTTCGCGAGATGTTGCCCGAGGCATCGGTGAATGCCGTAGCCCAACGACACGTTGCCGCCGGTTCCGCGCCGCAGATCGAGCGTCTTGGGCGACTCGAACCACTCGGGATCGAAGTTCGCAGCTGGGAGGTAGCAGAGCACAGCCTCGCCTGCCTTGATCGGCTGTCCGCCGATCTCGGTGTCCTCGACGGCAACCCGCGGCAGCCCCGTGTGGTGGATGGTCATGTACCGGAGCAACTCGTCGGCCCCGTCCGCGATCAGCGAGGGATCGGCCCGCAAGGCCGCCAGCTGATCAGGATGGAAGAAGAGGGCGGCGATGCCCATCGCGATCGCGGTCGCGGTCGGGTCGTAGTTGCCGACAAGCAGCAGACGTGCCATGGCGATGACGTCGTCGCGAGCAAGCTCGCCGCTTCGTTCGACAACGAGCCGGCTGAGCAGATCGTCACCCGGCCGACTCGCTTTGCGCTCGATCAGGTCGGTGAGGAACTGGGTCAGCTCGTCGTTCGCTGCGTCGAGCTTGTCCTGACCGGAGTAGTGGTTGGGAATCGTGGACGAAACCCTGCGGAAGAAGTCCTGCCCCGGGAACGGAATTCCCAGCGTCATGCAGGTCACCTCCGCCGCGAGCGGCTGGGCGAACTCCACCACCAGGTCGGCCGGCGGATCCTTCGCCAGCATCCTGTCCGCGAGACGGTCGGCGATCTCCTGGATCTGCTCCCGGAGCCGGCCCACGGACTTGCGGGTGTAGTCACCGTTCACCATGGCCCGCTGTCGGGAGTGCTCGGGCGGGTCCATCCGGACGATCGTCGGATTGTGCGCGGTGAGCTCCTCCGAACCGGGACTCACGAGCGGAAAGCCAGGCCGGCTGTTGTCGGCGCTGATCCGCTCGTCGGCGAGCGCGTCGCGGACGTCGCGCTGACGGGTCAGGAACCAGGCTTTGCTGCCGTCCCACAGGGTGATTTGGCTGACCGGCTGATCGCGTAACTGCTCGTACCGAAGCGGCGGGTCGAACGGGGTCGCGCCACCACGCTCTGCGCGATAGTCAAAGACCAGTGCCATGCGGATCTCCTGTCTACTCGTGCCTTTGCCAGCGTGGCATTCGGGCCGGCCCCCGGCATCTCCGCAATTGCGACGGACCGGCCGGCCGGCGACGGCGAGCAACCGTCGAGGTGCACCGGCCCGGCCGGCCCGCCAGTCTCGTCCTCGAGCTGCGAAACGACCGGGAAGCTTCGCGAACGACGGAGATTCAGATGGCAGACACGGCCAAGATCAACATCAGCGCGTGGCTGACGGATCCGCGCCTACTGAGCACCGCGACAGACGCGGACGTGGCCGAGTCAGCGGCCGCGGAGTTCAACGCCGCACACCCCGAGTACCAGGTCGAGATCAGTACCCACGATTTTCGTACCCTGCCCGAAGAGGTGGCCCGGGCCGCGGAACGCGGCGAAGCGCCCGACATCGCGGAGTACCACTTCGACTCCACCCGGGCCGCCATGGACACCCTGGGGCCGGACGGGAAGTCCCTGTACGTGCCCATCGACCGGGCCGTGGCAGGGCGAACGGAGATCCTCGGTGTGCCCGTTGTGGTCGACGACATGGTGCCTGTGGTCCGCGACTACTTTCGTCATGCCGGCGAACTGATGGCGATGCCGCGCAGCGCCTCCGCGCCTGTGCTCTTCGCCAACATGAGCATCCTCGACCGGGCGGGCGTGGCAGAGCCGCCGCGCACCTGGCGCGAGGTCACGACAGCCTGCCAGGCGATTGCGGAGCTGCCGGACGGTCCGCGGCACGGCATCACCTGGCCGAACTTTCCCTGGTTCTTCCAGGAGGCGGTCGCACACCAGGGCGGGCTGTTCGCGGACCACGACAACGGACACTCCAGCCGTGCCGAGACAGTGGATCTGGCCTCGGGCGAGATGATGGCCTTCGTCAACTGGTGGCGGAGCCTCCACCAGGACGGTCATTTCCTGTACACGGGAAAGGTCGACGTCTTCGAAGGTTGCTTCACCGCCTTCGAGAACCAGGACGTGGCGTTCCTCCTCAGCTCCTCGGTCGACGCCTCGCACCTGCCAGAAGTCGGTGAGAGCAACGGGTTCACCGTCAAAGTCGGCCCGATGCCGTACAACGACGAGGTCCCGTTCGCCGGTTGCATGATGGGCGGAAACACCTGCTGGCTGGCCGCGGGTCTCAGCCCGGCCAAGCAGGACGGCGCACTGGCGTTCCTGCAGTATCTGAGCAGCCCTCGCATCGCCGCGGAGTTGGCCAGGCGTCACTTCCGCGTGCCGGTCACCAGGGCGGCGATCGAGGTTCTCGACGCGGACGGCTGGTACCGCAAGCATCCTGATCATCGGGTAGCCACCACTCTGCTCGACTCGACCCTCGGCTCACCTGCGGTGCTCGGCCCCCTGCTGGGTGGCGACGCGGACATCATGGCCGAGCTCACCGGCGCGATGCACGACGTCCTGATCGCCGGTGCTGAGCCGGCCGCCAGGTTCGAGCTGGCGACCGTGCGGGCCCAGCAGATCCTGAGCGCCTACAACTCGTACTGCGTGGGACCTCCCCGCCGCACGCCTCGCCCCCGTGACTTCGCCATCCCTGGCCTGATCTGACCGCCAGGCAAGCAACCGCAGAGGTGCGACCCGTCAGCGACCTGGCCACCCTGACGGTGACAGGTACCACGGCTTCCCGTCGCCAGAGGAGCGGAACTGATGCAGCATGAACAGCTGGAGTCCGAAATCATCAGCGCAGAGACCAACCGCGAAGGCCGGACGGCCGATCACGCCCAGGCGCTGGCTCCGCACGAGCGGCCACAGGGCGATACCGAGAACACCATCGCGGCCGTGGTCGCCGACGTGCTCAGTGTTCCCGCCGTACCCCGCACGGCTTCGTTGTTCGACCTCGGGCTCGACTCGCTGTCGGTGACGGTCGCCTGTGCGCGCCTGGAGCAGGCGACGGGCACGCAGATTCGGTTCTCTCAGCTCTTCCGGACGCCGACGATCGAACTGCTGGCAGCCTGGGTGGACACGGCTCGCGGGAACGTGAACGGCAACCACGGCAGCACTGCCGCCAGGCGCTCGACAGCCGAACTCGTGGCGATCACTCCCGTGCAGGCGCAGAACGTCCAGGCAGGTACCGCCGTCAGGGTCGCTTGGTGGTTCGACGGGACTCTTGACGAGGTGGCTCTCGAACGAGCGGCCAACGACATCCACCGCCGTCATCAGGCCCTGCATGCCAAGTACCTCGACGGGGCGGACCTCGGACTGGCCGAAGTGCCGGCTGAGCCCGACGATGTGCGGTTTCACCTGCTCGGGCAAGAGGCGGACGACTTCGCCGCCGGTGATGTGTTCTGGCGAACTCTGCGCAAGCCGTTCCAGCTCGCCGAGGGCGAGGTCTGGCGGTGCGCGCTCGTGCGCAGCGGACAGTCGGGGCGCACCTTGTTCGGACTGGCTGCGGACCACACAGCGTTCGACGGTCGCTCGTGGGACATCCTGACGGCAGAGCTACCGGTGGCCTACGCCGCACGAGTGGCCGGGACGGCGCCACAGTGGCCAAGCCGGACCGCCTCGCTGGCAGAGATGGCGGCCGACTTCAGGCACCAACTCGCTTCGGCCGACACCGAAGCACAGCGGAAGTACTGGCAGGGCGAGCTCGGTGACCTTCCGGCCTGCCGACTTCCACGGCGCCCCGGCGCACCGGAGATCCGGCTCACCGGCACGACCGTGTGGTCGCCGCCGGGACCCGCGACGGAGCGGCCGGTGTTCCTTTCGAACGCTCAACTGGAGAGCTGGGAGGCCTACGCCCGGGTCAACGGGATGGCGACCTCGGTCTGCGTCGCGGCCGCGTACGTCGCGGCGATCATCCGCGCGGGCGCGCCGCAGGACTTCGGGCTGGAGGTCTCGCTCGCCAACCTGGCGGGCGAGACGATCGACGCGACCATCACCAACCGGGTGGCCGACGTCGTACTCCGCCCGAACGGCCCGTCACGGTCGGGCAACCTCATCGCGCGGATGCGGGACACGTACCACAACGCGCTGGCGGAACGTGATCTTCTGATCGACCCGAGAGAGCTGGGCAAGCTTCACTCCGGACGCGAGGGCGGCGGCATTCCGCTCCACAAGATGGCATCCATGCTCTACAACTCGATCCCTGCCCTCACTCTCGGAGGCCGAGCGGGGACGAGCACCCACCAGGGCGGCGGCGAACTGCGGATCCCGTTCGCTGTCACGCTCCAGGTACTGCCGGTGCCGGAAGGTCTCGACATGGCGCTGAGCCTGCGCACCGACATGCACGAGGAGGCCCTGATCGACGAGATCCGGCAGCACTTCCTGGACATCATCGACAACGGTCCCGAACGGCTCGAGCAGGAGGACGTGAGTGACCCCATCGGCCTCTAGCGCCCAAGGGTTCGCTCATCGACAGATCCTGCGGATCGGCGATGCGGACCCGCACGCGCCGGCCTTGTGGTCGACGGCCGGCGCGTGGAGCTATGGCGAGATGACCGACGCCATCCGGAAGACCGCCAAGGAGCTCACCGGCCACGGAGTCGGGCCGGAGCAGGTGGTGGCGATCCGGGCGGAAAGATCGCCCTCGACCATCATCGCGATGCTGGCAACACTCGAGGCGGGCGGCGCGTATCTGCCGATCGATCCAAGTACACCGCCGGACGTGCTGGCCGAACTGGCCGGCCGGCTGGGCGCGGTCGCAACCGTCAGCGGTGCGGGCGGGATCGACCTCACCGTCCACGTCGCCGACTCTGGGCGGCCGGACAGCCGGCAAGCCCGGCAGCTCGAGCCGGCGAACCTCGCCTACCTGATCCTGACGTCGGGCTCGACCGGCTCACCGAAAGCCGTCGGCATCGAGCATCGCAACCTGTGGCACGCCACGATCGCACGGGACCGGTACCAGAAGCCGCCCGCCAGGTTCCGGATCCTGCTGACGATGTCACCATCGTTCGACGGGTCCGTGTACTCCATCTACTGGACCTTGATGCACGGCGGAGAGTTGGTCATTCCATCGGCGGACGAACTCCTGGACCCGTTTGCGCTGGGTCAGCTGATGACCGACCGGCCGGTCGACCATCTGAGTTGCGTTCCGTCGTTCTACAGCCTCCTCGTCGACACCATGCCTTCGGAGGCGATGCAGTCGGTCGGCCAGGTGGCCCTCGGCGGTGACGTGCTGACGAGCGAGCTGGTGTCACGGCATCGGCGAGCCGTACCGCGAGCGCGATTGGTCAACGAGTACGGGCCGAGCGAATGTACGTTGTGGTGCACCCGCTACGAAGTACCCGCCACGACAGACGATCCGGTGCCCATCGGCCGGCCGATACCGGGTTCGACTGTTCAGATCGGCGCCGGGCACGGTCCCGCGGAGCCCGGCACGATCGGCGAGCTGTATATCGGCGGAAAGGGCGTCGGCCGAGGATATGTCGGCAATCCGCGGGAGACCGCGCTGAGATTCCTTCCGGACCGGTACGGCGATCCGGGCGCGCGAATCTATCGGTCCGGAGACCTGGTGTCGCGTTCGGACCAGGATCAGCTGGTGTATCACGGACGTGTCGACGACGAAGTGAAGATTCGCGGCCACCGAGTCAACCCGGGCACGATCGAGGCCGCGTTCCGCCGGTTGAGCGATGTTCGGGACGCCGCGGTCGTGAAGGAGGGCGACGGGGAATCCGCCTACCTGCTGGCATTTGTCGTCCACTCGGATCGCAACTCGCCGCAGGACGACATCCTGGAGCGCCTATCCGAAATGCTGCCGGGATATCTGGTTCCGCAACGAGTGATCAGCGTTGACCGGATACCGCGGAACGACCGCGGCAAGGTCGAACGACCACGCGGTCGCGAGACTGTCGCGCAGGTCATCATGGACATCGTCCGGCAGGCTGTCGGTCGAGAGCCGGCCGGTCCGGACAGCGACCTGTTCCAGGAGGGGCTCACCTCACTGCATATCGCCCGGGTGGTCGCGGGGCTCGGGCATCACTATGACGTCAGGCTCAAAGGGTCGGAGATCTTCGAGGTTCCGACCGTCAACGGAATAGCCGCCGTGATAGCCCGGGCCGCGGACGGGTCCGAGATCTTCGAGGTAGTGGTGAACGCTGAGGAGCAGTACTCCATCTGGCCGTCCCCCACGGAACCTCCCGCAGGCTGGCGCAAGGAGGGCACGTCAGGCAGTCAACAGTCCTGCCTCGCGCACATAGAAGAGATCTGGACGGACATGCGACCGCTGTCGGTCCGAACGTGAGCCGGCTGACCGAGCCCCGCGGCACCGGCTACGGGGTGAACTGCTTCCAGTGGCCCTCGGAGATGACCTCGACGTTTCCGTCGTTCACCTTGATGGCGGTCTCCGCATCCGTGGCGTACGCCGGCAACGGCATGGCAGCGGCCCATTTCTCCGCGTGGGCCATGGTGTTGGTCTCCATCCCCGGGAAGTCCAGATGCGGGAACATCGCGAAGTCGACGAGTCCCAGCGTCTCGTCGCTACCGTCCGGCTCGTTCCAGCGGACGAAATCGGCGCCGATGCGCGGCGTCATCACCATGCTGCCGGCGCTGAGCCCCACGTAGACGGCGTGCAGCGACGGCAAGAGGTCCGCAAGCCCGGACTTGCGCATCCAATGGCACAAGTACATCGGGTCGCCGCCGAGCACCAACAGGGCGTCGGCCTCCTCGACCAACGGCTTCCAGATCTCTTCGTCGACGGTGGGCAATGCGGTGAGCTCCAGCATTCCCACGGACTTCCAGCCGAGATCGGTCAACGGGCACAGAGGTTGCCGGCCGCTGATCAGCTTCCACGAATGCTCGGAACCGCCGCGCTGCGCGTGCATCGCGGTGGGAATGCACAACGCGCTGGACTCGGCGATCGGCTTGCCCAGGAGATCGACCAACGCGTCCTCGATACTCGCGTTCTTGACACCCGAGTCTGTCAGAAGAAGCTTCATCATTGACCTTCCTCGATCAGTGTTCGACCCGCGCGCGCGAGCCCGTGCCCAGGCACATTACCAGCGTCTTCGCGGACGCTGAGTGAACTCTTTGCGGGCCGCAATCCAAGAGATGTGCGCGGGCGCCGGAACTGGCACGGTGCTACAGAAATCGACGCATAGATTGGAGGCGCCGTGCCGCGATTGAATCCCCTTCACGCGATCAAGTCCCTGGTCCCGGAGCCCGGCCCGAGGCGCCCGTATTCACTGGCGACGCTGATCAACACGTTCGGGAACGGGCTGCTCCTGGTAAGCCTGCCGTTGTATTTCACCCGGGTGGTGGATCTGTCGGCCGCGCAGGTAGGACTCGGTCTTACCATCGCGGCGGCGATCACCCTGACGACGAGCCTCCCGATCGGTCAACTGGCCGACAGACGCGGCCCGCTCAAGGTAGCCAAAGGCATGCTGCTGCTGCAGTGCGCCGCGACGATCGCCTTCCTCTTCATCAACGACTTCTTCACCTTCCTGGCCGCGGTCATCGTGAACACGCTGACAGCGAGAGCGATCTCGGCGGCCGAAGGAGCGCTGCTGCGACGGCTGGGCACCGGTGAAGAAGCTGCCGGCTACCGCTCTTCGCTGCACGCACTCACCAACGTGGGCCTGTCGCTCGGCGTCGCCAGCTGCGGCATCGCGATCCAGCTCGACACCGCGACGGCGTACCGGGCGCTGATCATCGTCGATGCGCTGACTTTCCTCGCCGCCTGGGCGGTTCTGCGTCGCCTGCCACAGTACGAACCACTGCCTGTGCCGGCCGCCGAGCCGCGCTGGGGCGTGCTGCGGGACAAGCCGTTCGCGGCGTTCGCGCTCCTGATGGCCGCCTCGAGCCTGCAGTTCAGCGTGATCACCCTGCTGCTTCCGCTGTGGGTCATCCAGTACACCAGCGCCCCACGCTGGTGCATCCCGCTGGCCCTTGTGTTCAACACCGTTCTGGTGGTCTTCTTCCAGGTCCGCGTCGGCAGCGGTGTCAAGACGCTTATCCAGGGCGGACACGCGTGGCTGCGAGCCTGCGTGGCCTTCCTGTTCAGCTGCGTCGTGATGAGCCTGGCCACCGGAGTGCCTGCCTGGATCGCGCTGATCGTGCTGGTCGTTGCCGTCTGCCTGCACACCATCGGCGAAATGTGGCACATGGCCGCCATTTTCGCCCTCCACCTGGGCTTGCCCCCGGCTCACGCCCAAGGACAGTACGACGGCTTCCTCGGAACCATCGCCGGTGTCGGCGCCGCCGCGGCTCCGGCGCTACTCCTCGGACCGGTCCTGAGCTTCGGCCGGCCGGGCCTGCTCGGACTAGGCGCGTTCTTCGTCCTGACGGGTCTGCTGATGCCACCCGTGGCGCGGTGGGGCCAGCGCACCAGGCCGGCTTCCCCGGACAGCTCCGACGTCGAGCCCACCGCCGTACCGGACTGATCGACCCAATCAAGTTTCCGCTACAGCACAACGGGCGCCTGATCAGGCGCCCGTTGTGCTGTAGCGGGAAACTCGCCGCCGTGAGTCGGCTCAGTCGCGGGGGCAGTTCTGATAGACCGCCAGCTGCCACCGGCATTCGCGCAGGACGAGGATCCAGGATGCCCTGATGGCGTTCTCGGCGGACAACTCGGTCGCGCCGGCGGCCAGCACGCCCCCTGTCGTCAGCAACGCGACAGCGCCGTCGGTCAGCGGCTTGAGATCGATCGGCGATCCGGTGACGGTCGTCCCCCGATAAGGCCCGGCGTAGGCGACCGCCATGAACTCGCGGATGTCGTCGCGGCCCTTCTGGTACACGCCGGGAAGGATCAGGGTCCCGTCCTGCGTGAACAGCTCGGCGAAGGCGTCGGCGTCGTGGGCGGCCCAGGCGGCGACCATCCGGGCGGGTACGGCGGCGATCGCTGCCTGCTCCGCATCGGAAAGTGCCGGCGCCGCGGCCGCGGGCGTATTCGTGGGCATGCTTGTCTCGCTTTCGTCGAAACGGGATGGACCGCTACCGCGTCACTGCCGGGTAGCGGAGAGGAGGACGGGCAACTCGCTGCGACCGTTCATGATGAAGGTCTGCTGTGGCTTGAGCTCCTCCACCGCGACAGCGAGGGCAAGGTCGGGGAAGCGCCCGAACAGCGCGGGCACCGCCGTCTGCGTTTCCAGCAGGGCGAGCCGCATCCCGAGGCAGACGTACATGCCGTGCCCGAAGGCCAGATTCTTCTTGTCCGGCCGGGAGAGATCGAAGGAGCCGGCGTTCGGTCCGTGAACGGCGGGATCGCGGCCCATCGCGGCGAAGTTCACCAGGACCGGATCTCCGGCCGGTATTTTCACGTCGCCGAGCTGGACGTCTTCGACGCCGAAACGAAACGGCATCTGCGCCACCGGCGCGTCCATCCGGAGCGTCTCCTCGATGGCGTCCTGCCACGATGCCTGGCCCGCGTCGATCAATTGCCGCTGGTCCGGATTGGCGAGCAGCGCGAGGACCGCGTTGGTCACCAGGTTCGTCACCGGCTCGGTACCGGTGCCGAGCAGCAGCAACAACGTGCCGATCAACTCGACGTCGTCCAGCCCCGGACCGTCTTCGCCTTCCTGCGCGCCGATCAGGTCGGAGGTCAGGTCGTCCACCGGCGTACGGCGCTTGGCCTCGACCAGTTCGGCCATCTCCCGCAGGACCTCGGCCTCACTCGCCGCGATCTCCTCCTCGGTCATGGTCGTGTCAATCTGCACCTCACCGCCCCGCAGAATGGTCTGCCGGGCCTCGGCCGGTACGCCGATCAGCTCGAACATCACCTCGGCCGCGAGTGGATGCGCGTACCTGGACTTCAGATCCACGATCGCACCGGGCGGGCTGTCGGCCAGGTCGTTCAGGAGACGGGCGACAGATGTCTCGACAGTCGCCCGCATCGCCTCGACCCGTCGCGGGGTGAACGCCTTGGCCACCAGCCGGCGCAGGCGGGTATGAGCGCTCCCGTACGCCGTCGCCATGTTCTCCATCACCGCCCAGCTGATCAGCGGGAACCGTGGATCGATCTCGCCGTTGACGAAGGCGGTCCAGTGCCGGCGCCCGTCCTTGGAGAACCGGGGATCGGCCAGTGCCTGCCGCCCGGCTTCGTAGCCGGTGACCGACCACGCCTGGACGCCCTGAGGGAGCTCGACCCGGCCGACCGGCCCGTGCTCCCGAATCCGCTCGGCCTCGCCGTGGATATCCGCACCGGTCATGTCGATGACGACCGAAGAGCTGTCCTCCATGGCACCTTCTTTCATGAGTCAGTGGGGCGGACCGGGGCGGCGCGTCAGCGAGCGGGCGAAGGTCCGGATGTCGTCGACCAGTAGGCCGGGCTGTTCCAGGGCCGGGAAGTGGCCGCCGCGGTCGAACTCCGTCCAGTGCGTGAGAGTCGGCAGGATCTGCTCGGCGAAGCGGCGTACCGGTCGTACCGCGTCCTGGGGGAAGGAGGCGACTCCCACTGGCATCTTCAGCGGCCACGGCCCTGCCCAGGTCCGCACGAAGTCGGCGTCCAGGTGACTGGACTCGTAGTACAGCTGGGCGCTCGATCCGGCGGTCGCCGTCAACCAGTAGATCGAGACCGCGGTCAGGATGTGGTCGCGGCTGACGGCGTCCTCGGGAACCTTCGCGGAGTCGGTCCATTCCTTGTACTTCTCCACGATCCAGGCCAGTTGGCCGACCGGCGAGTCGGTCAGCGCGTAGGCCAGCGTCTGCGGACGGGTCGACTGGATCCGCTGCCATCCGGTGCCGTCCTGCATGAAGTAGCCGGTGAACTCCAGCCTGGCCAGGTCGGCCTCGTCGAGGCCTGCCATCGCCGCCGGGTCGGGCGGAGGGAAGGTCACGCACATGTTGAGATGCACGCCCGCGACGTGGTCGGGGTCGGCCAGGCCGAGTCGCAGCGAGATCGGCATTCCCCAGTCGCCGCCCTGGACGGCGTACCGGTCGTAGCCGAGGCGACGCATGAGTTCCATCCAGGCCTTGGCGACCCGGCCGGTGTCCCAGCCCACCTCGCCGGTGGGGCCGGAGAACGCGTACCCGGGGATCGACGGGATAACCAGGTGGAACGCGTCGCCGGCATCGCCACCGTGGCCGGCGGGATCGGTCAGCGGCCCGATGACGTCGAGGAACTCCGCGACGGTGCCTGGCCAGCCGTGCGTCAGGACGAGCGGCATCGCGCCGGGCTCGGGTGACCGCACGTGCAGGAAGTGCACGTTCGCGCCGTCGATGTCGGTGACGTACTGCGGATACTCGTTCAGGCGCGCTTCGGCCGCCCGCCAGTCGTATCCGGTGCGCCAGTACTCGGCCAGCTCCTTCAGGTACCCCAGCGGCACCCCACGGTCCCAGCCGGCACCCGGCATCTCGTCCGGCCAGCGAACACCTGCCAGCCTGCGCTCGAGATCATCCAGTTCGGACTGCGGAACCTCAACACGGAACGGACGCATCGCACACCTTCCACTAGTCGCGAGCCGCTTGGAGCGATACGGCGGCCGGTGCCTGGCCCGACCGGCGGCCGGTTCGCCAGAACGTTCGGAAAATCCTGCCGGGCCGGAGCAGCGCCGTCGGCTCGTCGATGAGACCGGCGACTCTCATGAACGCGTTGGTGAGACTCGGGTCGTGGACCGCCGCGTGCTGGAGCCTTGCCACGTAGGCATTGATCATCCGGACCTTGGCGGTCCGGTTGCCCTCCACGCCCGCGTAGCCGAGGTCCGCGATCGCCGCGAAGTCCCAGGGCGAGTCGACCTCGCGGGCGATCGCGGCGAAGAACTCGCGGGCCGGCGGCACCGGTGTCCGTGCGAGTTGCTCGGCCAGGATGCGGGACTCGATGGCGGCGACGGCCATGCCCTGCGCGTACACGGGGTTGAAGCTGCAGACCGCGTCCCCGATCACCAGCAGGGCTTCGGGAAACCTGGTCAGCAGTTCGTAGCGTCGGCGGACGCTGGCCGGGAAGCGGTACGTCACCGCGTCGTCGATCGGCTCTGCCTTGCGCACCGACTCGTAGATCTCCGGCACCGGCAACGACCGGACGAACTCGAGGAACCCGTCCGGGTCGGTCGGCGGATGGTCGCCGAGTACGCCGGTGAGCGACAACTCGACCTGGCCGTCGTCGCCGGGAACCCGGTAGTAGAAGGCGCCTCGCGGATGCGAGGGGGTCGCCGCCGCGATGATGGCGATATCGCTGCCGAACGGATCGCGAGGCACCCGGTAGTGGCGTGTGGTGTAGGCGAGGTCGACCTTCACCAGGTCCTCGGCCGGCCGCCGGTAGCCGAGCTCGTCGAGCCAGACCGGTGTCCGTGATCCCCTGCCGGTGGCGTCGATCACCAGGTCGGCACACAGGATCTCGGGGTCCGAACCGGGGTCGCGGCTCTGCACCCGCACACCGGTGACCCGGGTCGCGTCGGGCGTCGTCTCCAGCCCGACGATGTCGTACCGCTCGAGGAAACGCACCTTGCTGACCTGCTCCACGCGGCCGCGCACGATCCGCTCGATGACAGGTCTGGTACAGGGCACCGAGAGCAGCCCCGTCCTGGCCGGCCGCAACTGCAGTCCGTTGAAGTACCAGCGAATGTCGGCGCTGAAGTCTCCCGGCCGGATGCCGGCCGCCGTCAACTCGGTCAGCAGACCGGGAAAGCGCTTCTCCAGGATTTGCTGGCCGCGGGCAACCAAACCGTGGGCATGCCGGCCGTGCGGCACGCCGCGCCGCGGGCCTGTCACTCCGGCCAGCTCGTCACGGTCCACCACCAGGACCTCGGAGTACGTCTCGGCGAGCACGTCGGCGGCGAGCAGGCCGGCCAGGCTGCCGCCCAGGACAACGGCGCGGCGAACGGTCTCTTCAGGCATCGCGACCTCTTCCTTGTGTGCGGGCCAGACCCAGAGTCAGAGCCAGCATGGGCGAGGCCGGTGGAGCGGACATCTTTCGCCGTGCTGCGCAAGCCGCCACGCACACCCGGTCACCGGGACGGCACGATCCGAGAAGGAACCTGCCGGTGGCCCGCCAAGGATGGTCCTAGTGCACATCGAGTGGGTGAGGAGCGGCATGACGCATTCCGATGGCGAACAGATCCTCCGGCGGCTCAGCCCCGGCGAGGCCGATCCGATTCTGGTGGCCGACTTCCAGGCGATGTCGATGACGCCACGCCTGAGCGAGATGCTCAGCGAACGTCTTCACGCCAGGGCCGTGTTCCAGATCGACCCGATCGGGGCGCTCTCCGCGGACCGCCTGTACGCACCTCTGCGTGAGCTGGCCGGCGCCTGCGCCGGCGAGTTCTCGAGCGCCGGCGCGGATTGTGGCCGGGTGCTGGTGATAGGGCATTGCAGCGCTTCACCGCTGGCCCTGCACATCGCGGACCTGCTGGCGCCGGCCCGCGCGGTGAGCGCCGTACTGGTGAACCCGACGTGGCCGGACGACGACCATCTGACCGAGAAGTTCACCGAGTTCCTGACTAGGTTCGGCCCGGCGACACGCCAGGTGCCGGACCTGGAGGCGGACCCGTGCCAGGTCGTCTCGGCGATGGAACAGGTCTTCCGGGACGAGGTCACTGCGCTAGCTGCGAGCAAGGGGCTCAGCAGCTCAGCAGGCGTCTTCTCCGACCTGGTCGTCTGGTACCGCGCCTGGCTGGCCTTCCTGCTGGCCGGCCGGAACGACTCGGCGACCGAGCGGACCGCCGCCCAGGCCGCTGTCACGGTGTTGTCCGACTCCCCGGCAACCGTCACAGTGCCCGGCTTGAGCGCGTTTCCGATCCAGGAGATACCGCCACAGCCGGTCGGCACCGTCACGCCCGAACTGGCCGATCTCGTCGCCAAGCATATCGCGCTGTGCTAGCCGGCGGGACTCGAGCGCGCCTCGACCGCGCCTTCAGCTGAACCCCATCACCTCTCGAGTTCACCAGTGCACAGTTTTGCCGATCACGTCCGTCCACGTGATCGTTCCGCCTACGGGAGGCCATCGTGAACAGTGCAATCGAGCGTGCCATCGCACGAATGTGGGAAGACTACAGCGAGCCGTTGTCGCTCAACGAGATCGCGAAGAGCGCCATTCTCAGCCGGTTTCATTTCTCCAGGGTCTTTCGCGAGGCGACCTGGGTTTCGCCGGGACGCTATCTCTCGGCGGTGCGGATCTACCAGGCCAAACGTTTGCTCGCCACCACGAACCTGAGCGTCACGGAGATCTCGCTGGCGGTCGGCTACAACAGTCTGGGCTCGTTCACCAATCACTTCACCGACAGCGTGGGCGCGTCGCCCAGCCGATTCCGCCGCATGTGGATGGAAGGTATGCGCGAAACATCTCAGGCTGAGACCCCGGCGCCGGCCGAGAGCGGCACCGTCACCGGAACCGTCACCCTGCCGGACCGGTACGCCGCTGCCCGCGTCTACGTCGGCGCGTTCGAGACGCCGATCATCCAGCGCCGGCCCGTGTCGTGGACGTTTGTCGATGCGGCAGCCGACGAAACGGCGCGCTACTGGCTGCCTGATGTCGCCCCCGGGCCGTGGTACATCAGGGCTGTCGCCACGGCGGACAGCGCCGACCCTGAGCCGTGGACCCGGCGCTCCCTCCTCCTGAACGGCGTCAACCCGGTGACTGTGACCGGCAAGTCGACCCACATCGTCGGCATCGCCTTGCGGCCCAAGCGCGAGACCGACCTGCCTGTCCTCTACGCACTGCCCGCTCTGGAACCCCGGCGCCGGCACGATCCGGCGCCGTACGCGCCGAGCCTGACCGCAGGACAGGTGCCTTGGCGCCGTTAGCGGCGACGCGAGGTCTATCGCTTGGGGAACTGGCCGGGTCGGCGCCCGGGCCCGGCCGGCCCGCGATAGGCCTGAGCGATGTCCAGCCAGCGGTCGGCCTTCTCGCCCTGCGCGGTCAGCGCCAGGTCGTCGCGGTGCCGGCGGCGGCTGACCAGTAGCGCGAAGTCGGCGGCCGGCCCGGTCACCCGCTGGGTCGCGTCGGGCGGCCCGAACTCCCAGACCACGCCCGAAGGCCCGGTCAGCTCGACGCGGAACTCCTCGTCCGGCGCCGTCAACCCGTGCGCTTGATAGCCGAAATCGCGGGTCCTGACACCGAACCAGGCCAGGTGGCCGATCCGGTCGGTCAGCTCGCGGGTGACTCCGATCGCGTCGGCGATGTCCTGGCCGTGGCCGAACAACTCCATCATTCCGGCCGCGGCCAGGACCGACGGCGGCAGCGGCGTGACCAGCCAGGGAACGGTCGACGGCGGCTCGATGGCCGCGAGGGCCTTGGCCGCGGTGTTGCGCTCATCGCGCCACTTGTCCACCAACTCATCGGTGGGCAGCCTCAGGTACGGCATCAGAGCAGCCTCGACCGCGCCCTGGAAGTCATGCTTGGCCTTGGCTGTGACGACGGCGAACGCCTCCGGATCACCGGCCGACAGGGCTGCCAGGTGGGCGACAAAGGCCAGGTGGGCGATCTGGTGCTTGACCGTCCAGCCCGGGGCCGGGGTCGCCAGGGACCACTGGTCCTGACTGAGACCGGTCACCAACTCCTCGATATCGTTGCCGTCAGCAATCAGATCCTCGTACACACTCGTGGTGTCCGACATGGTTTCCTCCAGGTGATGGCTATACGGGGGCCGGCCGGCCAGATCGCGCCGCCGGCGGCAGGGATCCGAGGTAGCGCACGTCGACGCCACGCGCCCGGGCCGCCTCAACGATCTTCGGTACGGCGCGCTCCGCGATGGCGGCGATGGTGAACGCCGGATTGACCGTCAACGCTCCGGGCACGGCCGAGCCGTCGGTGACGAAGATTCCAGGATGGTCGCGCAACTCGTTCGTGTCGTCCAGCGCCGAGGTCCGCGGGTCGTCGCCCATCCGGCACGATGCCAGCGGATGCACGGTGTACGCGCCGATGACCTCGTTGGTCCAGGGCATCACCCGGGACAGTCCGTCGCGCTCCATGATGTCGCGGATGTCCGCGTCGGCCAGGTCCCACCCGTGCCGGGTGCTGGCGGACGGGGCGTACCGCAGGTTGCCCCGGCTGAGCATCTGCATCGAGATGCGATCCGCGTTGCCGGTCTCCGGCGGAGGTCCGAAGACACCTTCGTTGTCGTCCTCGGACATGATGAAGATGGTCAGCCAGGACTGCCAGCGCCGCAGGATCTCCTTCTTCTCGACCCCGAACCAGCTGGGGCCCTCGGCGCCGGGTACCTGCGCGAGGATCGTGCCGAACCCCGGCGGGAAGTAGAGCTGCTCCAGCGAGTAGCGGCTGAACTCGGGCAGCGAACCGTCAAGCCGATCCCAGCTCGCGGCCGACGGTCCCCTGCCGATCTGGTTGGCCGCGTAGGCCAGGCCGTCTCCGCGGTCCAGACCCAGGACGTCGCGAACCCTGTCCTCGTTGAGGATCGCCGTGTTGAGCCGTTCGCCGTTACCGGAGAAGTAGCGCCCGACCGCGGGCGGCATCGCCCCGAGCGTCGCTTCGGACCGCTGCAGGATGACCGGCGTCGCGGCCGCGCCCGCCGCGACCACGACGACCTTCGCCCCGATGACTCCGGCGTCGGCCTGCACCCGGTAGTCGACCGGATCGACCACCGTGTAGTGAACCAGGAAGTCTCCCTCAGGAGAGCGCTCGATCCGCTGTACCTCGTGCAGCGGCCGGATCTGGGCGCCGTGATCGATGGCCCCAGGCAAGTAGTTGAGCAGCAGCGACCGCTTCGCGTCGAAGGCGCAGCCGGACATCATCCAGTTGCAGTTGGTGCACAGGCCGGTGTCGATCGCGGCCGCGACCGGATTGGCCGTCCGGCCGGCGTGGTCGCAGGCCGCGGCGAACACTCCCCCGGCGTAGGTGACGTCGTCCCAGCCTCCCCGGGTGATGGGCAGAGCCTCGACGACCCGGTCGTACCAGGGATCCAACGCGTCCCGGGTGATGGACCTGGGCCACATCCGCCGGCCGATGCTGCCCTGGCGCTCGAACACGAACCGCGGGGCGCGGGGCATCGCCGCGAAGTAGACCACGCTCCCGCCGCCGACGCAGTTGCCGCCGAGCACGTTCATCCCGGCGCCCATGGTGAACTCGAACACCCGGGTCGACGACGAACCGAACTTGAAGTCGTGTTCGAACTCGTCCGCGGTCAGCCAGGGACCGCGTTCCAGGACGACGACCGAGGCGCCGCCGGCGGCCAGGTGGAAGGCGGGAATCGCCCCGCCGAAGCCGCTGCCGATGACCAGTACGTCGGTTTGTTCGAAGGCTGTCATTGCGGATCTCCCGTCGAGGTCGTCCGTGGGTGCAGCGCGGCGAGGGCACGGCCGTAGGAGAACCTCGGGAAGCGCCACAGCCCGTCCTGCCCGGGCGGCATGAAGCCCATCGCGGCCAGGCCCGGATGGCCCGCCGCGACGGCGTCGGCCGTGTGCAGATGGGCACCGGTGTCCCAAGCCATCGTGCTGAACATGGCCAGCGCGACCCACAGCTCCTGCTCCGGGTGGCCCGGCGTCAGCAGATTCTGGGCCAGCGCGACACGATGGGCGAAGTCCAGCGCCACAAAGGGCGGTACGGCCGGATCGGGCTCGATGCCGAGCCGGCTCGTGTATTCGCGAGCGTGCTCGTTGAGTCCCTCGGCCAGGCTGTCCAGGATCCCGGCCAGGCCGCCTTCCGGTGAGGTCATCAGCTCCACGGCTCCGGAGGCGACCGCGCCCCCACCGGTCGCCGCACCGGCCACCGCCCGGTCGGTCGGACCGCGCCGCTCGCCAGGGATGATCGTGTCGGCGTAGGCCTCCAGCGTCATCACCTGGTCCACCGACAATGCCTCGAAGTCGTCCACGTACCTGTCCTTTACGGTCGAGGTGTGTCGAACAGGCTGGGAAACCGAGTGGTGAGGCCCAGGTCGCCGCGGGCCTTCATGCGGCCCCGCAGGAACATCACCTTGGGGTTGGCGTTACCGGTGACCATCTTCAAGAAGTCGACCGGCCCGAGAGTCAGCGTCAGGCGAGGCGTCCGCGTCGGCTGCAGCCCGACCGCCAGCGTCCCGTGGCTGATGACCAGCTCCAGCGTGTCGATGCCTCCGTCGGGGCGATCGGTCACCTTCCAGTGCACGACCGCCTCGAGGTCGCCGGCCCGATCGGCCAGGAAGACGGCCGGCATGTCCTCGACGAGGTCAGCGACGATCGAGGTACGGCGCGGCGACTGCATCAAGGCCAGCAGCTCGCGGTCGGAGGCCGCCTTGATCTGCCGGGCGAAGGCGAGACGGTCGTCCAGCGGGCTGATGTCGACAGGGCTCATCGGTCGAACCTCCTGTCAGGCGGGTTCCGGCGGCCGGAGCGCGCCGTACCCGGCCTCGACGACCAGCTGCGCCACCGCGTCGTACTGGCTGCTGTCCCGGCCGGCCAGGGTGCCCAGCCCGTCCACATAGCGGTTGAACATGCAGAACGCGGCGGCGATCAGGACCGTGTCGTGGATCTCGACGTCGGTCGCCCCAGTCTCCTTGGCCTGATTCACCAAGGCCTCGGTCACCTTCCGGCCGCTCTGCTGTACGGCGGCGGCGATCCGCAGCAGGGCCTTCAGCTGCCCGGAGATCGGGGCCGATTCAGGATCGCGGCGAACCTGGGCCACCAGGTCCGAACCACCCGGCAACTGCGCCGCCGCGAAGGCCGAGTGCGAGCCGCAACAGAAGGTGCATTCGTTGAGACCGGACACGTACGCCGCGATCAACTCGCGGTCGCCGCGGGACAGGGAGTTCGGCGCGACCAGCAGCACGTTGGCCAGGTCGTTCAACGGTCCCGCGGTCTTCGGCCGGAAGGCCAGCAGCCCGGTGATTCCCGGCAATCGGGTCTCGTCGATGCCCAGCTCGATGTGCGCCACGCTTCCACCGTCCTTTGTCGCGCGTCGCCGACCGACGCCTTGTCCTCGACAGTGCCAGGCCCGCCGTAGGCCTTCCTCTTGCTGCGTGCCGTCAGCCCGGGGTCCCGCCGTCGGAAGCGCAGAGGGCGATCTACAGCACGCCGTGAAATGCCGGGGACACCTGCCGGCTGCCACGCTCGATGCGGCCCCTGTCAGCCCACGTAGTCGCGTGATTGGACCCCGCTGATGTCCAAGCCTCCAACGGATCTGCAACTGGTCGTACTCGGCGCGAGTGGGCAGCTCGCAACGGTCGCGCACCAACTCGGTTGCCACATCGTCCATGTCCAGAAGCCGGGAAGTCGCCGCCTCGCTGCATTCATCGAGACGAACCCGCCGCGGTCGGCCTTCTACACGGCCGACTACACCGCGGGCGCCCTCCTGGGCTTTGTGGAGCGAGTACTTCGGCCATTGCGGCCCGACGCTGTTGTCAGCGTGCGGGAGGACGGACTCGTACCCGCCGCCCTCGCCAACGAACACCTGGGTCTCGTCGGTACGCCGCTGGAAGTGGTCGAGACCCTACGGGACAAGGCGAGCATGCGGGCGTTGCTCGAGCTCGAGGCGCCACACCTGACACTCCGGGCGGCCGTTCCCGCGAGCACCGAAGAGGCCGCCGAAACCTTTCTCAGGTGGGGTGGCGGACCGGCCGTTCTCAAGCCGCGCGCGGGTGCCGGCAGCCAAGGCGTCGTGCTGATCCGGAGCGTCGACGATCTGCGCGCGCAGGGCGATCCGTCCGGCCGGTTGCTGGAGGAGTATCTCCCGGGCCAGGAATACAGCGCCGAGAGCTTCAGCGTCGGTGGTGCCCACCGGATCTTCGCGCTCGTCGAGAAGCACCTCAGTCCGTCGTTCGTCGAGTTGGCCCACGTGGTACCGGCGCCGTCGCTGGACAACACGCTGGTGCCGGCCGTAGAAGCTCAACTGGTCGAGTTCCTCGACGTCATGGGTCTCGTCGACGGGCCGGCCCATACCGAGTTCAAACTGACCGGCGAGGGTCTCAAGATCATCGAGTCGCACAGCCGGGTCGGCGGTGACGGGATTCCGCACCTGGTCCACCTCGTCACCGGGACAGACCTGCAGCGCTGGAGTTTGGGCTGGCCAGTTGGTCTGGGCGGGCCCGATCCCGGGGCTGTCCCCGCCGCGGCTGCTGCCGCGATCGCGTTCGCCACCGCGCCGGAGGGCGTAGTGCAATCGGTTGCCCTGCCGAGCCTGATCTTTCCGGACGCGCCGGCAGAGGAGGTGAGGTCGTTCGTGCGGCCGGGAGACAGCGTCGCCGCCTTGACGAGCTCAGCGGCGCGCGTCGGCAGTGCGAGTGCTTCCGGGACCGACGCTTCGCGCGTCCTCGCCGCGGCGCGAGCGCTGGCAGCGGGCATCCGCGTCGTGACCCGCCCGGCCGGCGACTACCGCTGAAACGACGAAGGCCACCGTGTCGCTTGAGCACGGTGGCCTTCGTGGGTCGCTACTGATCAGCTCGCGGTCGTTGCGGGAACCGCCTCGCGGCGGCGGTCCAGCCACCACTTCAGCCACCACATCAAGCCGCGGCCCAGGCAGACCAGGGTGGTCGCGAAGAACAGCGTGTACACGATGTTGAAGGACATCAGTACGCCGTACACGACCGCCACGCTCATGCCGAACATGAACTGGTGGCGCGGCTTGCCCGGAGTCGTACCGGGGTCGGTCACCATGTAGTTGGTGAAGAGCAGGAAGGCGACGCCGGTCATCGGCGTCAGGGCACCCCACAGCGCGACGTCCAAGAGCCAGTGCCGTAGCAGGGCCTGGATCACGAACGCGCCCAGCCAGCCCAGGATCAGCGGCACCTTCTTGGTCAGAACGCCGTTCAGCACTGTACCGGCGGTCAGCAAGATGATCGGGATCATGATCCTGATGACGTCCGGAACCTGCTCGGTGAAGTGGTACGGCGGCGCGATGTTGACCCAGGAGAAGAGCACCAGGGTGGTCGTGATGCCGAAGTTGGACGGGTTCATGAAGTGCCGCCAGCGGCCGTTGATCGGCGCCACCAGGACGGCCTTCTGACCGACCGCGATCACCACCGCGAACGCGATCGGCAGGAACCGGTCGTTCGCGTACAGCAGCATGTTGACCGCGAGCGTCGTGATGTAGGCCGGCAGCAGGAAGGTGAACACACCCCAGGCGCCGTGCCCGGCGAACGCGGGCATCCGCCGGTTGGCCCAGCCGGCGATCACCGCGATCACCAGCTCCAGCCCCAGTCCGATCGCCAGCGAGAACAACGGCCAGGCCCACGGCTGCTCGAAGCCGAGCAGGGTGTAGCCCAGGATGTTGAAGACGCTCATCGAAATGGCGAAGTTGCGTAGCGCCAGGTACCGCGGGTCACGGCTGTCGATCCGGGGCGGCAGGCCGACCCGCCTGTCGGCGACGGCCTGCAGCACAGGAGGTACCGGCACCTTCTTGACCGCTGGTGGAAGGATGAGGGATGAGAGGGCGGTCCCCTCGGATCCGCCGCTGGAGACACTGCCCGCCGTCGTCATTTCGCCGCTACCTCCTTGACCTGGTCGGTCAGCATCAGGTTGTGCCAGCCGGCGGTCAGGTCGACCGTCTGCCGGTGTGGTTCGCCCTGCAGGTCCCGCCAACTGATCTCGGCCGACACCGGCTTGGCGCCGGACTCGCCCAGACCGAAGAACACGTCGAAGCTGCGCTTGCCGGAGTGACCGCCACCGCCGTCGAGCTGGGCGACCTGGCGGTGGCCATCCGCGCTGGTGACCACCACCTTGGCCCCGTACGCCGGAGTGCCGGTCGGCCCGCTCGCGGCGCCGCTGCCGGTGGCCGGCCGGTACAGCCGCAGGCCGAGGAAGTCGCCGCTGCCGGCGTGGCCGTTGTGGTAGAACGCCGGTGCGCCCCACTGCCGCGCGATGGCGAAGTCCTGGCCGCCGTCGCCGTCGGTGTCGCCGACCGCGATCCCCCGCGTCGGAGTCTGGTCGGTCATCCCGAGGTTCGCGCTGACGTTCACGTACCTGCCGTTGCCGTCCCGGATCCAGAACGCCATCGGCTGGTGCCCGGCGATGTCGTCACCCGGCTCGGCCTTGGGCCACATGTCCGGGTTCGCCAGCAGGAGGTCGTTGCCCATAGCAAGCTCTTGGAGCCAGTTGAACCGGTTGATGTCGCCCTGGACGAAGCCGACCGCCTGGACGACGGCCAGCCGGCCGCTGTTGTCGAAATCGGCCATCTTGGCGTCCCAGCCCCAGCCGACCCAGGCCATGTCGAGCTTGCCTGCCTCGTTGCGGAACGGCGCGGCGCCCCGGTCCAGCTCGGACTTGGCGCCGGCCTCGCTGGTCTGGGTGTTCATCCAGACCAGATTGCTCTCTTCCAGCCCCCAGGAGGTGGTGATATTGCTGACGAACGCGTCGAACTGGCCGTTGCCGTCCAGGTCGCCGAACTCGATCCCCATCCCCTTGAACGAGTCGTGCCCCACCACCAGCGACTTGGGTGTCAGCGGGGTCCGCCGGCCCTCCACCAGCTCGAACCTGATCTTTCCCGGGGTCGACCGGTTGTGGAACATCCGGTCCTGGCCGAAGTCGTTGGCCAGATAGAGCTCCGGCAGCAGATCGCCGTCCAGGTCCGCCGAGCCGGCGCCCAGCGTCCAGCCGGTCGCGTACTTCGGGTCGATGGCCGGCTGCGTCTGGTAGGACACCGAGGTCGCGGTCGCGCCCGTCCAGCGCAGGATGTGCGCGCCGCCGGCGTTCGTCGCCCGCGACATCGAGTGGTTCATCTGGACGTTGGGCTGCCCGTTCGGGTCCAAGACGCCGCTCTCCGGGAAGTAGTTGAAGACACCGATGTCGGGATGCCCGTCACCGTCGAAGTCCGCGACCGCCACCGCGTTCGTGTTCCACTGCTTGCCCTGGTAGGTGCCGTCGGGCGCGGTGGACGGTGCGATCAACTCGGTCGGCAGGTAGTTCGCCAACGCCAGGACCCCGGGCTGCCCGCGGTGCAGGAACACCACCGGCGTGCGACCCCAGTAGTAGACCAGCAAGTCGGTCCAGCCGTCGCCGTTGTAGTCGCCGGGGACGCACCCCATCGGCGCGATCACGGCGGACATCGGCAGGGGCGCCGGATCGAGCACGAACGGCCTGTACTTCTCGCCACCGGCCGGGGCCGGGGTGACGATCACCGAGTCCGAGCGGGTGTCGACCAGGCACAGATCGTTGGCCACGCCCTGACCGTCCAGGTCGTTGACCGAGATGGCGGCGCCGACCGACGAGATCCAGGACCTGATGTGCTCGTACTGGGGGTTCACCACCCGGACCGACCTGTGCGACAGGTTGTCCGGCAGGGCGATCGGCAGTTCGGTGAACCGGAACTGCCCGGCCAGCTTGGCCTGGTTGGCTGCAGAGACCGTGGGTCGCTGAGCGGCCACGAACAGCGCGGCGGTCAGGATGATCACAAAGAGGGCTGGGGCGAGTCGGCGGACTACCGCGACTGGGCTCGATCGCATCGGATCCTCGCATCTCGACGGGTTGGCGCCGGTCGGCGCCAGGTGGGGTAGGCGGCCATGTCCCGCCCGGGGGAAAGCCTGCTCGGATCACCGAAGGACGGCTTCTCACACGGTGCTCAGGAGGCCCGCTCCTCCTGGCCGGTGCCGGTCTTCTGATCGGTGCCGGCAGGTGCGTAGTGGCCGAGCCGCGCGAAGGCCGCCGCGATCCGCTGCCGCCAGACCTCGTACGCCGGGACGATGCCGTCGGCCGGCAGACCGACCAGTGCCTCGTCGGTCACCTTCTGCGCCAGTGCGACCGGCTGACCGCAGAAGATCTGCGTGGCCAGCTCGTTGTGTGGGCAGACCAGACCGGCCTTGGCCCGCGCGGCGGCTCCGAAGGCGGCACCCTGCGCGATCTGCGGCCGGTAGTCCGCCGCGTGATTCCACAGCGCGGTCAACTCGGCCTCGGTGGCGCCACCGGCGTACGTGGCGGCGAGCCCGATTCCGCTGTACAGATCCGCCCACCGCCGGCGCGGATAGCGCTCGACCAGGCTGGTCACGACCTCCACGTCGGTACCGCCGACGAACCACAGCGCGCGGCCGACGCCCTGGTCGGTGGCCCGGGAGGCGTAGTCCCGCGCGGTCACCGTTGCCCACGGCATCGAGGTGTCCTCGTAAAGATCGTAGACGTAGCGTTCGGTCCTGAAGTACGCCTGGTGAAAGCCGTAGCCGTCGAGTACCAGCCAGCGCAGCAACGGATCGGGCGAGTGCAGGGTCGACCACCTGATGCGCGAGACCCGCGCCATCGCCCAGCCGACCCCGACGTACGCCATGTAGACGTGGTCGGCCCCCGCCCCGGCCAGGAACCGCTCGACGTTGCGGCCGCCGGCCGGGTTGAGGGCGTCGCGGACCGCGAAGGCCATCGCGGCGCCCTCATGGGCGAACCCGCGGAACCGGGTCGGTACGGTCGCCAGCGGGGCTTCGGCCGCGGCCGGGGTCCGTGCCTCCGCGGCGTACTCGAAACCGTCCAGGAACGAGCTGCCGACGGACTCCAGCAGCGCTCGCGCCTCGGCGTTCTTGACATGGAATCCGCGCACCGCCATGCGGGTGGCGGACCGGTCGGGAGTCATGATCTTGCGCCGGAGCACTCGGAGGGTGTTCATGAGTTGGCTACTCCTCTGCCACTGGTCGACGGGGTTGAGGCCGGTGGAACAGCATGGTCAGCAGGGCGGCGACGGCCACCCCGGCGACGACGATGAGGACGACGTTGAGCGGGTCGTCGCCGAAGTGTTCGTGATTGTGACCGGTCCCGGCCTGCGGGGTCCGATCACCGGGGAGCGAGTCCGCGGGCAGGGCAGAAGAGACCCGGAATCGGTTGGTGCCGGACACGGCGCGGCCGTCGGCCAGGATCACGTGGTAGTCCAGGACGTAGTCGCCGTCGTCCTGCAAGGTCAGTGACTCGGTGATCGCCGCACCGGCGGTCACCGGCGCGCCCGACGGGACCGGCTCGCCGCGGCTGTCAGTGACCTCGATGTGGACCTGTTCGGGCTGCACGGCCCGGTCGAACGTGAGCGACACCTGGCCGGGAGGGTCGCGGAACGCGGCACCGTCGGCCGGCGAGACCGATCCGAGGCCGGGGCCGGCCACGCGACCGGCCAGCATCAGCAGGCCGATCGCGAGGACGACCACCGCCCCGGCCCCCACCGCGAGCTGTCCCCAGGCGGATCGGGCCATGGCCGTCAGACCGCTGCCCGCTCGCGGGCGCACCCGCAGACGGTCAGCGCCCGCTCCGACTCCTTGGGCCGCAGGTGGAAGTACATCGCGATCACCATCGGGACGAACACGACCGTGTTGTAGAACAGATGCAGTTCCACCCGCGGATAGAACTGCTGCAGGATGCTGACCGGAACCGACCCACCGAACAGGAAATGCTGGGTCTGCGCCTGGATCAGCAGCAGCAGATGCTCGATGTGGTGCCAGAACTGGATGGCCAGCGCCACCGTCCACCAGGCCCTGCCGCGTCCCGCGAAGCCGTTGCGCAGCGCGAACAACCCGATCAGCATCACGATCGCGTACCCGTAGTGCAGTGTCTCGGACGACACCAGCCACGGGTAGAACTGGCCGAGGACCCCGCGCGCCTGCGGCCGCGGCATGTCGAAGACCCAGATCTGAGCGGCCTGCACCAGGTGCTCGGCCCAGTGCGCCAGCACGACGAACATGAACATACCGAGGGTCAGCCGATGCCCAGCCCCATTCATCCAGCCGACCGACTGCCGACGGTCATTCGCGATCGTGGCCACAGAGTCCTCCCCAACCATCAAGAACCACGCCACTCGGCGCCGTTCCACGATCAGGTCGGGCCCATGTCCCGGTCACCTCCCAGGGTGCTGCCCTGGGCTATGCCTTGAAGAACACCCGGAGAGCCGGGATGACCTGCCGCGGCGCTCCTTCGGAGGCTGATGGACAGAAATCAGTCCGCGCACGAGGTCCGGATCCAGTTCAGCTGGCTAAGCCGAGGCGTGTGGTTAAGGTGCGTATCCGACCTCGGACACGCAGGCTAACCACACGCGGAGTTGGATTGATGGAAACATCAGCCACCCGCGTTTTGTGGTTATAGGACACTTCCAAGGCCAGGGTGCCATACAGCTCGGCCAGATCCGCTCGATCCGCGTGATCCAACACCGTCTTCATGGCGCCGAGCTCGTCGAGCATCGCGCGGATATCCGCAGGACTCAGACGCTCGGCCGACTCGAGCGCTTCAAGTCCCGCCAGAGCCGCCTTCTTCTCGGCCACGGCCGCGTTGTACTGGTTCGTCAGGGTCTCGGGATCCCAACCAGCCTCCAAGGCCCGTTGCAGTCGGTTCATGCTCGCTTCCGCGGCAGCGATCCGTTCCCGGAGGACTCGCTCGGTCGCCTCTGTCGGGTCCTCGACGTCCTGGGCGCCAACGAGGACTGCAACAGTCTCATCAAGATTGTCGGGGCTGAAGAGACCTGCAATCCATTCATTCACGCCGCGGGAGAGCTGATCCTCTCGGACGTAGACGGTCGGCGGATGACCCAGGGCTGCGCTCGATCCAGGGATCGATGTTCTCGCTGCACACCGGTAGAACATCGCATGCTTTCGTCGAGCGCCCACCATCTTCCGCCCGCACGTCGCACAGCAGATGGCTCCTCGGAACAGGTACGCCGACTTCGGCCCGATCCGCGTCCGGGGCTGGGACGCCCGGGCCGCCATATCCGCGCCTCGACGAGCACGGATCTCCAACTGCACCCGCGTGAAGACGTCCACCGAGACGATCGCGGGGTGCGCCGGCTCACGCGACCGTACGATCTTCGACTGCGGCGAACGCCGGAAGCGCACAACGTGTCCCGCTGCCACATCGTCGGGATCCAGCAACTCCTCGACCTTCCGCCATCGGCCGTAGATAGCGAAGCCTGTGTACCGGGGATTCTCGAGGATCGCCTTCACGGTGCTGTGTTGCCAGCCATCGCCCCTCCGATGCCGGTTCTGCTGCGAAGTATGGGCAGACGGGCAAGGAACACCTTCGCGGTTGAGCGTCTCGGCGATTGACTTCAGCCCCAACCCACCGAGGTAGAGCTCGAAGATTCGCTCGACAACAGCCGCCGCCTCCTCGTCGACAGCCAGCGCCCGAAGCCGACAACCCTCCTGAGCCTTCCGCGGATTCGGATGGGGGCCTGCGTCAACGACCACATATCCGTACGGCGCTCGACCGCCTTGGTACCGCCCGTCCATCACGACCTGCGCCGCCATCGCGGCCCGAACCCTGCGCTGTACATGCTGCCGTTCCGACTTCGACAAGCCGCCCGTGATCGTCATCGCCATGTCGTGCACCGTGTTCTCGGGATCGAACTGCCCACCGAGACTCGGGATCCACAGCGCGACGCCGTACCGATGGAACTTCGGCCAGGTCAGGCTGAACTGATTGCTGTACCAACAACGAGTCGCCTCGCCCACAACCAACCCATCCCAGCCACGCTGCGGATTCTTCAACTCCTGCAGCAACCTGCCGGCCTCGCCGCGACGCTCCCACGGCAGCGACCGAGACTGCCCGATGTCGAAGAACTGCTCCACAATCTCGCCGCCGAGCGGCTCAACGAAGCGACTTGCTTCCCCCATCTGCCACGCCAGCGAGGTCCGCGGATCCTGGTTGTCTTCAGTCGAGCAACGTCCATAGAAGGCCAACCGTCCGATCCCGACCTCACTAGTCGGACGGGCTTCCAGTGCCTCGAGACCAAGCAGTTCGTCCAGCGTCGCCCACTCGTCGCCGCTCAAGATGCCCACCTGCGCTTCGACCGGGCCAGTCGAAGAACGATCCGGCGCAACACACGAGCAGCCTGTGGATATAGCACCGGCGACCTGCCCGGCAGCCTCACCCGAATCTGCGGATCCTCACCCACACCGTCCACATCTGGCTTCTCCATGCCTGCTCAACGCATGAGCTACGCACAGTAATCAAGCTTCTCAACGCTACTCAACGTCTCCGGCCCTGAGGTGAGTTCGCCGGAGCATGGCTGTCAGGACCGGGCCATCGACCGACGGCTGCTGAGTACTGATCGGCTCATAGCCCCAAGATTCGTATAGGGCCTTGACCTTCCCGTCGCCGTTCAATGCGTTGACCAGCAACGACACCTGCTCCTCGGGACGATCGCGGAGGAGCTCGTCGTGGATCAGCAGGGCGATCCCCTGACCCCGCCACGGCTTGCGCAGCATGATCTCCTTCACCGCCACGGTCGACGTATCCGCACAGCCGTCAGGCAGCGGAGTAGTCATCCGGCGCCACCAGCGGTCGTCTGGCGTGAGGCTGTTTGCGTAAGCAAACCCGACAGGTTCGTCCGCGTCGTAGCCGATGACAACTTCCCATCCGGGATCGGATGCGTGCCGCGCAAGCTGTTCGCCGAATCGCTCGACCGAGTAGTGCGGCAGATGCAGTTGATCAGCGCGCACGTCGGCGTACACCTCGATCATCGTGCTCCACACATCGTCGATCACGGTGGAATGGCGCAACGCAATACCGTCAGGGGTCACAGAAGCGTCCTCAATGAGTCGTGTGCGTACTGATCCCAGGCGGTTGCCGGGTCGCTCGATGGTGCAGCGATCTGCAGTGTGCTGCTGAAGTCTTGAAGCATCGAGTTGATGCGTGGATGCAGGCCGGTCGGCTCGAGCGGGATCGACATCGCCGTCGCGACTGCTTCCTCGAGGTCGCCTTGGCCGAGCTGTGCTTTGGCCAGTCGTGCGGTGGTGATCGATCGGGTGCGCCGCATGCCGGGCCGCAGCAGAGCGAGGCTTCGATGAGCGTGGCCCTCGGCCACCTCATAGTCGCCGAGCGCCAAGTAGCCTGCCAGCGCGAGATTCTCCAACTCTGCCTGGTCGTAGAAGGCGTTCAGCCAGAGCGGCCGATCATCGCTGAGTTCGGATCTGGTCAGAGCGTCTTCGGCATGGGCAACAGCCTGACGAACGGCGCGGTGATCACCGGTCTGCCCCAATATCGCGGCATGCCTTGCGTGGCCGAGTGACGCGAACATCGGATCTCGCCTCGCAATCGGCAACCGACGCGCGACATCATTGGCAGCCAACGCGTCGATCGGCCTGGCCATGTGGCGGTAAAGGCTGCCGGCGTGGGACCAGATCCTGAATTGGATCGCCGGATCGCCTGACATCGTGGCCAGGCCTGCTGCGCGATCGAAGTGTCGTTGCGCGGTATCGAATCGCCGACCGTCGATGGCAGCCCACATCGCACTCGACGTGAATGAGGCTGCGCAGCCGTAAAGCGCGCTACGGATGCGCTGACTCGCAGTCCCCCGCGCCTGCAGAGCGAGAGCTTCACCGGCTAGCGCGGACGCCTGAGTTTCGATGGTGAGCTTTCCGCCGTACTGATGATCGCTCGCAACGATCAGCGCGAATTTGGAGAGCAGCCGCTCGACGTCACCAGCACCGACTCGGGACTGAGCAGCGCGCTGCGTCGACGCCCCAGTGGCGACCATGACTGTCGCCGCGGAGGTACCGATGAATCGCCGCCGCGGGACAGGCCCCGGCTCGGCCGGAGCGAGGAAACCGAGATCCGTGATCGGGCAGCCGAAGACTGCGGAGAGTGCATCGCGCTGGCGGTGATGTGGCCAGCGAGTCTTCCCGGTCAGCCAGTTCCGCACCGTTCGATCGCTGACGGTGCCGCCATAGCCCGCGCGCCGAAGATCAGCGTTGACCGCCTCAGCCAATTCGGCCTGGGTCAGGCCGATCTCGGCCATACGCGCCTTCAGGGCCTGGTTTCCTTTCACAGCTCAACGATATGTACGGCGAGTCACCGGCCGACAGCGTTCTGCCCGGAAATTTCCGGTTCACGTTCAGCGACAGGTAGCAACTTCTTCCTTACGTTCCGCAGTCGCGCGTTCTTTGATGGGGATCAAGGACCTCGAAGGGGAACTCCGATGGAAGTCGATGCACAACCCGACTATTCGACCAGCCGAATCGCGGGCCCACGCCGGTTCGTACTCCGCCGCACCGTTGATGTCAGCGGAGTCAGCGGCACCGGCGACGTCGCCGAGGGAGTCGAGTGGTCGGACGGAACCGTAGCGCTGCGATGGCGCGGCAAGTGGGCCACCACGGTCGTCTGGGACTACGGCCTCGACGCCCTCCTCGCAGTACACGGCCACAACGGCTCCACCGTCGTGCGGTGGCTCGACGCCGGCCGGCCTGAGGGATGACTGAGCAGGAACTCTGGCGCGTTCAACTGTGGCTGGACGAGTACTTGATCGAGGAGCACATCGCTCCGACAGCACTTGCAGCGCAGTACGCGCACGTCATCAACCTTCGAATCCACGGCCTACCGGGCCGGCAGCTGCGGTGTCAGCGAGTCGCTGAGGTCGCACCCCAGAAGCCGGCCGGCGCGGGGACGAGATAGCGAGTCCGTCCTGGGCCGGCCGTTCCAAACCATCACCAGAAATGGAGAGACATCATGAGCAACGAGATGACCGCCGTTCCGTTCGGTGTTCGTCACCTGGCATCCGGGCCGGACAGGGCACCGATGGAACTGCCGATGACCTACAGCGCCAACCTTCAGCTGAACGTGTCCGCGACCGGCAACCCGTACCACGCCATCGCCGCAGCTCTGCCGGAAACGAACACCGAGACGCCGATCCCCGACGGCCAGCGCCCGGGATCGGACAACTCCACTGACAACTACTGACCATGGGCACCGTCCTGGTGCTGACCTGCCGCGACGACCTCACAGCGGACGCGGTCGTCGACGAACTGACCAGACGGAATGCGCCGGTCGTCCGCTACGACACATCCGACTTCCCTCAGTCGTCCCAGATAGCCGCCACCCTCGGAGCACAAGGCTGGGAGGGGCAACTGACCGCTCATCGGTCGGTCGAACTCGAGGCCATCAGCGCCGTGTGGTGGCGACGGCCCGCCGAGTTCAGTGTGCCGAGCGGCTGGCCGGACGAGGCACGAGCGTTCGCAGTATCCGAGGCGCGCGTCGGAGTCCTCGGCGTGCTGGGGTCGCTTCCGGTGCGATGGATCAATCATCCGGCCAAGGACTCGGCCGCCAACTACAAACCGGTTCAGCTCGCTGTGGCAGCCCGCGCCGGCCTCGACGTACCACGGACGGTCATCACTTCGGATTCTGATCATGCCCGGGGGTTCATCGGCGCTGACGAGGTCATCTACAAGGGGCTCAGTGGTGGCGTACTCACGGCGGAACGGCGTCATCGCTACCTGCCGACCACAGTGCTCCACGCCGACGAGATCGACGCGAGCCTCACCGGCACTGCACATCTGTTCCAGGAACGAGTGCCCAAGCAATGCGAAGTACGCCTGACAGTGATCGGGCACCGGATGTTTCCGGTCGCGATCCAGGCCGGAAGCGAGGCTGCCAGACTGGACTGGAGAACGGACTATCCCTCCCTCACCTACGATCCGATCGAGCTCCCGGTTGATGTCGAGAAGGGCGTCCGGCTGCTGATGGACGAGCTAGGCCTGTACTTCGGAGCGCTCGACTTCGCCGTGACCCCAGAGGGCCGATGGGTGTTCTTCGAAGTGAACCCGAACGGCCAATGGCACTGGCTCGCTGTTAAGGCCGGCCTACCGATGATCGAAGCAATGGCCGATGCCCTCCAAGGAAAGGACGATTGACTCCGTGACCGACTGGACCGACGCCGCTCGCAAGCTCGCCGAGGAAGTAACCGCAACGGCACCGGAGTGGCACGACTCGGTCAGCTCCACACCTCGGCACCAACTGGTGCCGAGGTGGTGGGAGCCGATCCCCGACAGCTACCCATTCGCCTGGGGACTTCGCACGCCGCGGCCGGACCAACCGTGGGCGGAGGCGTACACCGACGAGACACTGGTGACCCGCGTGGGCTCGCTCCACGCCGATCGTGCGGACACATCCGATCGTCCGACGGGCCTCCCGACTTCCTCGTCCACCTTGCCCGGATTGATCGTGCGCATGCTCCACCTGCTCGACCCGCACAAGCACGACCAGGTGCTCGACGTCGGCACCGGCTCCGGCTACTCCGCAGCTCTCCTCGCACACCGCCTCGGCGACAAGCAGGTGACCAGCATCGACCTAGACCCGTACCTCGTCGACGCCGCCCGCGAGCGCCTCGCCGACTTCGGCCGAACCCCACGCCTCGAGATCGCCGACGCCACCGGCTCGCTACCGGACACCAACTACGACCGCATCATGGCCACCGTCGCCGTCCGCCCCATCCCTCCGGCATGGCTAGACGCTCTCCGCGCCGGCGGCAAGATCGTCACCACCATCACCGGCACCTCGCTCATGATCAACGCCGACAAACACCCAGACGGAGTAGTCCGCGGCCACGTCCAACCAGACCCAGCCACCTTCATGCGCACCCGCCGCGAAACCGACTACCCAGCCCGCCTAGATCACGTCTTCAACGCCGCCCGCGACCAACCAGGCGACGAGACCCGCCAACTAACAGGACCCATACCCGACCTGTGGGACGACTGGCAGCTGCGTTGCCTGTACGAACTCGACACCCCCGACATCGAGAACCGCTCCGCGACCCGCGACGACGGCAGCCAACTCCTGTGGCTCCTAGCAGCCGACGGATCCTGGGCACGCGCCGACAGCGAAACCAAGACCATCCACCAAAGCGGCCCACGAGGCCTATGGGACGACCTGCAACGCGTCCAAGCCAGGTGGACAGCCGCCGGCCGTTTCCCCCTCGACACCATGACCGTCGAACTCCGCGAGGATCGAAACGCCCTCATCGGCCCCGACGGCCACTGGACACTTGAGCTCTGACCAACCGCAGATCACCAGCCCCAGCGCTCAACACCACCACATGACCGCCGCTGCTGCTGCACCAGAGATCCTCCGCCTCAGACGCGTCACCCGGGTCTCGCCACATGTGTTTGCCGCCTTCGCAACTGGCGAAGCCGAAAACTGGTGCGCTCGGCCGAGGCAATCGAAGCCGAACAGGTGACCGTACTGCTCGCGGAAGTGGATCGTCTGCAGCGCCAAGTCACCGAACTTCAGCAGGCGAACGAAACCCTCCGAGAGGCCTTGAGCCGCGCACAGAGACGGCTGCTAACCGCTCAGAGTCCGTACAGCAGATAGTCCTGCACCGTCACCAGCTGATCCCACGAATGCACCGGTCCAGTTCGCAGTGAGCGGTGTCATCACGAACCGGACCGGACGCAGAAACTCAACGTCGATCCGTGAGGAGATCCGGGGTGAGGCTCTGGCGGAGTGCGGGACGGCCCCGGAGTGCGCCCCGTCCTGATCCCCCAACGACACCATCATCAAGCTGAGCGGATTCCCCAGTCCTGAGCTGATCGCCACGGAGCACGGCGGCTCCGGGCCCCTCGCCACTACAGTCCGCGGATCAGGCGGTCACTCTGCCTGAGACCGAGAATGAGCGATTCCCGGTGCTCCAGACTGACGGCGTTGTTGACCTCGTTGTCGACGGCCACAATCTGCAGCCGGCCGAGGTACCACTGCGCCGTGCGGGCCAGGAGGTCGTAAACGTCGCGGATGCGCGCCAGATCGAAACCTTCCTGGCCCGCGTTTGAGGAAATGCCGTCCAAGATCAGCAGCCCGGGCAGTGGCAGTCCCCTGTCGATTGCGACCGTGTGATGTGCCAGCGCGTGCGCGATGTTGACCAGGGTTTTGAGGCCCTGACTAGACAGCGTCTCGAAGGCTCGGCCAGACACCTCGGGCAAGTAGGTACTCCGGTTGATGTGGACCTGGAGCTCGGCCGGAGAGAAGTCCGGGATGCGCAGCTCTCGCAGATATTGCAAGCAGCGCTGCTCGAGCGCTCGTACGTTGCCCCTCGGCATCGACACGCTTGATCCCATAGGCCCGGATCCGCTCCTCCACGGCATCCGCCTCCCGCCGGAGTGCCTCACGGTCGGACAGACTCGCCTGGTAGCGGTGGACCAGCTCACTGTACTCAGTTAGCCGCCGGATGTCGGCCTCGAGTGTCGCCTGCTCCGCCGCCTCTTGCTGAAGCTGCGACGACCGGTCGGAGATGAATATCGACGTGCCCTCGTCGAGCCGGCGCGACAGCTCAATGATCTCGGCGTCGAGCGCCGACCGCTCCGCCTCGAGCTGACCTCGAGCCGCGAGACGCTCGCGGAGGACGTCCGTGGTCTCCTCAATCTGGCTGGCGATGCGTTCCTGCTCGGCGAGCAGCGCCGAGGTGGACGGCGCCGGCCGGGGCTCTTGGAAGCACAGATAGCAGTGCCCGTCCTCGGCCCGCCCTGGACTCACTCCTTGGCCGCAGCGTGGACAGACAACGAAGTCAAAATCAACTAGCAGCTCGTCGGCCACGATGGCGCGCGTCAATCGCGCTGACTGTGCCCGCAACTGCTGCTCGAGATCAGCCAGGTCGCTCGCCTGGGCGGCGAGCCCCGACAACTGCTCCGACAGCGCTGCAAACCGGGTTCTCGCAGCGAGCAGCTCGGCACGGATCCTGGCGAGTTCCGGCCTGGATCGATCCATACCTCCTGCGAGGTTTCTGCGCCGATTCACGAGCTCGGCGAGCTGCTGGCGTCTGCCGGCCAGTTCGCGGTCCAGCGCCTCCGCACTGGCGAACGGAGTCTGGGCGAGGAACCGCTGGCTGATCGCCTCGGATTTCTGGTGCTCCTGGATCTGGAGTTCGAGGGTCCGAAGTTCGGCGCGCAACATGGCCAACTCCGGGTCGTAATACCCGTAGACCAGCTCGAAGACCCAGCGCCGCTTTTCCTCCCGCCACGGCCGCAGATGCCCGAACACCTGGGTGTCGAGTTCATCGCCGGTGATGATGCAGTAGTTGAGCCAGTCCCTGATGGACACGGGCGTCAACGCTCCGGACGGATCGCTGCGGGCGCGAGGAACGCTGACGATCGGCAGGCCCAGCTGCTCAAGAAGGAACTTGCCGTACGACGGCCCGTTGCCGGTGACCGGGAGACGGGTCGAGGACGGCTCCCGCCCATGGACGATTTCGCTAATCTCCACAGGAGCCGTGCTGGTTGTGGTGCGAGGCCGATAAATGCTCCAGACCGTGTTGCCGAGAACCACTTCACCACGGATCGCCGTCAGCTGCTCCACCTCCGGCGGCAGGTTGCTCGGCATCGGCCCGAGCAGGGCACTGATAAGCCGGACGAGGGTCGTCTTCCCGCTGGTGATGTCGCCCTGGATGATGTTGAGACCGGGATGGAACGGGACTTTTCGCCCACCGCCGACCAGCTCCACCGACTCCAGCTCGAGGCGGTGCGACGACGTAGGCCCAGCAGGCTCTTGGCTCGTCATCGGATGTCGTCCAGCCACGTCGCGTCCGCCACCTCGGGAACCTCGTAGACGTAGCCCATCAGCGTCCGCCCCGACTTGTCCAGACACCGACGTAGCAATTTTGGCGCGGTCACCGATCTTGAGGAAGATCTCGTCGGCGAGAAGCTGTTCGGCGAGTCCGGCCCCCAGGGCAGTCGTGCGATAGCCGAAACCGCCCGATCCCGGCAACGGTTCGACTTCGACCAGCCCTCTGCCGATCAGCGAGCCGAGCACCGCATAGTACGACGGATCCCAGGGGCCGTAGCGATACCGCATCATCCTGTTGTCCAGAGGAGCGTCGTTCTCCTCGAGATCCTCCAGACGGTCGGCGTCGACTCCGTGCTTGATTAAGACCTTGCGTAAGTGGACCGGATAGCGCAGAAGGAAGTCCAGCTTCGCGAGCTTGACCCGCCCTTCCAGGAAGCGAGGCTCGCCCTTGGACTTCCGGCTGAAGGCGTCGACAAGGAGTAACAGCCGTGCCTCAGACTCTCGGCTGGACTGGAATCGCGACCGCGAGGGCCAGGTTTCACGAGTCGTCACAGTCATCCTGCGACGCCCCATCCGAAGCGGCACTCGTCCGAGAGATGGCACAGATATCCGAAGAGTTGTTCCGCATCACGATCGAAGAGGTCGTCGCGGTCGCACTGGGCGAGGTCACTGGGACGGCTCATCCGCTCCGCAACGATTGCCTCGCCGGATCTCATTCCGAGAACCGGCGACGCCGCTGCGGCCATTGAGATGCGCCGGCTGGTCGCCTCTGCCATAGTCAACATCCGTTGGGCCAACTGATCGAGCCGATCGACGGCAGAGTCCACCGAGGCGAGCTGATGCGCCCCGCGTTTTCCGGACAGCTCTTTTAATGGCCAATTATGCTACGAGCTGCCGTTCCAGGTACTCGTCGTGGACCTGCCGGGGAGTG
>NZ_JBVHFT010000026.1:0-88651 GCF_055562215.1 Kribbella sp. NPDC020701 | reverse complement strand
TCGCCGTCAGGCTCGATGGTGCGAGCCGGCAGCCGGTTCGGCGTGGTGGTCATGATGGCTTCCTTTCACTCGATTCCGACACTTCGATCGTCGAACCTCAGCGCCATACCGGTCAGGGCCGTTCTCACCTCAGCACCGCAAGCCGAACGGCCCGCCAATCCAGGACGTCTGCCACTGGGAGCCCCCCGGCGCACGGCTCCACGCTGAGACACGGAAGGGCTCATGCATGACCCGGACCTGCTGATCCTGGACGAGCCGACCACCGGGCTGGACCCGCTCAGGCAGCGCGAGTTCCGCGACCTGCTCCGCGAGACCCGCGACGTCGACGGCCGCAACACCTCCACCGCCCACGGCAGGTGAGCATCATGACTCCTCGTGCCGGCGGACGATCGCGACCGGCGAGTCCGCGTGGTGCAGGAGGCTCTGGCTGACGGATCCCAGCAGCAGGCCGGCGACGCCGCCGCGGCCGCGGGAACCGACCACAGGTCCGGTACGGCGTCCGCGTCCGCCGCAACGACGGTTCGAGTTGCAGAGCCGAAGGTCCTGCCCGGAGCGCGTCTTGGTGCTCTGGCCGAGCGCCCGGCACCGGCAGACGGTGGAAGTGATGAGCAAGGAGGCACTCATGAACGACAACGAACTCATCGATCGGCCCGGTCCGGTGCGGACCGAGGACCAGTTGCGTGAGCAGGCGGTGGAGGAGCTGCGTAAGCGGCGTGAACTCGCCGGTCACGTCCTCGCCTACCTGACGGTGAACACCTTCCTGGTGGTCATCTGGTACCTGACCGGCGCGGGATTCTTCTGGCCGGCGTTCCCGATGTTCGGCTGGGGTATCGGGTTGATCTTCCACGCCTGGGACGTCCTGTGGCCGCAACCGAGCGAAACTGCCGTCCGTTCCGCGATGGACCGCATCGCGCGCCGCAAGTGACGAACACACTCGAGCCGGTCCCGTCCAGGGGCCGGCTCCCCTGATGTCATTTCTGGCCGCGGAGCCAGCGGGGGGCGACCGCGAGCCACTCGACCTCCCACTCCCGTGCCCGACGGCGGTCCAGCGGTACACGGGCGAGTCGCACGAGGCCCCAGAGCAGAAGCCAGGAGCCGGCCAGCGTGAGGAAACCGGCCGAGGTACCGAAGGCCGAACTGTCGGCGCTCGAGCGTGGGGTGGGGGCGATGGTGCCGGAACGGTCGAGCCAGATGGTCACCTGGTCCCCGGCCTTCGTGCCGATGACGACACTCGCCGTACCTTCGCGGGCAGACCCGTTCGCGTCGACGTAACTAACCCTGGCTCGCGACAACACGTCCCCGGGTGCGGTCGGTACGTCACGTTCGGTGCCTTCGAGAGTCGTCGCCTTCACCTGGTACAACACCGCTCGCTGCCGGGCGGCGGACTCGTCATAGGCACGGCTGACGCTGGTACCGACCGCGGCGGCGACCGGGATCAACAGCAACGCGACCAGGAGCCCGCACCACAGCAGACCCGCCTCAAGGCGATCCGACGGGCGACGCATCGGGTTCCTTCCGATCCCGAGTCGCCGGGTCTGCCTGAGCACCCATAGCTCCCCCGACCGCTCCTTGACGGTGCTCATGACAACCTCCTGGGCGCGTCTCGGCTGGACGCAGGGGGACCGGCTCACCGGACCGGAACCGTCTTGATGACGGCGAACCTCGTGGCCTCAGCCACCCTTTTCGCGGTCCGCTCCCGGCGAGCCGGTCGTTTCCCTGCACTTCAAGACTCGCTCCATCCCGCGTGCGTGATGAGGGCCCAAGGTCCCGTCCTGCCGGACCACCCGGCCCATCCCCCGCCGTACGGTCAGTCCCCGATCAGGCGTCGCGGAGCCGGCGTTCTACAGACCGTCCAGTCGCCTGCTCATCATGTCGAGTGTCGGCCAAGGAGGACCCTCGCGCAGCGAGCGGAGGAATTCCTCTCCGAAGCGCCTCCCGTTCGGAAACTGGTCGCCAACGTCCCAACGCCACGCCGCAACCATCGCGAGAACGAGCTGCCGGCACTCGTCCAGCAGTTCTTGGTCAACGTCCGGGTAGTGCTCGCAGACCGCCTCGGGAACATGGGCGAGATCGAACTCGACCGGCCCACGGCAGCACGTCTCGAAGTCGATGAACAACGGGCCGTTCTTCGTGCTGAGCAGGTTGCCTGGATGCGGCTCGCCGTGGAGCAGCTGCTCCACGGCCCCGCGGTCCTCGATCGCCCGTCGCACGCCTTCTAGTCTGCTGCTGAGGAACACGCGGTCTACGTCGGCGAGCTCCGGCGAGAGATCCGGGTTGGCAACGATTTCTTCTGCCTCCGCGATTCGATCCGTGAACCGTGGGCTCGCCACATCAACCTTGCGCATGCCGGCGTGCAGCCGCTCCAGCGCATCGGCGTACTCGACTGGTGAGACTTGAGGCGTCACGGGCTCGTAGTAGGTCCACAGCGTCACTGCGAAGCCATCGCGCTTGTACACAAGCGGGTCCACCCGGGGCTCCAAGGCACCCACCGGGCATCCGACCTCGGCGAGCCGTTGAGCGAGCTCGACTTCGAGCTCGGCAACCTCTTGCCCCACAGGCGCGACCCGGGCAAGGACGTCGCATGGCGTCAGCCGCAGCGCCAGCTTGTTCGAGTTGTGAAGAACGATTGCGTCGTTAACTGGCAAGTCGAGCGATGCGGCAACCGAAGTCGCAGCCGCGATCGCCCGCGTGACGTCGTACATCTCCATAACTCGGTCACGCTACATTCGAGATCTTGTTCTGTCCCTCGCATTTTCGACGGAGTGGGACTCCGAGCGGGACACCTCGCGCCGCACTGCCTCAGCAGGGCCCAAGGCACCGGACCCGGCAGGCCTTCGACCCTGACGCCGTCGCCGACCAGCCGAGCCGAGCCGGTTGACGGCGAGCAGGCTCACCAGAGCGATCACAGCGCCGACCAGGCCGTCGAACAGGTAGTGGTTGGCGGTCAGGACGATCGCGGCGAGCATCAGGACGGGCATCAGCCAGCCGAGCAGACGCGTGATCCGGTGACCGGCCAGACCGGCGACCGCGATCCCCATCAGCAGGTTCCAGCCCAGATGCAGACTCGGCACGGCGGCGTACTGGTTCACGAACGCCGGCGGTTGCAGCACCCGATAGGCCTCCGTCTGCTCCGTCACCGTGTCGACGAAGCCGTACCCCGCCAGGAAGCGCGGCGGCGCCACCGGGAACACGGCGAAGATCACCAAGCCGATCCCCCCGGAGATCAGCATCGCGTTCCGGAACGTCCAGTACGCCTCGCGATGCCGGATCAGTAACCACAGCAACGTCGTCAGCAGCACCGGCCAGTGCCCATAGATGTAGATGTAGCTCACCGTGTTCGCGATCCACCCGTGCGCGGTGACGGCCGCCTGCAGTTTCGGCTCGACGAAGACCCCGGACGATCGCTCGATGGCGACGACGCGCTCAGCGTTCTGGTAGGCCACGTCGACTCTGGTCGCGATCAGACCGCGGACACCGAAGTACAAGACGATGGCGGCCACGATCACGATCACCTCGCGCGCGACCTGTTGGGCCCGGCCGGCCATGCGCAGCATCGCTGTCCCGCCTTCGGTGACCATCGGTCACTCCCTCCGCCGCTCGTTCCACCGTGGCTGAGGCGACCGGCAGCAGCACAGGGCCATACCGCCCGGCTCTCGACGGCAAAGGTCCACGACAGGCGTCACGATGCCGTTCTTGGACACGCCGGTTATCGTCCTGGCATCGGACTGTCGGACCCGGCGCACCCCTCAGCGCAGTTGCCGGGCCCGGAAGGAAGCCTTCATGGACATGGGCCACAGACACCTCGCGCGCATCGCGCGACTCATTCAGACGATCGCGTCGCATCGCGGCGTGCGGATCGCCACGCTCGTGACCGCGGTCGGCCTCTCGCTGTGGAACGTCGAGCGCGTCCCGCACACCGCCCTGCTGCCCGCTGCGGCCGGCTTGCTGCCGTTCGCGATCGGCAAGTACGTGCTGTGCCCGCTGCGCTGGCACGCGATCTCGACCAGCGGCCGCCCGCGCCGGTGGCATCTGCGCGCCTATGCGGAGAGTGAGATCCTCGGCCTGATCTCACCGTGGCATGCCGGGGCGGATCTGTGGCGCATTCATCGGCTGGACAAGATCGGAGTACGGCGGTCCAGTGCGGTCGCCGAGGTTGCGCTGGACCGTTTCATCGGTGCCGTCGGACTCGTCGCCGCGGTGGTGGTGACCGGCGTGACACTGCCCTGGACCGTGCTGGCGATCGCCCTCGGCGCCGCTGCCGCGGTTCTCGCCGGCGCGCTGGTCGTACGGCGTCGGCGTCCACTCCTGGCTGGTCGCTGGCCGTGGCCGTCGGCCAAGGTGTTCGCGCTCGGCGTGCTCCTGTCGATCGGGTACCAGGCCACGATCCTCGGTCTGCTGGTCGGGTCCATCGACGCGGTCGGTGGATCCGTGCCGCCGCTCCAACTGGTCGCGGTCTTCGGTGCGAGCCAGATCGCCGGAGCGCTGCCCGGAGTGCACGGTGCGAGTCCACGCGATGGCGCCCTGGTCGCCGGCCTTGCGTCGATCGGGGTCTCCTGGACGGCCGCCTTCGGCGCTGTCGCACTCACTGCCTTGCTCTACTGGATTCCGGCTCTCCTGGTGGGTGGCAGCTGCCTGTTCCTGCGCTGGCGTGGCTGGTTCACCGAGCCACAAGCGACGGCGCCGTGACTCGGGAGCTCATCGTCGCGCACCGCGCGGGCAACAACCTCGAAACGCTCCGGTCGGCCCTCGATCTCGGCGCCGACCTGGTCGAGGCGGACGTGCACGCTTATCGGGGCCGCCTCGAGATCCGGCACCGAAAGAGTCTTGGTCCGTGGTGGCTGTGGGATCGGGGTGAACTGGTCCGCCGCGCTCAGGTGCAACCGCTCGAGATCCGCGAACTGCTGACCTCTGTCGACGGCGATCCCCGTCTGCTGATCGACCTGAAGGGCGTCCATCCCCGGCTCGGCTCCCGCGTCGCGACAGCGCTGACCGAGGTCATGCCGGCCGGCACGGTGACCGTGTGTACACAGCACTGGTGGATGCTGTCCGCCTTCCACGACCTGCCCAACGTGCGACTTGTGCTGTCGGCCGGGAGCCGCCGCGGACTCCGCCGACTGCGGTTCCGGCTCCGCGGACGACCGGCGTACGGCGCTTGCGTCCACCGGCGACTCCTCACCCCCGCGATCGTCACCGAGCTCCGGGACGGCGCCGAGCGCGTCTTCACCTGGCCGGTCGACACCGAGGACGCGCTGGCCGACGCCCGTCGCCTCGGCGTCGACGGAGTGATCGGAAAGAATCTGAGCGTCCTCAGCGCAGACTGAGCGCGTCGGGCCTCTCGACAGCCCGACGGACTGCCGTTGCTCGGCCGCGCCAACTCTCGGCGCGAGGCTGACCACCTCAGCTGATGGTTCAGCCGAGGTGGACCTTCGCCCAGACCTGCGGTCAGCGGCGGAGGTGAATGTGCTCGTGAGTGATCTGCTCGATATCGGCCGTGGCGGCATCGAGCAGCTCGTGGGCCAGGCTCGACAAGGCCCGCGCCACCGCGAGCTCGTCGCCGATCTCGGCGATCTCGGTGTCCCCCGGATTCCGGCGGGCGGTACCCCGGCCGACGAGCTGCGTCTTGTCATTCGTGTTCAGCCGGGCCTCCGCGTTCGTGGTCCGCTCGTCCTCGTGCTCGTCGATGAAGATCTCGACGCTCCAGTGCCTGCTCGCGACCATGATGCTCACCCCTCCGATCGATGAACGCCTCGTCACCATCTTCCGAGTACGCCGGGATCCACACCAGGGCCGTCCGGTCCACCTGACCGGGAATTTCTGCCCTGTCGCGCGATCGCGGGCCGGCGTGTGCTGGAACTGCGAGAGAGGAGGCGGCCATGACCGACATCGACAAAGCCCGCACACAGCGCGACGCGCAGCGCACCGTGGCCAGCCGGCGGACGACCGGATCGGCGTCCTCCGGGCAGGCCATCGTGCGCCACCTCGGAGTCGAGCTCTACAAGGAGCGCCGCGACCGCGACACAGCACCGGACGAGCCCAGAGGCGAACAGCCGACCGAACCTGAGCGCTGACTCTCCGCGAACTCGGCAACGGTCACCCCGCGGGCGTCCAGTTGCCGCGGCGGACCTCGACTCGCACGGTGAGTGGCACGTGGACCTGTCCGCTTGCCGAAGGAAGGAGATGTGTGATGTCCAAGAAGGTACTCATCGCGTACGGCACCAAGATGGGCGCGACCGCGACCATCGCGGCAGTCATTGGTTCCGAGCTCCGTGCCGCCGGCCACCAGGTCGACGTCCACGAGATCGGCGCCGTCCTGGCCGTCAGCGAGTACGACGCTGTGATCGTCGGCAGCGCGATCTACCAGGCCCGCTGGCGCCCCGAGGTCGTTCGCTTCCTCCGCCACCATGAGCGGCAGCTCCGCAACCGGCCAGTCTGGCTCTTCCACAGCGGCCCGATCGGTCCGAGCAAGAATCATGACCAGCCCCTCCCAGCCGACGTCGCTCGGCTGGCAGGTCTCATCCAGGCCGCACCGGTCAAGACCTTCGCCGGTGAGCTCCAGGCCGATGCGATCACCGCACGCCTGTCCCGCCGGGCTGACCTCGAACACCTGATCGGCGACACCCGGGACTGGCCCAAGATCCGCACCTGGTCCCGTGAAATCGCCACCACCCTGCAGACAGCGCGAGCCGAAGCAGCCGGCAAGGGCTGATCTGCTGCCGCAGGCAAGTAAACCGGCAACTTCCGGATCCCGGCGGCACCCGGCGGCCCGTCGGCCTGCTTGGGCTGGCGCGACAGACTCGCCGCCACGACCCGCGAGAACGCCGCTCGGTAGCAGCATCTGGTGTTGCAGCCGGACCAGTGCTGATATGAACCATGGAGCGGCAGCTGGTGCACGACGAGCTTGAACGGGCTCGTGCGGACTTTCGCCGGTTGGTCGAGTCGGCCGATCGGGCCGACTTGCTGAGGGCAACGAACGGAACTCGCTGGAACAACCGCCAACTGCTGTTCCACATGCTGCTCGGCTATCTGATCATCCGCGCCCTGCTGCGGCTCGTGCGGGTGTTCGGTCGACTGCCGCAAAGAGCGAGTCGTGCCTATGCCCGACTACTCAACGCTGCGACCCGGCCGTTCGATCAGGTGAATTTCCTCGGTTCGTACGCCGCCGGGCACGCGGTCAGCCCGGCGCGGATGGTAGTCATGTTCGACCACGTCGTCGCCAAGCTGCATCAGCGGCTCGACGCCGAGTCCGACGCCGATCTGGCTCGCGGCATGCACTACCCCACGCGGTGGGATCCGTTCTTCAAGGACTACATGACCTTGGCCGACGTCTACCACTTCCCCACCCAGCACTACGACTTCCACCGCCGTCAGCTCACGCTGATCGACGCGCCGAAGTGACAGGGCACTACCCTTCGGCGCCGGGGTTGAGTGGTGCGACCGGAGCGATGCCGGTGGCTTCACCGGCGCCTAGGCCGGCCCTGCCGATCAAGCCGGAGACCAGCTCTTGCGCCTCCGTCAGCGTCTGTTCAAGGGTCTGCAGACCGGTGTCCACCCTGCCCGCCTCGAGCGACCATCGGGCCGCGGCCATGCCCTGCACGATCGAGTCATTGATCTCGATCGCCTGGCGATACAACAGCGCCGCGGACTCCAGACGCCGCTTCTCCGCTTCAGAGCGGCGAAGCCGGTCCGACGCATCGCCGAGAAGTACGCCGAGGAGCAGCAGCGGCAGGACGCGTGACATCCATCCGGAAGGACTGAGAGTCACATCCTTCACCACAACCCAAAACACGATCAGTGCCACGGCGACCAACGCAGCTGCTACACCGGCGCGCAGTCCGAAGGCGATGGCGATCAGGGCCACCGGCAAGGCGAAGAGCATGGAATAGGTGTCAGCGGGCCCACCGGCAAGCACCCGGAGCAACAACACCACGACGTAGAGCGCACCAGCGACGGCAAGGGCCACGCCCGGATGCTGGCGGAACCAGGGTTCACGCGGCGAGCTGGCTGTCAGGCTGGTGGTGACGATCATCGTTCCAGCGTGCGCCGTCTCCATCCCCAAGCACAGAGGCCGAAAGTCCCGACGTACCCCCGCGCCCGGACCTTCATCCCCGGCATCGATTGGTAACTCCGGCTGATGTCCCTTGACGGCCAGAGCGACGCCCGCATGAGAACAGTGCAGAGCCTGTGCCCACCGACACTCAGAAGCCGGTGACGAGCATGTCGTCGATGTCGTAGGTCAGATTGCTGTGAACAGCCGTGACGCCGGCGACACGGGAGGCCGCAAAGACGGCGTGTTCCACCTGACTTCGGTACGTCAGCGCTCCCTCCAGCGTGACGGCCCCGGCCTCAACGCGAACTGCTACGTCTGCCGGTTCCCGCGTAGGGCGGACCCGATCGCGCTGCACGGCGGCTTGGACTTCAGCGGCGAGCTCGTCGTCGGACCGCCGGTAGATTGACAGCAGGTCGCGCCGCGCCAGTAGGCCGGCGAGGCGTCCGGTGCTGTCAATCACACACAGAGCCGGAAAGCCCGGGATGATCAGCCGTCGCACTGCTTCGCTCAGGCCCGCTGAGCAGGCAATAGTCGGCGCCGGCGAACTCATCAGCTCAGCAGCTGTCGCGGCGCGGGCCTTGCGGCGTCGTCGGCGGCCGGCGCTACCGAGAATCAGCGGGGCCGGATCGACACCACCGTGAAACTCGAGGTTCACCAGTACGTCGTACTCGGTGATCACGCCGAGCGGCACCCCGCCGTGAACCACCGGTACGACGCCCGCGTCGGAGGCGAGCAAAGCACACGAGACCTGCTTGAACGACAGTTCTGGGGCCACGACGACCGGAGACCGGCTCATGACCGTGGCGACGATGGGCTCCGGCATCACTCCCACCTCGTTTCGGACTTGCTAAGATTAGCAAGTCTGCAACCCCGATGGAATCAGGGAGAGGAGCCGCCCGTGCGTAGGCCCCTCTACGAAGTCAAGGCGGAGTTCTTCAAGACGCTCGGCCATCCCGCCCGAATCCGCGTCCTGGAGCTGCTCAGCCAGCGCGACCATTCGGTCGCCGAGATGTTGCCCGACATCGGCATCGAAGCGGCCAATCTCTCCCAGCACCTCGCTGTGCTGCGCCGAGCCGGTCTGGTCACGTCGCGCAAGGAGGGTGCGGCCGTGATCTACTCCACGGCCACTCCGTACGTGGCAGAACTGCTCGGCGTCGCCCGGCGGATTCTGACCGGGCTCATCACCGATCAGATCGAACTCCTCGACGACCTACGCGAACCCGCCGGGACAGTCGCAGGAAGCGGGCGCCGGTCACTCTGAGCCGCAGTCGTCCACCCACCGACTGTCGGCGACCCACCGACCGTCGGCGCCCGGAGCCGCCGGACCACCTCACTGCCGTTTCCAGCAGGTCCCAGGCACAGGCGAGAATACGGCCATGAGGATTCTGCTGCGGGTCAGACCGGGCGCCTCCCGAACCGCCGTCGGTGGCCGGTACGACGGTGTAGCCGGCCAGGCCCTGGTGGTCGCGGTGACAGCCCGCGCGGTGGACGGCCGGGCGACGAAGGCTGTCCTGGAGGCGGTCGCAGCTGCGTTCGACGTGCGACGCTCGGCGGTGACGCTGATACGCGGCGCAACCAGCCGGGACAAACTGGTCGACATCCAGGGAGCGGAGAGCAACATCCGCCCGAAGCTCGAAGGACTGCTCGACTGAAGCACGCGGCTTCCGTCGCGAGGCAGCACTTGGCTGACTGCAGTGGTCAGAAGATGGCGAAGCCGGTGATGGCGGTGGGGAGGAGGCCGAGGAGCAGCCAGGGTGAGATGGGTGTGCGCTGGAAGATGAGGCGTACGCCGGCGACGGTGAGCAGGCCGATGACGCCGGACATAATCCACAGGCCGATGCCTCGCCCGTGGTCGGTGTCCGCGACGCCGACGCTGTAAACGGCGAGTGAGACCGCGGGGACAGTCCCGACGTGGATCAGGATGACGGAGGCGACCCAGCGCTGGACCGTTTCGATCTTCATCGGGCGCGGTTGCCGGCGGCGGATCACAGGTCGTTCCCGGCGTAGGAGAGGTTGAAGCTCTTGTTGGCGAGGGGGAAGTCGGGAACGATCGTGTCGGCGAGTGCGACCGGGAGGGCCGGCCAGTTGAAGAACGACGGATCGACGATCTTGAGCCGGGACACGGTGTTGTCGGGGCCGATCTCGACCCGGTGAGCGATGGTTCCGCGCCACCCTTCGACGAGACCGACGCCGGAGGTCCGGCCGGCGGCGAGCCAGGTGGGTTTGACCGTTTCGGCGCTCAGAGGCGGCCGGGCGGCCAGCAAGTGGGTGATCAGGGCAACCGAGCTGTGGATTTCGTCGACTCGTGCGAGGAGCCTGGCCAACACATCGCCGGCGGTGTGGGCAGCAGCGGCGACTCCGGTTGTCAGCGGTGTGAAGGGATGATCGCGGCGGGCGTCGTGATCACTCCCGCTGGCGCGGGCGACGTATCCGAGTGTGCCGATGTCGCGGGCCTGGTCGAGCGTCAGTACGGCCGTGCCGGTCATCCGGTCCAGTACGACGCTGTTGTCGAGGGCGATGTCGACGATCTGCTGGATGTCGGCGGCGATCGCGCTGAGCACTCCAGGGTCGGGCAGAGCGCGGACATGGGCCGCGCCTGGCGTGATCGCGCCGCGAAGAAGGCGGTGGCCACTGACGTGCTTGTTCAGGCGGAGCAGTTGTTCGCGGATGCGCTGGGCATGGGCGTTGGCGATGCCGTAGCCGACGTCGTTGCACAAGGCACCGATGTCGGTGATGTGGTTGTAGAGGCGCTCGAGCTCCAGCAGGATCGCTCGCAGTACCTGCGCCTGCGGTGAAATCGGCCAGTCCCGGGCTTCTTCGACCGCGAGGCAGAAGGCCAGGGTGTGCCCGACCGTAGTGTCTCCGGACACCCGCTCGGCCAGCGGCAGAGCGTCTGCAATGACCTTGCCTTCGGCAAGTTTCTCGATGCCTTTGTGGACGAACCACAGTCTGGCCTTGAGCTTCAGGATGGTCTCCCCGACGACCGAGAACCGGAAGTGTCCAGGCTCGATCAGTCCCGCATGGATCGGTCCGACCGGAATCTCGTACACCCCGGTTCCGCCGACAGTGAGGAACGGGTACGGCTCATCGGTGTCCGCGAAGGTCGGCGGTGGCCCGGCGTCGCGGCGCATCGGGTACCAGTCGTCCGGCCAGTGCTGGTGCAGGACCAGCCGCCGCGGTAGGGGATGGTCGATCACCTCGATGCCGAAGAGGTCGTGCAACTCGCGTTCGAACCTTCCGGCCGGGAAGGACAGCGCGGCCAGGCTGGGGATCCGAGGCGCGCACCGGCTGGTGGTCAGGACCAGCTCGACGCGGCGGTCTGGCTGGGCGGCGATGAAGAGGTAGACCACGCGGAAGGTTTCTGGATCGTCGTGGGCGGCGATGAGAGCGAGTCGATAGCCGTCGTCGAGCAACGCCGCTGCGCGAGCTGCCAGAGTCGCGGCGGTGACGGCCGTCTGGCGGCGGTTCGGGTAGGTTCTCGGGTCCGGGCTCATCGGGAGCCCACGATCAGGCCGGCGGTGTCCAGGAGCGGGCCGAGTGGCCAGTCGGCGAGCCCCAGGACGCCGAGAATCACGAGCGCCGCGACCAGCGGCGCGGCGGTGGACGGTCGCAGAGCAGCGCTCGGTGTTCCGGTGGACTCGGGGCCGAACAGGATGCCCGCTGCCTTGGCGGTGACGGCTACGAAGACGCCGAGCAGAAGTACCAGCACGGCGGCCATCACCCAGCCCAACCCCGCGCCGATCCCGGCCCGGATCAGGCCCAACTCGCTGGCGAAGAGGCTGAACGGCGGAAACCCGAGCAGCGCGGCCAGTCCGACCGCGAACACGCCGGCCAGCACCGGCGCGCGGAGGAACAGGCCGCGGACGCGGTCGATCCGGGTGGTGCCCTCACGGGCGAGGATCTCCCCCGCGCCGCAGAACAACACCGCCTTGCCGAGACCATGCCCGACGATGTGGAGCAGCGTCGCCGCGATCGCCAGCGGCGTACCGATCGCGACTCCGATCGCGGCCAGCGCCATGTGCTCGATACTCGAGTAGGCGAGCAGCCTCTTGTAGTCACGCTGCGCCAGGAGCAGCCCGGTGGCCAGCAGCAGCGAGCCGAGTGCGACGGCCAGCAGGAGGCCTCGGACGAAGCCGGGGTCGACGCTCGCGACGGCGATCACCCGGTACCGGGCCAGGGCGTAGATCGCAACCGGGAGCAGAACTCCGGACATCAGCGCGGACACTGGCGCAGGTGCCTGGCTGTGCGCGTCGGGCAGCCAGCTGTGCAACGGCACTAAGCCCGCCTTCGTGCCGAACCCCAGCACCAGCAGAGCGAACGCGAGCCGCATGACCCCCGGGTCGAGGTCACCAGCGTGGGCGGCAAGCTCGGTCCAGTCGAGGGTTCCATGACCGGCGATCCCCGCCTGCTTGGCGGCGTAGTTGACGAGCACAGTCCCCAAGTAGGCCAGTGCAATGCCGACCGAACAGATGATCACGTACTTCCACGTCGCCTCGACCGACTTCCTGGAGCGACGATGACCGACCAGGAACGCGGTGACGATCGTGGTCGCCTCGACTGCGGCCCACAGCAACCCCAGGTTGTTCGCCAGGACCGCAAGCACCATCGCGGCAAGGAACAACGACACGAGTACGCCGTACCGTCGAGCGCCGATCGCGTCGGTGTGTCCCGCACGGAGCTCATCTTCCATGTAACCAAGGCCGGAGAACGCGGCGATGATGCCGACGCCGCCGATGACGATGAGCATCAGGCTGGACAGCGCATCGATCCGCAGCCAGTTGCCAGCAGCAACGACGCCGGCGTCGGCGGTCCAGAATGCCGTACCAGCGCCCACCACGAGAATCACCGCGGCCGCCGAGATCGTTGCGATGGCGACCGAACGCCGCCAGCCCATCAGGACCGTGGCGCCGGCCGCGGCCACCGGCGCCACGATCGGCGCGGCAACCAGCAGTACGGCGGCGCCACCGGTGAGATCGGCGGTCATCGGCTCTCCCCCTCAACGAGTCGTGCGGCCATCAGTCGTGCAACTCCCGGAGCTCGTCGATGTCGGTCCCGCCGAAGGTCACCTTCAGCCGGGCCGTCAGGACCTGCAACACCAGAACGACGAGCAGCACGTCGAGCGAGACCGCGAGTTCGACGATGCCCGGCACACCACCGGTGATCAGGAACGCCGTGGTCGCGATGCCGTTGTCGAGCAGGAGGAACCCGACGATCTGCGACAGCGCGCGCCGCCGGGTGACCAGGACGAAGAACCCGAGGAGCACCATCGCGAGCCCCACCGGCACCGCCTGGGTCTCGGCCGAAGGCGCCAACCGCACGATCGGGCGGCCGGCGGCGTACGCAAGCAGGATGAGCAGGGCGGCCGCGACGATCGAGGCGGTCACGTTGATCAACGGCTCGGTCTCTCGTGCCTCGCCGCTGTCCCGCAGTACCCGGCGAAGAATCCCCGGTACTACGACCGCCTTCAGGACCAGGACGCCAAGACCAACCACCGCCAGCTCGAGGCTGTCCAGCCGGACGGCGAGGATTCCAGCCAGCACTCCCAGCAGAATGCCCTGCACGGCCAGCAGGCGGACGATCGCCGCCAGCTCACGTCGCCAGAGCACCATCACCGACGACAGGAGCAAGCCGCCGCAGGTCAGGTAGAGCCATTGAGTTGTCACGATCACGCCAGGAAGAAGGAGGACGAGACAGCCAGGACACCGAACAGGAACGAACCCGCGAGCAGCTCGGGCACGCGAAACAGCCGCAACTTGGCCATGAACACCTCGCCGGCCGCCAACGCCACACCCAGCACCGCGACCTTCATCACGAACGCGGCGACACCGATCAGCAGCGCCACTGGCGAGTCCGTCGTGGCAACGCCCCACGGCAGGAACAGGTTCGCCCACAATCCCAGCAACACCGTCAGCCGCAGCGCCGCAGCGAACTCGACCAAAGCGAGGTCGCGCCCGGAGTACTCCAGCACCATCGCCTCGTGAATCATCGTCAACTCGAGGTGCGTCGACGGATTGTCGACCGGCAACCGACCGGCCTCCGCCACCACGACCACCGCGAACGCGACCGCGGCGAGCAAGGTCGCCGGCGACAGCACGCTGGCCGGCGACTGCTGTCCACGTTCCACGATCGCCGACAAACTGGTCGACCCGACCCGGGCGGACAACGCGAAGCCGGCGAGCAGGACCGTCGGTTCAGCCAGTGCCGCCACAGTGATCTCACGGCTGGCCCCCATCCCGCCGAACGCCGTACCCGTGTCGAGTCCGGCCAGCGCGAGCGCGACCGTACCGAGCAACAGCAACGCGACCACGGCAAAGAGATCCGCGACACTGTCCAGCGGCGAGACCGTGGAGACGAACGGCGCCACCAAAGCGATCACCAGGGTCGTCGCCACCAGCACCGCCGGCGCGGCGGTGAACACCCAACTCGATCCCGCCGGCGAGATCGGCTCCTTGCGGAACTGCTTGCGCAGATCGCGCCACGGCTGCCCGGCACCGGCACCCGCGCGCCCCTCGAGCCGCGCGCGGACCTGCCGCATCAGGCCGATCAGGTACGGCGCCACGACGATCAGCAGGACTAGTTGCACGACAACAGCGATGGCGCTCATGTCGTCAGCCCCACCACGACGAGGACCGCGATCAATCCGGCCAGCCCGAGCGCGAGGTACCTGTGTACGCTGCCGTTCTGCAGCCGGCTCAGGACACCACCGGCCCTCGTCGCGGCGGCCACGATCGGTGGGTACAGCGATGCTTCGAGCCGATCATCGACGCGTTGCCGGTACTGCACGCTCTCGATCAGGTACTGCGACTCCGCGTGGTGCGTGACGTCGACGTCGGACTCCGGTCGCAGTACGTCGTCGAAGACCCGGGTCAGCGGCTCGGCGAACGATGTCGCGGTGTACTCCATCCGCGGGTCCAACCGGGTACCACCGCACCCCCACACCAGCGACCGGCGCCGCGGCAGGCCGCGCTGGATCACCACGACGCCCAGCAGCGCCGCCAGCACGAGGCCGACCAGAATCAACAGCGGTGACATCGCGCCCTCGACACCTGTCAGGCGCAGCGTCACGCCACCTTCCATCGGGTCGCCGTCGTGGACCGAAGGCAGTGTCCCGAGAACCTTGGTCAATGCCGGTCCGATCGACGCCGGGGCGATGGCCAGCGATGCGCAGGCGGCTGCTGCGACAAGCATCGCCACGCGCATGATCCTCGGCGCTTCCTGCGCGGCCGCCGCCGGCTCGGACCGTGGACGAGCCAGGAAGCCCACCCCGAACGCCTTCACGAAGGTCACCACTCCCAGGCCCGCAGTCAATGCGACGACGCCGACCGCCAGCGGCATCGCAACCGCCACGACGGTGTCCGCGCCCGGCAGTCCATGGATCAGTCCCTGCAGCAACAGCCACTCCGAGACGAACCCGTTGCCCGGCGGGAGTGCCGCCGCTGCCAGCGCCCCGATGCCGAACAGTGCGGTCGTTGCCGGCATCCGCGACACCAGCCCACCGAGGCCGTCGAGATCGCGGATGCCAGTCGATCGCACGACCGATCCGGCGCCGAGGAAGAGCAACGTCTTGAAGCCGGCATGGTTCAGCGCATGGAGCAGCGCAGCCGCAATCAACAGGCTGGCCAGCGTGCGATTGCTGTCGGCCGCGAACATCCCGCCCGCGCCGACGCCGATCAGGATCAGTCCCATGTTCTCGGTCGTCGAGTAGCCCAGGAGTCTCTTCAGATCCACGGCGACGCTGGCCTGCAGTACGCCGTAGACGGCGGACAAGCCGCCCAGAATCAGCACGAGCAGCCACCACCACCGGGGGCCACCGCCGAGGAGGTCGAGACCCACCCGCAGGATGCCGTAGATGCCGAGCGTCACCATGGCAGCCGACATCAACGCCGACACCTGACTCGGTGCCTCCGGATGGGCTCGTGGCAACCAGACGTGCAACGGCGCCATTCCGGCCTTCGAGCCGAACCCCACCAGGACCAGCACGAAGATCACCGATCGGGTCGTGGGCGGCACCTGAGCGGATCGGAGCGCTTCGAACGACTCGCCTCCTGCCTGAGCGGCGAACAGGACGAGACCGAGCAGGATCGCAACCAGGCCGGCGTGTGTCATCGCGCCGTACCAGACTCCTGCGTCGCGCACGGCCGGTCGCAGCCGGTGCTCGGTGAACACCAACGCCAGCGAGGTCAACGCCATCAGTTCCCACAGCAGCAGGAACGTCGTCACGTTCCCAGCCACCGGAACCAGGAGCATCGCCGCCACGAACAGCGGCAACAAGGCCTGCGCCGTCCGCGAGCCCACACCGGTCTCCCCCGCGTGATCCGTGTAGCCGATGCTGTACAGCCCAGCGACGACGGCGACACCACCGATCAGCACACAGAACACGCCGGACAGCGCGTCCACGGCGACCACTGCCTCGCTCAACGGAATCAACTGTGGCACCGTCGCCGTGAACGTCGCACCAGTGAGCGCGAGGACGCCGGCCAGCACACCGAGAGCCCCGGTCGCGGCCGTGGACACACCCGCCGCAACTGCCCGTGGACGCGAATCCGTGACAACTGCGCTCAACGCTCCCAGCCCGGCGACCACCAGTACGCCGAGCAGCGCCCAACCAATCGTCATCGGCCGGTCAGGTCCCGCAGCGCCACGATGATCTCCGGTGGTTCCGGCGGGCATCCCCGCACCACGACGTCGACAGGGATCACGTCGGCAACCGCGCCCTCGACCCCGTAGCCACCGGCGAACACACCACAGTTGTGAGCACAGTCGCCGACCGCGACAACTCGCTTGGGTGCCGGCGTCGCGTCGTACGCCTTCCGCAGCGGCTCGGCCATGTTGCGCGTCACCGGGCCCGTCACCAGCAGCACGTCCGCATGACGCGGTGACGCGACCAACCGGGCGCCGTACCGCTCGGCGTCGTACACAGGTCCGAAGGCCGAGCCGATCTCCACCTCGCACCCGTTACACGACCCGGCATCCACATGCCGCACCTGCACCGATCCACGCAGTACGGCGTCTCCCTCACCCGATCGCCGTGGCGCCGGCTCCGCCACCCGGCCGGTCTCGCGGATCTTTCGCAGCAGCGCTCTCACCGCACAGCCCGCCGCACCCGGGCCCGACCGGACGCCAGCGCATCGGCGCGAAGACCGTCCAGCAACTCCGCCTGTTCCGAGAGCACCGAGGTCAGGATCACGCGCGCCACAGCAAGCAACTCGGCCACGTGTGGGCTGGTCAACGAGTAGTAGACCTGCACGCCGTCCTTGCGCGTCGTGACGAGGCCGGCCCGGCGCAGAACCGCCAACTGCTGCGACAGGTTCGAGGCCTCCAGGCGGAGCTCGGGCAAGAGTTCAGCGACTGCCATCTCCCGCTCGCTCAACAGCTCCAGCAGCCGGATCCGGGCGGGATGCCCCAGTGTCTTGAAGAACTCCGCCTTCAGCTGGTGCAGCGGTGTGGTCATGCCTCCGCCTTCCATCACTACACATCTTGCGCAATGCATGCGATCATGAATTGAAGAATTCTGCAACTCTTGTGTACGGTGAGGGCACAGGTCACAGCCGGACGGGAGACCATGGACGCGTTCACCGAGGAACTGCGACAGCGGATCGCCGCCGCCCGGAGGGAGCTTCGCGCCGCTCAGGAAACCGGGGATCTCGACGCCGAGCGCGTCTACTCCGGCGAACTCGACAGCCTCCTCAGGCTGGCCCTGGAAAACGGGGTGACCGTCCCTGCCGGCGAAGAAGTCTGAACAAGTCGAATCCGGCCCAGCGGACGATGAAAAGAGCGACCGCCTTGCTCTACGAAGTGACCTTCACCTCCCGCGAGCCCGACGCACCCACGCGCACCGTGACGGATGCGGCGGGAGTCAGCGAACTCGTTCGCCAAGCCGCGGCGACCGGCTCCCGGGTTCACATCCGCCCGCTACCCGACGACTCGGGCAGGGCAACTTCACAGTGAGCCGGCCAGCCAGGACCAGGCGACTTCGAACTTCTTCTCCAGCCTGACCCGGACCGCCTCCGCCACGACTTGCTCCAGTCCCTTACCCGCCACTGGCAGCGACGCGGTGACGTGCAGCTCGAAGGCCTGGGTCGTACCGCGCCCCTCGGGGACGATTCGTGTCCTGCCGGTAAGCCTCACCGGAGCACCCGCGACCTCGCCGTCGACCTCCGCCTCACGCGCGCCGTCGACGTCCGGCCGGTGCCAGAGCTTGTTCTGCGCCAGGACCAGCGAGTGACCGACGAGCCTTCGTGCGACGACCGGCACCTCGACCGGTTGCGTCTGCCAATGGACTCGGACGGCCCGGTCGTCACCGGAATCGCCTACCTCGACGTCGTACGACCGCGCCCTCATGCGCTCGAACACCTGCTCCTGGAAGGTGACGTCGGTGATCATCGCGAACACCTCCTCCGGCGAGGCGTCGTACGACGTGACGAGAGTCAGATCCATGGTCCATGTTTACACCCGGTTCAACTGTGCGTGAATGATAGGTTTTCAGCTGTGGAACGTCGGCGTCGGAGAGTTGACGCCCCTGCGGCCGAGCCGGAGGTGCGTCGGGTGAGCCGACCTCTGTATCAAGTGAAGGCCGAGTTCTTCAAGACGCTCGGGCATCCGGCGCGCATCCGGGTGCTGGAACTGTTGAGCGAACGGGATCACTCGGTTGCCGAGATACTGTCCGATGTCGGCATCGAGGCGACCAGCCTGTCCCAGCAGTTGGCCGTCCTGCGCCGATCCGGATTGGTAGCGACCCGCAAGCAGGGTTCGACAGTGATCTACTCACTGACGAGCCCAGACGTCACGGAACTGCTCAGAGTCGCCCGCACGATCCTCACCGGAATGCTGTCCGGTCAGGTCGAACTGCTGGAGGACCTCCAGGAGCCACTGCCCGCACCCCAGCCCGATCGTTGACCTGCGCAACAAGCCGACCTGGCCGTAGGTCGGTACGGCCTCGCCGCTGTGAGCCTCAGTGACCGGCTGCTTCGCCTGGGCCTGCCTTTCGTTGTGTACGGCTGCTCGCCGGGTGCCCGGGTTCGCCCGGGTTCTGTGAGTCGTGCGGCCCGGTCCCGGTGACGATCGTCCATGGGAGGTCGGGGCTTTCGTCCCTGAACTGCGGAGCGCTTGAGCGGGAGCGTGGAGTTATGGATGAGGTGTTCACTGCACGAGAGCCGGCCCGCCGCGGCGATGCTGTGGTGGCGTCGGGGCTGATCAAGGACTTCGGCGCGACCAGAGCACTTGATCATCTGGAGCTGACTGTTCATGCCGGCGAGGTGCATGGCTTCCTCGGCCCGAATGGCGCCGGGAAGACGACCACGATTCGCATTCTGCTCGGCCTGCTGCGCGCGTCCGGCGGTCGCGTCACACTGTTGGGCGGCGACCCGTGGCGCGAGACCGCGGCGCTGCATCGCCGCCTGGCCTATGTGCCCGGTGAGGTGAACCTGTGGCCGAACCTCACCGGTGGTGAGGTGATCGATCTGCTCGGGGCCCTTCGGGGCGGGCTGGTGACGTCCCGTCGGGCGGAACTGCTGGACCGGTTCGAGCTCGACCCGACCAAGCAGGTCCGGGCCTACTCCAAGGGCAATCGCCAGAAGGTCGCCCTGGTGGCGGCGTTCGCCTCCGACGTGGAGCTGTACCTGCTGGACGAGCCGACCTCGGGTCTCGACCCGCTCATGGAGACGGTGTTCCAAGACGTCGTCCAAGGCGTCCGCGACCGTGGACACACGGTCCTGCTGTCCAGCCACATTCTGTCCGAGGTCGAGGCCCTGTGTGATCGGGTCACGATCATCCGGAACGGGCGCGCCGCGGAGTCGGGCACCTTCGCCGAACTGCGGCATCTCACCCGCACGACAGTGGCGGTCGAGACCGTCCGGCCGCCCACCGGCCTGGGCTCGCTGACCGAGCTGCACGACCTGATCATCGAGGGCAGCAAGGCGCGGTTCAGCGTCGACGCCGGCGACCTCAACACCATGCTCGAGCGGCTCGTGCAGTACGACGTACGTTCCCTGACCAGCTCGCCGCCGACATTGGAGGAGCTGTTCCTGCGGCATTACGGCGACCAGCTCGACCGGCCGGCGGAGCTCGAGGCGGTGTGAGCTATGGGCACCGTTACGGCAGCCGACTTCAGCGGAACCTGGCGCCTGACCCGCCTGGCCGTACGCCGCGACCGTTACACCCTGACCGCGTGGTGCGCGGGATTGGGCCTGTTCGTGGCCGCGACGACGGCGATGTTCGATCAGAGTCTCGCCGCGCGCGAGGACCTCGTGCGTGAGACCCGGATGGTGGCCGCCAACGCCGGTATGCGCCTGCTCGGGCTCACCTCCGGGCCTAGCGTGGGTGGGTACATGCTGCACCGCGAGTACGTGACTCTCGCCGTACTGGCTGCGTTGATGAGCACGTTCGCCGTGATCCGGCATACCCGTCAGAACGAGGAGCTCGGCCGCGCCGAGTTGCTCGGCTCCACCGTGGTCGGCCGGTACGCCGGCCTGGCCGCGGGAGTCCTCGTGGCAATGGCCGCCGACGTCGTCCTGGCCTTGGTGCTCGCTGCCGGCATCGCGGTCAGCGGGCAGCCCCTCGAGGGCGCCCTGCTGGCCGGCGCGTCTGTCGCCGCAGTCGGGTTGGTGTGGGTGGGCGTCGCCGCGGTGACCTGCCAGCTGTCCTCGACGACCCGCGCTGCGGCCGGTATCGCGGCCGGCGCCCTTGGACTCGCCTTCGCGATCAGCGGTATCGGCAACATGCTCGGCACCGTCGACCAGGCCGGCCTGCGCGTGACCAGCGCGTGGCCCGCCTGGCTGTCTCCCATCGGGTGGGGGCAGCAGACACGACCCTTTGGTGGTGCCGCCTGGTGGCCGCTGCTCATCGCCGTCGCCGCCCTCGGCATCCTGCTCGGCATCGCGGTCACGCTCGCCTCCCGTCGCGATGTCGGACGCGGCTTGTGGCCAGAACGACGCGGCCGTGCCCAAGCGAGACAAACGTTGCTGAGTCCGACCGGACTGGTGTGGCGCCTACAACGGAGTGCGTTCACCGGCTGGGCTCTGGCCCTGACGACGTTCGGACTGATCTTCGGCAACCTCACCGAGCAGATCCAAGGCCTCGAGGGCAACGCCAAGGACTGGTGGACCGAGACAGGCGGAACCGACCAGATCATCGACGCCTACAAGGTCTCGATCATTCAGATGGCCGGCATGTTCGTCGCGATCTACCTGGTACAGGTGCTGTTGCGGATGCGAGCCGACGAGACCGGTGGCACGCTGGAGTCCGTACTGGCCTCGGGCGTCACCAGGGCGCGATGGCTGAGGGCTCACCTGGTGAACGCGATCGCCGGCTGCGTCGTCCTCATGGTGCTGTTCGCGGTCAGCATGGGACTGGCCGCCGGACAGGTTCTCGGAGATACCGGCATCCAGGTCCGTGAGCTGGTCTGGGCGGGCATCGTGCAGGTCCCAGGCATCCTGGTGATGGGGGCCGCCGTCGCGGCGGTTCTGTGCGCCGTACCGCGTTGGTCGGTGCCGATCAGCTGGGCCATCCTCCTCTCCGCCCTCGTGGTCGGCCCGATGTTCGGGCCTGGGCTGAACCTGCCCACATGGGTGCAGAACCTGTCGCCGTTCACCCACAGCCCCAAGGCGCCCGCGGTGGCAGTAACAGCCTCCCCCCTGCTCGCCTTGACCGCCGTCTGCCTCGGCCTCACCGCGGCGGCCCTGATCTCACTTCGACGCCGCAACCTGACCCTCCCAGCCTGAGCTGGCTGGGGGCGAGTCCGAGTGCGAGTGGTAGGCGCTCCCCCGGCACATCGCGAAGTACGGCGACGTGATCGCCGTCGACCATCTCAGCGCCGACATCCGCAGTGGCAGGGTCACCGGCTTCCTCGGACCCAACGGCGCCGGCAAGACGACCACCCTGCGGATGCTGCTCGGGCTGGCCCGTCCCACCTCCGGCACCGCCACCATCGACCAGGTCACCTACCGCGACCTGCCCACACCGACCCGTCGTGTCGGCGCGGTCCTCGACACAGGCGTGTTCCACCCGGCCCGCACCGGCCGGAACGCGCTGCGGGTCTACGCGACCGCCGCCGGCCTGGAGACCGCCAGGGTGAGCGCCGTACTCGACACGGTCGAGCTTGGACACGCCGCCGCGCGACGCGTCGGCGGCTACTCGCTCGGCATGCGACAGCGGCTGGCGCTCGCGGCTGCACTGCTCGGCGAGCCCGACGTACTGGTTCTCGACGAGCCGACCAACGGGCTCGACCCGCACGGCGTGCACTGGCTGCGCGGTTTCATCCGCACGTACGCGGCCGACGGCGGCACAGTGCTCGTCTCCAGTCATCTGCTGGCCGAGCTCACCAACACCGTCGACGACGTCCTGATCATCAACCGCGGCCGGCTCGTCGAGCATGCACCGCTGGCCGAACTGACCAACGCGACCACCAGCCTCGAGAGTCGTTACCTCGAGCTCACCACTGAGAGACCATCATGACCCAATTGCTCCGGGCCGAACTGATCAAGCATCGCGGGCTCCGCCTGACCTGGGTGATGCTGACCATCGCGATCATCCTGTCCGCGGGCCTCACCGCGGCGATCGCCATCGTGGCAGGCAGCCATGGTTCCGCACCACTCGGCCGCGACGACCTTCGCGGCGTGCTCGCAGTACCCGGCCTGCTCGTCGCGGGCATCGTCTTCGTGCTCGGCGTGCTGTCGTCGGCCGGCGAGTACCGCCACCACACGATCACCGCATCGCTGCTCGTCACCCCGCGTCGTGGTCATTTTCTCACCGGCAAGTACGCCGCTGCCGCCATCGTCGGCGCCGCCTTCGCCGCTGTCACGCTCATCGCGTCGTACGTCGCCACGGCGATCGTGGTGCTCGTCAAGGACCTGCCCGTCGACCTACTGACCGGAGACGCCGCCGTCACCGCGCTCGGAGCCATCATCGCAGCCGGTCTGTTCGCGTTGGCGGGAGCCGGGCTGGGTGCGCTCGTACGCAGCGAGGCCCTCGCGATCATCGCGGCAGTCGCGTGGTGGTTCGTGATCGAGGGTCTGCTCCCTCATGCGCTGCGCGAGCCCGGGCTGGCGAAGTACCTCCCGGCGGCCGCTTCGAGAGCGCTCATCCAGGCAGGTGCCCCCGTCGTCGACGGAACCGTCGCCGCCGCCACGGGCGGCCTGCTAGTCACGGCGTACGTCGCCGCCATCGCCCTACCAGCGGTCCTCCTCACCAAGCGACGAGACGTCGCCTGACACGTGACACCAAACCGCGGCCCGAAGACAGCAGTAAGTGGCTGTAGTCACTTACTGCTGCAACCCTCTCCCCCGGTCGCCGACGCGGTTGTCTCGAGGCTGGCAATGCGGTCCTGCCTTTGCGCACGACACCCTCGGACAGCGTGCGAATGTGTGAACGGTCAGATTGGCGGCAGGGGGGCAAACGTCCCTTGCAGTCGCCAGACTGTGTCACGATGCTCGACGAACTCACCGCCCGACTCTAGGCCTGTCTTGGCGACAAGGACCTTCAGTTCCCCGTTCACGCCGTAGTCGTCCGTCGAGCGCACGTCGATAACGAACGAGTCCAAGCCGGATTCCAGGCGGGCTGTCAAGCGCAGATCGGCGCCCAGCTTGGGCACGATCTCAGTGTTGCTCTAGGCAAGCTTTCGGTCGATCACGCGAGCGTGTAGGCCGGTTGTGCCGCCGAACTGCTGCCCGCTTCCGGCAGGTCGCGGTCGAGGTGGTCGGCATGGAACCGCGCCTGGTTGCATGCATCCCTGGCAATTCCGGTGCATCGATGAAGTCGGAGTCCTAGAGTGCGTGGGGTGAATCTTTCGCATCTCGGTGCGCCGATCGGGCCGATGATCCGCGTCCACGGCGGGTTCGCCAACCGGATGTACCGGCTCGACACCGACCAGGGGTCGTTCGCGGTGAAGGAGTTGAACCTCGTCGACCGCCGCTGGAGCTACCGCATCGAGGACGTGTTCAGGTTTGAGCGGGCGGCCTTCGCCGCCGGCATTCCGATGCCAGAGCCGATCTCGGCCGGCCACCACACGCTCGTCCACCGGTGGGTCGAGGGAGAGAAGGTACCCGAAGCGCCGGTGTCGGAGGCGTACGCGTTCGAGATCGGTGAGATTCTCGCGCGCATCCACGCGCTGGACGTCGAGTGGACCGACGTGTCGATCGAGGACCCGGCGCCGCGGGACTGGCCCGAGCTCGCCGAGCGGGCGGCCGCGACCGGGCAGCCGTGGGCCGACGAGCTCGCCTCCCAGGTCGAGACGTTTCTCGCGATTGCCCACTTCGTCGACACCTGCGAACGGCCAGGCCCCGTCGTACTGACCCACAAGGACATCCAACCGTGGAACCTGCTCGCTCGCGACGGTCGGCCGGTGGTGCTCGACTGGGAACTCTCGGGGATGCTCGACCTGGCCGGTGAGCTCGGCTCGACCGCGCTGAGCCTCGCGAAAGGACCTGGCTTCGACAGCATCCAGCCCGCCATCTTCCGCTCAGTCCTCGACGGCTACGTCGCCGGGGGCGGCGCGCTGCCGGCGCCGGGACCGAGCTGGTTCGTGTTCATGATCAGCGGCTGGCTCGGGCACACAAGGTGGAACATCCTCCGCTGCCTGGCCGGTGTCGAGGCGAGCACAGGCCCTGACCTCGCGCTGTCGCACAAGTCCGTGCGCAACGGCCTGCGCGGCCTACCCGACATGTTCGGCCGACTTCCAGAGCTCGAGACGCTGCTCGTGTAGTCCACTGGCTCGATCAGTCACCGTCGACGCGGCGCTCACCGCGGTCAGAGAACCATGACTGTTCTAGTTGCTCTGGGCAACAGAGTACGCCGGTCGCGGGTAGGCGTTATCCAGAAAAGCCGGGCGCACCGGTGCGGTGTGACATCGGGACGGGGCTGTCACATCGCGGGCCGGTGCGCGGACATATTGATGAGTCGACCGGCACGCGGCTGGTTGTCCATCGCACGGAAGAGAACAGATCCATGACAATTCCCCTGAGCAACCCTGCTCGCCGTCCCAAAGGGCGCGGGCGCACCCTGGCGTTCCTGCTTACCGCCGCGGCGCTGCAGTTGCAGTTCGCGCTCAACTTCCGCGCCAACCTCGTCTGCCTGACGGGCGATCTGAAGGCAGTGGCCAACCTGGTCGAGGAAGATCGCGACATCGCGGCGGCGACGGGCAACCCGCGGATCAGGTACGGCGGCCTACTCCTCGAGGCGTTCCGCGGCGTCGAGACCACCGCGACCGAACTGATCCGCGCCGCCACCGCCGAGGCGACCGAACACGAACAGGGCCGCATGGCGGCCTTCGCGACGTACGCGAACGCCGTCCTGCACAACGGGCTCGGCCGCTACGAAGCCGCCCGGGACGCCGCGTTACGGGTGTTCGAGCAAGACGTCCTCGGGTACGGCGTACTGGCCGTCGGCGAACTGGCCGAGGCGGCCTCCAGGACCGGCGACACCAAACTCGTCGAGACCACACTCGCCTGGCTGACCGAACGCACCACGGCCACCCCGACCGACTGGGGACACGGCCTCGAAGCCCGGGCCCGAGCCCTCCTCGGAGACGACGAGAACGCCTACCAACAGTCCATCGAGCATCTCGCCCGGACCAACCTGCGCATCGAACAAGCCCGCGCGCACCTGCTCTACGGCGAATGGCTACGGCGCGAAGGACGTCGAGTCGACGCCCGCGAACACCTCCGCACCGCCCACGACCACCTCGACGAAATGGGACTCCAAGCCTTCGCCGAACGCGCCCGCCACGAACTGCTCGCCACCGGCGAGACCGTCCGCAAACGCACTCCCGACACACTGAACGACCTCACCGCCCAAGAGGCACAGATCGCCGGACTGGCCCGCGACGGCCTCACCAACACCGAAATCGCCGCCCAGCTCTACATCAGCCCCCGAACCGTGGAGTGGCACCTCCGCAAGACCTACTCCAAGCTCGGCATCACATCCCGCCGGCAACTCCGCGCCGCGCTGGCCCGCTCTGCCTGACGTACACCAGTGTGTTTCACGGACGCGACGGCGTACGGCGCAGCAGACCATGGCCTCGTGGACAGCAAACTCGAGGCAATCGTCGTACCCGTATCCGATGTCGACCGGAGCCGGCACTTCTACCGTGCCCTGGGATTCCGGCTGGATCGCGACGACACAGCCGGCGACGTGCGGACCGTTGCACTGACTCCGCCGGGTTCTCCGTGCTCGATCATCATCGGCACAGGCATCAACTCGGCCGAGCCTGGGTCGGTTGTCGGCGTACTGCGGGTGCACGTCCAAGGCCCGCAGTACGCCGAGGTCACCGAGGGCTCCGGCGGAGTCTGGGAACGTCTGCACTACGACTGGTCCGACCCGAACCGCATCGTCATGGTGACCACGGACTCCAACCTGTGGGGCGGCAACTCCGGCCACACCTACACCTTCACCACCCCGCAGCCCGATGGCACGACCGCCGTCGACGCCGTCGTCGTACGCCAAGGCAAGAACCTCAAGGGCCGATTCCTCGGACTCGTTCTCGGCACCGTCGGCAAGGGCGTTCTGGCCAAGGCCGTCGCCAACACCGTCAAGGCCATCGAAGCCCGCAACGCCACCGTCAAGGCCTGAAAGAGAAACTCCCATGTCAACCACCGCAGCGGCGGCCGAGATCACGGAGACCAGCCGCGCGCTCGGCCGCGAGTACGTTCAGCGCGCCTTCGGCCGTACCGAGGGAGGCGACAAGCCGAATGGCCCCGAGGTCGCGCGCGCCCAGTACGACGCGATCGTCGAGTGGGGCATCCCCGATCCGTCCCGGCTCGGCCGCCCGGCCGGCATCACCCAGCCCACTCTCGTTGCCAACGGCAACAACGACACGATGATCCCGACGGTGAACTCCCAGCTCCTCGCCGACCATCTGCCCAACAGTACGCACGACATCGTCGACTCCGGCCACTTCGTCTGGGAGGAAGCCTCGGGCTGACGCGTCCAGGGGTCAGTGCAGGGTGTCGAGTTTCTGCCGGGCGGTCGTGAGGCCCGCTGCGGCCTGGTTGAGATGGTCGAAGGCGGCGCTCAGGTCGGCGTCGGCACCCTCCAGTACGCCGGCGGAACCTTGCTCCACCTCGGTGTGCAGAAGACCCGCGAAACGCGGCAGACGGAACGACTGCATCAGCAGGGCCGCGGTCGACATCACCGTCCGCAGTTCGTGAAACTCCGCCACTAGATCCTTCGCCGCCACGTCGTCCACCGGACGACGACGCAACACCTCGACCGCCTGTCGCAACGCCGCACCCGCTTCCTGCAGCGCGTATTCCACACTCTCCGACACGGTCGCCTCCTCTCCGTCGGCGTGGTCGCCGTGCTGAGATTCGAGGCAGCAACGGCACCAGACCTCCGACCGGACTGGCAAGCAGTTGAAAGGTGTCGTGCACGAATCGTAATTATGCGAGTTCGCGTAGCCGTGCTCTGGCGGCCCTCTCGACGAACAGCGGCACGAAGTCCCGGATCGGGACCTCGTCGAACTCGGGGCGGGACTGACTCACGACCTCCTCGACCGCCTCCGCGGGAACCTGCGGAAACTGCTTGGCCAGCCGCTCGATCACCTCACCGATCGCACGCTCCTCATCTGATCTGTCCATCTGTCCACGATGTCGCCCACCCCGCACCCGGACAAGACTCGTCGACCACGCCGACATCGCCCGCCTCACCCTCATACCCACACCGCGCACCGACCTCGTCGCCCGCCTCGCCACCGTCACGGTCGTCGGCTACGAGACCGTTGGGCACCCCCACCTCTCCGACGCGCTCCTCCAGACCTGAGCACCAGGCACACCACCCGTTGCAAGAGGTCACCACCCGGCTCCCCGGCCGCATCGACACCTCGGAAGCGACCTACACCTCGGTCAACGACCTATGACAGGCCCTGCAACGCGCAGCGACGGCCCACGGCGAGCACGAAGCCCGCAACGGCGGCAAGTTCGACGAGCAATGGCCCCAGTGGTACGCGACGTACATGGTCGCGGAGCGAACCGGTCAGGAGCTCCCGCAATGAGCGACTACGACGTCATCGTGATCAGCGACGGCTGCCCCTGTGCGCGGGTCCCCCTCGACACCATCCAAACCTTCCCGACATTTCCCGAGTTCTACCTCTCAGCAACGGCCGGGCGCGGGCGCTTGCATCGTCGACCACGGCCCAGGCCGCATCATCAAGCCCGGACGTTCCGGAGTCCGTCGATCCCCCAGTGGGCCGATCCACGCTGCCGGGATCAGGGGCTCGGTACTGCCGGCACAGTCAGCTGAGCCGGTGATCTGAGCGTTCGTCAGGCGGCGGGCGGCCAGGAGGACGATCTCACGCTGCTGCGCGGTGACTTCCGCGAGGGCGTGTGGCGCTCGGCCGACGGAGCCTCCCCATAGTCGAGGCGGCTCCATGCGGTATGCGGCTGCAGTGCCGCTTACTCGCGGCTTCCGGTTTCGGCCCATCGTTGGAAGAGGTCGGTCTGCTCTTGGGGCCAGGCGCGGTCGCAGGGCATGGTGCCTTCTCGGAGGCGTGCGAGGATGCGTTCGGCATGGTGGCTGACGTCGTCGTGTGACCAGAGGTCGAAGTGCCTCAGCATCGCTTGGCGGTCCTTTTCGCGAAACAAGGGCCTGATGTCCGCCTCAAAGCCAGTCGGATCGCTGCGATCGGTGGCCATGACTCCTCCTAACGTCGTTCAGGCGCTGGGCGTGGCCGGCCAGCCGGCTTGTTTCTCGGCCCAGGCCAGAGCGTAATCGGCGACCTCTTCCCACCCCTTCTGCGCGGGCAGCAGGTGCGGCATTCCCTCGTACTCCTTGACCTCGGTGATGGTCTTCGACGACTTGTAGTGCTTGGCGTTGGACCGCTGCACGCTCGGCGGCATGAGGTGGTCCTCGCTGCCGGAGACGAACAGCAACGGCGGCCGGTTGTCGTTGTGGTAGTTGACGTGGACGTCCTGCGGGCCGGGCTCGAAGTTCGCCAGCACGCTGTTCCAGAAGATCCGCCCGGATGCTGGGACGTGGTACCGCTGGTAGAGCTCGAGGGACTCTTCCTCGGTGAAGGTGTTGGCGAACGTGTACTTCCACTGCTCAGGCGTCAGGCCGACGGCCTTGTGCCGGTTCGCCGGGTTCTTCAGTACCGGGAACGACGCCTTGAGCTGGGACAGCGGGATGACGCGCACCCCCTCGGTCGGCGCGGAGTTGATCGCAACCCCCGCGACGCCGAATCCGTGGTCCAGCAGGACCTGCGTGAACGCACCGCCCGCGGAGTGACCGATGATGATCGGCGGCTCGTCGAGGGCGCCGACCACCGACTCCAGGTGCGAGATGATCGCCGGGGCCGTCAACGCCTCGATCGGCGTCGGGTCGGCGTTGAGTGCCTCGACCTCCACCTCGAACCCCGGGTAGGCGGGCGCGATCACGTGGTAGCCGGCCCGCTGGTAGCGGTCGATCCAGTGTTCCCAGCTGCGCGGGGTCACCCAGAACCCGTGGACGAGAACGATGGTCTTCATCAGGGGGCATCCTTTCCAGCGAGTATCCGATCTGCTGATTTACACCTCTACGACCGAACAGCCCGGCAAGATGTGACACAGTCGCAGGGCGTCCGGGGTCGGACGCCCTGAGTGTGTTGTGTCTCGCATGTCACAGGCACCTGAACGCCATCGTCTGACTCAGCTCGCTGAAGGAGCGGCACCAGATCACGGACCAGCTCGGGACCCAGCAGGTTCATCGGAGGGTTGTTGAGCCCCACGAACAGGACGGCACCTTGCTCCTCCACGGTGAGCGTGTCGTAGTCCACGGGCGCATCTCCTATCGATCAGAGTCGCTGGTGCGTCGGAATGAAGGTGTTCGCGCCCTCTGCTTGTTCGGCGCGGATGATGTGGGTGATGGCATTGATCAGGGCCAGGTGACTTCCAGGTCGTCTCGAGCATCAGGCTGCCGGGCAGATATCGACGTGCGGCCGGCACCTGTACGCCGTACGGACCAAGCCGGAAGCTCCCCGCGGCGCGGTCAAGAATCGCCCCGAACACACTGGGTGAATCGTGCCGCGGCAAACACATCCACTCCACCGCACCACTGGGGCGCGATCAGGCAGTTGGACTCGCAATCCGACAGGAAGGCGTAGTCCGCGATCGGCGGGTGCACGCTTCGCCCCGGCCCTTCATGCAGATCACCAGAAGTCGCAAGACTGCGCGCCAGAGACTCAGGCATGGTCACTCCCCCCTCTGGATGTTTCGGCCTGCGCCAGTTCGACGCGGTAGTCGTGGATCGGGCGGTAGCGGTCGTAGAGCGTGGTCAGGATGCTGAACAGGAAGATGAAGAACAGGGTGTCGATCGGCTCGAGGCGACCCTCGCCTCGCCGCAGCAGCAGCGCCGCGGTCGAGACCAAGACGATGTTGGTGACGAACACGACCAGGAACGAGATCCCGGCCGATTGCCACGAGTGACCTCGCTTGGCCGCCCACAGTCCGAGTGCGGCGTTGATGATCGCGTAGAAGGCAACCCCGAGGAAGATCTGCAGGCTGGTCGCCTCGACCCCGGGCAGGACCCGGCCGTAGATCACGCTGATCAGCCCGATCAGGAAGATCTTCTCCAGCGCCGCCTCGTCGAAGACCTTCCGGTGCCGGGCCTGGAACGCGGCCCGTTCGCTCGCGGTGGCGATCGCTGCCGGCAGCGGGTCGGCCGCGAGCCGCAGCGACCAGTCAGCCTGCGGCAGCCGGGGCCGTACGACGAACAGCAGGACCGCGATCAGCACGAGGATGCCGGTCAGAACCACCGGACCGAACCACGGGACGTCACGGACCGTGTCGGTGAAGTCGAGCTTCGCGATGTGAATCCAGTACTCCTGCGGAAGCTTGATGAAGACCCAGATCGCACCGGCGACGATCAGCCAGAACTTGAACCCGCCACGCAGCGGATTCCACCGCGTGCGGACGGTTTCGTAAGCGATGAAGAAGTACTCGAACGTGTTCGGGAACACCAGCAACAGCCAGCGCAGGCCAGTCAGCTCGAACGCCACCACACCGATCTGCCGGTAGAAGAACAGGAACCGATTGATCGGAACGCCGACAGATTCGCCCAGCTCCGCAAAACCACACTCCAGAACACAACGTCGACGCCCATAGCCCCATCCCCATCACCCGTCAGTGTCCGTCGATGGCCGGGCCGGATCCAAGGATCTTGACGACAACTGCGTAGGCGACCCTCATTCCCGACGGACGACGTACTCGCGGAAGCGGCGGGCGGCCGGGCTCGCGGCGTGGCCCCGAGGCAGGACCAGGTCGATCCGGCGGACCAGTTCGACTCCGGCGAGCGGCACGAAGGTGATGGCTCCGGCGACTCGCGGGGCGAGATCGAAGTCGGCCGGCGTCAGCGTGACGCCGACTCCGGCCGCGACCAGGTCGATCAGCATCGTCCACTCGTTCACCTCGCACGCGATCCGGCGGGTCAGCCCGGCCTGACGGAACGCGATGTCGACCACTTCCCGGATCGTCCATTGCGCCGGCGGCTCGACGAATCGCTCCCCCTCTAACTGGTCGAGCGTGACGGAGTCCGCCTGCGCCAGCCGATGGCTGGTGGCGACGGCCAGCATGACGGGCTCCGCCTCGAGTGGCACAGCTTCGAGATCGGACCGCGTGTCGTCCAACGAGACCAGCGCGCAGTCGAGGCGTCCGTCCGCCACCAGGTCCACCATCTGCAGCGCCGGCAGTTGCTGCACCGAGATGTCGACCCGGGGATGCGCGAGCGCGAACTCCGCCACCCAGGACGACACCGGCAGCCGGTGTCCGCTCGACTGCAGCGCGCCGATCCGCAAGGTCCCTGCGAGTACGCCGTGCGCGTCCTGCACCGCCTGCTGAGCCGCCTCAGCCGCGTCGAGCGCGTGCCGGGCCGCTGGAAGGAGCGCCGAACCTTCGGCGGTCAGCCGCACCGGCCGGGTGCCACGGACGAACAGCAGTGCGCCGACGTCCTTCTCGAGGGCCCGGATCGAGGTGGACAGGCCGGACTGGACGATGAGTTCCCGGGCCGCGGCCCGGGTGAAGCTGCGCTCTTCCGCGAGCGCGACGAAATGGCGCAGATGCCTGAGTTCCACGGTGACCAGTATCTCCGACAGAGATGGAATTCATCTCTTTCCGGTGCACGAAAGCTGGTATCGCCGCCGGCTCCGGCCCGGTTCTCCCAAGTGTCCAACGGACTCTCCAAGGAGAAACTACTGATGAGCTCCATCGCACCATCCGCCCACGCCGTGTCCCGGGCGCACGGCCGGTACACCGCCGGGTTCTGGTTCGTCACCGCCGCCTTCCTGACCCTGATGGCGTTCGGCACCGTGCCCACGCCGCTGTGGCCGATCTACCAGCAGCGGGATCACTTCGGGGCGACCACGGTGACGATCGCTTTCGCCGTCCTGGTCATCGGCGCCGCGGCCGCCTTCCTGCTGCTCGGCCATCTGTCCGATCGGCTCGGCCGTCGGCGGATCATCGTGCCCGCGTCGCTGGTCGGCGTACTCGCGGCCGTGGACCTCGCGGTCTGGCCCGCACTGCCGGGGCTGATCGTCGGCCGGATCCTGACCGGCGTCGCGATCGGGCTGATGGCATCGACCGCGACGGCTTACCTCACTGACCTGTTCCACGAGGCACGTCCCGAACGGACGGGCTCCGCCGTACCCACGTTGGTGGCCGCGGCCGCGAACCTGGGCGGCCTGGCGCTCGGCCCGCTCGTCGGAGGCGCTCTCGCACAGTGGGGCCCGGCGCCGCTGCGGACCGGGTACATCCTGTTCGCCGGCCTGATGGCACTCCTGCTGCTGCTGGTCCTCACGAGTCCGGAGACCATCGACACCGAGGTGACTGATCGGATCCGGCCGGTGCGGTTCGCCCTGAAGCCTGGGCAGGGGGCCGCCTTCGGTACGGCCGCCGCCGTCGGGGCCTTCGCCTTCGCCGTGATGGGCCTGTTCTCCTCGCTGGGCGCGATCATCGTCCGCGGTGAGCTCGGCATCACGTCGTACTTCATCGCAGGGCTCGCGCCGTTCACCGCCTTCGCCGCCTCGGCCGTCGCTCAGCTCGCCCTCGTGCGGCTGACGGACAGGTCCGTGCTCGCCACCGGCACGACGCTGTTCCCGATCGGCCTGGCGTTGACAGCGGCCTCGCTCTACCACCCGGCGCTGTGGCTCGCGCTGACCGCGGCCGCGTTGGCCGGCGCCGGCGCCGGCATGATGTTCAAGAGTGCCGTCACCCAGGCGGTCCGCACCGCCGAGCCCGCCTCGCGCGCCGGTGTGCTGGCGACGTTCTTCGTGCTCGCCTACCTCGGGATGGGCCTGCCCTCGATCGCCTTCAGCCTGGTCATCCGGCACGCCGGATTGCGCCCGTCGATGATCGGCTTCGCGGCAGTCCTGTCGGCCGGCGCGATCGCCGCGGTCGTCGCCGCCCGGCGATCGACGGCTGTCATCCCCGCCTGACCACTACCCGGCGGCGGTGTTGTAGCCCAGGGCAAATAACGTGCCTTTGCGTGCCTCGGACAACTGGCCTGGGCTGATCGTGGTTACACACGCGAAACCCGCGGGGACGGTTTGGAAACGTGAGTTTGTTCCGGGGGCAATTGTGCGGCAATCGGGTGGTTCTTCACTGGATGTCATCCAGGACGGATCGAAACCCCAGGAGCCCGCATGCAACTCGCCGACGGTGCGCACTTCCCCGTCGTGGTGGTCGGCGGTGGTCAGGCCGGGCTCGCGGCCAGTTGGCAGCTGACCCGGCAGGGCCTGGATCACCTTGTTCTGGAGGCGGATCGGGTCGGGAGTGAGTGGCGCGAGCGGCGCTGGGACTCGTTCTGTCTGGTGACGCCGAACTGGCAGTGCCGCCTGCCGGGATTCCCGTACGACGGACCGGACCCGGACGGCTTCATGGTCCGCGACGAGATCGTCGCCTACCTGGAGAGCTACCGGCGGGCGTACGACGTTCCGATCGTCGAGGGAGTCCGGGCGACGCGGCTCGATGCCGGGTTCCGGATCACCACCACGCAAGGCGTCGTCACGGCGGACCAGGTGGTGGTCGCAACCGGTCCGTACCAACTCCCCCGCATTCCGCGCGTCGCCGAACGGCTGACAGTGCCCCAGTTACATTCCTCGCAGTACAAGAACCCTGATCACTTGCCGCCCGGGGAGATCGTGGTGGTCGGGACGGGTCAGTCCGGCTGCCAGATCGCCGAGGACCTGCACCTGGCAGGGCGCACGGTGCATCTGGTCACCGGCAGCGCTCCGCGGGTGGCGCGGTTCTACCGCGGGCTCGACGTAGTCGCGTGGCTGGAGCGGATGGGCTACTACCGCAGGGGAATCGACGAGTTCGACGATGTCGACGCGGTCCGGTTCCGCGTCAACCACTACGTCACCGGTCGCGACGGTGGCCGCGACATCGACCTGCGGCGGTTCGCGCTCGAGGGGATGCGGCTCTACGGCCGGCTGGTCGACGCCGATCAGCAGGTGCTGCGGTTCGCCAGCGACCTGACGCAGAACCTCGACCAAGCCGACGCGGTCTCCGAAGGGATCAAAGACTCCATCGACGCGTTCATCACCGCCGAGGGGATCGAAGCGCCCGAGGAGGCCCGCTACCAACCGGTCTGGGAGCCGGACCAGACGCCGGACTCGCTGTCCCTGCAAGGAATCGGGGCCGTTGTCTGGAGCACCGGATTCCGTCGTGACGACGGATGGATCCGGGTGCCGGTGTTCGACGGCCGCGGCTACCCGTCCCATCGCCGGGGTGTGACCAGCGTTCCGGGTCTGTATTTCATCGGCCTGCCGTGGCAGCACACGTGGGGCTCGGGCCGCTTCGGTGGCGTTGCGGACGACGCGCAGTACCTCGCCGAACGGATCACCGAGCAGCGGGCCGGCGTGCACTGGATTGCCGGCCTGCATCGGACGGTGGCCTAGATGCAGGTCTCCGATGCCCACCGCCATCTCGGCGTACTGCCCGCGTATCCCTTCTACGGCGGGCCTCCGGTCAACCCGGACATCACCGCCCGCGCGACCGTCGACGAACTGCTCGCGGACCTCAATGCCGAGGGCACCGAACGCGCGCTGGTGATCCCGAACTACGGCGTACCGGACGTCAGTGTCTCGTTCGGCTTCAACGAACTGGTCGTCGAGGCAGCGGCCCGGGACGACCGGATCCGCGCCGGCCTCTGGGTCTCACCGCGGCCGCAGGACGCCGAACTCACCGCCAAAGCTCTCACCCTGGCCACCGAGCCGGGAGTACGGGCGCTCAAGCTGAGCTTCCTGCTCGGCGGTCATCCGGCCGACGACGCGGTCCAACCGCAGCTGGACGAGATCTTCGCGACGGCACGGCGGAACGGGCTCGTCGTGCACGTCCACACCTCCCCCGGCGCCGCCTCGGACATCGACCACGTCGGCCGGCTGGTCGAGACGTACGCCGATGACGTCGCGCTGCACCTGGTCCACTTCGGTGGCGGGATGAGCGGGCACATCAAGCTGATCGGTGCGCGGTTCTTCGACTGGATCGAGACCGGGAAACGTGTCTACACCGATCTGTCCTGGGCGATCGGCTTCGCTCCGGGCTGGCTGGCCGCCGAGATCGAACGCCGCGGCGTCGGGCACGACCGGGTGCTGTTCGCCAGTGACCAGCCGTGGGGCGATCACGCCGGCGAGCTGGCCCGGATGCGGGCCGTGATGGGCGACGGCGAACTCGGCGACCTGGTCTTCCACCGCACCTTCGCACACCTCTACGACTGACTCACATCCACACCACACAAGGAGAAACGACATGCCCGAAACGGCCGAACTGACCGATCTCGAGACCAAGAGCCTCGAGGAGATCCCGCATCCCTCGCTGCCGCAGGGCTCCAGTATCTACGGCGGCACCAAGGTGTTCCCGGACTATCAGGCCGAGGACGGCGAGACCTATTTCACCCTGGTGCACGGCATCGCGCACGAGTCCTCGGTCAGCTTCGTCGCCATCCTGCAGGCGACTCGCGCGCAGCGGAAGGGATTCGAGTCCGCGATCTACTTCTACGGCCCCGGTTCGCTGAACTGCCTGGCCACCCGCGGCTTCCCGACCACCGGGAACTCGGCGTTCCCCGGCGAGCACAACATCAACGAGTCGCTGAAGACGTTCATCGCCGAGGGCGGCAAGGTGTACTGCTGCCGCTTCGGACTGTCCCTGCACGGCGCTCGCGAGGAGGACCTGATCGAGGGCGTCATCCCGACCCACCCCCTGGACGTCCAGGACGCGCTGATCCACTATGCCCGCAAGGGCGCCATCATCAACTCGACCTACATGTTCTGAGGGGTTGGCGATGAGCGTTGGCACCGAAGAAGCCTTGGCGGTCAGGGCTGAGATGGCCGTGTACGGCGTCCAGGTGGACGCACCCGTCCGACGCAGCAAGGGGGCCGGGCCGAGCGACGACGGACATCTGGTCGTCGACGGTGCCAACGCGACTCTCCCCATCGTTGCTGACAGCCCCTATCAGGTGAAGGACGGCACGGTCTTCCGCAACGGCCTGAGCCTGGGGCTGTCGGTCGAGCCGGTCCGCCGGCCGCGCTTCTACGACCTGACCACAGCCGACGGCGTCCCGTACCGTCAGATCGCCCTGCTGCACGGCAAGGACGTCCTCGCCACGACCGTCGTTCAGACCTGCATCCGGTACGACGAGTCGACGCGGTGCCGGTTCTGTTCGATCGAGGAGTCGTTGCGGGCCGGCGCCACCATCGCGGCCAAGACTCCGGCCCAGCTGGCGGAGGTCGCCGAGGCCGCCGTCCGGTTGGACGGTGTCACTCAGATGGTGATGACGACAGGGACGACGACCGGCCGGGATCGGGGTGCCCGCAACCTGGTCCGCTCGGTGGCAGCGGTCCTGACCGCGGTCCCGGGGCTGCCGATCCAGGTCCAGATCGAGCCACCGGGCGACCTGTCCGTGCTGACGGATCTCCGGGAAGCCGGTGCGACCTCGATCGGCATCCACATCGAGTCGCTCGACGACGCCGTACGACGGAAGTGGATGCCGGGGAAGTCGACGGTGAGTCTGGCCGAGTACGAGACGGCGTGGGACGAGGCCGTCCGGGTGTTCGGTCGCAACCGGGTGTCGACGTACCTGCTGATCGGTCTCGGGGAGGACCCGGACGAGCTCGTCGCCGGGGCCGGCCGATTGATCGACCGGGGTGTGTACCCGTTCGTCGTACCGCTGCGGCCGATGCTCGGCACGCTGGCGCGCGCCGATGGGGTGACGGCTCCGGATCCGGCCGTGGTCCGAGATGTGACGGCCCGGGTCGCGGCCCTGCTGGCCGAGGCCGGCATGCGGGGTGCGGACCAGGGAGCCGGATGTGCCGCGTGTGGTGCCTGCAGCCTGTTGTCGGCGGCCGGCTCATGAGTACGGCGGTGGTGCAGACGGCCGGCGTGATGCGGGCGGCCGACGTCCGGGCCTTGCTCGGGGATCCGCCGCCGGCCTTTCTGATCGAGGCGGCGGATGCTGCGGCCCGGCAGGCCTATCACCGGCTGCGGCATGTGGCGTTCGTCGAAGAGCAAGCCTTGTTCGACCGGACAGACCTCGACGAACGGGATGCTGATCCGCGCACCGAGGTACTGGTCGCCCGGACGGCTGATGGGACAGTGATCGGCGGGGTCCGCCTCGGTCCGGCAACGGACGGGCCCGACATCGGCTGGTGGCAAGGTGGTCGCTTGGTCGCCACGAGAAGGTCGGGTGTGGGCGCCGCTCTGGTGCGGGCCGCCACTGCCCGGGCCGAGGCCGCAGGTGCCCTACGTTTCGACGCGACGGTGCAGGCCTCCACCTACCGGTTCTTCCAGCGACTGGGTTGGGAGACCGTCAGGCCGGTGACTGTTGCCGCGGCCCCGCACATGTTGATGCGGTGGCCGATCGGCCGCATCGCACAGTTGGCCGAGGCAACCAAGAGCGAGCTGGGCCTTTTGCTGCCAGGGATCGGACCGGCCGGATTCGTCGGTGATGACGGCGCGCCGGTCCCCGGGAGCGACTTGGTGGCTGCCTGTGACGCGATCCTGCCGGCGATGGTCGAGCGGGATCCGGAGTGGGCGGGCTGGTGTTCGGTGCTCGTGAACGTCAACGATCTGGCCGCGATGGGCGCCGTACCGGTCGGACTGCTCGACTCACTCGGCGCTCGGGACGCGTCGTCCGCGAGCCGGGTGCTCAGCGGATTGAAGGCAGCTTCAGCGGCGTACGGCGTACCGATCCTCGGCGGGCACACGCAGCTGGGCGTGCCCGCGGCGTTGAGCGTGACGGCGCTCGGGCGAGCCGTGCAGCCGGTGCCCGGCGGTGGTGGGCAACCGGGACAGCAGGTACGACTGACCGCGGACCTCGGCGGCAGTTGGCGACCGGGCTACACAGGCCGGCAGTGGGACTCGACCAGCCACCGGCGAGCGGACGAACTGCGCGCAATGCTCACCGTTGTGGGCCAAGCCCGACCAGCGGCAGCCAAGGACGTGTCGATGGCGGGAGTCGTCGGCACGCTCGGGATGCTTGCCGAAGCCTCTGGGTGCGCGGCGGTGCTGGACGTTGCCGGCGTACCGAGGCCGGCCGCGGCATCGGTGGGCGACTGGCTGACCTGCTTCCCCGGCTTCGCGATGCTCAGCACTGGTCCGCAGGAGCTGCACGCCGGTCCAGCCGTGAGCGCGGTGTGCGGCGAACTGACCACTGGGCAAGGCGTCGCGCTGCGCTGGCCGGATGGTGAGGTCACCGCCGCGCTGACCGGTGCAGTCACCGGGATGGGAGCGGCATGACGCTCAGGATGGCGGCAGTGGCCGCGAACTTCGATCGCGACCTGGAGGGCGACTTCGCTCGCGTCGCGGCCTTGATCGGGCAGGCCCGCGCGGCCGGCGTCAAGCTGCTCGCCCTTCCCGAAGGAACGCTGGGCGGCTACCTGCTCAGTCTCGACGGTACGGCGGAACCGCCGCCGGCGTTCGCCGTCGACGGCCCCGAGATCGCCCGTCTCGCGAGGCTTGCCGGCGATCTCGTCGTCACCGCCGGGTACGCCGAAGCCGACGGCGGACTGATCTACAACAGCGCGGTCTGTGTCACCGGTGACGGCGTACTGGGGCATCACCGCAAGGTCCATCAGCCGTTGCACGAGAACGAACACTTCGCGGCCGGCGATCGGTTCGAGGCCTTCGAGACGCCGGTCGGCCGGCTCGGCCTGATGATCTGCTACGACAAGGCGTTCCCGGAGGCCGCGCGGACCCTGGCCCTCGACGGTGCCGAGATCATCGTCTGCTCGTCGGCCTGGCCGGGAGCCCGGACGAACCCGGATCCGGACCTGGCCAAGGATCGGTGGAAGCGGCGGTTCGACCTGTTCGACCAGGCCCGTGCCCTCGAGAACCAGGTGGTCTGGCTGTCCGCCAATCAGTCCGGCACGTTCGGCTCGCTGCGGTTCGTGGCGAGCGCCAAGGTCGTCGACCCTGGTGGCGAGATCCTCGCCGACACCGGGGTGACCGAAGGGATGGCGATCGCCGAGCTCGACGTCGAACTAGCGCTCGAGCTGGCCCGGCGGTCGATGGGCCACCTGCGGGACCGGCGGCCGGAGACGTACGAACTGGCATGGGTCTGAAGATCGGCGCGGTCGCGGCAGGCTTCACCCGGGATCTGGACTTCGACCTGTCCCGGGTGGAGGCCCTGATCCGCCACGGCCGTCGCGAGGAGGTCCAGCTGCTCGTGCTGCCCGACGCGGCGCTGGGTGGGTACCTCGACGACCTGAGCAGCCCCACACTCGACGACCTTCCACCCGCGCTCGCGCTCGACGATCCCCTGATCTCCAAGGTGATCGCGATGGCCGGTGAGATGGTGGTCTGCTTCGGCTTCTGCGAGGCCGACGGCGGACAGCGGTACAACACCGCGCTGTGCGTCACCGGCGACGGCGTCCTCGGTAAGCATCGCAAGGTGCACCAGCCGCCGGCCGAACGCGCGATCTATGCCGCGGGCAACGGGTTCGCCGCGTTCGACACCCCGGTCGGCAGGCTCGGGATGATGATCGACTACGACAAGACCTTCCCGGAGGCGGCCCGGGCGCTCGCGGTGGACGACGCCGAGGTCATCGCCTGCCTGTGCGCCTGGCCGACCAGCATTACCAACCGGGCGCCACGGATGAACGAGGACCGCCAGTCCCGGCTGTTCGACCTCTACGACCGGTCCCGCGCCGCCGAGAACCAGGTCGTGCTGGTCTCGTCGAACCTGACCGGCTCGATCGGCGGCCTCCGATTCCTCGGCCAGTCCAAGGTGGTCGGCCCCGGTGGTGACATCGTCGCGCGGACGTGGTCCAAGGCCGGGATCGCGATCGCCGACCTCGACGTCCGCGCCGAGATCGAGATCGCCCGCCGGGTCCTGCACCACCTCGACGAGCGCCGTCCAGGGGTCTACTGATGCGAGTCGCGCTGCTCACCTACTCGACCAAGCCGCGCGGTGGCGTCGTACACACGCTGTACCTGGCCGAGGCTCTGGCAGCGGCCGGCGCCGACGTGTCCGTGTGGTCGCTCGCCCGCGGTGGTGACGAGGGCTTCTTCCGCCCGGTCGATCCACGGGTGCAGGTCTGCCTCGTGCCGTTTCCCGATCGTCCGGGCGAGGAGGTCGGAGCACGGATACTGCGGTCGATCGCCGTACTGCGGGAGGCCTTCGACGGATCGCAGTACGACGTCGTGCACGCGCAGGACTGTATCAGCGCCAACGCGGCCGGCCGGTGCATCCGGACGGTGCATCACCTCGACCAGTTCAGCACGCCGGCACTGGCGGCCTGCCACGAGCGCGCGATCGTCGAGCCGTACGCGCATGTCTGCGTGTCCACCGCTGTCGCCGCCGAACTGCGGGCCGATTGGGGGCTCACGGCAACAGTCATCCCGAACGGGGTGGACGCCGCCCGCTTCGCGGCAGCGGCCGCGGAGGAGCCGATCGCCGCGGCGGCACGGGACAGGTGGCGCTCCCGGCTCGGACGCTACGTCCTCACGGTCGGTGGGATCGAACCCCGGAAGGGCTCGCTCGACCTGCTCGAGGCGGTCGCGCGCCTCGACGGGATGCCGTTGGTGATCGCCGGTGGCGAGACCCTGTTCGACTACCGCTCCTACCGCGCCAAGTGGGAAGCCCGTGCCGCGGAGCTCGACCTCGCACCACTCGTTCTCGGGCCGGTCGACGACGCCCAACTGCCGAGTCTGGTGGCGGGCGCCGGGGTCTTCGCTTTCCCTTCTCTCAAGGAGGGTTTCGGCCTCGCCCCGATGGAGGCACTCGCCGCCGGCATCCCGGTCGTCGTCTCCGACCTGCCGGTGTTCCGCGAGATCTTCGGCGATGCGGCGACGTACGCGACCGATCCCGAGTCACTCGCAACAGCGATTCGCGCGGCCCGAGGAGACCTCAGCCGAAAGGATCTCGGGCGCGCGGTCGCGGCCGGCTATACCTGGGACGCGGCCGCAGAGGCACACCTCGCGCTCTACTCCGGCCACCGGGACGTGGCTGGAGTCCAGCTCGAAGGTCTTGGCTCCCATCCGCTTGGCTGAGTCGCGCTCGAGCTGAGGCTGTACGGTCTGGTCGTTCGCGCCGACGATGGCCCAACTCGGCTTCGTCAGGGCAGCGGCGATGCGGCGGTCGAGGCGAGCAGCAGTTCCTCGACGTTGAGGATATTGCTGACGTCGAAGCCGTGCATGTCTGCTGCGAACTCGGGGCTGGCCATGTAGGCGGCGGTGACCTCGCCGGGTTCGGCGCCGTCGGGGTACTCGATCAGGGCGACCAGGCGGTGCGCGCCGGCGTCGTGGTCGGTCCAGATCCCGTGCGTGGTAACGCCGAAAGCGCGCAGGCTCGGGACGTGCCGCGGCCAGTGCACCGTCGCGTAGTCCCGGAGCGCTTCGGCCGTGCGCAGTGTGTAAATCCTGAGCTGGTACACGATCGTCAGAACCTCTCGGTATGGCCTGCGTGGGGTGCAGCATGGAGCGGAGTGCCGGGTCAGCTGATGAGGCTTACACCCAGGGCGAGGACGGCCAGGCCCTGCAGGACGGCTCTGGGGACGATGATGCGGTCCCAGTCCCGTTGCAGGGTGCGAGCGTTGGCGGGAGTTTCGTGGGCTTCGGCGGCCGCGGTGAGTCTGCGGTTGATGGGTGCGCTGATGCGCAGGTAGAGCAACACCCAGGCCACCAGCAGCAGAAATGCTGCTCCCGCGGCCGCTGATCCGGCGGGGTGGCCGGCCACCGCGGCGAGCACGGATGCGGTGGCGGCGGCGATGATGCCGAGGATTCCCGGAGCGGGCATTCGCCGGTCGCCGAACCGGTGCACGTTGCCCATGATGGCGGTGAGGGTGGTGTCATCGACTCGCGCGAGTGCGGATCGTTGAACGAGCGCGCAGAAAGCATCGGTGCCGTAGACAATCCCCGTACTGACGATCGCCAAGAGCGCGGCGAGTTGCGAGACCAGTGTCATGCCTGGGCCGCGGCGCCGCCGAGCGGCGGCAGGGCGCCGATCTGCTGGAACATCTGCATCAGGTTCAGTTCGTCCCAGTGCTCGACGAACATGCCGTTCTGGACGCGCCAGATGTCGATGCTGCGCATCTCGACGGGTTTGCCGCCGGCGGGGATGCCCAGGAAGTCCCCGGTGTGGGTGCCGCGGTAGATGAAGCGGCCCACGACGCGGTCACCGGAGATGATCAGGTCTTCCATCGTGACGCTCACGTCGGGCAGACCGGTGAAGAACGCGGTCCAGAACTGGCGATTGGCCTCGCGTCCGTCGGCGACGAAGTCGTTGTGGTTGATGTAGTCCTCGGCGACGAATCGGTCCACCAGGTCCGGCTTGTGGGTGTTGAGCATCTCGACGTAGAGGTCGGCGAGCTGGTGTTCTGGTGTGTTCATGTCGGTCTCCTCATGGAGGGTTAGCACTGCTAGCGCTAGCAACGCTAACCGATAGCAGTGCTCTCGTCAATAGCGGCGCTAGAATATCTAGCGATGCTACAGTCAGGTATGGCTATCGCGGATCGCCGGCAGCGCGAGCGCATCGCCCGTCGGCAGCTCATCACGGCGACAGCGCGCTCATTGGCCGAGAGGGCAGGCTGGGATGCGGTCACCACGCGCAGGCTGGTCCACCGAGATCGAGTACAGCCAGCCGGTGCTCTTCAAGCATTTTGGATCGATGGAGGACATCGTCGAAGCCGTCGCACTGGAGGGCTTCGGCGAGCTCGCCGAGACGCTGCGCGCGGCGGGACGCCTCCCGCACCGGCCCGTTCGCGTGTCGTCACACCTTCTTCCCCTCGATCGCCGCGTCGATGAAGGCGCCGTCGGACCAGCAGACGGCCAAGGGCACCGATCTCTCGGTCTTCACGAACTACCTGGCCAACGGAGACCTCGTGCCGTGCCCGGTCTACAACAACGGTGCCGCGCTGACCAACGCGATGACTCCCCAGTTCGAGGCGTACTTCACGAACAAGGCGGATGAGAGCATCTTCCCGAAGATGCAGGAGCAGAGCCTGACCATGCTGGCCGAGGACAAGTAGGAGACCCATGCTGATCGCTACACCCGCGACCGGGCCACAACCATCCATCACCCCGGCCGGCACCCTCTGGTACGACCGGCCGGGCGAACGGTGGTTCGAGGCGCTGCCCATCGGCAACGGCCGCCTGGGCGGCATGGTGTACGGCGGCCCGCCCGCGGAACAAATCGACCTGTCGGAGTCGACAGCCTGGTCCGGTGGGCCGTCGACCGCCGACCTGAGCCCGACCGCGCGGCGGGAGGAGCTGTCGGCGGTACGGAAGCTGCTGTTCGCGGGTGAGTACGCCCAGGCACAGCGGCTCGCGGGTGAGCATCTGCTCGGAACGCGGGTTTCTTTCGGGACGAATCTGCCGCTCCCCCACGTTCGTCTGAGCTTCTCCGGCGGCTCGCCGGCCACGGGCTATCGGCGATCGCTCGACCTCGATCAGGGCCTTGTCTCGGTCGCCTACGAACAGGATGGAGTCCGCTTCACCCGGGAGTTCCTCTCCTCGCATCCGCACGGCGTCATCGCCGTACGGCTCACGGCCGACCAACCTGGCGCGCTGAGCTTCTCGCTCGGCATCGACGGCGCAGTCTTCCCGGGACACACAACTGCCACGGACACCGGCGTCGCGTTCAGTGGCCGGGCTGTCGAGTCGCTGCACAGCGACGGCACCTCCGGCACGACGGTCCAGGTGAGAGTCCACGTCGAGACCAACGGCGGCGCTACCCGGTCCACGGATGAAACGTTCGAGGTCACCGGCGCCGACGCCGCCGTACTGATCGTGGCCGTCGGTACCGACTGGGCGGGCGAAGACCCAGTCCGACAGGTCGAGGCACTGACAGCGGCGGCGGTCGAGACCGGGTACGACGCCATTCGCTCCGCGCACGTCGACGATCACGCCGCACTGATGCGGCGCGTGTCGCTCGACCTGGACACGGAGGTTGCCGACCTGCCCACCGATCGGCGATGCGAACGGATGGCACAGGGCCAGCGGGACGACGCGCTGCTCGCCTTGTACTTCCAGTACGGCCGGTATCTCACCGTCGCCGGATCGCGCGCCGACTCGCCCCTACCGCTGGCCCTGCAGGGACTTTGGAACGACGGGCTGGCCAGCGGCGCGGCGTGGAGCAACGACTTCCACCTCGACGTGAACACCGAGCAGAACTACTGGGCCGCCGAACCCACGAACCTGGCCGAGTGCCACACGCCGCTCTTCCGGTTCCTCCAATTGCTCGCGAAGACCGGTCAGACCACCGCGTCCCAGATGTACGACGCTCCCGGCTGGGTCGCCCACACCGTGACGAACGCGTGGGGTTACACGGCACCCGGCACCGACCTGGGTTGGGGCCTCAATGTCACCGGCGGCGCCTGGCTCGCCCTCGACCTCTGGGACCACTACGAGTACGGCGGTGACGACGAGTTCCTTGCCGACATCGCGTATCCGGTGCTTCGGGGTGCGGCCGAGTTCCTGCTGGCATACCTCACCGAGGACCCGCACGACGGCAACCTCGTCGCAGGTCCGTCCGAGTCACCCGAGAACTGGTACGTCGCACCCGACGGCAGCCGATGCTCAGTTGCCATGGGCAACACCGTCGACCGGGTCTTCGCCGAAGCGATCCTGCGCGACTGTGCGGCCGCGGCAGAGGTACTCGACGTCGACGCGGACCTGCGCGAGCGGATCGCGGCAGCGCGCGTACGCCTGTCGCCGTTCCGGATCGGCCGGCTCGGCCAACTGCAGGAGTGGCTCCACGACTTCGACGAAGCGGATCCGGCCCACCGCCACACCTCGCACCTGTGTGCACTCTTCCCCGAGCGGCAGATCACACCGCGCGGCACTCCGGAGCTGGCCCGCGCCGCCGAGGTCACGATCGAACGGCGTCAGAGCGCGGCCGGCTGGGAGCAGACCGAATGGGTCGAGGCCAACTTCGCGGTCTTCCACGCCCGCCTACTCCAAGGCGACAAGGCGCTCGCTCACCTGACCAACCTCGTCACCGACGCCAGCGAAGCGAACCTGCTGAGCTACTCCGTCGGTGGTGTCGCCGGAGCCGCCCAGAACATCTACTCCTTCGACGGCAACGCCGGCGGCACCGCGGCCGTCGCCGAGATGCTCCTCCAGTCCGACGGCGAGGAGTTCGAACTGCTCCCCGCTCTCCCCACAACCTGGCAGAACGGATCCGTCCGAGGACTCCGCGCCCGAGGCGGCTTCACCGTCGACATCACCTGGAAGGACGGCCGCCTCGACCACGCCACGATCCACCCGTCCAGAACCACGACCCACCGCGTCCGGCACAACGACCAGACCACCGAACTGACCTTCTCGCAGCACGAGCCGATCACCCTCCGCGCCTAGGCAGTCAGGCCGCCGGCGAGACGACCCCCTCAGTGCCGGTTGTCCGGCGCGAGCAGTTTGACGGTGTGGGGAAGGACCAGCCCGGCGGATGCCAGATCGTGCAAGAGCGCCCGTAACTGCGACCTGCCGTAGGCGCCCACCGGTGGCCGGTTCGGATGCGGTACGCCGATCGCCCGCGCCGCCTGAATCGCGCGGTCGGCGATTCTCTTCTCGAGCCACCGCAGTCGCGTAAAGAGCGCACACCCATCGCCCCGGCCAGCCTCCACTCTGCCTTCCAGCCAGCAGGCACACGTCCACCAGGTGGAGGAGCCAGTGCCAGCAAGCACGTGGGAGTTCCAGTTGTGGACACCAGGCAACCAGACCGAGGACAGGCTGACCGGAAGGGGGGCCGCCCACTAGCAGGTACGAAGGATTGCCGCTGACCGCGATGCCGTCGGAGGCCACACACGCGACGCTGGACAGGTCCGGCATCAGCGGGTACGACGGCTATCAAGCGGAGATGACGAAATGGCGACGGCAGCGCTCCCCACCATCGGATTTGTCGGCCTCGGACACATGGGTGGTGCGATGGCAGATCGCCTGCTCGATGCGGGCTACTCCCTTCACGGCATGAGCCGCACCCACGAGCGGGCCGAACCGCTGATCGCCCGCGGTCTCGAGTGGCACAGCACACCGCGCGGCGTGGCCGGCGCGGCGGACGTCGTACTGAGCTCTCTCCCCGACGACGGCGCGCTCGACACGGTCGCCTCCGGACCGGAAGGCATTCTCGCCGGCCTGACACCGCGGAAGGTCTGGATCGACCTCAGCACCGTCAGCCCGGCCGCGAGCGCAGCTCTGGCGCACCGGGTCCGGGCACACGACGCCCGCTTGCTCGATGCTCCCGTGTCCGGCAGCGTTCCACAGGTGCGGTCCGGAACGCTGACGATCATGGTCGGCGGCGACGAGAGGTCGTACGCGCGGGTCGAACCGATCCTGCGGGTGCTCGGCAAGCCGACCCACGTCGGCGCGAACGGCCAGGGATTGGCTCTCAAGCTCGCGATCAACATCAGCCTCGCCGTGCAGATTCTGGCGCTCTCCGAGGGGCTGCTGCTCGCCGACAGGTCCGGCATCGATCGCAAACTCGCGGTCCAGGTGATGACCGAGAGCGCGATCGGCTCGCCGATGCTGAAGGCCCGTGTGCCGCTCCTGCTCCAGTTGCCCGACGAAGCGTGGTTCGAGATCCGCCTGATGCGGAAGGATCTCGACCTGGCTCTCGACCTTGGTCGGAGCCTGGGAGTCCCGTTGCCGAGCACGATCAGCGCCGACGAGGTACTGGCGGTAGCCCGCACGCTCGGATTCGAGCGGCGTGACATCGCCGCGGTCTTCACCGTCCTCGATCAGCTGGCCAGCGACCGATGAGCGCCGTGGACCGCGTCCGCGACGCGATGGGGAGCTCCCCTGCGGCGGGCAATCCGATGCGCTGGCGGACGTTGGCAGTCAGCCAGCTCGCAGCATTCATGGCATTGCTCGACGTCAGCATCGTCAACGTGGCGCTGCCATCCATCGAACGAGGGCTCGGTGTGTCGGCGGGAACCGCGCAGTGGGTGGTGTCCGGGTACGCGCTGAGCTTCGGACTGGCGCTCGTACCGGCCGGCAGACTCGGCGACGCACTTGGCCGGCGCCGGATGTTCCTGATCGCGCTTGGAGCGTTCGTGCTGACCAGCGCTCTCACCGGTGCGGCGCCAACCATTGGTCTGCTGATAGCCGCGCGGCTGCTGCAAGGCGTCGCCGGCGGCATGCTACTGCCGCAGAACTCCGGCCTGATCCAGGAGCTGTTCCAGGGAGCCGAACGGGGCAAGGCGTTCGGCATCCTCGGCGCCACGGTCGGCGTGGCCACAGCGACCGGTCCGGTAGTCGGCGGGCTGATCATCACCTTGATTGCCGGGCCGGACGCCTGGCGCTGGGTGTTCTACGTCAATGTGCCGATCGGTCTGCTCGCCCTGTTCCTCGCCGCGCGATGGGTTCCGGCGCGTTCGGGAGGTGGCCGCCGCGACGCCCATTTGGATCTGATCGGGTCGCTGTTGCTCGGCGGGGGCGTGCTGTGCCTGCTGCTCCCGGCGGTGGATGCCGAGAGCAACGGTTTGGGTCAGGACTGGTGGCTGCTCATCGCAGCTGTCGTGCTGCTCACCGCGTTCGCCCGATGGGAACTCCACACCGTTCGCCGAAGGCGAGAGCCAGTGCTCGACCCGCGGCTGGCGCACACCTCCGGCTTTGCCGCCGGCTCGGTCATCGGCTTGGTCTACTTCGTCGGTTTCACCGGCATCTGGCTCGTGCTCGCACTGTACTTCCAGGATGGCGTCGGCTACTCGCCGCTGCGCTCCGGCTTGGCAGTGACTCCGTTCGCGATCGGGGTCGCGGTTTCCGCGGCGATCGCGGGCCGCTTGGTGTCAAGGGTCGGTCGCCTGCTGACCGTGGCAGGTCTGACCGCGACCATTGCCGGGCTGGTGGCCACCGCGCTCCTGCTTCGGCACGTCGGTGGGGACGCCGCGGCGTGGGCGGCAGCCGGTCCCCTACTGATTGCCGGACTCGGCGGCGGCATGGTCACCTCACCGAACGTCACGCTGTCCCTGCAACACGTCCCCGTACAGATGGCCGGCGCGGCAGGTGGCGCCTTGCAGACAGCTCAACGGATCGGTTCGGCGATCGGCACCGCCGTACTGGCGACAATCTTCTACCGCGTCCTCATGAGCTCTGCGCGTGACTATCCGACGGCGGTGTCCGACGCGCTCCTGAGTGCCTCCGCGCTCATGCTCCTCGCCCTGCTGATAGCCATCGTCGACCTCGTCCGGCACCGGCGACCTGGTGGCGATCGCCTCCGTGACAGGTAGCGCCGGCTGAGTCATGCTGCACTGGGTAGCTGTGAGGGTGTGACGACCGCGTAGACATGGTGGAATCCGACCACGTCGATCTTGCCGTTGAGGAAGCTCTGCTTGTTGATTCGGTCGACTGTTCCTCGGCAGTCAGCCGCGCCTGGAACTGTTCCGGTCTCGCATCCGCCCGATCGTCGCTGTCACCGGTCGTGAGGTAGAGCGCGTACAGCGGGTCTGTCATCGCCCGCGCCATCAGGACCGTCATCGACCCGCAGGTCGTGTCGTCGGTCTGTTCCACGGGAGAGGATCGGTACATCACCGAGCCAGACCCTTCCGGATCGATCAGATTGAGGTGGGTGCGCAGCCATCGAGGTCGCTTACCTCGAATCAGCCGCGCGAAGGTGACGACGTCGTCGGCGCTGTGGCCGTCCGCCAACACCTTCAGGAGATACGGCCGCTCATCGGACGCGGCCGCGGCCAGCGTCGCCTCCACCCGGGTCCGGTCGGCGGGCGACTCGTCGCCCAGCCGCTCCGCCGCTCGCAATACCGGTGACTCGGTGGGCACCGGATCGTGGTGTCGTTGCACCAGGGCGGCGGTCTTCAGCGGATAGCGGATGAGCTCCAGCTGCGGACCGATCCCGTACCCCGTCATGGAGAGCAGCAAGGTCTATACGACCGCGGGCCGGCGCACGATCGCGGTCCAGCGCCGCACCATCCGGGGCCGGCCTCAACCTCGTTGCCCTGAGCATCGATCCGGTTGCCACGATCAGTCCCTTCCGACCACGTCACAGTTCTTCCTTCCCTTCCAGGGTGCCGCCGGAGCGGCCGGATTTCGTCACGGCAAACGACCATTCGCCGTACCGGCTAGCCGCAAGATCGCGGGTTGCAGACCGGGCCCGGCCGCGCTTCCTTACCGCTAGCGCGCATACCCGGTACCCGGCAGCAGGAATTTCGATCCCCTGGCGCCAAGGTCCAGGTAGCCGGATTGTCCGACGACCGGCCGGTTGGCATCCTGTGGCCATGGAGTTGCGCTGCTTGATCGTCGATGACAGCCTTCATTTCCTGTCGGCTGCGCGCGGTCTACTGGAGTGCGAGGGCATGGCGGTCGTGGCCGTGGCCTCGACCGGGGACGACGCCGTGCGGCGCGCCACGGAGCTCAGCCCCGACGTCACCCTGGTCGACATCGACCTCGGCGCAGAGAGCGGCTTCGAGGTCGTACGACGGTTGACCCGCGAGACCGACCTGGCGCCGGCCACAGTGATCTTGGTCTCCACCGACGCCGAAGAGGATTACGCGGACCGGATTTCGGCCAGTCCGGTCGCCGGGTTCCTACCCAAGACCAGACTGTCCGTCCCGGCTATCCGCGACCTGTTGGGACTCACGGCCTGACGGCTGCCCAACCTGTCAGCGAGCCCCGAGGAAGGTGACCACTGCGAGTACGAGCATCAGCGGTTGCAGCGGCCCGTGGTGATCGTTCCGATCGGGTACGGCGGTGTGCCATGCTCCCGCAGAGACGCGCTCCTGAGTCGGGTCACTCGGCGCCGACCTGGAGGGCCGCAAGCGATCTCATGGCCGAGAGCTCGATCTCCGCCAGTTCGCCGTACAGTTTGCGGACCTCGTCCGCACCCCAGATCGGCGAACTGACCCGGTGATGCGTGATCGCCGTGATCATGAGAAACCGGGCCTGGGTGGAGTTGAAAGCACCGTCCAGCCAGTCTGCACGTTCCATGTCCGCCTCCGGGCGATTCGCACTCGCCGGGAGTGATGAGCGCGATTCATTTCATGCTGCCCGCCGGACGGGCAATCATCGCCCCCGCCAGCACCCGTCCTGCGTCCGGAGAACCGGCATTCCGCCGTACCTGCTGGCCGGTATCGACCTCCGACGCCCTGCCCCGCGACGGCTAAGCCGCGACGCGCTGGTAGCCGCCGCTGATCCAGTCCACGGTCAGGCGTGCGTACTCCTCGGATGCTTCCTCCCAGGCGAAGTGGCCGGCATCGAGCCGGTGCGCCTCGCAATGCGGGAGGAGGTCGGCCAGGAACTGGTTGTGCGACCAGGGCACCAGTTCATCGCCCTTCCCGGCCACGACTTGAACCGGCGTGGTGATGGTCGGCAGCAGATCACGCAGGACTGGGTTCTGAACGGGATAGTGCCGCACGAAGCGGGCTGACTCGGCGAACCGTCCAAGGTCAGCGCCTACCGGAAGGCGCCCGTCGGAGTCGAGCTCGCACCCGACGGCGGTGCGGTCACTGCCGTACGGAGCGGGCCGAGCACCGTCACCGTGGCCGGTTCACCTCTCGAGCTCCTCCTGCACGCATTCGGCAGACGCAGCGCCGCCGACGTACAGGTCGACGGGTCATCGGACGGCGTGAGCTCGTTCACCCGATGGGCGACTCGAGCCTAAGGTGCCGGGGATGCGGACCGCGACGCGCGTGCCGGCTCGGCGCGAGGGCACGCCGAATGCCAACGGTGTGAGTCTCGCTCCACTGGGCCAGGGTTCGGACGGCGCCAGCTGACGCGAGGTGCCGGCTGCGGTGCAGCCTCACCTCCGCCGTCAAGAGAGTCAGTGGCTCCGAGTCGTTGCGAGCACGCACGGTGTCGTTCCGGTCCGTGGGGTCGCACCTGCGTGTGCGGCAGCGCGATGTCAGTATCAGGCGAGTAGCGTTCGGACTATGGTCACTGCTCTGGGAAAGCTCGTGGTCCGCGCCCGCTGGTGGGTCATCGCCGCCTGGATCGTGGCCGCCGTGGTCATCGCGATGACGGCCCCCGCCCTGCAGTCCACGCAGGACCAGTCGGAGTTTCTGCCCGGACACTACGAGTCCGTCAAGGCGCTCACCGTCCAGCAGGAAGCCTTTCCCGAGCGCGGTGAGATCGGCGCGATCGTGGTCTTCGACCGGGAGGATGGCGGCGAGCTGTCCAAGGATGACCAGGCCAAGGTGTCCTCCATCGCCGCGCAGCTCAACACCAAGGGCTACGACAACCTGGGCACTGCGGCCGCTGCCCCGCCGTCGGACAACGGTTTGGTGCAGGCGATCTTCGTGCAGGTCAAGCCGGGCAAGAACGCCTTCGACCCGGCTGCTGTCGAGGACGCCCGGAGCCTGCGCGCCGACCTCGAACCACTGGTTCAGGGGACCGATCTCCGCTCGGGCGTGACGGGCCCGGCGGCCCAGTCGCTGGACTCCCAGGAGTCGTCCGAGCAGGCGCTCGTCGTGGTCAGCGTCGTGACCCTGTTGCTCATCGTGGTTCTGCTCGCGCTGATCTTCCGTAGCGTCATCGCGTGCGCACTGCCCATCGTGACCGTCGCCCTGGTCGGGACGACCGCCACCGGGCTCATCGCGGTGGCGAACGAGGCGTTCGACCTCAAGGCCGACAGTTCCATCTCGGTGATCTTGTTCATCGTGCTGTTCGGCATCGGGACCGACTACATCCTGTTCTTCCTGTTCCGTTACCGGGAGGCCCTGCGGCTGGGCTTCGACAGTCGAGGCGCGGTGTCCCACGCGGTCGAGCGGGCCGGTGAGGCGATCGCCTCGGCCGGCGGGGCGGTCATCATCGCCTTCATGGCGATGGTGCTGTCGTCCCTGAGCATCTTCCGCTCGATCGGGCCCGCGCTGGCGATCGCGGTCGCGCTGGCCGTACTCGCGGCGTTGACGCTGGTCCCCGCGGTCGTCGCAGTCCTGGGGCCAAGGGTCATCTCCTGGCCGTCGAAGAAATGGATGGTCGAGCCCGAGGCCACCCGGTTCCGCGCCATCGGGCGGTCGGTTGCCGCGCACCCGGTCCGCTACGCCGTCGTCTCGGCGGGCTCGCTCGCCGTCCTGTCGTTGTTCGCCTTCGGGTTCAACCCGACCTTCAACTTCTCCGACAGCAGCACCCAGAAGACAGAGTCGGGCCAGGCGCTGATCACCTTCCAGAAGGGCCAGCCCAGTGGTGCCGCCGACCCCACGACGGTGCTGTTGCGCTCGACAAACGGCCAGCCGCTCGACGACGCCGAACTCAACGCGTACGCCACCGAACTAGGCACCGCACAGGGCGTCGCGTCGGCGGCGCTGACCGCCCGCACCGATGACGTCGCGGTGTTCACCGTCGTCCTCTCCGACGACCCCACGTCCGACGTGGCGATGGCCAACGTCGAGGGTCCCGTGCGCGACACCGCGCACTCGGCCGCGCCGGACGGGACCGAGGCTTTCGTCGGCGGCACCACGTCGATCTTCGTCGACCTCGATGACGCGATGGCGCGCGACTACTCGGTCGTGTTCCCGGTCGCGGCAGTACTGATCATGATCATCCTGGCGTTGCTGCTGCGCAGCCTCGTCGCACCGTTCTATCTCATCCTCTCGGTGGGCCTCGGCTTCACCGCCAGCCTGGGCGCGACCGTACTGGTCTTCCAACACCTGCTGGGGCAGCAGGGTCTGATCTTCATCCTGCCGATCTACATCTACCTCTTCGTCGTGGCCTTGGGCACCGACTACAACATCCTGATGGTGGCGCGCCTGCGAGAAGAGGCACGAGGAGGGCTCGAGCCACGGCCCGCAGCGGCCAAGGCGATCGAGCATGCCGGTCCGACGGTCGCAGCCGCCGGCCTGATCCTCGCCGGCACCTTCGCCTCGCTGATGCTCGCCGAGGGCACGTTCTTCAAGTCTTTGGGCTTCTCGTTCTCCATCGGCATCGCCATGGCCGCGTTCGTGATGGCGCTCTTCCTGACCCCGGCGCTCACCGCACTCATCGGGCACGCCGCGTGGTGGCCCGGCCACGGGGACCGCGCCACCGACACAGTCGAGGAGCCCGACGAGGCACGCGTCCTCGAGAGCTGATCCGACCGGAACCGCTCTGAGCAACCGTCAGCGCACCGTTGCGTTCTGCGATCGCCGGGCATACAGGATCTTCCTGGTACCGGCGACGGCCGATCGGCCGCCTACCCCGATCTGCCCTCTGACCTGCGGCGTTGTGCTCAATAGCTCTCGCTGGTGAACGTCGCTTGTCAACCACCCACGGAGCAGTGACGGAGCAGGGTGGATCTCGCTAGGTGCCTGCGAGCAAGGCGACGTGCGGCGGGTATGAACGGTCAGATCGGCGGCAGCGGCGCAAACGTCCTTTGCAGTCACCAGACTGTGACACGATGCCCGACGAACGCACCGCCCGCCTGCAGGCCCGTCTTGGCGACAAGGACTTCAAGTTCTGCGTTCACGCCATAGTCGTCCGTTGAGCGCACGTCGATAACGAACGACTCCAAGCCGGATTCCAGGCGGGCTTGGTACTGCGGCGGTTGCGCTGTTCGCGGCGGTGCACCAACTTGCTTGCGAACAAGGATGGGTAGGTCTACCGATGCGGGCCTAGGCGCCGCCGCGGGAGCGTGGCAGCACTGGACGAAGGGGTGGTTGCCATGACACGCACGGAGGAACTTGCCGGCGCGCGAGTGGTGTCTCGCGACGGCACCGAGATCGCCTACTGGACGTGCGGCGACGGGCCTCCGCTCGTGCTGGTGCACGGCACGACGGCCGACCACACTCGCTGGGCGCCCGTGGTGAAGTATCTGGAGCCGCACGTCACGGTGCACGCCATGGACCGCCGCGGCCGAGGTGGCAGCGGCGACGCGGTCGAGTACGACGTGGTGCGCGAGTTCGAGGACGTCGCCGCCGTGGTGGACGCCGTGGCCGATACCTCCGGTTCGGCGGTCGACCTGCTCGGCCACTCCTTCGGCGGGTTCTGCGCGTTCGGCGCGGCGACGCTGACCTCGAACATTGGCAAGCTGGTGCTGTACGAGGGTTGGCCCGCCCCGGCCCCCGAGGTGCTGGCCATCGCACCGGAGCTTCAGGAGCGGATGGACGCGTTGCTGGCCGAGGGCGAGCCCGAGCGCGCGCTGGAGGTGTTCTTCCGCGAGATCGTGGGAATGCCCGACCACGAGTTCGAGCGGTATCGTGCCCTGCCTGCCTGGCAGGCGCGGATCGCCGCGGCGCACACGATCACCCGTGAGGACTGGGGGCATGCCGAGCGAGCCTTCGATCCCGAGGAGGCGAAGAAGATCACGGTGCCGGTGTTGCTCATGGTCGGCGGCGACAGCCCGCCCGCGATGCAGGCCGACTACGAGACCGTCGCCGCCGCCCTTCCGGATGCGCGGGTCACCGTCATGGACGGCCAGCAGCACATCGCGATCGACCTGATTCCGGAGGAGTTCGCGGGGCGCGTGCTCACGTTCCTGCGCTGAGACACCGACGACATCTCTCACGAGTAGGCGACCGCGCGGCGGCGTGAGTGAAGGCGGCCACCGCTCGATGATCCGGAGTTGTGTGGAAACCAGATGATGTGGCGGGTGGCCGCGGGGCACAGCATAGACCCGGGTCTGTGGCGGCGGAGTTCGATGCGTTGATGGCGCGGTTCGCGCCGGCGGAGCCGCGGCGGCTGGCGGGTGATGCGGTGCGGGGGTTGATGTCGGATGTGGCGGTGAAGAACTGCTGGACGCTGGCCGAGCATGCCGGGCATGAGTCGCCGGATTGGCTGCAACACATGCTGTGCAAGGCGAAATGGGACGATGACGGGGTGCGTGATGACCTTGCGCGATGACGTCGTCGATCGCCTCGGCAGCCTGGACGCGCTGCTGGTCGTGGATGAGACCGGAGACGTGGAGAAGGGCACGCATACCGTCGGTGTTCAGCGCCAGTACACCAGCACCGCGGCCGGATCGAGAACGCCCAGGTCGCGGTCTACCTCACCTATGCCACCTTGGCGGGTCACGCGTTGATCGACCGCGAGCTTTACTGCCACAGGTCTGGGCCGACGATGCCGACCGGCGCAGCCAGGCCGGTGTTGCGGCCGAGGTGGAGTTCGCTACGAAGCCGGCTGGACCAGCTGGCGACGCTGGACTCTCCTCGCGATGCTCGCCTACGCCTTCTTGGCCGTCGTCGCCGTGACCGAAAGGCCGACAAGCCAGTCCCACAAGAAGATCGGCTGATCGCGTTGACCTGCAACGAGATCAAGCGCCTGTTCAACACCTTCATCAACCAGCCGATGCGCGACCTGCGACACCAGCTCCGCTGGTCGATCCGCAGACGCCGACACCAACACCGCGCCCGCACCAGCCACTACCACCGCCGACAGGCCATCCCGACATGACGATCACGAAGTCCGGCTGCCGTACCAGGGGGCGGCGCAGTGGTTCCCCGCCGGGGTCTTCGTCCTCAACAATGACGACCGAGTCGCCGATCTGGATCCCTGTGTGAGAGATCGTCCCTGCCGGGCCGGGTGTCTTGTTGGCTTCTTTGGCCGCGTGTCGTGTTCGGCGGCGTGCCAATCGTGCTAGTGCTCGACCGGCAGGCCGGCCATTGCCCAGTCCGGGTACCCGTCCTCGAGCCGGTACGCCGTGCGACCTTCCTTGGTGAGCAGTCTGACCGCGTCGTCGGCGTACACGCAGTACGGTCCGCGGCAGTAGGCAACGACCTGAGCGCCGCTGGTCACCTCACCCAACCGCTCCTGCAACTGGTCGACCGGCAGCGAGATCGCGCCGGGCAGATGACCTGCCTCGTACTCCGGCACCGGCCGAACATCCAGTACGACGACATCCCCGGCACGAAGTCGCGTCACCAACTCGTCCCGGGTCATGCTCTCGAGTGAGTCGCGGTCGCCGAGGTAGTCCTGCGCGAGCCGCTCGAGGCCGCTGACGTGCGCCTCGGCGGCCGCGCGCATCGCGCGCCACAGATTCGCCACCGTCGGACTCGCGAGCCCGTAGTAGATGTGCGTCCCCGACCGGCGGGTCCGGACCATGCCGGACCGCAGCAAGCGCTGTAGATGGTGCGAGGTGTTCGCAACGGACTGGTCGATTTCGGCGGCGAGTTCCTCGACCGACCGCTCACCCTGGGCCAGTACGTCGATCAGCTCGGCCCGACGACCGTTCGCCAGCGCCTTCGCACCCTCCGTCAGAGCGTCGAACAGTGCCGCCTTCGCTGCGTGATCACTCATGCCAGCCTCCTGACCTGCCTATTCAAATCTTCTCTTGACAATACCCCAGACCCGGGAGTCTTATTCAAGTAATTCCTTGAACAGAGCGGAGGGGACGATGGGAGACAAGGTGCAGGAGGACGCCTACCTCGCCACGATCGAGGCCTGTGGCTTCACCGTCCGGGAGGTGCGACCCAGCCCGTACGAGTTCCTCTCGGAGCAGGCACAGGACGCCGGCAAGGTGTACGGCGTCAAGAGCATCTCGGTGCTCGCCGTCAAGGAAGGGACGCGATGACGGTATTTCCCCTGGTGGACGAAGGCCTGGGCAACTCGTCGTACCTCGTCGATCTGGACGACGGAAGGGCGCTGATGGTCGACGTCAGTGTCGACCTGCGGGCGGCCACGGCGGCAACAGAGCGGCGTGGGCTGACGGTGGCGTTCGCGGCGGACACGCATCTGCATGCCGACTTCCTCTCCGGTGCGCGTCAGCTCGCCGCGAGCCAGGGTGCCGGGGTCCTCGCCTCGGCCGCTGGTCATCGCGAGTTCGGCCACCGTGGTCTGCACGACGGCGATGAGGTCGACCTCGGCGGGTTGCGCTTGCGAGCACTCGGTACGCCGGGCCACACGCAGGAGCACCTGTCGTTCCTCCTCCTCGATGGCGATCGCCCGCTCGGCGTCTTCACCGGCGGATCGCTGATCGTCGGCGCGGCCGCCCGCACCGATCTCGTCTCCCCTGATCAGACCGAGGCGCTCGCCCGCGCGCAATACGCATCCCTGCGGCGCCTGATGGAGCTGCCCGACCACGTGGCGGTCTGGCCGACTCACGGCGCCGGCTCGTTCTGCTCGGCCCCGCCCGGTGCGGACCGGGTCAGCACGATCGGCCGGGAGAGGGCAACGAATCCATTGCTCCAGGTCGACGGCGAGGACGTGTTCGTGAAGGAATTGCTCGGGTCGCTCGGCAGCTTCCCGCCCTACTTCCTGCGGTTGCCCGAGGTCAACCGGCGCGGTCCGGCAGTTTTCCGCCGCGCTCTGTCCTTGACGCCGCTCGATGCCTTGGCCATTCGGTCCAAGCTGACTCAGGGCGCTGAACTGATCGACGTACGGCCGAAGGAAGACTTCGCCGCGGGGCACGTCCCGGGCGCCTTGTCGATCCCGTTGCGGCCGGCGTTCGCGTCGTGGCTGGGCTGGCTGGCACCGGCCGATCGCTCCTTGATCGTCGTACGGCGCCCCGACCAGGACGCCGAGGAGATCGCGTGGCAAGCGGCCAAGATCGGCTACAACCTGGTCGGAGAACTGAACGGCGGCATGGATGCCTGGGGCGAGCAGACCGTCCGCACCCGACTGATCGGGGCGGGCGACGTCGGCGGCGCCGTCCTCGACGTCCGGCAGGACTCCGAGTTTCACGCCGGCCATCTCCCCGGTGCCCAGCACATCGAGCTCGGCTCGCTCGCCGACCGGGCCGACGAGGTACGACGTGAGCCCCTGGTGGTCATGTGCGGCCACGGTGAACGCGCGATGAGCGCCGCGAGTCTGCTCGAACGCGCCGGGCATCCGGAGCTCGCCGTCCTCACGGGTGGCGCGGATGACTGGGCGGCCGCAACTGGGCGCGAATTGGAGTCCCCCTGATGCAGCTGGGGATCCGCGCCAATCTCGCGCAGTTCAGCCTGCTGGTCGCGGTCAACGCGCTCGTCGGCGGCGTGCTCGGACAGGAGCGGACCGTCCTGCCACTGCTGGCCGACCGCACGTTCCACCTGACCGGATACACCTTCCTGCTCACCTATGTGCTTGCCTTCGGCCTGACCAAGGCAGCAACGAACTACTTCGCCGGCACCTGGTCGGACCGCTTCGGCCGCAAACCCGTCCTGGTGGCCGGCTGGCTGATCGCCGTGCCGGTTCCGCTGCTCCTCATCTGGGCACCGTCGTGGGGCTGGGTCGTCGCCACTAACGTGCTCCTGGGCGTCAACCAGGGTCTGACCTGGTCGACCACAGTGATCATGAAGATCGACCTGGCCGGCCCACACCGACGAGGCCTGGCGATGGGTCTGAACGAGGCCGCCGGGTACGTCGCCGTCGCGGTGACCGCTCTGGCCACGGGGTATCTGGCCGCGCGTTACGGCCTGCGTCCGGCCCCGTTCCTGCTCGGAGTGTCGTACGCCGCTCTCGGGCTCGGCCTGTCGGCGTTCCTCGTACGCGAGACCCGCGGGTACGCGCAACTGGAGGCCGCAGGACATCACCTTCGTGGCGAGCTGACGAATCGCCAGGTGTTCAGTCGGACAAGCCTGCGCGAGCCGGCGCTGTCGTCGGCGAGCCAGGCCGGGATGGTGAACAACCTCAACGACGGACTCGCGTGGGGGCTGTTCCCGATCCTGTTCGCCACGGCGGGGCTGTCCGTCGCACGGATCGGGGTCCTTGCCGCGCTCTACCCGGCCGTTTGGGGCCTTGGGCAACTTGTCACCGGTCCGCTGTCGGATCGCTGGGGACGCAAGTGGCTGATCACCGCGGGCATGCTCGTCCAAGCCATGGCTCTCGGGGCGATCGCCGCGGCCGACAGCTTCTCGCTGTGGGCGGTGGCTGCAGTACTGCTAGGCGTCGGCACTGCGATGGTCTATCCGACACTGCTCGCCAGCATCGGAGACGTCGCCCATCCCGCCTGGCGCGCGCGAGCCGTCGGCGTCTACCGACTCTGGCGCGACGGCGGGTTCGCGGTCGGCGCGATCCTGGCCGGTCTGGTCGCAGACATCTGGGGACTGCGTACGGCGGTCTGGGTCGTCGCAGTCATCACCGCCTTGTCGGGTCTCGTGGTCGCGGTCCGAATGTATGAGACCCATCCGGCGGCGTCGCGTCGTACCGGCAAGCTCTACGAGGGGGCACCATGATCTACCTGGACCACAACGCGACGACACCGATCGATCCCGCTGTGACCGCTGCGCTGCTCCCCTATCTCGGCGAAGCCTTCGGCAATCCGTCCAGCGAGCATGCGTACGGTGCCACACCTCGAGCAGCCCTCGGCCAGGCTCGCCGTGAGGTCGCCGCGCTGATCGGCGCGACGGATGGACGGATCGTCTTCACCGGCTCGGGTTCCGAGGCCGACAATCTGGCAATCCGCGGAGTTGTCCTCGCGGCCAACACCGACCGACCGCACGTGATCACTCAGGTCACAGAGCATCCGGCGGTACTGCAGACTTGCCGTGCCCTCGAGCGATGGCACGGCGTGGACGTCACCTATCTGTCTGTCGACGGACTCGGGCTGGTGGACCCGGGTGATCTGGATGCGGCAATGACCCCGCGGACCGTACTCGTCTCGGTCATGGCGGCCAACAACGAGACTGGGGCGCTCCAACCGATCAACGACCTCGCTCGCATCGCTCATGACCACGGCGCCCTGTTCCACTGCGACGCCGCCCAGCTGCTCGGCAAGCTGCCGTTCGATGTCGATGCCCTGGGCATCGACCTCGCCACTGTCGTCGGGCACAAGATGTATGCACCGAAGGGAGTTGGCGCTCTCTACCTGCGGGCCGGCGTGACCCTGGAACCGCTGGTGTACGGCGGCGGACAGGAAGACGGCCTCCGAGCCGGCACGGAGAACGTCGCCCTGGCCGTCGGACTCGGCGCCGCAGCCAGGCTCGCGGTCGAACATCTCGACGATCGGCACCGAATCCAGAAACTCCGCGACGCCCTCCACGACCGCCTCGCCGAAGCCCTTCCCGACAGGGTGTTGCTCAACGGCCCTTCGGCGCTGCGACTGCCGAACACACTCAACATCAGCATCGAGGGCACGATCGGCTCCGAGCTGCTCCGCAACGCACCAGGCATCGCGGCGTCCACCGGCTCCGCCTGCCACAGCGGCGACCCGGAGCCGTCACCCGTCCTCTCGGCCATGAGCCTGGATCCAGCCCGCGCCCTCGCGGCGATCCGGCTGTCGCTCGGTCGCTCGACCACCCCCGGCGACATCGAAACGGCCGTCGACCAGCTCGCGACAGCCGCCGGGCTCGGCGGCGTCTGATGTCCATCGACGACCGGGTAGCCAGAATCCAGGCCGAACTTCCGCGCCTCACTGCCGCCGAGGCGTTCGACGCCGTACAGCGCGGCGAGGGGTTCATCGTGGACACGCGGCCCGAATACCAGCGACGGGCGGGCGGCGAGGTGCCGGGCGCAATCATCATCGAACGAAACCACCTGGAATGGAGGCTTGATCCCGCAAGCGTCGCGCGAATCCCCGAAGCAGTGTCCTTCGAGATCCGGTGGATCGTCATCTGCGAGGGCGGATACTCCTCGAGCCTGGCGGCTCACTCCCTGCGGCAGCTCGGTCTGTTCAGCAGTACCGACGTCGTCGGCGGCTTCCAGGCCTGGCAAGCAGCTCACCTACCGGTCATCCACCCGGAGACCCCGGTCCAACCACGCACAGCCCAGACTGCGACCTAGCCTCGGCCAATCCGGCAGGCCCGGCGGCGCACTGATCGCGGCAACGGCCGAACCGATGACCTGGGCAATCCTCTCGGCCGCAGCGTCCAGCTCCGGCTCCAACCGGCCACGAGCGCGGCGTTCGTCAGGGTTGGCATCAGGCCAAGGCGAGGAAGAGCTTCTCCAGCCTGGCCACGTCGACGTCGGCGTCGGCGTCGGTCAGGCAATGCTGCAGACCGGTGCTGACGATGGCGTAACCGGAGCGCGAGAGTGCCTTGTTGACCGCGGCGAGCTGGGTGAGGACCGACTCGCAGTCCGAGCCCTCCTCCATCATCCGGATCACGCTGCCGAGGTGTCCGTGGGCACGCTTCATCCGGGTGATGATCGCCTTGATCTCCGTGGGTTCGAGGTCCATCGGTGCCTTCCTTCTACTGTCGGTCGAGGCACCAGACTACATCCCCCCCGGGGGATATGTTACCGTCATTCAGTATCCCCCCAGGGGGATAGTGGCTCAGGCGTACAGATCAGGAAGGACTCTTGATGCGAGACAGCGACACCGACCAACGCGCCGCCACCCGGCACCTGCCCGGCGCCGGACTGACCATTCGCAGCATCGACACTCCCTCGCTCGGCGATCGCAGCTATCTCGTCCACGACGGCGAAGTGGCTTTCGTCGTGGATCCGCAGCGCGATATCGATCGTGTCCTGGAGATTCTCGAGGCCGACGGCGTCCGGCTGACTCATGTCCTCGAGACCCACATCCACAACGACTACGTCACGGGAGGCCTCGCACTGTCCCATGCCACCGCAGCGACGTACCTGATCAACGCCGACGACAAGGTCTCCTTCGACCGCACGCCGATCCACGACGGCGAGATCGTCGAGATCGGCGACCGGATGCGGGTGCGCGCGATCCACACACCAGGACACACCTTCACGCACATGTCATACGCCCTGGCCGACACCGACGAGCCCATCGCGGTCTTCACCGGTGGATCACTCCTGTACGGCGCGACCGGCCGGCCTGACCTGCTCGGTCCGGACCACACCGACGCCCTCGTACGCCACCAGCACGCCTCGGCTCACAAACTCGCTGAAACACTGCCTGACAGCACCGGGGTCTACCCCACCCACGGGTTCGGCTCCTTCTGCTCCGCGACCCAGTCCGACGCAACCGGGTCAACCATCGGTCAGGAGAAGCGTGCCAATCCGGTCCTGACCCAGGACGAACAGGACTACGTCCGCGAGCTGCTCGACGGGCTGGGGGCCTGGCCGGCGTACTACCTGCACATGGCACCCACAAACGCCGCCGGACCGAGCGCTCCTGATCTCTCGCTGCCTGAGCTGGCAGACGCGACCGAACTGCGTCGCCGCATCGAAGCCGGCGAGTGGGTCGTCGACCTACGCAACCGCACCGCCTTCGCGGCCGGACACGCCTCCGGCACCCTGAACTTCGGTCTCGACGGCGCGTTCTCGACGTACCTCGGTTGGCTGATCGCGTGGGGTACGCCGGTGACCTTGCTGGGAGGGACCGTGGACGACGTCACCGAGGCCCAGCGGGAGCTCGTACGGATCGGGATCGACCGACCCGCGGCACACGCCACCGGCGGCCCCGAGGACTGGAGTCTCGAGGGTCCCGTGTCGTTCCCGACCGCCACCTTTGCCGATCTCGAGCAGGTCCGTCACCATCGCGAGGTCGTCGTACTCGACGTCCGCCGCGCAGAAGAGCACGAGTCCGTCCGGATCCAGGACGCGGTCAACATCCCGATCCATGAGCTCCCGCGGCGGCTGGCACAGGTGCCACCCGGCGAGGTGTGGGTGCACTGTGCCGCCGGCTACCGCGCCTCGATCGCCGCGTCGTTGCTCGACGCCGCCGGACGCGAGCTCGTGGCTGTCGACGATCAGTTCGAGAACGCCGGGACGGCCGGGCTGCACCTCATCGGACCGCAGGCGTGACCGACCAGTGCCGATCGTCCTCACGGTCGTCGCCGGAGCCTGCTGACCACTGACACCGTCCACCAGTCCAAGGATCCGCCGTTCACAGGCCCCAACCAAGGAGAACAAGAATGTGCCGACCCGTTACGTGCAAGACCTGCGCCAAGACCACCTGGGCAGGCTGCGGCCAGCACGTTGCCCAGGTCAAAGCAATGATCCCCGCCGACCAGTGGTGCCCCGGCCACCCCAAGACCGAGCGCCAGGGCGGCAACTGGCTCGACAGACTGCTCGGACGCTGACGACGCTCTGCGAAATCACACCCGGCGTCTTCCTCACGGACAACGGCGAGATGCTCGACCTGCGAGGCCCTGTCCCGAAATGGCAGGGTCTCAGGCTCGTTCGAGTGGCAGAAGGCCCCGCTCTGTGGCAATGGGCCGTTCTCGGGACCGCCGCCCTCGTTGCAGCCGCATGGCTCGTCGCTGCCGCTGCTCGTGAGGTACGTCGCCACCGGTTGCGCTCGTCCGCAGACCGGCAGGCCTCCGCGTCGCGACGCTGGCGGCGGATCGCCACCCTCACGTCGATCGTCACGGCGATGCTGATGGTCGGAAGTGTGGCCGTGCTCGCGTAGATGCCTGGACTCGTGGATTCCGGCTTCCTCGGCAGGCTCGACTTCCCGCTGGTCCAGCGTTTGGCGGTGCACTTGCCGCTGGCGTTGGCTGTCGTGGGCGCAGGCACGGTTGTTCTGATCGCCGCGGGGTGGGTACTCCGCTGGTGGTCGACTGCGCTCAGACTTCAGTACGCAGTACTTGCCGTTGCCTCAGTTGCCGTGATCGCTCAGCTCGCCGCCTGGCGACTCATCGGCTAGGGAGTGCGCTGTGGATGACGGCCAATGGGCAGGTCGCGTGGTGGAGGACGCCGCGGGTGATCGAGCCGAGCAGCACCGACAGCCGGAAGTGGCGACGACCACCGATCACCAGGAGCTGAGCGTCGCTGACCTGGGCCGCGGTGACCACGCCGTCGACCGGGTGGCCGCGGCGTACGTCGATCTCGACGGTCAGCTCCGGGTGCTTCCGCCGCAGTTCGTCGGCGACGGATTCGACGTACCGGCGAGCGTTGTCGGCCCACTCCGTACTGATCCCCGCGACGTTCATCGCGTCCCAGCTGTAGATGGCAGGCAGATCCCAGACGTGCACGATCCGCAGCGGAACCTGCCGCTCCTCGGCGGCGATGACCGCGAACTCGAGCTCGGCGTAGTTCGTGCCGGTGTCGTCGATCGCGACCACGACCGGACCGGCGTGATCACCGGGTTTCCACGCATCCGGCACGACGACCACCGGCATCGTCGCCTGATGCACCACGGCCTCCGACGTCGAGCCGATCAGCAAGCGCTTGAAGGTGCCCACGCCGCGCCGGCCGACGACCAGCATCGTGCTGACCCCGGCAGCCTCGACCAGCTTGACCGCGGGTGTACCGACCAACAGGTCGGCGTCGTGCTCCAAGCCGTGGCCTCGGCTCTCGAGATGCATCTGGACATCGTTCACCAAGTCCGCCGCGCTGTCGTCGATGACGATCGGCGACCAGTACGGCGTACCGCGCACCATCTCGGCGATGACGTGCAGCGCACGGAGCGGCTCATGCCGCAGCTCGGCCTCCTGCAGCGCCCACTCCAACGCACCTGAGTGATGCCACGAACTGTCCACGCCGACGTGGATCACGGACTTGCGGGTGGTGTACATGGTCTCGTCCTTCCCCTTTGGTCCGACACCTTCATCGTCCCGGCGGCAGCCCACCGCCAAGGAGAGGCCGAGGTCACTGCCCGGCATGCCCAAAGACCCGTCGGTCGCCTACCGCTGCCGATGGCCCGGGACCGAAGAAGGACCGCGTGGTCGGAACGGTCGGCCGCAGTGACAATCCGTCTGCTCCCCCAGCCCAGCTGCTGCTGTGAGGTCGACGCCTCCGCCGGGACGGCAGCTGGGGATGCGGTACGACGCACCCGCCACCATTGCTGAGCACAAGTCCTGTGCTGACTGGGACCTTCGTCTCTGGGATCACCTGCGCAGCCAGGACATCGTGGAGACAGAGGCACCGCGTGACTTGTCCGCCCGGACGACGCGCGTCCACGGGGTCCGTGCGACGGAGGCTGGAACCATCGGCAGAACGAGGTGATGACGATGTTGATCCGCGACCTGATGACCACACCCGCGGTCACCGTGACGGCAGAGACACCGGTCGGCTGGGCGCTTCGGCTCCTCGACGATCGACATATCACCGCCATGCCCGTCGTCGACGCGACCGGCGTACTCGTGGGGATCGTCAGCGAGGCCGACCTCGTTCAGGATGCCGCTCCACCGGACGTCGCGATCGACCTGATGTGGTCGACGATGGTGAAGGGCCTGCCGGTGCTGGATCACGGCCACGTCATCGCCGTTCGCACCCGCTCGGACGGCGGGGGACTCGCCGTACGCCAGTGATGACGATCTGCCGACCGAACAGGTGACCGCGTGATGACTGACCTCGTTCAACTGCCGGTTGCCCACGGCCTCACCGAGGTCGAGGCGGTCGGGAGACTCGCCGAGCACGGTCCCAACACCACCCCCTCCCCCAAGCCTCAGTCGGCGCTCTTCCGGGTCATGGCACAACTGCGGGACCCGATGATCCTGTTGTTGCTGGCCGCTGCCGTCCTCACCGCGACCCTCCACGACTTCGCCGACCTCGCGGTGATCTTGATCGTGATCGTGCTCAACACCGCGGTCGGCGTGGTCCAGGAGCTCAGGGCCGAACATGCGCTCGCCGCGCTGAACCGTCTTGCCGCACCGCACGCGACCGTGCTCCGTTCTGCCCGGGCGACGGTGATCCCCGCGGCGGACGTCGTTCCCGGCGATCTGGTCCTGCTCGAAGCAGGCGACATCGTTCCGGCAGACCTCGAGCTGAGCGGAGCAGTCCACCTGCAGACCGACGAGTCCGCGCTCACCGGTGAATCCCTGCCGGTCGAGAAGGACACGGGCAACGAGGTCTTCGCAGGCACGGTCGTGACGCGCGGCCGGGGTTCCGGAGTTGTCTCTCGCACTGGTCCGGACAGCGCGCTCGGCCGGATCGCGGGCCTGCTCTCGAATCAGCGACCTCGACCTACGCCGCTGCAACTCCGCCTCAGGTCACTCAGCCGCATCCTCAGCGGGGGCGCACTGCTGCTGTCCGGCGTCGTCGCGGTGGCCGGCCTGCTGCGAGGGCTCCCGGTCGCCGACATGCTCGTGACCGCGGTGAGCCTGACAGTGGCCGCCGTACCCGAGTCCTTGCCCGCTGTCGTCACCCTCGCGCTCGCCATCGGTGCCCGTCGGATGGCCCGGCGGTCGGCCGTCGTACGCCGGTTGCCTGCCGTCGAGACACTCGGCTCCGTCACAGTCGTGGCGGCGGACAAGACCGGCACACTGACCGAAGGCGTCATGCTGGCCGAGCGGATCTGGACCGAGCACGGCGACTTCATTGCCAGCGGCGCCGGCTACGCGCCGGCCGGCGGGCTGATCCCACTCGATGACGCCGAACCACCAACGCGGCTGCTCCGCGACATCGTGCTGTGCAACGACGCGGACCTGCGGCCGCCCGGACCGGACCAACCCGTCTGGTTGCCGCTGGGTGACCCTACCGAGGCGGCCCTGCTCACGCTGGCCCATCGCGGCGGGACCGATCCCGAACCGCTGCGGGCGGCCCACCCGAGGATCGCCGAACTGCCCTTCGACAGCGTCCGTAAGCGGATGACCACTTTTCACCGGATGCCCGGCGACGACGCCACACTGGTCGTCGGCAAGGGTGCACCCGAGGTGATCCTCGATCCAGCGGTCACGCCGTACGGCGACATCGCGACGGCCCGGATCATCGCGGCCGAACTCGCGGCCGACGGGTACCGGGTGCTGGCGGTTGCCGATCGGGTGCTGCCACCCGGTGCGCACCGGACCGAAAGCGGGTTGCAGTTGGCCGGCCTGGTAGCACTCACCGATCCCGTCCGGCACAACGCCGCCGAGGTGACGACCGCCTTCGGCGAGGCCGGAGTCGACCTGCTTCTGATCACCGGCGACGCGCCCGGCACAGCACATGCGGTGGCCGAGCGGGTCGGCCTGCACACGGATGGCGTCATCACCGGCGACGACATCGACGACGGCGCCGACCCGTCCGTCGGGCGGGTGTTCGCCCGGATCCGGCCCGAGCAGAAGCTCGACATCGTGCGCGCCTGGCAGCGCGCCGGGCATGTGGTCGCCATGACCGGCGACGGCGTCAACGACGCCCCGGCCTTGCGGTGCGCCGATATCGGCGTCGCGATGGGCAAGGACGGTACCGAGGTCGCCCGGCAGGCGGCAGACCTGGTCCTGACCGACGACGACCTGGGCACGGTGGTGGCGGCGATCGAGGAAGGCCGCCGGATCTACGCCAACGTACGGACCTTCCTGCGCTACGCACTCAGCGGCGGGCTGGCCGAGATCCTGGTGATGCTGATCGGCCCGCTGCTCGGACTTGCCGCGCCGCTCCTGCCCGCGCAGATCCTCTGGATCAACATGCTCACCCACGGTCTGCCCGGCGTCGCGATCGGCGCCGAACCCGCCGACCCGCGGGCGATGCGGCGCGGCCCGCGATCCCCGGACGAGCAAGTCCTCGGTGCGGGCCTGTGGCAACGAATCGCCTGGACCGGCACACTCATCGCCGCGGTCACCCTCGCCGCCGCCCTTTGGACCCGCTCCACCGGTGGCGCCTGGCAAACGATGGCGTACGTCGTCCTCGGCCTGGCACAACTGGGCGTCGCCATCGCCCTCCGTCACCCGCGTTCGTGTGGTGAACGCCGACGGGTCCGCTTCCTCGACGTCGCTGTCGCGGGCGCCCTGGTGGCGCAGGTCGGACCGCTTTTCGTCACGCCGCTGCGCGACCTGCTCAGCCTGCAGGCGCTTTCGGCCTCCGAGCTCGCCGCGGCCGTCGCCTTCGCGATCGTCCCGGGCGGGGTGGTGGCAATCCATCGATCCTGGAAGAACGAGGTGGTACGCCGATGAGCCAAATGGCAGGCGGACGCGCTGCAGCGCTCTGCGGATCCCCGGCATGTCCGCGTCTGCGGTGCCGCAGCCTGTACAGCGACGCGGCCCTCGCGTTCGCCTTGACCGCCCTCGCGGCCCAGCTCGCGTTCTGGCACCTGGTCGCCTGGGGGTTCTGACAGCGACGGCGACGACCCGGAACGGCCAACGGCTCGGGAGCCGGCCGCCTCCCGATTGCCGGGTCAATGGAGCCTTTACAGGGAAGTCCGCGAGGACCTTCGGCTCTGGTTGACGCGAATGGCGCGGACGCACCCTGGAGCTGCGGTCATCTGACAGCCGCCGATCACGTCGCCGTGGTCCGTGACGCGCTCAAGCAGTTGCCGTCGTACCGGCCAGGGACCCGGCCCGATCGGCGGGTGCTGGTCCGCGCCGACTCGGCCGGCTGTCCTTCGACGCTTTGCAGCGCCGGAGCGCCTCGTGGAGTCCTGAGCCAGCCGGTCGACCGCCGCCCGCAGCCGCGCTGGTACGTAGGCGGGTAGACCTGCGTCGAGGCCAGGCTGGCGTATCCCGGCACTGCTTGCGTCTCGTCCAAGGGGCCGCCGGCATCCAGCACGTTGCTCGCGAAGGCGTGACGCGCCAAGTGCGGATGCATCGCACCAGTCCCGCTCGGCGCGACAGCGCTGCCAGCAGTTCGGTCACCGCTCCCGGCCGCATCAGTGCACCCAGCGGGGATCGGAACAGCTTCACAAGCACGAAATCGTAGCCGTCGGCGACTGGCACCTGCTGCCGTTCCCAGCAAGAGGCGTCGTACGCCTGCGCCACCAAGAAATCCAGCGGCACGACCCGGGACCGCGGTGACTTCGCGACCGCACCGTTCGGTGCATCCTCGCGGCGAACGACATGCAGGTGCTCGCCGGGAACATCACAACCACGATCTGCAGCGGCAGCCCGCTGGACACCATCTCGGTGGTGAACAGGCGGCGGAAGTCCAGGTCAGAGCCGGAGGGACGGCGCCCGCGTCCGACCGTCCCGGGGTTCCAGGGACGTTCGACCCTGCAGGCCGATGCGGTGCCGGCGCATTGTGAAGATGACGCGGAGGAGGCGGCGATGACACGCAGACCTGTGACGGTGACGGCCGACGCCCCGCCACACAACCTGGCGGACTACGAAGAGTCCCGCAGGAGCTTCTCCTGGGCCGCCGCCCAGCAACTCCTGAGCGGACTGCCAGACGGGCACGGGCTGAACATCGCCTACGAGGCCGTCGATCGGCACGTCGCGACCGGCCGGGGCGGCCACATCGCGATCCGGTCGATCGGGAGGACCGGTACCCGCGAGCTGACGTACCGGGAGTTGAGTCTGCTCGGCAACCGCTTCGCGAACCTGTTGCGATCACTGGGCGTTGGTCCACGGGCCCGCGTCTTCACTCTGCTCGGCCGGCAACCCGAGCTCTACATCACCGCGCTCGGCTGCTGGAAGAACACCAGTGTGTTGTCACCGCTGTTCGCCGCGTTCGGTCCGCAGCCGATCCGCAATCGTCTGCTGCTCGGCGACGGCGAGGTACTGGTGACGACGACCTCGCTGTACCGGCGCAAGATCGCGCCGCAACGCGATCAACTGCCGAGCCTGCGCCACATCCTGCTGATCGACGCGCCGGACGAACAACCCGAGGGCACTATCGACCTCCGGGCCGCGCTGGCAGATCAGCCGGACGACTGGACGATCCCGCCCACCAGCCCCGAGGCGATGGCGCTGCTGCACTTCACCAGTGGTACGACGGGCACACCCAAGGGCGCGATCCACGTCCACGAGGCCGTGGTCGCCCACCACATCACGTCCGCCTTCGCCCTCGATCTGCGGCCCGACGACGTGTTCTGGTGTACGGCGGACCCCGGCTGGGTGACCGGGACGTCGTACGGGATCATCGCGCCGCTCACCCATGGCGTCACCCTGCTGGCCGACGACGGTGAATTCGACGCAGCCCGCTGGTACCAGGTCCTGGCCGACAACCGCGTGACCGTTTGGTACACGGCACCCACGGCACTGCGGATGCTGATGCGCGCGGGGGCCGACATGGCCGCGCGTTACGACCTGTCCGCTCTGCGGCACATCGCCAGTGTCGGCGAGCCGCTCAATCCCGAAGTCGTGCTGTGGGCGCAGGAGGCGTACGGGCTGCCGGTCCATGACAACTGGTGGCAGACCGAGACCGGCGCGATCATGATCAGCAACTACCCGTCGATGCCGATCCGGCCGGGGTCGATGGGGCGCCCGATGCCCGGCATCGAGGCCGGCGTCCTGCGCTGCGGCGAGGACGGCCGGGCCGCGGTGACCGACGGTCAGGTCGACGTCCTCGGCACCGACCACGTCGGCGAGCTGGCGCTACGGCCCGGCTGGCCGTCGATGTTCCGCGGCTACCTGCACGACGAGGCCAGATACCGCGCCGCGTTCGCCGGCGGGTGGTACCTGACCGGCGACCTCGCCCGGATCGATGCCGACGGCTACTTCTGGTTCGTCGGGCGGGCCGACGACGTGATCAAGTCGTCCGGCCATCTGGTCGGCCCGTTCGAGGTCGAGAGCGCGCTGCTCGAACACCCGGCGGTCACCGAAGCCGGCGTGATCGGCGTCCCCGACCCGGTCGCCGGCGAGATCGTGAAGGCGTTCGTCACGCTGCGGCCCGGTTACCAGCCCGGCGAGGCCCTGCGGGGCGAGCTGATCGCGTTCGGACGACGCCGGCTCGGGGTCGTCGCCCCACGCGACATCGCCTTCGATCAGAACCTGCCGCACACCAGTAGCGGCAAGGTCATGCGTCGCTTGCTCAAGGCCCGTGAGCTGGGCCTGCCGGAAGGCGACCTGTCCACCCTGGAGCGGCCACGATGAAGTCGTCCAAGACCGGCACCGAGACGCCCTCGGCCAAGCACCACACCGAACTGCTGCGCCAGATGCTCCGGATCCGGCGGTTCGAGGAGGTGTGCGCCGAGCTCTACACCACCACGAAGATCCGGGGCTTCCTGCATCTGTACGTCGGCGAAGAAGCCGTCGCGGTCGGGACCATCAACTGTCTCGGGCCGGCCGACTCCCTCGTCACCACCTACCGCGAACACGGCCACGCACTGGCCCGCGGTGTCCCGACCGAGGCCGTGCTGGCGGAGATGTTCGGCCGCACCACCGGCTGCAGCCGCGGGCGCGGGGGCTCGATGCACCTGTTCGACAGCAAGCGGCGCTTCTACGGCGGCAACGCGATCGTCGGCGGCGGCCTACCACTGGCGACCGGCGTCGCTCTGGCCGATCGGTTCCGGGGCGAGCCGAGCGTGACCGCGTGCTTCTTCGGCGACGGCGCCGTCGCCGAAGGCGAGTTCCACGAGTGCATGAACCTCGCGGCGCTCTGGAAGCTCCCGCTCCTGTTCTGCTGCGAGAACAACCTCTACGCGATGGGTACGGCGATCGCCCGGGCACAGGCGCAGACCGACCTGGCCCTGCGCGCATCGTCGTACGGGATGCCTGCCTGGGCGGTCGACGGGATGGACGTGCTCGCGGTCGAGGAGGCGGCCCAGCGGGCCATCGAGATGATCCGGGGAGGCGGCGGGCCGTGCTTCCTGGAACTGCGCACCTACCGCTTCCGGGCGCACTCGATGTACGACTCCGACCGCTACCGGGACAAGGCCGAGATCGCGCGCTGGAAGGAACGCGACCCGATCGAGGTCCTGAGCCGGCGGATGCTGACCGACGGCGAGCTGACCAAGGATGCACTGAAGGCCCTGCACCGCGAGATCGACGACGAGATCCAGCGCGCGGTGGACGGCGCCGAGGCCGGGCCACTGGAGCCCGTCGAGGACCTGACCCGATTCGTCTACGCGGAGCGACCATGACCACCACCAGTCCCGCCGTCACGACCACGACGTACCGAGAAGCGCTCCGGGAGGCGATCCGCGACGCACTGCGCCGCGACGAGCGGGTGTTCCTCATGGGTGAGGACGTCGGCGCCTACGGCGGTTGTTTCGGCGTGAGCCTGGGCTTGCTGGAGGAGTTCGGTCCGGACCGGATCCGGGATACACCGCTGTCGGAGTCGGCCTTCGTCGGCGCCGGGGTCGGCGCGGCCGTCGCCGGGCTACGGCCGATCGTCGAAATCATGACGGTCAACTTCAGCCTGCTCGCCCTCGACCAGATCCTGAACAACGCCGCGACGCTGCGGCACATGTCCGGCGGCCAACTCGGTGTCCCACTGGTGATCCGGATGACCACCGGGGCCGGCCGGCAACTGGCCGCCCAGCATTCGCACAGCCTGGAAGGCTGGTTCGCACACATCCCCGGGCTGCGCGTGATCGCCCCGGCGACGCTCGAGGACGCCCGTGGCATGCTCTGGACCGCGCTGCTCGACCCCGACCCCGTCCTGCTCTTCGAGCACGGCACGCTCTACAACATGTCCGGTGAGCTCGCCGCGAGCGCGGGCCCGGTCGACATCGACCGCGCCGCCATCCGCCGGCCTGGCACGGACGTGACGCTGGTGACATATGGCGGCAGCCTCGGCAAGAGCCTCGATGCGGCCGACCAGCTCGCCGCGGACGGCACCTCGGTCGAGGTGATCGACCTGCGCACGCTGCGACCGCTCGACGACGCGACCTTCGTCGGATCCGTACGGCGGACCCATCGCGCGGTCGTGGTGGACGAAGGCTGGCGCAGCGGAAGTCTGTCGGCCGAGGTGAGCGCGCGGATCACCGAGCAGGCGTTCGAGGATCTCGACGCCCCGGTCGAGCGGGTGTGCAGCGCCGAGGTGCCGATGCCGTACGCCAAACATCTGGAGGATGCCGCGCTGCCACAACCGGCCGGCATCGTCGCGGCGGTGCGGAAGGTGGTGGGCGACAGTGGCTGAGTTCCGGATGCCGTCGCTGGGCGCGGACATGGACGAGGGCACCGTGATCGAGTGGCTGGTGAAGCCGGGTGACACGGTCCACAAGGGTGATCCGGTCGCGGTCGTGGACACCGCGAAGGCGGCGGTAGAGGTGGAGACCTTCGCCGGCGGCACCATCGAGGAGATTCTGGTCCCGGTCGGCGAGCGCGTCGAGGTCGGTACGCCGCTGGCCACTATCAACGGTGGCGAGCCGTCGTCGATCCGCCCCACCGAACCCGAACCGGTCCCACCGCAGCCCGAGCCCACACCTGCGCGAGCGACTCCCGAACCACCTGTGGCCGAGCCCGCGCCGCCACGGACCGAGCCTGTCGCGCCCCGGCCGTGGGTCGTCCAGCCGGATGGCGAGCGGGTGAAGGCTTCGCCGTACGCACGCAAGCTGGCCCGGTCGCTCGGGCTGGACCTGGCGGCCGTGCCCGCCACCGGCCAGCGTGGCCTGATCACGTCCGGCGACGTCCGACGGTTCGCCGACCGGCTCGGCGCCGAACCGGAGCCGGCCGCACCACCGCAGACCATCGTCCCGCCCGTCGCCACCGCACCCGTTGCGCCGCGGCACGTCGTCCAGCAGGCCGCCCAGCGGGAGGCGATCGCACGGCTCATGACGCGATCGAAGCAGGAGATCCCGCACTACTACCTGACCACCACCGTCGATCTCGGTGCCGCGATCGACTGGCTGACCGAGCAGAACCGCTCGCTACCGGTCGCCGACCGGCTGGTGCCGGCCGCTCTGTTGCTCAAGGCAACGGCGTTGTCAGCAGCGCGGCATCCGGAGCTGAACGGCTACTGGACCGACGGCGCGTTCCAGCCGGGCGCCACCGTGCATCTCGGTGTCGCTATCTCCTTGCGCGGCGGTGGTCTGGTGGCACCGGCCATCCTTGACGCCGCCGGGCTGCCGGTCCGCGAACTCATGGCCCGGCTGCGTGATCTGGTCGCCCGGGCCCGCGCCGGCCGGCTTCGCCGGACCGAACTGACGGACGCGACGATTACCGTCACCAACCTCGGCGATCAAGGGGTGGAGAGCGTGTACGGAGTGATCTATCCGCCGCAGGTGGCGCTGGTCGGCGCCGGGCGGGTGGTTCAGCGTCCATGGGCAGTGGACGGCCTGCTCGGCGTCCGGCCGTGCGTGACGCTCACGCTGGCCGCCGATCACCGTGCGACCGACGGCTTCACCGGCGGCCGCTTCCTCGCCACGATCGACCACCTGCTGCAGACACCGGAGGAGCTATGACACTGACCATGCAGGACGCCCGCACACTTGTCGGCAACTCACTGTTGCGTATCGTCCCCGACGCGGACCTGGACACACTGCCCGACGACGCGCCGTTCCGGGACGAGCTCGAGCTCGACTCGCTGGACTTCCTCAGCTTCGTCGAACTGCTCACCACCGGCTCCGGCCGGCGGATCGACGAGGACGACTATCCCCGGCTGCGGACCATGGCCGACTGTGTGACCTTCCTCAGCACCTGACCCGAGAGGCCCTCGGAGTAGTGACATTCGGCCCTGCGTCCGGCCGGGCACCGGAGGTGCAATGGAAGTGGGCGAGGGAAGCCAGGCGAAAGGGTACGGAGAATCGGCCCGCAGCCGTGCACCGTACATCTCGGCCCGCTGCAGTAGCGGTGGTGGGCTTCCCCCGCTCCACAGCGCTGATTCGGGAGGCGGAGCGATGACCACCACGGGCCCCGACAACCGTCCCGGCGGCGATCCGGCTCCACTGCGCCGGGCAACCCGGCGGATGCGGATCGCCGTTGTCGTCGCCGCGGTCACCGGCATCGCATTGATCGCCGCGCTGGCCGTCGTACTCCTCCGTGACACGGGATCGGAACCGGGCGTCGCCCCACCCCCGTCGGCCAGCGCGACCCCGACGGCATCCGCTCGTACGACGCCTACGCCATCGCCGACACCGTCGAAGCCCACCACGACCGTCGGGCCCTTTGCCTACCAGGCCCTGTGGCCGTTCAGCTCGGTCGCCGGCGCGGCAGCATGGCAACGCAGCTATCGCAGTGGCGGACATCAGCCCTGGCACCTCGATCCGGAGCAGACGGCACTGTCGTTCACGACCGGGTACCTCGGCTTCACCGAGGTCGACCGAGTGGTGTCCAGCTCGGTCAGCGGTGACGAAGCGCGGATCGGCGTCGGATACCAGGCCGAAGGCCGGCTCGCCCACGCCGCGACCCTGCACCTCGTCCGGATCAGTCAGGGACCGGACGCGCCATGGGAGGTCGTCGGGACCATCGACACCACCCTCACCCTGGACCACCCCCGGTACGGCGCAACCGTGACCTCACCGTTGACGGTGGGTGGGCTGATCACCGGTGTCGACGAATCCATCCGGGTCGACGTCCGGCAGCTGTCGTCCACCAAGCCGATCGGTACGTTCTGCTGCCTCCCCGCCGGAGGTGAACGGCAACCGTGGTCGGCCCGGGTCAGCTTCACCGGCGCGACCGGTTCCGCAGTGACCGTCGTCGCCTCGACCGGCGGTCACCTGCAAGGCGTCGAGGCCTTTGCCATCACCGGCCTGCGCCCCGCGCCGACCAACTGACCCGCACACGTCCTGTGGTCACGTACTCGATCGACGGGACGGCGCCCTCAGCCGTGGCGAAGTCGCGGTCAAGGCGGCCCCGAACCAGTGTCCACGCTAGTTGCTTGCGGCAATGATATCTGCGGTCGCAGACCTACCACACGCGAGTACCTCGATCCGATCGTTGTCCACAACTCTGCACTTCTGTGGACAACTCGATTCACTCGTCGCTGGCGCAGTGGTGTGCGAATTGCCTTGAAAACAAGGGCTTTCGCGTTTGAAACTGTCGGCAGAGCTGTCTACAGTAAGTACATGGAGATTCTCGGAGAGCGACCGGTGTGGTCGATGAGCGGCAGCGAGATGGTGTCGTCTCTCGATGCCGCGTACGCCGAGATCGCCCGCCTGGAAACCTTCGCTCTGCACCTCATCCGCGGACTCGAGACCACCGGCCACGCCAAGGAACTCGGCGCCGGCACCACCGCCCGATTCCTGACCTTCCGCTACCGCATCGACGCCGCCAAGGCCCGCCGCGACGTCCACCTCGCCACCAGTCTCGACAAGTTCTCGGCCGTCGCTACCGCGCTCCCCGACCCCAACCCTCTGATGGACGACAGCACGACGGATGACGCCACAACCGATGCCGGTGCGAGCGATGCCGATGCGAGCGGCGCCGATGCGAGCGGCGGCGATGCGAGCGGCGCCGATGCGAGCGGCGGCGATGCGAGCGGCGGCGATGCGAGCGGCGGCGATGTGACCGACAAGGGCGTTAGCGACAGCGGTAAGGGCGAGTGTGGCGTGGGTTTGAGGGTGCTGCTGCATCCCGCGCAGGCCGCGGCGATCGTGTCCGCACTGGACCGGGTCCCCACCACTGTCCCGGCCGACGACCTGCGCGTCGCCGAGCAACAACTGGTCGAACTCGGCCGCACCCACGGCCCACTCCAGCTCCGCGACGCCGCCAAACTCGTCCGCGACCGGCTCGACACCGACGGCCCCGAACCCGCCGAACAAAGAGCCTACGACCGCGAAACCCTCACGTTGAAGAACGCCGACAACGGCGTCGCCTTCGCCGGCTACCTGGCCAACGAGAACGCCGAACTCTTCCGCACCCTCATCCACACCCACGCCAAACCCCACAAACCATCGACGGCGCCCTCGACCCCCGCCCCCGCACCAAACGCCAAGCCGACGCCCTCACCACCATCCTCACCACCGCCAACAACCCCACCGCCAACAACCGCACCGGCCACCACCTGCCCGCCACAACTGCCACCGCAGGCAGCGCGGGCAGTGCAGGAGACCGTGCGGGCAGTGCAGGAGGCAGCGCGGGCAGTGCAGGAGGCAGCGCGGGCAGTGCAGGAGGCAGCGCGGGCAGTGCAGGCAAAACTCCAGGACACGCACGAGCCGCAGGTGCAGTGGAGGCGATCGACGCCGCCCCCGTCGCCGACACGATGCTTCCGGACATGCCCAGCCATTCCCACGCCGCGCCCACCGGTGACAGCGCTGCACCCGGCGGCACCGGCAAACACCACGGCGGCGGATTCATTCCCGGGCACGGTTCGAAAGCACACATCACCGTCACCATCGACTTCAACGACCTCAAAGCCGCCACCGCCGGCAAACTCGGCCACCTGATCTACGGCGACGCGCTGTCCGCGGCCACCATTCGCCGCCTCGCCTGCGACGCCGACATCCTGCCCATCGTGCTCGGCTCGGACTCCCAGCCCCTCGACGTCGGCACCACCGTCCGGCTCGCGACCGGCCCCATCCGCAAAGCCCTGATCGCCCGCGACAAGGGTTGTGTCTGCTGCGGCGCCCCACCCCTGTACTGCGACGCCCACCACGTCATCAGCTGGATCGACGGCGGCGAAACCAAAATCACCAACCTCGTCCTCCTCTGCAAACGCTGCCACCGCGACCTCCACGCCGGCCACTGGACCATCCACATCACCAACGGCACCGTCCACGTCGACCGCCCCGCCTGGGCCACCCCCGACCCCATCCCCCACGGCAGATACCGGCCACCAACCACCCCCCTCCACCCCACCGAACCGACACCCGGCACAACCACGCGCCAAACACCCGACGCAACCACACCCGGCGCACCAGCCCGCGCCTGGCCCCGCGACACCGACCCACCCTGGATCACCCCCGACGACACCACACACCTCAACCCCTGGGGAGACACCCCCGACCTCAGAGCAACCCACACCCGCGACGAGCAGAAGCACCAGAACCACCAGGACCCGACCCCCGAACCCGGACCGCCACGCCCAGCCACCCCCACGTTCGACCCCTGGGGCGAAGACTCCGACAGCCGACCACACGACGGCCCCAAGACGTCAGCCAACGAAGGGCGGGATTGCACAGACGTGTGGGGCAATGCGGTGATCCCGAACCCGACCGTTGATCGCTGGAGTAAACCCACGGCGGACATCACCCCCACGTTCGATCCGTGGGGCGACCTCGTCTCCGAGTCCGACCACAGCAAACCTGGCGGCGACCACGACGGTGACGGCAACAACGACAGCGATTCGGAACCCGACCGTCGCGCTGCTGACCCCTGGCGCAAATCCACCGGGCCTCGTGGCAACACAGCCGCGGCCTGAATCAAGACGACCAAGAACCGCCGCTGAAACGGCCCCACTATGCCGGCGCATGTCGAGCCACAGACTGGCCACCGATCCTCAGCTCACCAGCGGGGCTACCGAGGAGGACAGGTTCAAGTGTTTCGAGCTGTTTCGATGCAACTTGCCTCGGCCGCGGCGTCGGCGACGCCGCTGCCATCATCAGCAAGCCACGTGAGGTTTCGTGTCTCGACGAAAGTTGCGGTCGCCGGCGGGCGACGAGCGCCACGCACACGATCGTCAGCCACCGACAGATAACCGATCCTTATCAGCGGGGCTATCGAGTACGCCAGGTTCAAGTGTTTCGAGCTGTTTCGATGCAACTTGCCTCGGCCGCGGCGTCGACGACGCCGCTGCCATCATCAGCAAGCCACCCGAGGTTCGTGTCCCGACGAAGGTTGCGGTCGCCAGCCGCGGACGAGCGCGACGGATCCGGCAGCGGACGAGTGCGACCGATGCAGTCGCCGGCCGCAGACGAGTGCGACCGCTGCAGTCGCCGGCCGCGGACGAGTGTGATGCGGGTCCAGCGGGGGTGAAACAAGCGGTCAGCTGCTGAGGCGGCGCTGGAGTAGGACCGAGGCCAGGGCGAGCATTCCGACGGCGAATCCGGTGAGCACGGCCAGGTTCGCCGCGATGTCCGCGACACCGCCCGCGCGCGACAGCACAGTGATCCAGGCGTCCACGGCCCAGGCGTGCGGGGTCACATGACCGAGGGTGCGGACCTCGTCCGGCACGATCTCCAGTGGCCACATGCAGCCGCCGAGCATGGCGAACGCGATGCCGATCACCGGCCCGATCGCCGACGCCTGGTCCGGCGTCTTGAAGGCGGCGCCGCTGAGCATCCCCGCGCCGGTGCCGACCAGGGCCCACATGACAACCAGCGCGATCGCCGCCGGCAGATTGCCCCAGCTGACGCCGAACAGCAACGATCCGGTACCGATGATCAGCGCCGACTGCAGCAGCGAGAACGTCAGGTAGAACAGGGATTCACCCAGCACCAGATCACTCGCCCGGACCGGCGCCGCCAGCGAACGGCCGTAGATTCCGAGCTGACGGTTCTGGACGACTGTCGCACCACCGGCCAGTGCGTTGATGAACACGAACAGCACCAACATGGTCGGCGCGCTGTACCCGAACCCTAGTGGAAGGTAGTTGCTGCCGCTGGCCACGTTCTCGGTGCTCACCGTGATGCGTGGAGTGACCCGTTGCAGAGCAGTGGCTCTGGGCAACTGTTCGGCGACGGTGCTGCCGGTCTTCCGGGCGGCGAACGTGGCCGCCTGGATCCGCTCGGCGTGCCGCGCGACCGCGGCGGAGACGGCGGATCGTACGGCGCTCTGCGTCGACTCCGCGCCGCCGGCCAGCACTGGAATCACCACGTCGTTTCCCCGCAGCAGTGCCGCTTCCAGACCGCTCGGGATCAGCACCACCGCGTCCAGCTCGCCGCGCCGCAACGCCGTACGCGCGGTCTGCTCGTCGGACTGGAGATGCACCGGTCCGGTGGCGCCAAGGTCGTCGACCAGGGTGCCGGCAAGCGGCTGCCCGGAGGCCTGTGCTGACACGACGCCGATCCGGAAGCCACCCGGGTTCCTCACGACTGTGCCGATGATCGCGATCACGAGAACGGGCAGCAGCACGACGAAGAACAGCGCCGTCCGGTCCCGCAGCATCCGGCGCAGCGAGGCGCCCGCCACAGCCAGAGCTGTCATGAGGCGGCCCTCCAGCGACCAACTGCCGCGGCGAGTACGCCGACCAGCGCGGCCATACCGAGAATGACAAGAACAGGTCGAACGGCGCTCGTTGCGGCCGCGCCGGTGGCGAGATCGGTGAAGCCACGTAGCGCCCAGCCGTTGGGCGTGAGCAGCGCCAGCTTGCGCAATGTCTCGGGTGCCTGACTGATCAGGACGAAGTTTCCGCCGACCAGCAGCAGGGCGAAGGTGATCATCATCGCGATCCCGTCCGCCTGCCGCTCGGTCCGTGCGACCGCGATCACCAGGGCTGTCAGTGCGACCAGCGCCGCCGACATGGCGAGGATCAACGCCGCGGCCGGGATCGGTGGACCCCACTGGGCGCCGAACGCCAGCGAGGACACCACGGCGAGACTGGTCAGACTCGCAACGCTGTAGGCGAAGGCGGCCAATGACTTGCCGAGCAGTACGACGCCCCGCCGGATCGGTGCGGCACTGATCCGCTCGAGGGTGCTGGCGCGTTGCTCCGCGAAGTAGCTGTGCGCGGTGAAGCCGATCGCGAACAGGATGAACATGATGCCCATCGCGGGCGCGTAGTAGCTGGCGGTCGTCAACTGCCGGTAACCCGTCGCGCGAGCCTCGACCGACTCGGGCAGCCTGAGGCCGGCCACCGCCTTTGCCAGCTCCGCAGTCCGACTCGGCGGCACTCCGGCGGCCAGCGCGGCATGCACGGACAATCGGTCGGCGTTCAGCTGTGCGACATAGGCGTCCGCGACAGCCCGGGCGACCTGTGCCTCCAGCGGGTTGTCCGGACTGCCGAGCACGGTCAAGCCGATCGGTTCGTCACCGACTGCCGCCGCACTGAACCCTGGCGGGATCACCAGACCGGCGCCGACGTCGCCGTGATCCACCAGCTTGCGGGCCTGCTGCTCGTCACCGATTGGCTTCACCGTCAGTACGTCGGACAGGTCCGGGCCGCTGAGCGCCGTACGCAAGGCGACGGCGATCTGCCCGTGGTCGTTGTCCACCAGTGCGACATCGGCATGGAAGGCCTCCACCGAGGAGAAGGCGAAACTCATCAGAGCAGCCACCAGCACGGGTGCGACGAAGCCGAGGATGATGGCCGAGCGGTCCCGGAAGCGCTGGCGCAGATCCTTGGCGGCAATGACGAGGGGTGCGTTCACGATCACTCCCGCAGGGCAGTGCCGGTCAGGTGCAGGAACACCGATTCCAGGTCGGGCTCGGCCACCTCGACCGACCGTACCGGCGTACCCAGATGCTCCGCGGCCTCCAGTACGGCGGGCAGCAGCCGGCGCCCGTCACGGGCCAGCAACTGCACCTCGCCGTCCTTCACGTCCGCGCGGTCGATCCCGTCGAGGTGACGGCAGCGGTCGGCCAGCGCGCCGAGGTCACCGGTCGCCGTCAGCTCGATGCGGTCGTGCTCACCGAGCTGCGCGACCAGCTCACGACGGGTGCCCTCGGCAACCAATCGGCCGTGGTCGATGATGCCGACCCGGTCGCACAACCGCTCGGCCTCCTCCATGTAGTGCGTGGTGTAGAGTACCGCCATGCCTGCCGCACCGAAGGCGCGCACGCTCTCCATCACGGCGTGGCGACTCTGCGGATCCACCCCCACGGTGGGCTCGTCGAGGACCAGCAGGGTGGGCTCGTGCACCAGGCCGGCACCGATGTTCAGCCGCCGCTTCATCCCACCCGAGAACGACTCGACCCGGTCGCGACTCCGCTCCGAGAGCCCGATCAGGTCCAGCACCTCGGCGACCCGGCGATTGAGGGCCTGGCCGTGCAGCCCGTAGAGGCGGCCGAAGAACCTCAGGTTCTCCCGCGCGGTCAGATCGGGGTAGAGCGCGATGTCTTGTGGCACGTAGCCGACGGACTTCTTCGCCAGGGTCGCCGTCGTGCTGACGCGCCGGCCGACGATCAGGGTCTGGCCGGCATCCGGCCGGAGCAGCCCGCAGACCATGCGGATGGTGGTCGTCTTGCCGGCACCGTTCGGCCCGAGCAGACCATAAGTCTCCCCCGCCGCCACCTTGAAGCTGACGTCGTCGACAGCGACCCGATCTCCGAACCGCTTGCCGAGATGCGATGCGACCAGCACCTGACCAGTGGTCGGGTTTGCCTGCGCGGGAACAGTCTCGACGCTGTACATATCTTCAGCGTCTGCTCCCCCCACAGCGATGGTCAGGGCAGACAGTCCCGCTTTCGCGGGACCATCGGCGACGCGTCAGTCGGTCGCACGCCGGCGAACATGTTCGTCGAAGAAGGCCAGGACCCGCCGCCACGAGTCAGCCGCCGCATCGGGTTGGTGGTTGCGCCACTGGTCGTTGAAGAACGCATGCTTGGCACCCGGGTAGACCTTCAGATCGTGCGCGACACCCGCCGCCGTCAGGTCGGTCTCCAGCACGCCCGCAGCCTTGGTCGTGAAGTCCTTTTCGGGCCAGGACCCGACCACGGGGCACAACCTGCGAATTGCCTCGCGAGGCCTCGGAGCGGAGCCGTAGAAGGGGGCGACGGCCGTCAGCCGGTCTTCGGTACAGGCCCACGTGAGGACGATGGATCCGCCGAGGCAGAACCCGATGGCACCGATCCGCTCCCCGTCCACCTCGGGATGGCCGGCCAGCCTCCCGAGCGCATCCTTCAGGCCGGGAACTCCGTAATAGTCGAGGTTGCCGGCCAGAGCACCCACGAGCATCCGGGCCATACAGACCGCCCGGCTCCGACCCTCGAACAGGTCGACGCCCAGAGCGGCATATCCCTCGCCGGCGAACCGGTCGCAGATGTCGCGGATGTTGTCGTTGAGCCCGAAGGCCTCGTGAACGACAACCACACCGGCGAACGGACCTCCGTCGTCGGGCAGCGCCAGGTAGGAACTGTCCAGCGATTCTGTTCTCATGGCGCCTCCTGACGCTGTCTTTTCGGCGCGGGCGGCACCACCAGGACCGGGACGTCGGCGAATTCCAGCAAGTGTTCGACGTTCACCGACGGCGTGCGGCTGCCGGCCGGCAGCCGTGGTTCCCGCGCGACCACGATGAGGTCGGCGCCGCATCGGCCGACGGCCGCCAGTACTTGCTCGGCGCCGTGCCCGGACAGCACCTCTGTCTCGGCCGGCACACCTTGGCGATCCGCCATCGTGGCGACCCGGCTCACCATCGCCACCGCACCGCGAGCCCGTCGACCCGCCACATCCGGGATCGCGGCCGCACTGAGCCGAGCGTCCAGCACGTGATCCTCGACGACCGTGACCAGCATGAGCCTCGCGCCGGCCGCCGCCGCCAGGTCGATTGCCACTCGCGCTGCGTGCAGAGCCGCCGCGGAGTCGTCCACCACTACCAGGAACCGGTCCGTCATCGGTCCTCCCGGGATCCATTCGCCGCGGCCCAGCGCAGCCGCAGGTTCTCCTCACGCTCTGTCTCGTCGAGGCGTTGCACAATCTCGGCCAGACGGCGGTCGAGCCTGGGGATCCAGCCCTGTTCGGGCGCGCGTTGTTGCTGCCGGGTCAGCGCCAGCTCGGCGGCGACCAGGGCGCGCTGGGCCGCGGCCAGCCGTACCGCGGCGAGGAGTGCCGTGCGGTGGGCTTCGACGGTATAGGCCAAGGCAGAGCTTCCGGCCGGTTCGGGCCGCGGAACGAAGCGGATCTCGGCACTGGTTGGATGTCGCACACCCATGGTCACGTCATAGCCGATGGTGACGTCGGCGGCAGTCAACGGGGTCGACGCTCGCAGACCGCGTTGACCGTCCAGCGCGGTACTTCGCCGCAACGAGTTCGCCGCAGTGCGCGACTCTTGCTCGAAGGTCTCGGCAGCTCGACCGGCGGCCAACTCCAACCGCTCGCACTCCACTGCGAGCGCTCGTTGTTTGCGATCCAGCAACTCGACGGCACGCCGTGCGGTCGACAACCTGGCGGTCAACGCGAGCCGTCCGGCGCGGCCGGTGGCCGCCGTGCCGCTCATCGTTCGCCGCCCGGCAGATGCTCGGTCAGCAAGGCGCGCGACAGCATGGTCAGCTCACGCCGAGGCAAGACGGACACGGCCTGCCACAGCCGGTCCAGCGTCTCGTCGAAGCTCCGCGCCTCGTCAACCCGCTGCCGCAGCAGCGAATCCTCCACCGCGGTGGCGTAAGCCAAGTAGCCGCGATCGATGTCGCTGAGCGCACCGCCCGCACCCAGTTCGTCCCGACCAAGGGGGCCGCGGACCGTACCAGCCAGTCGGCCGGCCCAGTAGTTGCTACTAGCAACCGCTTGGCCACCAGCAGGGCGGCCGCACCGGTCACCCACTCGATCGTCGGGGCCGCCTCGGCGGCAACCATCCGCAGCCAGCGGAGCGCGAGGACGTCGTGCAGCGCCGCCACCGTGGTGTCACCCGGATCGCCCCAGGGCGAGGCCGCGAGCGCTGCACGGAGAGCTTGCGGCGAGGTCGTCACGGCGAGCCGCGGCCAGGACAACGCCAGGCTGCCGAGTTCGTAGTACTGCGCGGACCGGCCGGGCGCGGCGAGGCTCCGCGCGTGCGTCTCGACGTTGGCGCGTTCGTAGCGTGCGCCCAGCGCCCGGGCCAGCCCCACCGCCGATCTGGGCAACCAGCCCGACAACACCCGCAACTCCCACAGCTCCGCCGCCGCGACCAGCCGCTCCGCCGCCGGCAAGGATGTGCCCGGCGCCGAGGCCTTCGCGTACGCCGTACCAGCGAGCAGACCGAGCGCATCGGACAGGTTCGGCGTACGCGCGATCCGCTGAGCCGCACCGGCCCCGACGCGTCGCCGTGCCATCGCCTTCGCCCGGACCGTAGCGGCCACCCAGCCCGCACCCATCACACCGCTCCGGCTCGGCCGGTGCCGTCACGAACCCGATCCAGGATCAGGGCGACCAGCTCGTCCATCCGCTGCCGGCCGCGCCGGGTCAGTCCTTCGGCCTCGGCTGTCGCGGTGGTCCGGGTACGCTCGGCCACAGCATCCCCACCGGCCGTGATCGCGGCTGCCGCCTCCGCGCGCTCGGCCGGTCCGCGGGCGGCGGCGGAGGCGACCAGGCCGGCGGCCTCGCGTTGCGCCCCCTCGATCAGCTCGGCGGCCGCCCGCTCGGCGGTCGCGCGGATCTCCCGGCACTCGGCGATCACACCGTCCAGGGCGTCGAAGACCGCGACCAGTTCGGTAGGGACGCCGGGGCGGTGGTCCACGGGTACGCCGACCGGGCCGGCACCTCCCGGAGCCCCGACGGGACGGAAACGACGCAGCCGGTCCAGCATCAGGCTCATTGCACTCCCCGTTCGGTTGTCACGGGTCCCAGGCACCTCACGCCGGGTCTATCAGCATCCTGGCCGCGCGGCGCCGGCCCTCCCCAGGGCCCAAGGTCCCGACCACCCCGGACAAGGGACCTCCAGCCGGGCGAGGGCCTTTCGGTCCCTGCCGGCGGGAACTTGGCCCCTGCCGCCGCGCCCGGGGCAGGTGTCACCTGAAGGTAGGCGTGCCGGCGGACCGCCGGTAGCCCCCTCACCGGGAGGAGCACGACCATGAAGGCGGCACCTGGCGACTGGTTGATGATCGAAGGCACCCACCTCGACGACCCGAAACGTCACGGCCTGATCCTGGAGGTCCACGGCCCCGACGGATCGCCGCCGTACATCGTCCGCTGGGACGACACCGGGACCGAGACGCTGGTCATCCCGAGCACGGGCGCCCACATCCTCACCGCCGAACAGATGAAGCAGGCCCACGGCCGCTGAGCGAACGAGTGCGTGGGAAACAGGAGGTTCTCGAGTGGAGGCAGCGCAGATGACCGCGAACGAGCAGCCGGACGGCGGCGGAGATCTGTCCCGGCGGGTGCGCAGACGCCGCAGCGTACTGGGGCTGACCCGCGAGGAGGTCGCCGCACGAGCCCGAATGGACTCCGGATATCTCGCCCGCGTCGAGCATGCGCCCGTCCCCCTGACCACCAGTACGCTGGTCCGCCTCGCCGACGCCCTCGACACCACCGTCGCCGAGCTTCTCGGCGCGATCCCCGAACAACCCCCGGGTCACGGTCGGGCCGCCCTGCACCCCATCCTGGCCGAGCTGAGCGAGCCGGAATGCCGGCGGCTGATCGAATCGGGCGGCATCGGCCGGGTCGCCATCGAGTGGGCCGGCCGGCTGACGGTCGTACCGGTGAACTTCGCCGTGCACAACGGCAGCATCGTGGTCCGGACCGCGGCGACGACAGCGATCGGCCAGTACGGCCAAGGACCGGTCGCCTTCGAGGTGGACCGCTTCGACGAGGGCATGCACCAAGGCTGGAGTGTCCTCATCGACGGCACTGCCCGGCACGCCGACTCCCAACTGACCGCGCTGCTCAGCACGACGGTCGACCCCTGGGCGGGAGGTGACCGACAGGTCTACGTCGTGATCACCCCGACCTGCATCACCGGGCGCCGAGTTCGTGCCGGCACAACGCGATGACGAGAGGAAGTCACTCATGATCACCACGATCGTCGCCGGGTACGACGGGTCTCCCGCCAGCGAGACCGCGGTCTGGTGGGCCGCCGGCGAGGCCGACCGCCGGTCGGCGCGGCTCCGCCTGACCTACGCCCAGCCATTGCCGTTCTTCAGCAGCCCACTGGGGATCCCCTCGGTTCCGCTACCCACCGAACTGTTGCGGGTCACAGCCGAACACCTGCTGGCCGAAGTCGCCCAGCAGATCCGGGAGACCTTCCCGCAACTGCTGGTCGACGCCGTCGTCACCTTCGGCGGCGCCGCAGCGGCGTTGTTGCAAGAGGCAACCAACGCCGAGCTGGTCGTTGTCGGCTCACGGGGCCTCGGCGAGTTCCGCGATCTGGCCATGGGATCAGTGTCGGCCCATGTCGCGACACACGCGACCTGTCCGGTCGTCGTCGTACCGCCGCACTGGCAGTCCGGCCGGGCCGGCGGAATCGTCGTCGGAGTCGACGGCTCCAAGTGCTCACTCCAGGCAATCGAGTTCGCCTTCGAGCAGGCCGAGTCCAGGCAGACGACGCTGACCGCGATGATGGCCTGGCATGACCCGATCAGCACCGGACCGAACGACCCGCTGCCTGCTGTCTACGACCTCGACATCGTCGAAGAGGAAAGCGCGGCACTGCTGGCCGAGTCGATGGCCGGCCACCGGGACAAGTACCTGGACGTCCTGGTGGACGAGAGGCTCGTCCACGGGACCGCGCACGACGCACTGCTCGCCGCCGGCCGGTCCGCCGAACTGCTCGTGGTCGGATCCCGGGGCCGCGGCGCGTTCCGCGGTCTGTTGCTCGGCTCGACCAGCCGGGCGCTCGTGCACCACCCCCCCTGCCCGGTCGCAGTCGTGCGCTGACTCAGGAGGACACGTTCCGCAGTACGCAGCACTTGGGCCACTGTCTTGAATCCCGCGTCGTCGGGCACGGTGATGACGTCGGCGGTCATCACGTCCGCGACCGTCCGCCGGTGCTTCATAACTCCCCCTCGGCAAAGCGTCCACCCCCATTCCACGAGCCGGCCGATCGCGCGCGCAGGGCCGAAGGTCCCGGTCGGGCTGCCATAGTGCTCGGTCGCCGACCATAGGCCCGGCTGGTTCAGGACTGTCGGCCCTGCCGGCCACCTACCCGGATGCCGTGTGCTGGAAGTGATCGAGAAGGGAGCAGAACCATGCGCACAGCTCTGATCGAGAGCCAGAACCTGACTAAGCAACCCACCGTGGTCCGGCGCGGGACAATGACCCCCGCCGAGATGCCGACGTGGTTCCCCCAGGCGTTCGGCGAAGTCGCGGAGTTCCTGCGGCTCCGCGGCATCACTCCGACCGGTCCGCCGTTCGCGCGGTACCGCATGTTGCCCGGCGGCTACTTCGACGTCGAGGCCGGCTTCCCGGTGCCCGAACCGGTGAGCTCCGATGGGACGACGCAGCCATCGACCCTGCCCGGCGGTCCGGCAGTGGTGACCGTTCATGTCGGCCCGTACGACCAACTCGGTTCCACCTATGAGGCGCTGACCGACTGGCTCAGGCTGCGCGGCGCCACGCCTTCCGGTGCGCCCTGGGAGATCTATCACGATCCGCCCGACGGCGACCCCATCACCTGGCACACCGAGATCGTCCAGCCTTATTGCCCGGCATCGGACCTCTCGTAGTGCCCCCGGCCGTAGGGCCGCACAAGGAGGACATCCGTGAACACCACGAAGGCACTGACCGACGACGAGGTGGGCATTCTGCTCGCCGCCGCGGTGCACGCTCCATCGATGGATAACACCCAGCCGTGGCGGTTCGAGGTCGCCGGGCCGGTGATCGACGTCCGGCTCGACGGGGAGCGGAGCCTGCCCGCCGCCGACCCGGCCGGCCGCGAGATCCGGATCGGGCTGGGTGCCGCGGTCTTCAACCTCCGGGTCGCGGCCGCCATGCTCGGGCACGAGTCGACCTTCGCCGTCGCGCCCGACCCGGCCGAACCGGATGTAGTGGCCCGGGTCTTCCTGTCCGAACGCCGCGGCCCGGTCACGGAACTGTCCGCCCTGTACGGCGAGATCTCGCGCCGCCACACCTATCGCGGCCCGCTGCTCGACCAGGCCATCCCGCCGACGGTGATCGGCGCGCTGATCCGTGCCGCCGAGATCGAAGGCGCGGAGCTGCACTGGCTGGACGACGATGCGACCCGGAAGCTACGCCAGCTCCTGCAGCAGGCCGACGACCTCGACCTGTACGACGAGGACCGCCTGCTGGAGCGCGGCCGATGGGTCGGCGGCGAGCGGCCGGACGACGGCGTTCCGGACACCGCGCTCGGGCCGGTGCCCGCGGGACCGGCCATGGTCCGGGACCTGGCGACCGGTCTCGACACACCGGGCCGAGAGCAGGCGGTCTTCGAACACCGTCCGCGCATCGCCGTTCTCAGCACCGCGGACGAGGACGAGGACGCCTGGGTGCGGAGCGGCCACGCGGTAGAGCGGGTGTTGCTGACAGCAACTTCCTCGGTGCTGGCCGCCTCCTTCCTCAACCAAGCGCTGGAGCACCCGGCGCTGCGGGCCGAGGTCCGGCACCTGAT
>NZ_JBVHFT010000025.1:0-95310 GCF_055562215.1 Kribbella sp. NPDC020701 | reverse complement strand
CGCAGCCACACTCAACCACCGCACAGCCACTCCATCTGCCGCATGAGGTTGACACAGGGAGTGTCATGGGGCCTCCCGGCCTGGACTGAGGAGCGGAGGGAGCGCAGCGACTGGAGTGACGAGGCAAGGCCGGGAGTCAAGGCCCCATGACCCTGCCGGCGCCGAAGGCCCGGCCAAAAGCACTGTCAGCCGTTTACCTGGAAGCCCTGCTGGTTGCCGTATGCAACAAGCGCGTCCTGCCAGGCCTTCAGGCCGGTGTCCAGGTCGGACTTCGACTGGTACGCCTTGCCGACGGTGTCGCCGTAGATGCTGTTCGCGTACAGCTCGTACGGCAGGTAGCTCCAGCCCTTCACGACCGAGCCGGCCGCGCTGGTGAGAACCTGGTTGATCTGCTGGCCACCGAAGTACGCACTCGTCTTGTCGACGAACGCCGGGTCCTTGAGGTCGGCCGTGGTCGCCGGGAAGCCACCGCTGGCCAGGAACGGCTTCACACCCTCGTCGTGGTTCAGCCACCGCACGAACGCCGCGGCCAGCGCCGGGTTGGCGCTCTGCTTCAGCACAGACTCGGTGCTGCCACCGTTCTCCGCGGTCGCCGGCTGGCCGTCGTACGTCGGCATCGGGGCGACTGCCCACTTACCGGCGCCGGCCTTGACCGAGGCCTCCATCACGCCGGGCATCCACGCACCGGTCGGCAGCGTCGCGATCGTTCCGTCGCCGAGCGCCTTGAACCACTCGTCGGTCCAGCCCGGGATGTTCGACACCAAGCCGCCGGTGACCAGCTGGTTCCAGGTGTTCGTCCACTTCTTGGAGCCGTCGTCCTGCAGGTTGATGGTGACGTTCTTGCCGTCGGTCTTGAACGGCTGACCGCCGGCCTGCCAGATCATGCTGGTGGTGAAGCCGGCATCACCGGAGTCGTTGGTGATCCAGGCCTTCGGGTTGGCCGCGTGCAGCTTCTTCGCGGCGGCGACGTACTCGTCCCAGGTCTTCGGCACGGCGATGCCGTACTTGTCGAAGACCTCCTTGTTGTAGAACAGCGCCATCGGCCCGGAGTCCTGCGGCAGCCCGAACAGGCCACTGCCGGCGTGGACGGCGGCCCACGTCGAGGCGGTGTACGCCGACTCGTACTGGCTGAAGCCGTACTGGTTCAGGTCGACGAGCGAGCCGGGCAGCGCGAACTGGGGGAGCGCCTGGTACTCGATCTGGGCCACGTCCGGCGCACCGGAGCCGGCCTTGATCGCGTTCTGCACCTTGGTGTAGTGGTCGTTGCCGGTCCCGGCGTTGACGTAGTTCACCTTGACGTTCGGGTACTGCGCCATGAACGCCTTCACCTGAGCTTCCGCCGACGGCGTCCAGCTCCAGTAGGTGATCGTGCCGCCCGCCTTGAGCGCGGCGTCGACGGCGTCGGGCGAACCCGTGGACGCGCTGCCGCTGCTGCCGGAGCTGCTCGAGCCGCCGCCGCACGCGGCCACGGCCGCCAGGGCGATGACTGCGGCTCCGGCAACCACCAGCTGCCGGATGCCTCGCCGATGTAGCTTCATCCTGTTCCCTTTCACTTGACACTCCCGGCGGACAGGCCTGACTGCCAGAACCGCTGAAGCAGGAGGAAGGCGATCACGAGAGGCACGATGGTCAGCAACGACCCCGTGATCACCAGGTTGTAGATGGAGCGGGCCCCGACGCCGGTCGCTTGGTTGCTCCACTGGGTGAGCCCGACCGTGAGCGGGTAGAGGTTGGGTTTGCTGAGCATGATCAGCGGCAGGAAGTAGTTGTTCCAGGTGGACACCACCGCGAACAGCAGCGTCGTGACGATGCCGGGGGCAAGCAGTCTCAAGGCCACGGTGAAGAACACCCGGACCTCACCGGCGCCGTCGATCCGGGCCGCCTCGAGCAGCTCCACCGGTACGGCGTCGGTCGCGTAGACCCACATCAGGTACAGCCCGAACGGACTCACCAGCGACGGGATGATGATCGCCCACACGGTGTTGGTCAGCCCGAGGTTCGAGAACATCAGGAACGTCGGCACCGCGAGCGCCGTCCCCGGTACGGCGACCGCACCGAGCAGCACCGCGAACACCGCGCGCCGGCCGGCGAACTTGTACTTCGCCAGCCCGTAGCCGGCCGCGGTCGCGAGCAAGGTCGCGCCACCCGCGCCGACGACCACGTACAGCAGTGTGTTGCCGAGCCAGCGCAGGAAGATGCCGTCGTTGTAGGTGAGCGTGTCCTTGATGTTGGAGAAGAACGCGAAGCTCTTCCCGAACCAAAGCCCCGGGGTGGACAGCAGGTCGTCCTGCGTCTTGGTTGCGCTGATCAACAACCAGAGCAGCGGGACGAGCGTGTAGATCAGGTAGAGCACCATCACGCCGGTCAGCAACGGCGACCGCTTCGGCCGCAGCGGCGACGTCCCGGTCTTCTTCACGGTCCGCGCCGTACGCACGATGCGCGGCGTGTCCACGGTCGTGGTCATGGGGCCTCCCGGCCTGGACTGAGGAGCGCAGGGAGCGCAGTGACTGGAGCGACGAGGGAAGGCCGGGAGTTAAAGCCCCATGACCCTGCCGGTGCCGAAGGCCCGGCCAAAAGCACAGTCATAGTGTCTCCCGGGAGCCACGCAGCTGGACGACGTACGCGATGATCGCGGTGATGACGCCCATCACGATCGCGATCGTGGCGGAGTAGTTGAACTGCTGCCCGGCGAAGGACAGGTTGTAGGCGTACATGTTGGGCGTGTAGTAGGTGGTGATCACGTTCGGCGCGAGCGTGCGCAGGATGTTCGGCTCGTTGAACAGCTGGAAGCTGCCGATGATCGAGAAGATCGTCGCGATCACGATCGCGCCGCGCAGTGCCGGCAGCTTGACCGCCCGGATGGTGCGGAACGTCCCGGCCCCGTCGATCGCGGCCGCCTCGTACAGCTCACCGGGGACCGTGCGCAGCGCCGAGTAGAAGATCAGCATGTTGTAGCCGACGAACTCCCAGGTGACGATGTTGGCGATCGACGGCAGCATCCAGCTGCTGCTGAGCGGCTGGATCGCGGTCGTGCCGAACAGGTCGTTGAGGTTCGCGGCCAGGCCGAAGTTGTCGCCGTAGATGTAGCCCCACATCAGCACCGCGACCACGCCTGGCACCGCGTACGGCAGGAAGATCACGATCCGGAAGAAGCCGGCCGCGCGCAGCCGGGCGCTGTCGATCGCGAGCGCGGCGAGCAGGGCCAGGATCAGCATCACCGGCACCTGGACGACCAGGAACACCGCGACCCGGCCGAACGACTCCCAGAACTTCGGGTCCCGCAACGCCTCGGTGTAGTTGTCGAGGCCGACGAACACCGTGCCGCCGAAGAACGCCTGGTCGCGGAACAGGCTGAGATAGATCGCATACCCGATCGGGGCCAGGAAGGTGAGCGCGAAGACGGCCAGGAACGGGCCGACGAACAGCCACCCCTTGCCGTCCTGGGCCGCTCGCCGTCGCCGGCGACCGGCCGCGCACACCGGTGTGACGTGGTGCCCGGTAGATCCTTGGGCCACGGACTCCGCCATGTCCGTCGACCTCCTCTCGCTTCCCGCGCCGGTGAATGTCACCGCGACGCGCGCAATGTTGACGTCAACATCGATGCCGCGAAGGTAACGTGTTTACGTCAACATGTCTACACTGCGGGCACAACTGAGGGAGGGCACCCGATGTCAACGGAGGAATCATCGGTCCGGCGCCGGCCGTCGATGGCGGACGTCGCCAGACTCGCCGGCGTGTCCGGGCAGACGGTGTCCCGGGTCGCGAACGACCGGCACAACGTCGACGCGACCACCCGGGACCGGGTCCGGGCCGCGATGCAGCAGCTCGGTTACCGTCCGAACAGCGCGGCTCGGGCGCTGCGCAACGGCGAGTTCCGCAGTATCGGCGTGATCGTCTTCGAGCTGTCCAGCTTCGGTACGACGCGCACCCTCGACGCGATCGCCACCGCGGCCACCATCAGCGGCTACGCGATCAACCTGCTGCCCGTGCTGGACGTCACCCAGACCGCGGTGACGAACGCGTTCAGCCGGCTCGGTGAGCAAGCGGTGGACGGCGTGATCATCCTGATCGAGGCGCACACGCTGGACGAAGCCGGAGTACTCCTACCGGACGGGCTCCCCGTGGTCGTCGTCGACTCGAGTGCGCACTACGACTACCCGATCGTCGACACCGACCAGGCCCAGGGCGCGCGCCTGGCCACTGAGCATCTGCTGGACCTGGGCCACGAGACCGTGTGGCACCTCGGCGGCCCGCCGACCTCGTTCGCGGCGGACCGGCGCCGGCGTTCCTGGGAGCAGACCCTGATCGAGCACGGCCGGGACGTCCCGCCGGTGCTGGACGGCGACTGGTCATCCAGCTCCGGGTACGAGGCCGGCCGCCGGCTGGCCGTCAACGACAAGGTCACCGCCGTCTTCGTCGCCAACGACCAGATGGCGCTCGGTCTGCTCCGCGCGCTGTACGAGCGTGGCCGCGCGGTGCCGGACGACGTCAGCGTGGTCGGCTTCGACGACATGGAAGAGGCGGCCCATTTCTGGCCGCCCCTCACCACCGTCCGTCAAACCTTCGCCGAAGTCGGGCGCCGCAGCGTCGATGCCCTCATCGCCGAAATCCAAGCCGGCGAACACCACCACGCCCCAGTCGCTGTCCCCACCGAACTCATCGTCCGCCGCAGCACCGCCCCGCCCCGCCGCTCTCAGCTGGGTTGAGCTTGGAGCCTCTTCGGCCAAGGGAAGACGAGTGGATCGGAGCTCGCCTCCCACAGCCGGCTGAGTTCGCGTAGTGTTTCGGTGGCGCGGTCGAGGTCTGCGTCGAGGTAGGGACAGGCGTCAGGCCGAGTGATGCCCCAGCTTTCGCGGAGCCGCGCGTACGGGGTCGGCCGGTCCTTCTCGACCGCTTCGTGAACGACGGCGGAGAGCGACTCGCTGATGCCGATGCTGTTCGGTGCCTTCAGGATGCGGGTGCTTCGGGCCTTGGCGTCGTACCGCTTCTTGCCAGCGGTCTGTTGCATGCTGTCGAACACCGCACCGGCAGCGATACAGCCGAAGATGCCGTCGGGCATTCCGAGTTCGCGTTCGGTGACGGCGTGCGCGAGGTCATGGGGCACGCGGTGCTTGCGTGAGTACGACGAGAGCGTGAACTCTGCGCCGTCCGCCCTCCGGATCAGAGTGGAGCACTCACCGCGCGGGTCGTGCAGGAAGGTGAGATGCATGTCCCCAGCGTGGACCCTCGTCCGTCCCCGCACCACCGGTTTTCGGAGGGGCTTGCCCACTCACCTGGAGGGTTGCCCGGTCAGATTCTCTGTGGGCAACCCTCCAACTGAGGGGCTGCCCACTGAGTTGGAGGGTTGTCACACGGCGACCTCGGCGACGGACAGGACGGCGCGCATCAGGGCGGCGGTTTCGGTGGGGGTTTTGCCTACGCGGACGCCGGCGGCTTCGAGGGCTCCTTGTTTGGCGGCTGCCGTGCCGGAGGAACCGGAGACGATGGCGCCGGCGTGGCCCATGGTCTTGCCCTCGGGGGCGGTGAAGCCGGCGACGTAGCCGACGACGGGCTTGGTCACGTTCTCCTTGATGAACGCGGCCGCCCGCTCCTCGGCGTCGCCACCGATCTCACCGATCATCACGATCGCGTCGGTGTCCGGGTCGTTCTGGAACGCGGCCAGCGCGTCGATGTGCGTCGTACCGATGATCGGGTCGCCGCCGATGCCGATCGCGGTGGAGAACCCGAAGTCCCGCAGCTCGTACATCATCTGGTAGGTCAGCGTGCCCGACTTCGACACCAGGCCGATCCGCCCGGGCCCGGCGATGTCAGCGGGAATGATCCCGGCGTTGGCGCGGCCGGGGCTGATGATTCCGGGACAGTTCGGCCCGATGATCCGCGTCCCGCTGCCCTGGGCGTGCGCGAAGAACGCGGCGGTGTCGTGCACCGGCACGCCCTCGGTGATCACCACGACGAGCGGTACGGCGGCATCGACCGCCTCCACGACCGCGCCCAGGGTGAAGCTAGGCGGCACGAACACCACCGACACATCCGCGCCGGCCGACTTCACCGCGTCGGCGCACGAGCCGTAGACCGGGATCGAGCGCTTCGCGAAGTCGACCGACTGCCCACCCTTGCCCGGGGTCACGCCGCCGACCACATTGGTGCCAGCGGCAAGCATCCGGCTCGTGTGCTTCTGTCCCTCGGACCCGGTCATGCCCTGCACGATGACCCGGCTCTGCTCGGTCAAGAAGATCGCCATCTCACACCTCTCAGTTCTGGGCGGCGAGCTCGGCGGCACGGGCGGCGGCGCCGTCCATCGTGTCCACCACGGTCACCAGTGGATGGTTGGCCCGGGCAAGGATCCGGCGGCCCTCGTCGACGTTGTTCCCGTCCAGCCGAACCACCAGCGGCTTGTCGGCCTGGTCGCCGAGCAGCTCGAGCGCCTGGACGATGCCGTTCGAGACCGCATCGCAGGCGGTGATCCCGCCGAACACGTTCACGAACACACTGCGCACCTGCGCGTCGGACAGGATGATGCCGAGCCCGTTCGCCATCACCTCGGCGCTCGCGCCACCTCCGATATCCAGGAAGTTGGCCGGTTTCACGCCGTACGACGAACCCGCGTACGCGACCACGTCGAGCGTCGACATGACCAGCCCGGCGCCGTTCCCGATGATGCCGACCGAGCCGTCGAGCTTGACGTAGTTCAAACCCTTCTCGTGCGCCGCCGCCTCGAGCGGATCGGCCGCGGCCTTGTCGTCGAAGCCCGCGTGGTCCGAGTGCCGGTACGACGCGTTGTCGTCGAGCGTCACCTTGCCGTCAAGGGCTTCGATCGAACCGTCGGCCAGTTTGACCAGCGGATTCACCTCGACCAGCGACGCGTCCTCGGCGACGAACACGTCCCACAACTGGCGTACGACGTCCTCCGCGCCGGCCGGGAACCCAGCGGCGGCGACGATCTCGGCGGCCTTGGCCTCATCGACACCGACGGCCGGATCGATCGCGACCTTGGCGATCGCGTCCGGATTCGTGTGCGCGACCTCCTCGATCTCGACGCCGCCCTCCGTGCTGGCGATGCACAGGTACTCGCGGTTGGCCCGGTCGATCAGGAAGGAGAGGTAGTACTCCTCGGCGATGTCCGCGGCCGGCGCGAGCAGCACTCGCTGCACGGTGTGGCCTTTGATGTCCATGCCGAGGATGTCGCTCGCACGCGCCACGGCTTCGTCGGGGGAGGCGGCCAGCTTCACGCCGCCGGCCTTGCCGCGGCCGCCGGTCTTCACCTGCGCCTTCACCACCACACGTCCGCCGAGCTCCTCGGCTGCCGCGGCGGCATCGGCCGGGTCTTCGATCACCCGGCCGAGCGTCACCGGGACGCCGTGCCGGGCGAAGAGTTCTTTGGCTTGGTACTCCATCAGGTCCACGTCAGCCTCCATCGGTGTGCAGACGACTGTATGCGGTATGCAATCTGGTGACAAGAAGCGGTGAGGTCTGGACAGCGGAAGCGTGGAGGGGTACCACAGACCTCATACGGTATGCAGTAGTCAGGAGGCGACATGAATCACGTGATGCCCCCGGACCGGGGCAGTGCGGCCGGCACGGCAAAGCCCCGGGACGTCCGTGACGTCTATGGCCGGCGGTACCGGATCGGCGAGGACGCCCGGGAGCTGACCGGACATTCGCGGCGCTGGCAACTGTGGGCCGCATGGGCCTGCATGGTTGCCATCAGTCCGCTGCAGTACTCGTTCGGCACCGCCGCACTCGGTCTGGAGTCCGATCGCGGCTGGGGTGCGGCCAGGACGTTGTGGCTGCTCGCCGTCTTCGTGGCCTGTCAGGCGCTCGTCGCAATCCCGGCCGCCTGGGTCCATCGGAGTCGGCGTGCCACGTCGACTCAGCTCGTCGTTGTGGGCGGCGCGCTCGCCGCGATCGGCCTCACGACGCTGGCCCACGCGGACAGCTATCTCGCGGTCGTGGTCGGCTACGCGCTCTTCGGCGGGACCGGCGCAGGTCTCGTGTACGCCGCCTGCATCACCACGGCGGCCCGGTGGTTCCCGGATCGGCGGACCGCCACGATCGGGTTCGTCACGGGCGGCTTCGCGGTCGGCGCCGTACCGAGCATCGCATTGTTGACGATCTTCCAATCCAGTCAGCGGATTGTCTTCGATCTGACCGCGCTGATCGCACTCCTCGTGGTGCTGGTGGCCGGCGGCCTGCTGAAGGATCCGGCGCGGCACTGGTGGCCCGCGGACCTCGATGCGCAGGCCTGGGCGATCGACCGGACGTTGAACCGGAGCATCCCGCACAACCTCCCGGCCGTTCGTCACTACCGTCCGGGTGAGGCGATGCGGACCGGTGCGCTGCCGCTGATGTGGCTGATGCTGGCGATCAGTACGGCGCTCTCCCTGTTCGGCATCGCGTTCGTCGTGAGCTACGCGGTGACCGCGGAGCTGGGTGTCGCGGTGGGCGGGTTCGCCGCCGGAATGCTTGCCGCGGTCAACGGCCTGGGCCGCTCGTTCGCCGGGAACCTGTCGGACCGATTCGGCCGGCGCCGGGTGCTGGCCGCCGTACTGATGGTCGAGGGGTTCACCCATGTCGGTCTAGTGGTCGCCGGTGAGGCAGGTGCGGGGTGGGCGTTCGTGGTGTGCGCGATGTTCGCCGGGCTCGGCGGCGGCGCGTTCTACGCGATCATGGCGAACCTCGTGCTGGAGTTCTTCGGCGAGCACAGCCTGCTGCAGAACCAGGCGATCCTCTACTCGGCCAAGGCCGTCGGTGGACTGGTCGGCATCGGCGTCGCGGCATCGCTGGTCGCGGTGGTCGGCTACCGGCCGTTGTTCCTCGGCGCCGGGCTGCTCGGCGTACTCACCGCGCTGAGCGTGCGGCTGCTCAAACAACCAGGACGACCTGCGCTACCGGTCCGGCCACAACTCGGTACGCCGGTCGCCGGGTCGAGCGAGTGAGCGGCTACGCGAAGGTCGCGCGGCCTGATCCGTGCGTGATGGAGCTGGTGTCGAAGCTGGCTCGCGAACCATGGACGGATCGACCGGCCTGTGTGCATCCGGTCCTGAGCGCAGTGGCCAGGGCGGTACATGACCACAGCAGCTCAGCCGGCCGTCGCGAGTTGCTGCCGCTGGCGCCGCACTTCCTTGACACCGCCGACGTCGGATTCGAGCGCTCGGCACGTCTGGTCGCGTTGTCCGTCTCGACGGCCTTGGTCAGTGGCGAGATCCGCACCGACGAGCGGGTCAGGCTCGCGCGAGCCCATCGGACAGCGCTGCACCTGCTCGGGTCGGCCGACGAGCCTGGTGGAGCGGCACGGTGGTGGCTGCCGCTGCTCGGGCGGTTCGGGTGGAGCGAGCCGATCTACCGGACCTTCGTCGCCGCCGAGCACGCCGCCGAAGCCGTGGCCGTCGCCGCTCGGGCCGCGGACGACATCAGGCTCCGCGGCCTGCTCAAGCAGTGCCTGGCCGTGGCCGGCTCGGCTGTCACTGGTTGCACTCGATCGCGGGAGGTGCCCCCTAGACTCGATCCATGCCCGCACCCCTCCGGCTGGCCGTGATCGGCGCCGCGCATTCCCATGTCAGGTACGCGCTGGACGAGGTGCCCTTGCGTGCGGAGCTCGCGCTGGTCGCCGTCGCGGACCCGGATCCGGCGACGGCGGGGCGGTACGCCGGGGAGTTCGGCGTACCGGCGTACGACGACCACCGGAAGCTGCTCGACGAGCTGCGACCCGACGTGGTCATGATCGCGGGCATCTACGCGGACCGGGCCGAGGCGATCGCCGACTCACTCCGCGCCGGCGCTCACGTACTCGCGGACAAACCGCTCTGTACGACGCTCGCCGAGCTCGACGCGATCGAGACCGCCCAGCGGGAGACCGGGCGGATCGTCTCCATGCTGCTCGAGAAGCGGAACTATCCCGAGACCCTTGCCGCACGCGCGCTGCTGGCCGACGGTTCGCTCGGCGAGCTGGTCCAGGTCGCGTCGACCGGGCCGCACAAGCTCAACCGCCCCACCCGGCCGGACTGGTTCCTCACCAGGAAGGGGTACGGCGGGATCCTCGGCGATCTCGCCGTCCACGACATCGACCTCGTCCTGCTGCTGTCCGGTGCAACTGAAGGGACGATCACGGGGCTGGTGGATGGCAGCGAGTTTGCGCTGGCGGGATCGCTCCTGCTCAGGGCCGGCTCGGTCGTCGCGACGATCGAGGTCAACTGGCTCACGCCCGCGGCCTCGCCGTACCACGGTGACTACCGGATGCGGCTGACCGGCACCGAGGGTACGGCGGAGTTGTTCTGGGCGCAGAACAAGTTGATCGCGGCAACCACCGACCGTCCGCCGTGGGAGGTCGAGTTACCGCCGCGCCGGCGACCGGCCGCCGATGCGTTCGACGCATTCACAGCGGGTCGTGAGCCCGAGATCAGTACCGCGGTCGGCTTCGCCGCGACGCGGGTCGCATTGCTTGCACAGGAGAGCGCTGACGCCGGGGGTGTCGTGGTGCCGTGGCAACTGAGAGGACAGTCCGCATGAAGTTCGCGATAGTCGGTGCCGGAGTCATCGGTGCGACCCATGCCCGCCTGATCACGTCCCTGCCCGGCGAGGCGGAACTGGTCGCGATCGTCGACGTGGAGGCGGACCGGGCCGCCGCGCTGACCAGCGAGTACGGCGGTGAGCCGATGACGGAACTGGAGAAGGCCTGCGCCCGGGCGGACATCGACGCGGTGAGCATCTGCCTGCCCAGCGGCATGCACGCCGATGCCGCGATCACGGCGCTCATGGCCGGCAAGCACGTCATCGTGGAGAAGCCGATCGACATCACCCTGGCCGCGGCAGACCGGCTCATCGACGCGGAGCAACAGACTGGACTGACCGTCGCGGTGATCAGTCAGCGCCGGTTCCAGCACGCCCCGGCCTTCGTCCACCAGGCCGTCGCGGCCGGCCGGCTGGGCCGGATCACCGCGGGCATCGCCGAGTCAGCCTTCTGGCGTTCGCAGGAGTACTACGACTCCGGTGGCTGGCGTGGCACGGTGGCACTCGATGGCGGCGGAGCCCTGATGAACCAGGGCATCCACGTGGTCGACCTGCTGCTGTGGATGCTCGGCGAGCCGGTGGAGGTGCAGGCGTACAGCGATCGGCTCGCGCATGAGCGGATCGATGTCGAGGACACGGTGGCGGCGACGGTGCGGTTCCGCAGCGGGGCGATCGGGTCCATCGTGGCCACGACCTCGGCGTACCCGGGCCGTCCGGTCCGGCTGTCGGTGTACGGCGATCGCGGCAGTGCTGTGATCGAGCAGGACGACCTCGTCGCCTTCGACACCGCCGACGGCGAACCCGCGGACCAGGCGACAGGCGCCCGGCCCGTCCAAGCCGGGGAGCCGGCGGCCGAGGCGAGCGTCTCCGGATCGGTCGCCGACGCCCATCGCGACCAGTACGTCGACTTCATCGAGGCGGTGCGCGACGGCCGCCCGCCGTCGGTCGGCACCCGGGACGCACGGCGTGCGCTCGAAGTCGTGCTCAGCGTCTACGAATCCGCCCGGACCGGTCTCCCGGTCCAGCTCACCGGGAGACAGTGACGTGCGCATCGGGATCATCGGTACGGAGAACTCCCACGCCGATCACATCATCGACCACCTGAACGTCGAGCGCCGCGCGGGGGAGACCCGTGTCGTCGCCCTCAGCGGCGGTGCGAGCGAACGCAACGAGAAGCTCCGCGCGACCGGGCAGATCGAGCGGCTCGTCGACGCACCCACGGACCTGCTCGGCCTGGTCGACGCGGTGATCATCACCGACCGGCACGGCGGTCTGCACCGGGAGCACGCCGTACCGTTCCTGGCCGAAGGCCTGCCGGTGTTCGTGGACAAGCCGCTCGCATGCACCGAGGCGGACGCCCGGGCGATCGTTGCCGCAGCGCGCGAACACGATGCACCGTTGACGTCGTCCTCAGCCGTCCGCTGGGTTCCGGACACGGATGCACTCGCCGAGCAAGCCGCGTCGCTCGGCACTCCACAGACGGTGATCACCACGGGCCCGGCGGATCCGGACAGTGAGTACGGCGGCATCTACTTCTACGGCATCCACCCGGTCGACGTCGCCCTCAGACTCGTCCCGGGCGCCATCGGTCCCGTACAGGTCGACCAGGTCGCCGACACGGTCATCGCCACGACCGACATCGAAGGGGTCCGGGTCGTCGTTCAGTTGGTGTTGCCGGGTCCGGACGGTCGGGTCCCGTTCCACGGCATGGTCGTCGGCCGGCATGGCCTCGCTGCCCGCGAGTTCACTCTCGGCAAGTCGTACGTCGAGCCCGGGCTGCGCGCGTTCCTGGAGATGGCCGAGACCCGCCGGCCACCGATCGACTACGACGACCTGATCCGCCCGATGCAGTTCCTCGACCAGATCGTCGAAGCCATCCGCTGACCCGGCCTGTGCAGCTCGACAGGACGTATACCTCCACTGAGGACGTGGCAGCCGGTCGTGTAAGCGTGCGTCCGCCCGCCAGCCGCGGACACGTCCTGTCGAAATGCTTAAGGGGCGCGCCCGCCGAGCCCCTCGCGGTCGACGTCGCCCGCGCCCCATAGCCCGTGGTCGATGTCGCCATCCGGGATTGCCACCAGCTCGTGCCGGCGTGGTGCGCCGACCTGGGACTCGAGTCGCCGTAGGTCTGCCGTGCAACGGTCGAGATCGTCCAGCAGGCGCAGTACGTCCAGGTGCGGACCGAGCTGATTCCTCAACGCCACAAGGGATTTCTCCAGCGCGAGAACGGCCTGGCGGGTCCGGTCGAGTTCGTCGTGGATCGTCATCTCAGCCTCCGGGCGCCGAGCTCTGGACAAGCACCATGGCGTGGGATAAGACTACGACTACACCATACGGTATGCAATCTACATTCAAGTCGGCCTCCGGCCTTCCAAGGAGATGACTGCAGATGGCGCAGACAGTGTCGGAATCCCAATCAGTCGCAGAGGTCAGCGAGCCGGAACCGGCCACGATCTCCGGTGGCCACCTGGTCGCGAAGGCCTTGAAGGCCGAGGGGATCGACGTGATCTTCACGCTCTGTGGTGGTCACATCATCGACATCTACGACGGCTGTGTGGACGAAGGCATCGCCGTGGTCGACGTCCGGCACGAGCAGGTCGCGGCGCACGCGGCCGACGGGTACGCGCGGATGACCGGCAAGCCCGGTTGCGCTGTCGTCACCGCCGGTCCCGGTACGACGGACGCCGTCACCGGAGTCGCCAACGCGTTCCGCGCCGAGAGCCCGATGCTGCTGATCGGCGGCCAAGGGGCGCTGAACCAGCACAAGATGGGGTCCCTGCAGGACCTGCCGCACGTCGACATGATGACGCCGATCACCAAGTTCGCCGCGACCGTGCCGCACACCGCACGCGTGGCCGACATGGTGTCGATGGCGTTCCGCGAGTGCTACAACGGCGCGCCCGGCCCGTCGTTCCTGGAGATCCCGCGCGACATCCTGGACAACTCGGTGCCGGTCGAGTCGGCCAGCATCCCCGAGGCCGGGCGGTACCGGGCGTCCACCAAGAGCATCGGTGACCCGGCGAGCATCGAGGCACTGGCCGACCTGCTGGTCCGGGCCGAGAAGCCGGTCGTGCTGCTCGGCACCCAGGTGTGGACCTCACGCGGCACCGACGCGGCGATCGAGTTCGTCCGGCAGAACGACGTACCGGCGTTCATGAATGGCTCCGCCCGCGGCACGTTGCCGCCCGGCGACCCGCATCACTTCCACCTGTCGCGGCGATACGGCTTCAACAACGCCGACCTGATCCTGATCGTCGGTACGCCGTTCGACTTCCGGATGGGGTACGGGCGCCGGTTGCCGAAGAGCGCGACCGTGGTCCAGATCGACATGGACTACCGCACTGTCGGCAAGAACCGCGACATCGACCTCGGCCTGGTCGGCGACCCGGGCGCGATCCTGGCCGCCGTCACCCAGGCCGCCTCCGGCCGGAGCAAGAAGACGGATCGCAAGGCCTGGTTCGCGGAATTGCGGGCCGAGGAGGACGCGTCGTACCAGAAGCGGCTGCCCAAGCAACTGTCCGACGCGAACCCGATCCACCCCCTCCGGCTCGCGCACGAGATCAACGAGTTCCTCACCGAGGACTCGATCTACATCGGCGACGGCGGTGACATCGTCACCTTCTCCGGCGGCGTTGTTCAGCCGAAGGCGCCCGGTCACTGGATGGACCCGGGTCCGCTCGGCACCATCGGCGTCGGCATCCCGTTCGTGATGGCGGCCAAGTACGCGCGGCCGGACCAGGAAGTCGTCGCCCTCTTCGGCGACGGCGCGTTCTCGCTGACCGGCTGGGACTTCGAAACGCTGGTCCGCTTCAACCTCCCGTTCGTCGGTGTCGTCGGCAACAACTCCTCGATGAACCAGATCCGCTACGGCCAGGAGGCCAAGTACGGCGCCGCCCGCGGCCGGATCGGGAACACGCTCGGCGACGTGAAGTACGACGAGTTCGCCAAGATGCTCGGCGGGTACGGCGAGGAGGTCCGCGACCCCAAGGACATCGGGCCGGCCATGCAGCGTGCGCGCGAGTCCGGGCTGCCGTCGCTGATCAACGTCTGGGTCGACCCGGACGCCTACGCCCCCGGAACCATGAACCAGACGATGTACAAGTGACCGCACAAGTAGGGGAGGACTCCTTATGAACAAGGCCCTCGATGGTGTCCGCGTTCTCGACATGACCCACGTGCAGTCCGGACCGTCCTGTACGCAGATCCTCGCCTGGCTCGGCGCCGACGTGATGAAGCTCGAGGCGCCCACCGGCGACATCACCCGCCAGCAGTTGCGCGACCTTCCGGACGTCGACAGCCTCTACTTCACGATGCTGAACTGCAACAAGCGCAGCATCACGCTGAACATGAAGTCCGAGCGGGGCAAGGAGATCTTCACCGATCTGGTCAAGAGCGCCGACGTCCTGGTAGAGAACTTCGCCCCCGGCGCGATCGACCGGATGGGCTTCACCTGGGAGCGGCTGCAGCTGCTGAATCCACGGCTGGTCTTCGCCTCGATCAAGGGTTTCGGCCCCGGGCGGTACGAGGACTTCAAGGCCTACGAGGTGGTCGCCCAGGCGATGGGCGGCGCGATGAGCACAACCGGTTTCGAGGACGGTCCGCCGACCGCGACCGGGGCGCAGATCGGCGACTCCGGCACCGGGATCCACCTGGTCGCCGGCATCCTCGCCGCGCTGTACCAGCGGACGAACTCCGGCCAGGGCCAGCGGGTGACCGTGGCGATGCAGGAGGCGGTGCTCAACCTGACCCGGGTCAAGCTGCGCGACCAGCAGCGGCTGTCCCACGGCCCGCTGGCCGAGTACCCGAACGAGCACTTCGGCGACGAGGTGCCGCGGTCCGGGAACGCCTCCGGCGGCGGTCAGCCCGGCTGGGCGCTCAGGTGTGCCCCGGGCGGTCCGAACGACTACATCTACGTGATCGTCCAGCCGCCCGGCTGGGCCCCGATCGCGAACCTGATCGGCAAGCCGGAGCTGGCCGACGACCCGGACTGGTCCACCCCGCTCGCGCGGCTCGACAAGCTCGACAAGATGTTCGCGTTGATCGAGCAGTGGACCGAGCAGCACACCAAGTTCGAGGTGATGGACAAGCTCAACGCCCTGAACGTGCCGTGCGGGCCGATCATGTCGACCCGTGAGCTGATCGAGGACGAGACGCTGGCCGAGCTCGGCGCGGTGGTCGAGGTCAAGCATCCGCAGCGCGGCAGCTTCAAGACCGTCGGCTGCCCGATCAAGCTGTCCGACTCCCCGGTGCAGGTCGAGACCTCACCCGGTCTCGGCGAGCACAACCCCGCCATCTACGGCGCGCTCGGCATCGATACCGCCGAGCTCGAGGAACTCAAGGCCGCCGGCGTCGTCTGACAAACCCTCCTTCGATTGGAGTTCATCGCAATGACCTATGACAAGGCAGCAGTCCGGACCATCCTCGACCAGGCTCTGGCGGACGGCCGCACCTCGCTGAGCGCACCCGAGGCCAAGCAGGTCGCGGACGCGTACGGCATCCCGACACCGGGCGAGGGGCTGGCCACGACTGCCGAGGGAGCCGCCGGTCTCGCGGCCGAGATCGGCTTCCCCGTCGTACTGAAGATCGTGTCGCCGGACATCCTGCACAAGACCGACGCCGGCGGCGTGGTGGTCGGCGTGGACTCCGAACAGGCTGCCCGGCAGGCGTTCGCGACGATTGTCGACAATGCGAAAGCCTACAAAGCGGACGCCGAGATCGTCGGCGTCCAGGTGCAGAAGATGCTGGTCACCGGCGGTGACGTGCAGGAGGTCATCGTCGGCGCGGTCACCGATCCGACGTTCGGGAAGGTGGTCGCCTTCGGACTGGGTGGCGTCCTTGTGGAGGTGCTCAAGGACGTGACCTTCCGCCTCGCCCCGCTGACGGCGGAGGAGGCGCGCGCGATGGTCGACGGGATCAGCGCGCACGAGATGCTGGAGGGCGTCCGGGGCGCGAAGCCGGTCGACAAGGACGCGGTCGGTGACCTGATCAAGCGGCTGTCGGACCTGGTCACCGACTTCCCCCAGTTCGCCGAGGTCGACCTGAACCCGGTGCTGGCCGGCCCGGACGGATCGACCGCGGTGGACTTCCGGATCATCGTGGACGCCGACGCCGGCAAGCCGGTCGATCGGTACAGCCAGGAGGAGATCCTGACCGCGATGACCCGGATCATGAAGCCGCGCGCGGTGGCCGTGATCGGGGCGTCGAACGAGGCCGGCAAGATCGGCAACTCGGTGATGAAGAACCTGGTCAACGGCGGGTACGCCGGGGACATCTACCCGATCAACCCGAAGGCCGACGAGATCCTGGGGCTGAAGGCGTTCCCCAGCATCACCGACGTCCCGGGTGACGTGGACGTCGCGGTGTTCGCCGTACCGGCCAAGTTCGTCGGCGGGGCGCTCGAGCAGTGCGGCCGCAAGGGGGTCGCGGGCGCGATCCTGATCCCGTCCGGGTTCGCCGAGACCGGTGAGCAGGAACTGCAGGACGAGGTCGTGGCGATCGCCCGCAAGCACAACGTCCGCATCCTGGGCCCGAACATCTACGGCTACTACTACCTGCCGGAGAGCCTCTGCGCCACGTTCTGCACGCCGTACGACGTGCGGGGAAGTGTTGCGCTTTCGTCACAGAGCGGCGGCATCGGGATGGCGATCCTCGGCTTCAGCCGGTCCAGCCGGATGGGCGTTTCGGCGATTGTTGGGGTAGGCAACAAGGCTGACATCGACGAGGATGACCTCCTGACGTTCTTCGAGAACGACGACAACACCAACCTGATCGCCATGCATCTGGAGGATTTGAAGGACGGCCGGGCGTTCGCCGAGACGGCGGCCCGGGTGTCGAAGCAGAAACCGGTCGTCGTGCTGAAGGCCGGCCGCACCGACTTGGGCGCGCGGGCCGCGAGCTCGCACACCGGCGCCCTGGCCGGCAACGACAAGGTGTACGACGACATCCTCAAGCAGAGCGGCGTGGTCCGGGCGCCGGGGCTGAACGAGATGCTCCAGTACGCCCGCGGCATTCCGCTGCTGCCCACGCCGAAGGGCGAGAACGTCGTCATCATCACCGGCGCGGGCGGCTCCGGCGTCCTGCTCTCGGACGCCTGCGTGGACGCCGGGCTGACGCTGATGAATATCCCTCCCGATCTCGACACGGCGTTCCGCAAGTTCATCCCGCCGTTCGGTGCCGCCGGCAACCCGGTCGACATCACCGGTGGCGAGCCGCCGTCGACGTACCGCAACACGATCGCGCTCGGCCTTTCCGACGAGCGGATCCATGCCTTGATCCTGGGCTACTGGCACACGATCGTGACACCGCCGATGGTGTTCGCGAAGCTGGTCGCCGAAGTGGTCGAGGAGTTCCGGGCCAAGGGCATCGACAAGCCGGTGGTGGCCTCGCTGTCCGGTGACGTCGAGGTCGAGGAAGCCAGTCAGTACCTGTTCGACCACGGTGTGGTCGCGTACCCGTACACCACCGAGACCCCGGTTCAGGTGCTCGGTGCCAAATACCGCTGGGCCCGCAACGCCGGGCCGCTCGGATGACCCCTGTCGGAGGAAGCCGGTGATGCGTTTGGAACGGGGGGAGTGCACGGGGGAGCGGTAAAGCCCATGCTGGCGTCGATCTAAGGAGTCCGCCTTGGACGTCACAAGCAAGACCTCAGAAGTACCTGAAGAGCCCGCCGCCGCGGCAGTGACCGAGAAGGTCTGGCGCGCGGGCCGGCTCGAACCGATGCCGATCCGGAAGCTTCCGGACGCGCCGCCCTCGATGCACATCCTCGGTCCGACCGTCTTCCTGGTCGCACTGGGCGTCGGCATGGGCGAGTCCTACATGTGGCCCCGGCTCGTCCTGGTGTTCGGGCCGGACATCCGCTGGCTGTTCATGGTCGGTGTCACCCTGCAGGCGTTCGTCCTGCTGGAAATGGCCCGGTACGCGATGGCGACCGGGGAGAGCATCTTCTTCGGGGCGGCGCGGATCTTCAAACCGATGATGTGGTTCTTCTACGTCGCGGCGATCCTGATCTATATGTGGCCGGGCCATCTGTCCGCCGGCGCGGCCGCGTTCGAGGAGATCACCGGCATACCCTGGCAGGTCACCGCTTGCGTGGCTCTGGTGTTCGTCGGTGTGCTGTTCAGCTTGTTGTCGGTGATCTACAACTTCCTCGAGAAACTGCTCGGCCTGCTGATCGGCCTGCTGGTCGTCGGTACGTCGGTGATCGCGGCGATCGTCGGCAGCTGGGACGACCTCGGCCGAACGCTGTCCGGGATGTTCGCCTTCGGGTACTTCCCGCACGAGGCGATGACGTCGGCCTGGTTCCCGGTCGTGGTCGGGTCGATCGCGTTCGCCGGGCCGTCCGGCATGCAGCAGATGTGGTACACGCTGCAGCTGCGGGACAGCGGCGCCGGCATGGGTGCGCACATCCCGAAGATCCGCGGTCTGCGAGCGGCCGACGAGGCCGAGTCGATGCCGTCGCGGGGCTTCATGTTCGACACCGAGGACGCGACGGAGCTGGCCAAGTGGAAGGGCTGGCGCAAGTGGGTCACTTTCGACGCGATCCTGCTGTTCTGGGGCATCACGATGCTGGTCACGATCTCGTTCACCGTGCTGGCCATGTCGGCGGCCCGGACGAACCCGAACGTGGCCTCGCTGATCGAAGGCGGTGACCGCGAGGCGGCGCTGAAGGCGATGTCGGACGCGTTCGCGTCGGCCGGCAGCCCGGTCCTGGGCACGTTGTTCTTCGCCTTCATCGCACTGATCGGGCTGAACGCGACCCTCGGTCTGTTCGACTCGTTCTCCCGCGGCCAGGCCGACATGACGTACTACTTCGTACCGGGAGCCAAGCGGTTCTCGATGTCGAGGCTGTACGCCGGGTTCCTGTGGGGTGTCATCGTCTTCGGCATCTTGATCCTGCTGTTCGGTCCGGCCGACGGACCGGCAGGGATCCTGGACACGCTGGCCTTCCTGTCCACCTTCGCGATGGGCGCGTACTGCATCGTGTTGCTCCTGGTGAACAACAAGCTGCTGCCCAAGCCGATCCGCCCTGGACCGGTGCGCAACGTGATCATCGCGTTCGGCGCGGTGTTCTACCTGGGCATGCTGTTCTACTGCCTGTTCCGCTTCGGCGTGGCTGTGGGCTGACATGACATCAGCGACAGTTGAGCTGAAGCAGCTCGCGGAGTTCTCGGTCCCGGCCACCGCGGTAGGTGCCGCGGCCGGGTTGATCGCCGGTGGTCTGGCCGCATTCGTCGGTCAGCCCGCCGGCTGGGCAGTGGTCACCGGCCTCGGCCTCGGTGTCCCGCTCATCCTGTTCGGCGCCGGCTACGCCGTACTCCTCGGACTGGGCAAGGTCCCCGCCGGAGTGTTCGCGCCGGCGGCGGTCTACTGGGTGATCGGCTTCCCGCTCGCCCTGCTGGTGCACGCGGTCGTGACCGAATGGGTGGTCGCCGGTACGCCGGGACTGCCACCGGAACCGTGGAAGTTCCTCGCGTTCCGGGCCCTGGTCAGCATGGGCTTCGCGATCGGCTTCCTCTGGATGCACGAGCAACTCGGCCGCCACTGGTGGCCACGCATCCTGGACCACAATCAGTACGCGCGCCGCACGGTGGAGCAGTACGCCCACCTCGCGGCCGCCCTGGAGGCCCGCAAAGCCGCCACCGGCCGAGGCCGCCCCAAACGCGTCACCTGAATCCCCACTTCACCCCATCGGGGCGATGCCGGGTGTCGTCCGTGAACCCCACAGTCGAAGGAAGGGACCGTTCGCACCGTCCGGCCTGGCCGGACGGTGCGAAGCAGGCTGTGCGGAGGGGGCCGGGGCATGAGAGTGGATACGCGGGCGGAGCGGGAGGAGCTGGCCGCGCACGGGACCGCAGTGCTGCCGGCACTGGTTCTCAGTGCGGAGGGTACGGCGTTCCTCCGCGGCGGCGACCTCGATGTCGCGTGTGCTGTGCTCGCCGACGCGGTCCGGTCGGCCGCTGCGGGTGACTGCGAGGATCTCCGGTTGCGATGCGTCGCCACGCTGGCACTCGCCGAAGCCTGCCGCGGACAGCTGTCCCGCGGACAAGGGCTTGCGGACACGGCCATGCGATTCGCCGAGATGTCCTCCGACGCGGCGGAGCGTCCCGCCGCAACACATCTGGCGCAGGCGTGGGTGGCCCTCGAACGTCAGGAGCTCTCCCGGGCCCAGCATTCCCTCGACCGCGCTCGCCGGCTCCGTGAGACGCAGGACGACAGCCTGCTGAGCTCGGTGTTCGCGCTGTTGCGCGTACGGCTGATGCGGGACCGGGGCGACCGGGTCGGTGCCCGGTGTGCGCTGAGGAACTCGGTACCGCCGGACAGCTGGTTGGGCGGGTACGTCGAGGCCGAGGCGGCGGGAGTCGGTCTGGACCAGGCCAGGCCGCACGACGTGACCCACCGCCGGCCGATGACCGCATCGCAGGGGGTGCAGGATCTCCTGGACCTCGCGTGGGCCGAATGGCTCGAGGGGAATTCCGCCGGTGGGAGGTCCGGGATCGCCAAGGCGCTGTTGCTCGCTCGCGGCGAGCGGATCCGCCGCCCGTTCACGCACACCCCCGCGCGGCTCCGGGCGATCATTCGCGACGATCCGGTGCTGCGCTCGCTGGCCGGCTGGCTGCGCCCGGAGCAGACAGCGGCCGCAGGCCGGGCGGACGACCCGGCACCGATCGTCGAGGACCTGTCGGAGCGGGAGCTCGACGTACTTCGATTGCTCGCGAAGCTGCGCACCACGACCGAGATCGCCGCCGAGCTGTTCATCTCGGCCAACACCGTGAAGACGCACGTACGGAACATCTTGCGGAAACTCTCGGTGACGAGCCGCAACGGGGCCGTTCGCCGGGCGTGGGACCTCAACCTGGTCTGAGGAATCACTCTCGTCGGATGATGCCCGGTGCGGCCCGGACCGGAAAGAGTCGAATCATGGGGGAGACCGTCACCGCTCTGGCCGTCGCGGCCGTGAACCCGGTCCCGTGGGCACGGGCGCAGATGGCGTTCACGCTCGCCTTCCACATCATCCTGGTGCCGCTCGGGGTGTCGTGGGCGTTCATGACGCTGATCGCCAACTACCGCGGGATCAAGCGTGCCGACCACGACGCGCTGGTGCTGGCGCAACGGTGGTCGAAGTACATGGCCGTCACGTTCGCCGTCGGTGCGGTGACCGGGACCGTGCTGAGCTTCGAGTTCGGCCTGCTCTGGCCGCGGTTCATGGGCATCTACGGCGAAGCGTTCGGCATCCCGTTCGCGTTCGAGGGGCTGTTCTTCTTCACCGAGGCGATCTTCGTCGCGATCTATCTCTTCGGCTGGCGCCGGCTGAAACCGTGGACACACTTCTGGACCGGCGTACCGATCGTGATCGCCGGTATCTTCGGCTCGATCTCGGTGGTCGCGGCGAACGCGTGGATGAACGCGCCGGCCGGCTTCACGATGAACGCGAACGGAGAGATCACCGAGGTCGACCCGCTCGAGGTGATCTTCAACGACGCGATGCCGTTGCAGGCCGCGCACATGGTGATCGCGGCGTACCTGGTCGGCGGGTTCCTGGTCGCGTCGGTCTACGCGACCGCGATGCTGCGCGGCCGGAACGACCGGTACCACCGGATCGGGTTCACCATCGCGTTCACGGTCGCCGCGATCATGACGCCGATCCAGATGGGGGTCGGCGATTCGCTGGCCCGGTGGGTGTACAACAACCAGCCGGAGAAGTTCGCCGCGATCGAGCTGGTGCCGACGACGGGTTCCGACGTACCCGAGACCTTGCTGGGCAAGCTGAACGCGAACGGAACAGTCTCCGGTGGGATCCCGATCCCGGGACTGGCGTCCTGGCTGTCCGATCCGGGCACCGGCAAGGCGACCGTCGTCCAAGGCCTGGACAGCGTCCCGGTCGGGGACCGGCCGACCGTCTCGGAGACGAACATCGTCCACTTGGCGTGGGACGTCATGGTCGGGCTCGGGTCCGCTCTGTTCCTCCTGTCGGTCTGGTACGGCGTGACGTGGCTCTTCCGCCGGCGGATGCCCCGGAGCAAGTGGTTCCTTCGTGCCGCGGCCTGCTCCGGCGTGCTCGCGGTGATCACGATGGAGGCGGGCTGGATCGTCACCGAGGTCGGCCGGCAACCGTGGATCGTCTACAACCAGATGAAGGTCGAGGAGGCGGCCACCGCCAACACCGGCGTCTGGATCACGTTCATCGCCGTCTTCGTGCTCTACGCCGCGCTCGGCGTCACGACGATCCTGGTGCTGCGGGGAATGAGCCGGCGTTTCCGCCGGGCGGGCGGTTTCGTCGACAGCGACACGCCGTACGGCCCCGCGCCGGAGGCTGCCGTGGAGGAGGGCCGGGAGCCGGTCGGGACGGAGGCCGAGGCGGTCGAGGAGCGGGCACCGTGAGTACGACGATCGCAGTCGTGCTGATGCTCGCCCTGGCGGCGTACGCCGTGTTCGGTGGAGCGGACTTCGGCGCCGGGTTCTGGGACCTGACCGCGGGCGGACCCGAGCGCGGCGCGGAACCGCGCGCGGTGATCGAGCGGTCGATCGGTCCGGTGTGGGAGGCGAACCACGTCTGGCTGATCTTCATCTTCGTCGTCACCTGGACCGCCTTCCCGGCGGCGTACGAGTCGATCATGCTGACGTTGTTCGTCCCGCTCACCCTGGCCGCGCTCGGGATCGTCCTGCGCGGTGCGAGTTTCGCCTTCCGTAAGGCGGTCGTGACGCTGCGGTTCCGGCGGGTCTTCGGCGGGGCGTTCGCGTTGTCGTCGGTGCTCGTGCCGTTCTGCATGGGTGCGATCGCGGGTGGCATCGCGTCGGGGCACGTGCCGTCGGGTGGCAAGGCCGGCGACCCGGTGGACAGTTGGCTGAACCCGACGTCGGTGGTGACCGGCGTGCTGGCCGTCGTGGTGGCGGCGTACCTGGCGGCGGTGTTCCTCGTGTGGGACGCGAGACATTTCCTTCAGTTCTCGATGGCCGAGTACTTCCGCCGCCGGGCCGTGGTGAGCGCCGTCGCCGCGGCGGTGGTCGCCGCGGTCGGCCTGTTCGTCCTGAACGCCGAGGCACCACACGTCTTCGACGGCCTGACGTCGAGCGCGCTTCCGACCGCGATCCTCAGTGTGGTCTGCGGATTCGGCGCCCTCGTGCTGCTGCTGCGGTACGCCGCTCGCGGCGCGCGGGTGCTCGCCGTCCTGGCGGTCGCCTTGATCATCGTCAGCTGGGGTATCGCTCAGTGGCCGTACATCGTGCCGGAGAGCTTGACCGTGTCGGCGGCCGCCGCACCCGAGGGCACGTTGGTGACGTTGCTCGTGGCGGTCGGGCTGGCACTGGTGATCGTGGTGCCCGGTTTCGTCCTGCTCTACGTGCTCGAGCAGCGTGCACTGCTCCCCGAGGAGGGGACCGAGGACGCCGCCGACCGCACAATCATCACTGGCGGGTGATTGCCGTTCTGACCGACCGGCCGATGGTGGAGGTAGGCCCGCGACTGTTAAGGAGCCTCGCCATGACCTCGACCTCACCGTTCCCGCCGATCGCCGACTACGCGTTCCTGTCGAACTGCCACACCGGCGCGCTGGTCGCCCCGGACGGTTCGGTCGACTGGCTGTGTGTGCCCGCGTTCGACGCGCCGAGCGCGTTCGGCAACCTGCTGGATCGCGGTGCCGGGTCGTTCCGGTTCGGGCCGTACGGGATCAACCAGCCGACCGCCCGGACGTACGTGCCGGGCACCAACGTCATGACGACCACCTGGCACACCCCGGCCGGCTGGCTGCTCGTCCACGACGCGCTGACGATGGGTCCGTCGAACGGTCCCGACACCGTCACTCCGCACACCCGCCCGCCGGCCGACGACGACGCCGACCACCTGCTGATCCGGACCATCGAGTGCCTCGAGGGCTCGGTCGAGGTCGAACTCGTCTGTGAGCCCGCCTTCGACTACGGCCGGGTCCCGGCCGAGTGGACGATGGTCGGCGAGGACATGCACGCCGCGGACGCGACCGGCGCCGGCCAGACCTTCCGGCTGAGCACGGACATGCTGATCGGGATCGAGGGCGGCTCCGCCCGGGCCCGGCACGTCGTCTCCAAGGGAGAGAAGGCGTACTGCGTGCTCTCGTGGGCCGACGGACTGGCGTCACCGGCGGACCTGGCCGACGCGGAGGCACGCATCGCGGCGACGATCAGGTTCTGGCGCAACTGGCTGGCCAGGGCCCGGATCCCCGACCACCGGTACCGCCATCCGCTGGAACGCTCGGCGCTGACCATCAAGGGTCTGACGTACATGCCGACCGGAGCGACGATCGCCGCGCTCACCACCTCGCTGCCGGAGACACCGGGTGGCGAACGTAACTGGGACTACCGCTACACCTGGATGCGGGACAGCACGTTCACTCTGCAGGCGCTGCATTACCTGAACCTGGACTGGGAAGCCAACGAGTTCATGCAGTTCGTCGCCGACTTGGAGCCGAACTCGGACGGCGCCCTGCAGATCATGTACGGCATCGACGGCCGGCGCGACCTGGCCGAGTCGACCCGCGACGACCTCACCGGCTACGAGGGCGCCAGCCCGGTGCGGATCGGCAACGGCGCCTACAACCAACGGCAGAACGATGTGTTCGGTGCGGTTCTTGACTCGGTGCTGCTGCACACCGTCCGGAGCAAGCGGCTGCCGCGCCGGCTCTGGCCGCTGGTCGAGTCGCAGGCCCAGTGCGCGATCGCGTCCTGGCGCGATCCTGACCAGGGCATCTGGGAGGCTCGCGGCAAGCCCCAGCACTACGTCTCCTCGAAGCTGATGGGCTGGGTGGCCCTGGACCGTGCGGCCAGGCTGGCCCGGATCCGCAACGAGGAAGACCACGCCGAGCTGTGGGCGAAGACGGCCGACGAGATCCGCGACGACATCCTCGAGCACGGGGTGAGCGACCGCGGCGTCCTGCGGCAGCACTACGAGACCGACGCGCTGGACGCATCGACCCTGCTGGCTCCGCTCTTCGGCTTCCTGCCGGCCTCCGACGAGCGGATGCGGGCGACCGTCGAGGCGATCGACAAGGAGCTGACCGAGAACGGGTTCGTGCTGCGCTACAAGACCGACGAGACCGACGACGGTCTGTCCGGCAAGGAGGGCACGTTCCTGATCTGCTCGTTCTGGCTGGTCTCGGCGCTCGCGATGATCGGTGAGACCGACCGGGCCCGGAGCCAGTTGGAGCGGCTGCTGCGGATCGAGTCGAAGCTCGGCCTGTACGCCGAGGAGTTCGAGGTGGACAAGGCCCGGCACCTGGGCAACTTCCCGCAGGCGTTCTCGCACCTGGCCCTGATCGGGGCGGCCGGACGGATCATCCTGGCCGACTTCCGGGAGGAGCTGGCGCTGTGACCGGACAGAAGGACGACGGCCCGCACGTCGTCGTCCTCGGCGGCGGGCTGGCCGGGGTCGCGTGCGCACACGGACTCGGGGACGAAGGGGTCCGGGTCACGCTGGTCGACCGCAACGACTACCACCAGTTCCAGCCGTTGCTCTACCAGGTCGCCACGTCGCAGCTGCCGGCCGAGGACATCGCCCGGCCGCACCGGACCATCTTCCGCGACTACCCGACGGTCGAGATCCGCACCGCCGATGTCGCCGGGATCGACGCCGGGAACCTCGCTCTGACTTTGTCCGGCGGCGATCGGATCACGGGCTCGCACCTGGTCATCGCGGCCGGCGCGCGACCGGAGTTCTTCGGGGTTCCGGGCGCGGCCGAGCACGCGTTCCCGCTGTATTCCGTCGCCGACGCGGAGCGACTGCGGCGGCACCTGCACGCCACGATCCGCGCCACGGAGCCGGACGAGGGCGCGCTCGATGTCGTCGTGGTCGGAGGCGGTCCGACCGGGGTAGAGATCGCCGGAGCGCTGACCGAACTCATGGCCGCACTGGTGGCCACGGAACGGATCTCGAAGCCGGGGACGATCACCGTCGTCGACCGCGGCGGCACCCTGCTCGCAGCGTTCTCCCGCAAGTCGCACAAGTACGCGCACAAGCGGCTCACCGAACACGGCGCCGATCCGCGACTGGGGACGGGAGTGGCCGCTGTGCACGCGGACCGGGTCGAGTTCGACGACGGGTCGTCGATTCGGACCCGGACGGTCATCTGGGGCGGCGGCGAGTCGGCCGCTTCGGTGGTGGGGAGTGCGACGGGGCTGACCACGGGTCGTGGCGGGCGGATCGACGTACAGCCTGATCTCACCGTGGACGGTCATCCGCACGTCTACGCGATCGGCGATGTCGCGAACATCCCCGCGAAGGACGGCACGATCCTGCCGCAGCTCGGCTCGGTCGCGCAGCAGTCCGGCGCGTGGGCCGCCGAGAACATCCTGCGTGAGCTGCATGGGGACAAGGCCACACCGTTCCACTACAAGGACAAAGGCATCATGGCGATGATCGGCCGGAACGCGGCGGTCGCCGAGGTCGGCCGGCACCGGCACCAGATGGAGGGCCCGCTCGCCTTCGCAGCCTGGCTCGGCGTGCACGCGATGCTGCTGAGTGGTGCGCACAGCAAGGCCGACGCGTTCATGTCCTGGGCCTGGGACTACTTCGACCGCGACCACGCGGCGACCGTCGAATGGTCCACCACGCCGCAGCGGATCGCCTGGGGTGACGACTCCGCCGACGTTCCGCACATCATCGTCGACCGAGGCGACTCGACCACGTCGGCCGGCGGCAACTGAGGAGACAGCCATGGCCGACCAGTACGACGTCATCATCGTCGGATCGGGAGCAGGTGGCGGCACGCTCGCCCACCGGCTCGCGCCGTCCGGGCGGCGGATCCTGATCCTGGAGCGGGGTGACTGGCTCCCGCGCGAGGCCGAGAACTGGGACGCCGAGGCCGTGTTCGTCGACAACCGTTACGTCTCGCCGGACCAGTGGTACGACCGCGACGGCAAACCGTTCCAGCCGCAGGTGCACTACTTCGTCGGTGGCGCGACCAAGTTCTACGGCGCCGCGCTGTACCGGCTGCGCGAGCGCGACTTCGCCGAACTCAAGCACCACGGCGGAATCTCGCCGGCCTGGCCGATCGCGTACGACGTGATGGAGCCCTACTACACCCAGGCCGAACAGCTCTACCAGGTCCACGGTGCCCGGGGTGAGGACCCGACGGACCCGCCCGCGTCGGCGCCGTACCCGTATCCACCGGTCTCGCACGAGCCGCGGATCCAGACGCTGTTCGACGACATGGCCGCGGTCGGCCTGCACCCCTTCCACGCGCCGTGCGGGGTGATGCTCGACGAGAGCCGGCCCGCGTTCAGCGCGTGCATCCGGTGCGCGACCTGCGACGGGTTCCCGTGCCTGGTCCACGCGAAGGCGGACGCGGACGTCATCGCCGTCCGGCCCGCGATCGAGCACGACAACGTGACGCTGCTGCGGAACACGCTCGTACGGCGCCTCGAGACCGACGCCACCGGCCGGACCGTGACCGCGGTCGTCGCCGAGGTGGACGGTGCGGAGCAGCGGTTCGCCGGCGACATCGTCGTACTCTCGGCCGGTGCGGTGAACTCGGCCAAGATCCTGCTCGCGAGTGCCAACGACCGGCATCCGCGGGGGCTTGCGAACGGGTCCGACCAGGTCGGGCGCAACTTCATCTTCCACAACAGCCGGGCCTTCCTGGCGATCTCGACCGAGAAGAACGACACCCGGTTCCAGAAGACGCTCGGGATGAACGACTACTACTTCGGCGACGCCGACTTCGACTACCCGATGGGCAACCTGCAGATGGTGGGCAAGTCGTCGGCGCCGATGTACCGCGGTGAGAAGCCGGTCGAGACCTTACTGGCGCCGACGTTCGCGCTGCGCGACGTCGCCGAGCACGCCGTCGACTTCTGGCTGTCGGCCGAGGACCTGCCGGATCCGGACAACCGGGTGACGCTCGACCGCGACGGGAACGTGGTGCTGGCGCACACGCCGAACAACGGTGAGCCGATGGAGCAGTTGTACAAGCGGGTCAAGAAGAACCTGGGCAAGCTGGGCATGCACCCGCACCACCTGATCCCGCGCAGCATCTACATGAAGAACGACATCCCGGTTGCGGGCTGCGCACACCAGGCCGGCACCGTCCGGTTCGGGCACGATGCGGCGACCTCGGTGCTGGACAGCGACTGCAAGGCGCACGAGCTCGACAACCTCTACGTCGTCGACACCAGCTTCTTCCCGAGCATCGGCGCGGTGAACCCGGCGCTGACGGCGATGGCGAACGCGCTCCGGGTCGGTGACCACCTGCTGGAGCGCCTTGGTTAGACCTCAGCGTCGCATGCCGATCTCGGCCATGATCTCGACCGCCTCCCCACGCGAGGAGGCGCCGAGCTTGCGGTAGAGCGACTGCGCCTGCGACTTGACGGTGTGCCGCGAGACGTACAGCTGCGCGGCGATCTGCGGGAACGACAGGTGGGTCGGCAGCAGCCGGACCAGTCGCAGTTCGGCCGTCGTCAGCGAAGACATCCCGGCGGCCGCGGCCACCGTGATCTGGTCGACGCGGGTGCGCAGTTGCCCGACGGCCGCCGGCAGGGTGCCGAGGTCGGGCCGGCGGCGCAGGATGGTGTGGGCCTGTTCGAGGACCGCATGCGCGCCGGCCGGGTCGACGAGGGCCATGTACGTCCGGGCGAGTTCGAGCAGGGTCTGGACCGACACGCTCGGCAGGGCGTAGGTCAGCAGCGGTCGTAGCTCGGCGGCACGGCGGACGAACTGGCGCGACTCGCGCATCTCACCGCGGCTGGCGGCAGCGTGCGCGGCGACCGCGTAGACCAGGGCACTGGTCCAGTAGGCCTCGAGGTGCCCGGTGTGGACGAGCTCGACGGCGCGCTTGATCATCGCGTCGGCAGCGGCTCGCTCGCCCCGCTCGGCCGCGATCAGGGACTGCTCGGCCAGGACCAGGGCCGCGAGCGGAGTGATGCCGAAGCCGGTCGCCACGTCGTACGCGTGGTTGAACCCGGCGTCGGCGCGCTCGAGGTCGCCCTCGAGCAACCAGGACATCGCCTCCGCCTGCAGCATCGTCGCGCGGAACGGGCTGGCCGGACTGAGCCCGTCGAGGGCCAGGGCGCTGTCCGTACGCATCGCCGCGGGCCCCTGCCGGCAGAGGTTGGCCCGCAGGTACGCCAGGGTCGCCGCGACGGTGGTGCCGTCCGGCAACGTACCGCCGACCGGGAGACTCTCGGCGACACCGACCCAGCGCTCAGCCTCGCGCGCCCTGCCGAGCAGCGCGAAGATCAACGCGCCGTGCGCCGCGATCGCGGCGTGTTGCGGTACTCGCGGGCGGCCGTCGAGGAGCTCCATCCAGCCGCGCACGGTGCCGACCCGGCCGCCGGCCCAGACCGGTTGCATGAGTTCGAGGACGAGCCGCGCGACCCGCTCGGTGTCACCGGCCGCGTCGGCGTGATCGACGGCGGCTTCGGCCATCCCGTGTGCCTCGTACCAGTCGGCGGCGCGGGCATGGAGCTCGCTGCCGAGGTCGGGATCGCCGCGCCGGAGCTCGGCCTGCAGGAACTCGCGCAGCAGATGGTGATACCGGTACCACTCACCGTGCCGGTCGAGCGGGACGACCAGCAGGTTGTGGCGTTCGAGATCCTCGAGCATCCGGGCCGACTGGTTCCCGCCGACGACGGCGTCGCACAGCGGCCCGCTCATCCGGTCGAGAATCGACGTACGGACGAGGAAGTCCGCCTGGGCGGGGGAGAGCCGCGCCAGCAGCTCGGACCGCAGGTAGTCGTCGACCAGGCGGTCGTCGCCGCTGAAGCTGAAGCCGGTCGCCGGCGAGCCGGACTGGATCGCCAGTGCGGCCAGATACAGACCGGCCGGCCAGCCCTCGGTACGCCGTACCAGCTCGTCGACCTCAGCGGGGGACACCTCGGCGTCGGCCAAGCGCAGGAGTGCGGCCGCTTCGGCGTGATCCATCGCCAGGTCGTCGACGCCGATCTCGACGATCCGGCGGCCGACCCGCAACCGGGACACCGGCAGCGGCACGGCATCCCGCGACGCGACGGCGAGCCGCCAGCCGGCCGGTACCCGGAACGCGAACTCGGCGATCGACGTCGAGCAGTCGGGGCTGGTGATCTCCTCGACATGGTCGAGCACGACCAGCACCGGCAAGCGCAAGGCGCTGATCGACCCGACCAGCCGGGGTACGGCGTCGACGCCGGCACCGGATGCGGCCAGCACAGTGCGCGCGTCCCCGCCGATCGGCTCGATCTGGTCGAGGGCGTCGAGGATGCCCGTCCACAAGGCGACCGGGTCGTTGTCGGAGCGTTCGCACGACACCCAGGCCACTCGCGACCCGAACCGCTCGATCCATTGGGCCAGCACGGTCGTCTTGCCGTAGCCGGGTGGCGCCACCACGGTGACCACCGGCTCGTGCGATTCCATCAAACGATCGACAACTGCGGTCCGCGGAACCAGGCGCTCACGCCCACCACGGACTCCTGACCCCACGCTGCGGCCCCCAGGGGTCACTGTCGGTGGTGCAACGGGAACGGAGGCTGCGCCCGAACCAGTGTCCGGCCCCTCCACACGCCTGACGATACGCCAGGTCGGTGAACGCGCCAGGCGTTCTGGACGTCAGCTCGGGATCCAGGGCTTGCGCCAACCGCCGTACCCGGCCGGTACTTCGGCGGCCGCGGCCGGCCCCCAGGTCCCGGGCTGGTAGGTGTGGATCGGCGTCGGTGCGTCGAGCAACGGTTGCATCACCCGCCACTGTTCCTCGACGGCGTCCTGGCGTGTGAACCGGGTGCTCTGCCCGGTCATCGCCGCGTGCAGCAGCACCTCGTACGGCGTGGGGCCCTCGCCGCCCTCGGCCGCGAACTCCATGTCCAGCTCGATCGGCGCGATCCGGCTGGTGTCCGTGCGGTGCGCGTCCACCCGGATCCGGACCCCGGTCGACGGGTCGAGCTTGATCACCAGCTGGTTCGGCTCGGCGATGTGCCCGCGGGGTCCGAAGCCAAGCCGCGGCGGCCGTTTGAAGACCAGCCGGAGCTCGGTCTGGGTGACCGGCAGCCGTTTCCCGGTGCGGATGAAGAACGGCACACCGGCCCAGCGCCAGTTCTCGATGTCGAGCCGGAGCGCGGCGTACGTCGCGGTGGTGGAACCCTTCGCGACCCCGTCGATGGCGAGGTAGCCGTCGTACTGGCCGCGGACGTAGTGGGCCGGATCGGCCTCCTCGATCGCGCGGAACAAGGCGACCTGCGAGTCCTTCAGCGTGGCCGGATCGCCGCGCGACGGTGGTTCCATCGCGGCCGCTGCGACCACCTGCATCAGGTGGTTGACGACCACGTCGCGCAGCGCGCCGACCGGGTCGTAGAAGTGGCCACGGTCCTCGACGCCGAAGCTCTCCGCCATGGTGATCAGGACACAGTCCAGGAAGTTGCGGCTCCACAGCGGCTCGAGGATCGCGTTCGCGAACCGCAGGTACAGGATCTCCTCCAGCCCCATCTTCCCGAGGTAGTGGTCGATCCGGTACAGCTGCGACTCGTCCAGGTACTGGTGCAGTTGGTCGGCCAGGTCGTGAGCCGACTGCTGGTCGTGGCCGAACGGCTTCTCGACCACGACCCGGGCTCCGGTTGTCAGCCCGGCCTCGGACAGGCCCTGCACTACCCGGCCGAACAGGAAGGGCGGGATCTCGAGATAGAACACCGGCGTCTTGGCACCCTTGATCACCTGGCCGACACGCTCGTAGACGGACGCGTCGGTGAAGTCGCCACCGACGTACGAGAGCCGGTCCGCGAACCGGTCGAAGACGGTCTTGTCGATGGTGACGCCGGTGCCCTCGATCGACGTCCTGGCCCGGTCGACCAGTTGCTCGAGGGTCCAGTCGTCGGCCGCCACCCCGACGATCGGGCAGTCGAGCAGACCGCGCGCCTCGAGTTGGTAGAGCGAGCGGAACGTCATCACCTTGGCCAGATCACCGGTGATCCCGAAGATCACCAGCACGTCCGCGGCCGGCGCCTGCGAACCCGTCGGCGTCAAAGTCATGCCGGCCTCCTTCGATGCCGGGAGATCAACCTGCGGTCACAGGTCATCCTCATCCGCCGGCCGGCCGAGCGGCATCACCCCGACCGGGTGATTCAACGGCTGTCGTGAAGGTGGCGTGGAGTGTGGCGTCGGGTGGGTCAGTTCACCGTACGGCGACGCCTCCGGGGAGCGGCCTCGTCGGGCGTTTGGATCGGCTCGGACGCCGCCTGGAGGTCGTGGTAGGCCTTACGGGTGTGCTCGGTGTGTTCGCGCATGATCTGGGCCGACTTGTCCTCGTCGCCCTCGCTGATCGCCTTCACCAGGCGGTTGTGCTCGCGCCAGGAGGCGGCACCACGGACCGGTGCGACGGGGGTGTAGTACCAGCGGACCCGGCGATCCACCTGGGCCGCGAAGTCGACCAGGAACCGGTTGCCGGACATCTGCGTGATCAGGCTGTGCAGCTCGCCGTTCGTCCGGACCGTGCTGTCGATGTCACCGGCCTCCTGGTACGCCGTGCCGAGCTTGCACAGCTCCCGGAGCTTCGCCACGTCGTCCTTGGTCGCGTGGCGGGCCGCGAGCCGCGCGGACTCCGACTCCAGCGCCGCGCGAGCCGCGAGCAACTGGTCGACCTCGTCCTCCGCGGGCACGTGCACCATCGCGCCGAACCCCGGCCGCAGGTCCACCCAGCCCTCGTTGTTCAGCCGCTGCAAGGCTTCGCGCACCGGCTGCCGGGAGACCCCCAGGAGACCGGCCAGCTCGACCTCCACGAGGTGCCGGCCACGCTCGAGCGTGCCGTCGATGATCATCTCGGTCAGGGCCTCGTAGACGGACTCGCGCAACGGCGTCGGCCGCTTGACGTGCCGCACCCCCGCCGGTTCCGCTCCCGCACTGATGGTCGTCATGAGGTCCCTCCCGGACTAAGCCTGGCACTTGGTAGACAGTCTACCAAGTGCCAGGCTGTGCTTTTGGCCGCGCCTTCGGCACGGCGTGGTCATGGGGCCTTGGCTCCCGGCCTTCCCTCGTCGCTCGGGTCGCTGCGCTCCCTGCGCTCCTCAGTCCAGGCCGGGAGGCCCCATGACCGGACATAGGCAGTCGATCAGGCTGCGGACTCGTCGGCGCGCTGCTTCTCGTTCTCGCCGGTGAGCCGGGCGAGCTCGGCATCCAGGTCTACGGGGTGGTTGAGCTCGTGCTGCAGCTCCGGGGCATCCGGGAACTGCGGGCGAGCCGCCAGAGCGCCGAACCTACGTGTGAAGATCATTTCAACCCTTCCTTGAATTCTGGCTTCTGTATACATTCAACCAGCTGTACTGACCGGTTATGCCCGCGTCTCACGTGATCCCGATTACGTACGACGTGATCCCGCTTACACGCGGGTCGAGTAGCTATGCGCGCCGGCCCCGGCCAGGCGGCCGCCGTCGACGATCAAGTACTCGTCGCGGATCGGCGTACCTGCCAGCCACGACTCCAGGATCTCCCGCGTGCCGGCGGCGTACCGGGTCTGGGCGGACAGCGACGAGCCGGAGATGTGCGGCGTCATGCCGTGGTGCGGCATGCTGCGCCACGGATGGTCGGCCGGTGCGGGCTGTGGGTACCAGACGTCGCCCGCGTACCCGGCCAGCTGGCCGCCGCGCAGGGCCCGGTCGATGGCGTCCCGGTCGGCGATCTTCGCCCGCGCAGTGTTGATCAGATAGGTCCCGCGCTTCATCGTGCCGAGCAGCGTGTCCCCGAACAGTCCCTCGGTCTCCGGGTGCAGCGGCGCGTTGATCGTGACCACGTCGCAGTGCGGGACCATGTCGGCCGCGCTCGGGTGGAAGGTGAGGTTCAGTTCGCGCTCGACCGACTCGGGCAGCCGATGCCGATCGGTGTAGTGCAGGTTCACGTCGAACGGCGCGAGCCGCCGCAGTACGGCCGTCCCGATCCGGCCGGCCGCGACCGTGCCGACGTGCATCCCCTCGAGGTCGTACGAGCGAGCCACGCAGTCGGCGATGTTCCAGCCGCCGTCGAGCACCACCTGGTGCGACGGGAGGTAGTTGCGGACCAGGCCGAGGATCATCATCACCACGTGCTCGGCGACGCTGATGCTGTTGGAGTAGGTGACCTCGGCAACGGTCATGCCGTGCTTGATCGCCGCATCCAGGTCGACGTGGTCGGAGCCGATGCCGGCCGTGATCGCGAGCTTGAGGTTCGGCGCCTTCGCGATCCGCTCGGCCGTCAGGTACGCCGGCCAGAACGGTTGCGAGATCACCACATCGGCATCGGGCAGCTCGCGGTCGAGGACGGACTCTTTGTCGGAGGTGACGACAAGCGTGTGTCCCTGGCTCTCGAGAAAGCTTCGCAGTCCGAGTTCACCGGACACGCTTCCGAGCAGGGCGCCCGGAACGAAGTCGATCGCCTTCGGAGTCGGCGTGGTCTGACCGCCCGGGTAGTGGTCGACGGTGGGGATGTCGTCGCGTGCGTACGACGTCGGGTAGCCGTCGGCCGGGTCGTCGTACAGGACACAGAGGATCTTCGCCATAGTGTGGAATCTCCTTGTAGTGAAGGGACTTCCACACTCGTTGCGTCACTGTCCGACAGTCAAAGACTTGCTCGCTATGTCGAGATAGCCAGAACCCATCAGATGTACGTCGAGCAATTGGTCGAGCGCGGTGTGGACACCGGCTTGCCGGGCGACGTCGAGCAACGCGCGCGCCAGTACCGGCTCTGGACTGCGAGCCGCGATGACCAGGCCGACCCGTGGTCCGTGGGCGGGACTCTTCAGCGGTACGACGCGCATGCCGTCGGGCACTCCGAACATGTGCAGCCAGGCATGCGAGATCACGGTCGACCAATGGTTGCCGTGCAGGTGGCTGTAGAGGCCGGAGACCGTGTCGCTCTCGATCGCCGGCGTAGCGGTGACGCCGTCGTCGGTGAAGTAGCCGTTCATGATCCGCCGGTTGCGCATGTCGGGGGAGAGCAAGCAGAGCGGCAGCGCGGCGACCTGAGCCCACGTTGCCACCGGCAACCCCGCCAGCTCGGAGTGCTTCGGGGTGAGCAGCAGGTACCGCTCCTCGTACAGCGGGGTCTTCCGGACCTGGCCGAGCGTGTCGTCGTCGAGGTACGTCATCGCGACGTCGAGATCGAACTCGGCGAGCTTCTGGGTGATGTCCCGCGACGACAGCGACTCGAGGGTGACCCGCGCATGGGTGTGCCGTTCGCAGAACGGGGTGGTGAGCAGCGAGACGACGGGCATCGCGGTCGGGATCGCGCCGAGCCGGAGCGTGCCGGTCAGACCGCCGCGCAACATCGAGAGTTCATGCCGGAGCGCGTCCTGCTCGGCCAGGATCCGCTGTGCCCAGAGCAGTACCCGTTCGCCCTCGGGGGTGAGTCCTTCGAACCGGCGGCCGCGGCGGACGATCGGTACGTCGAGCTCCTGCTCGAGCTTGCGGATCGCGGCGGACAGCGACGGCTGGGACACGTAGCAGGCGTCCGCGGCCCGGGCGAAGTGCTTCTCGCGGGCGAGGGCGACGAGGTACTCCAGCTGGCGGAGCAGCATCAGCGACCTCGGGACGGTGTGCAGTCGTCTGTATACATAAACCAACTGTAGTGAGCTGGGGCGGATGCCGGTAGGGCTCGGCGTACTGTGATGTGGGTCACAGGATGTCTCTCGGGTCGACTCTCGTTCGACGGATAAGTAGGGATCCCCAACAGAAGGGTGTGGTGATGGAGAAGGTCACCTCGAAGGACGGCACCGAGATCGCCTACGACACCTACGGGAGCGGGCCGGGGCTCGTGCTGGTGGCCGGTGGTTTCACCGACCGCTCGCGGTACGTGTCCGACGCCGAGGCGCTGTCGTCGGCGTTCACCGTAGTGAACTACGACCGGCGTGGTCGCGGCGACTCCGGCGACACGCTGCCGTACGCGGTCGAGCGTGAGTGGGAGGACCTCGACGCGGTGCGCTCGGCGACCGGTGCCCGGTTCGCCTGCGCGTACTCGTCCGGGTCGATGGTGCTGTTGCAGGCCGGTCTGCCGTTCGAGAAGCTGGCGGTGATGGAGCCGCCGTTCCGGGTCGAAGGAGCACCGCCGGCGCCGGAGCGGTACCTCGAGCGGTTGCAGGAGTTCGTCGCCGCCGGGAACCCCGGTGGCGCGGCCGAACTGTTCATGGTCGAGGCGGTCGGGCAGCCGAAGGAGGTCGTCGACCAGATCCGGGAGACGCCGATGTGGGCCGGTCTGGAGGCCATCGCGCACACCCTGGTGTACGACGGGCTGCAGATGCGGGACAGCGCCGTACCGACCTCGTTGCTGGCGGCAACCCCGCAGGAGACGCTGGCACTGTTCAGCAACGCCAGCCCGGACTGGCTGAAGGATGCGGTCCGGCAGACCGCGGCCGCGCTGCCGCACGGGACGGCGGAGGGGTACGACGGGACCTTCCACACTCTCCCGTCGGACACGCTGGCCCGCGCCCTGACGGAGTACTTCCTTGCGTGAACCAACTGCCGTGGCCGGACGCGCTCCAGTACGCCCTTGAGGCGGGGGGCGCTGGCGGCTGCTCGACTCCGTAGTGCAGGACGGCCGCGACGCCCACCATGGCGATCATCGTGGCGGCGACCAGGAGGATGTGGTTCACCTGGTCGCCGAGCCGCTCGAAGATGATGAAACCGATGTGTGCGTGCACTAGGTATAGCGGTACGCCATCACCGCGAAGGCCGCGCACATCCGCAACAGATCGATCTCGTGAAGCCGGGCTGATCGAGTTGGTTCCACATTCCCACTACACCGCACCCGAGCCGGCTGATCGTCGGTCCACGGCCTGATCCAGACTGCGACTTGCGGATGACGTCAGGACCGCACTGACTCGGGGTGCTCGGCAACAAGATGGTTGTACGCGGCAAGCACTTCGGCCAGAACCTCGACCTGGTCGATGAAGTTCTTCCCCCGCGGACCGTAGCCCTCGGGGTCGTCGCGCAACCGCCTGATCTCACCGAGCACGAGCGACCGGAACCGCTCGCGACTCCAGACCTCTGGCGTCGCCGGACCAGAACTGACGTGGTCACTGCCGATCCACGGGATGAACGGTGCCCGGCTGATCAGTGTTGTGCCGGGGAGGTCGGGGAAGGAGCGCTCGAAGCACGCGTGGGTCCGCCGCTGCATGGTCGGATCCTGGATCAGCAGCAGCGTCTGCGGCTCGTCGATCATCCGGCGGGTGAAGTCCGCGTTCTCACCACAGTTGGTGGACCGGTCCTCGACCACGATCGCCGCCGGCGGGACGTCGTACCCGATGAGCAGGTCGCGGAAGACGTGCGACTCCGGTCGTCCACTCGTCTCGACGTCAAGGCCACGTATGCGGACAGCCGCCTCGAGATGTTCCGTCGAGTGGCCGATGCCACCGCTCACCAAGATCCGCGGCGCGACGCCCTCGCGCTGCAGCCCGGCCGCGACCTCCACCGACTCGAGAACGGCGGACCCCATCAGCACAACGAGGTCGACGGGTCGGTCGACGGGGTCACAACGCGCCAGGAACCGCCCGATCAGCCCCTCATCCGAAGTGGACGCGCTCCAGGGTGTCGGCTCCTCGATCGGCATCAGTTCGGTAGTCGCATAGGCATCAAGATGTACGCCGAGTCCGCGGCCGGACTGTCGTCGGGAGAGCGGAGGCCGGTGAGGTTGATCGGTTTCGTTGGTTGAGTGAAGGCGAAGTGCGCGATGGGTGTGCCCAGTGATGCGAGTCCGTCGAGCAGATAACCGGCGTTGAACCCGGCAACCACCGGCTCACCGGTGAGTGTCGCCTCGACCGATTCCGAGGCCTGCGCCTCCTCACCGTTCCCGGCGTCGAGCGTCGCCGTCCCGTCCGCGAAGGTGACCCGGACCGGCGCCGTCCGCTCTGCCACCAGGGCGACTCGTTTCACTGCCTCGACGAGTGTCGCCGTGTCCACGGTCACCGTGCTGGTGATCGCACCCTCCGCCGGGATCAGACTGCGGACCCTCGGGAAATCGCCGTCGATCAGCCGGCTCGTCGCCCGCCGGCCGCCCCCCTCGAACCCGATCAACCCGTCCCCTGTGCGGGTTGAACCGAGCGCGAGAGTGAGTTCATGACCGGCCATCGCCTTGGCCACGTCGGAGAGCAGTTTCGCCGGGACCAGCGCGTTGGCCTCCCCGTCCGGATCGAGCGGCTCCCACGGAAACGTCCGTACGGCGAGGCGGTAGCGATCGGTCGCGAGCAGCGAGATGGTCGCCCCGCGGATCTCCACCCGGATCCCGGTGAACACCGGCAGCGTGTCGTCCCGGCCGGCGGCACTCACGACCTGCGCGACCGCGCGGGCGAACACATCCCCGTCCACCACACCACTCGCCGCGGGCACCTCAGGCAGCGCCGGATACTCGTTCAGGGGCAACGTGTGCAGGACGAATCTGGAACTCCCGCTGCTCACCTGCACCCGAGTCGCATCGCCGCTCAGATCCACCGAGTCCCGCGGCATGCTCCGGCAGATGTCCGACAGCAGCCGGCCGGACACCAGGAATCGCCCGTCGTCCGCGACCTCGGCCGGCACACTCACCTGCGCGGAACTCTCGTAGTCGAACCCGGACAACGTCACCTGCCCGTCCCCGGCCTCCACCACCATCCCAGCCAGAATCGGCACACTCGGCCGGCTCGGCAGCCCACGCGCCACCCACCCGACCGCCTCGGCCAGCACCTCACGCCCAACCCGAACCTTCATCCGCACTTCCTCCCCAACGAGAAGTACGACTCAATCACTCACCACCGACAGTTTTCTGCCGAAGCTGATCGACTCGAGCTGGTTCGCCTGGCGCCGGTTCAGGACGACCGCGGACGCAGCGCCCGGTACGACGTGACTCGGATCATCGGCCGCCTTCGCCAGCAGCCCGGGCCATCGACGGCAATGGGTCGCCATACTGCCCGCCCGTACGATGCGGCCGCGCACCCACTGCCCGTCCCGCGCCACGTCACCCGGCACGTCAAGCAGGACGAGATGCAGTGGCAGTCCGGCCCTCTTGGCCCGCCACCCCAGTAGTTGCCGCACCCACGGCCGAGTAGCGCAGTCATGCACCACCATCGGCCCGCCATCGCGCTGCATCGCTCTCAGCACACTCACGTAGTACGTGACATGCACGAGCGGACGCCACCAGGCATACGGCAGCACACCGAGCACGGGCATCCACCGATTCCGGATCCGCTCGGAGTCGAACACCCGCACTGCACTGTCCCCTGGGAACAGCCGCCGCAACAGCGTGCTCTTCCCCGCCCCGGGTACGCCGGCCACGACAACCACCGAGTCCGCCGAATACCGCAACTCGCGCGCCCCATCGACCCGATGTCGCACGCCCACCACGTCCACCATCTCGACCTCCACCACGCCACGCCTTCCGCCACTCGCCAGTACAGGTATGACGGACGAGCTCCTCCCGCTGCCCCGAGAAGACGCTGAGAAGTCACTAGGAACTCCCTGAGAGAACCTCTACCGGGAGGTAGGTAACAAATTGTGATCGCCTTCAGGAAGTTGGACGTTAAAAGTTGACGCAGCGTTGCGATTCCGCCCATGATGCGTGCGCCGAGCCAGGGGGGTTCGGGCTCTTGTAGGGGAAATCAATGACACAGCAGTACACGCAGCCGCCGCATGCCCAAATGCCGATGCAGCAGCCGCCGAAGCAGAAGAACACCACCAAGACCGCGCTGATCATCGTCGGATCGATCTTCGGTGGACTGGTTCTGATCGGAGCTCTCGGCTCGATCGGCGGCAACAAGTCCGCCGACAAGCCGGACGCGGCTCCGGCGGCGACGACCACCACCGAGGCGCCGGTTCAGAAGGCGGTCCCGAAGACCGAAGCGCCGAAGGTCGTGGCGCCGAAGACATCCGCACCTCCGGTCAAGCCGACGCAGTCGGCGGCGCCGAAGCTCGCCTGCGAGGGCCAGGATGACCGGTCCGCGCCGTGTGAGGTGACGGTCGGCTCCCCGTTCAAGCTCGGCTCCCACACAGTCCTGGCCGGCTGGAAGATCAAGGACTCGGGCTTCGGCATGACGATCGTCGGCAAGGCGAAGAACACCGACGACAAGACCAGCACGATGTTCATCGACGTCAAGTTCCTCAAGGGTGACGAGGTGGTCGCCCACGTCATGTGCAACACCGGCGACCTGGAACCAGGTCAGTCCGAGACCATGAACTGCGTCCCCGACGGCACTTACACCAAGAAGTTCACCAAGGTCACCGCCGAGGCGACCTTCTAGCCTGGCGCTCGGATGCCCCGCAACCCTCGGACGGGTTGCGGGCGTCCGAGAGGGTTAGCTGCGAGTGGACGTGTTGTTTTCTGGGTCGGCTCGGTAGGCGCTGAAGGCGTCTACCAGGGTTGGAAAGACGTTGTGCTCGCCGACCGCGTCGATGACGCCGTACGCGCGGAGTGTCGCAAGCAGCTGAGTGTCCGGCCGGACGAGTACGAAGCGGGCGTCGCGAGCGCCGCAGTAGTTGACCAGGTTGGCCAGGGTCACTCCGGCCGAGTAGTCGATGTCGTCGATCCCGCCGCAGTCCAGCGCGATCCAGCGAACCGGGTCGGGCGCACCGGAGATCACCGCCTCGAGGTCGTCGGCGAAGCGGTTGGCGTTGGCGTAGAACAGAGCCGCGTCGTAGCGGAATACCACCAGTCCGGGCAGGCTCTGTGTGCCCGGCTTGGCCGGCAGGTACGTCGGCTCCCCGGCCTCGTCCTGACCGATGACGTAGTCGCCCGGCGTGTACTGCCGCCGGACGAGATCGAGCAGCGACAGCAGGATGGCGAGGATGATCCCCTGCTCGACGCCGATGGCGAAGACGGTGACCATCGTGATCAGCGCCACCACGAACTCGTTGATGCGCCGGCGCCTCAGCCGCTGCAGGCCGGGCACGTCGATCAGGCTGACGCCGATGAGGAAGACGATCCCGGCGAGGACCGCCTTGGGCATGTCGGCCAGCAGGCCGGTAAAGAACAGTGTGAACAGGAGCGTGACCGCCGCCATCGTCGCGTTGGCGAGCTGACTGTGCCCTTTCTGCTCGTCGAGGATCTGCGTCTTCGTCGGGCTGCCGTTGACCACGAACGTGCCACTGAGGCCGGCGGCGATGCTGGCCCCGCTGAGCCCCACGATGTCCCGATTGATGTTGACGGGGTCTCCGTGCTTGAACGCGAAGCTGCGGGAGGTGGCGGCGCTCTGGGCGATGATGAGCACGAAGCAGGACACGGCGGTCGGCAGCACCTTGCGCACGTCCGACCAGGAGACGTCCGGCGGCAGGCCGATCGGTGGGAATCCGCCCTGCACGGAACCGACCACGGCCACGCCGTGCGCGTGCGCGTCGGTCAGGGCCGAGATGGCGGTCAGCAGCACGACGGCGACGACGGCACCGGGGACGGCCGGGATGAAACGCTTGAAGATCTGGATGATCGCGATCGTGGACAGCCCGAAGGCGAACGTGGCCAGGCTGGTCGACGACAGCGAGCTGATCCAGTGCCACTGCTGCTCGAACCAGTTGCCGGTGCCCTTGGAGATGCCGAGCAGGTCCGGAATCTGCCCGGACAGCACCTGGATGCCGACGCCGGTGAGGAACCCGATCAGTACCGACGCACTCAAGAAGTCCCCGATGAAACCCAGCCGGACGAGACGCGCCACGATCAGCAGCGCACCGCAGACCAGCGCCGTCAGGCTGGTGAGGGCGAGCCAGTCGGGCGACCCGGGCGTGACCCCGGCGATGCCGAGACCGCTCAGGCCGGCCGCGAGTACGGCGGCAGTGGCCGAGTCGGCGCCCACGACGAGCAGCCGCGAGGAGCCCAGCAGAACGAAAGCAAGGGTCGGAAAGATGATGGTGTAGAGCCCGGTCACTATCGGCGTACCGGCGATGGACGTGTAACCCATCACCTCCGGTATCGCCACCGCTCCCAGCGTCAGACCGGCGATGATGTCGCGGCTCAGCCAGGCTCGTTGGTACCCGCGAAACGACTCGGGGATCAGGTTCACTTCGCCCGCTCCTTGGGGCCTGGAACGGGGAGCAAGTACGTGACGACGAAGGCCACCGCCACAGCTACCACAACCTGCGGTGTCACCGTCACACCGTCGGCGCCGAGCAACACAGTGGCGAGCAGCGTTGCGGTCAGCGGCAGCCGCAGCATCGCGGCGCACATGGCTCCGATCCCCATACCGATCGCCGGCGCCAGACTCATGCCGGGCAAACCCGCCGCAGCGATGCCCATGACCGCACCGATGAACATGGATGGGAACACCGGTCCGCCGCGGAACGCGCTGAGCGAGAGTCCGTACGCGAGCGTCTTGCAGACGCCGAGCAGGATCAGTACGCCGACCGAATAGTCAGCGGCGTTCTCGACCAGTTCGGGCAGCGCATCCTGACCGGAGAACAACACCTGGGTGAAGCTGTTGTCGGAAATCAACTGGTAGACCATGGCAGTCAGGCCGATGGCGAGGCCGAGGCCAGCTGTCACCAGCACCCGGTTCACATGAACGACCGGACGCAGCGACAGCCCGATCCAGCGGATCACCCAGCCCAGGAGCGCACCGGCCACCCCCATGGCCAGCGCCCAGGCCATCGTGGCCACCGTCGGGTCCACCGCCGGAGGCACTGTGGTGAGGGCCAGGGAGAAGCTGCCCAGTCCCGTCCAATTGTCCAGACCGACGAAGACCAGAGCGCCGATGCCGGAGGCCAGCAGCCCCGGTAGCGCCACCAGGCTCAGCGTCGCACCCCCGATGCCGGCGGTCTCCATGATCAGGAAGGCACCGAGCACGGGAGAACCGAGCAGCGTACTGATCGCCGCGAAGCTACCGGCCGACGCGATGATCGTCAGCGCCATCGGCGGCGCGTCCTTCTTGACCAGGTGCACAGTCAGCGCGGCAAGACCGCCACCGATGGCGATGAGCGGAGCCTCCGGCCCCAGGACGGCGCCAAGACCTAGTGTGGTCAGTGCGGCCAGGATGATGGCGGGGAGATCCCGGTCGACCGGCGGACCTCCGCCGGTCTTGAACCCGAAGGCGGGTGAGTGGCCCGCGTTGCCGGGCAGGTAGTGGATGGTCAACGCGGTCAACAGTCCACACAGCACCAACCAGGGCACCGGCCACCACGCGGGTGCACCCCCGGTGAACATGTCCTTCGGGAGATCGTCGAACAGGTACTCCTGGATCGCGCTGACCAACGCCAGGAACCCGTACGCGATGGCCGAGATCGGAATGCCCAGGAGCGCGGCGAGCAGCAGCGCCGAGAGATACTGCTTCGAACGGATGACTGTCTGCGGATCCATCGCCGGCGGACCGGCCGGCGGCGCGTCGATCGTCACGATGAGAACCCCCTCAGGCGCCCCTCCACCATCAGGTTGCGAGTCCCCGCCCGCATCGTCCCGCCCGGATGATCGAGCCAAGGCCGTCCCGAGACATCAATCAGCGCCCCCGGCAGGACTCGAACCTGCCACCAACAGATCAGAAGGCCGCCGGACCGCGTCGACGGCAGACGTCGCCCAGCCGCACGCCCGGCTCGATCGCGAATGCGTCCATGCGGACGACAGGCCCGCCAGGCACATCGCCGTACCGCGACGTGCCTGTGGCCACCACGGTGTCACCGTCGACCGCGACCGGAGACTATTCGGCCTCGTAGGTGCCGGGTGGGGGCGTCAGGCGACGCACTCTCTCCTAGCCAGGATGCGACCACGGGCGTCCCGGCCGCGGACCGGCTCATCATACGGGTGGTACCGGTACCCGACGTTCTCGCTGAACAGCCGTGAAATGTCGTCCGGATCGTACGGTGGACTCCTTCGCGCTGCAGCGCCGGCCGCCGCAGGACGTGCCTCATAACTAGTGGGCGGTGTGACTGTCGGGACTGGTTGCCGGCTCGCTCGGGAGCCAGAGGTCCGGTGAGGCGATGCGGTCGGAGGACAGGTACTCGGTGATCTCCACGTCGCCTTGCTCGTACTGTACGAGCCCGATCCAGCCGGCGGGACCGTTCTCGCGGGCGACCAACCACGCTCGTTGCCAACCGGTTTCGGTCAGCACAATCACGTGTCCGGGGAGCGGGAGACTGTGCAGCCTCCACTCCGCATGGGCGTGCTGGGACCGGACTTGCTCCACCTCGTTCATGTCAATCCCCGGCGCAAGCGAAGCTCGTCGCGAACGGCGCGCGGCACAGGCAGCCGATATCTCTCCAGCGCCTTGGCGTAGGCACCAAGTGACGAGGCGAGATGACCGGAGTCGGCGCGGAAGGTGTCGTTCCGACGCCCCGTGACTCGCGCCAGTCGATCGTCCGCGCGCGCGGACGCGACCTCGGCGAGCAGGTGTGAAAGCTCATGATCCACGGCCGAGCGGCGACGGGCTCCGCGCAGAAGGGGAAGCGGGCGCATGGACATCGGGCATCGCCTCATAGGGCTGCCGGTTCCTGACATACCGCCTGGGATGCCATCGCTCCGGAGTCTCACCAGTCTACATCGTCGGCTCGCCGAAACGCGGGTCGTCCGGTCGAGCTCGTGTGGTTGCGAGGCACGATCGATCATCACGGAGAAAGAACCAGCAGCGAAGGGTGGACTGCACAATCCCGCCAGGCGGCCAGAGTTGGAGACGGCCCTCGCGCACCGCCCGAGCCCGATAACGCTGACACGTTGTAACTACTCGCGACTTGGCCGCCGCGGCGGTCACCTGACTTGACCAGCACGATCCGAGCGTCTGACCAACGGATTAGAGGGTGGACGGACCTCGTTGTCACGCCTGAACCAGCGAAGCTTTGGCCTACTTCAGTTCGCTTGTCGTCGACTCGGGTTCACTCCAGTAGCCGGGGCTGGAATCCCAGGGGATCCCCAGGCCACATGGGAGTGTGGCGGTTCCTCGGCAGCAACCAGGTCTCGCGCTGGGAGCAGCCGCCGTTGAGCCGGGCACCCGGACCAGGCGCAACTGATCCGCGACTTCCGCCGCTTCACCGGCCGTGCACGAGAAATTCGGGCAGTTGCAGGGCTGACGGACGAGGTCACGCCGGTGGTAGGGACCGGCTCCCGCCCCGCGTGCGGCCGCGGATCCCCGCCCGCGCAGCCAGCCTGACGCTCAGCGGCCGTCTGACGCGCCGGGTACGACGACAGTTGGTGACGTACCGCACCCATTGGGAGTTTTGCGAACACCGTGGTCCGGGAATTACTCAAATGTTTGGATGAGGCAACTTCAAGTAATTCCACTTTGCAGATGTGCAGCCTTGTGGAAACCGAGTCGGTGGGAGGACTCTGGCTGCAAGGGGGCAGCGGTCGTCGGGCATGGTGGGACGACTGCGCCGGCTTCCGGTCGGCTGGGGGAGAGGCAGCAATAGGGGGAACCATGTATAGAAGAATCATTATCGTGGTGCTGGCGTCGGTTCTGATCGCCTTCATCGGGACTGGCGCCGCCAGCGCTCAAACCGTGGCGGTTCAGGATCCTGTTGGAGACTCGGGAAACCCTAACGACCAAAGCCTGGGCAGTGAGAAAGAGCAGGGGTACTTCGATATCGTCCGGGCCGAGGTCTCCAAGGATTCCGGAACATTTTCCATGAGCCTGCGTCTTGCCGTTCCTGTGCCGGAAGCTCCCCCGCGCCCCAAGGGTGATTCCGGGATGTTCTTATGGGCCTTTGCCCTTGACACCCAGCCAGGTTCGATCGCGGGCTATCTGTACCCGCCAGGACAGAAACGACCCTTTGAATATTTCATCCTGCTGGCCTGGGATGGCATCGCATTCAGCGCGTTTGTCATCGATCGGACGCCGCTCCCCTCGGGTGGAGAAGCTGTCACCACTTTCATTCCGTTCTCGTTCAACACTGCGCGCGACCAAGTGCAGTTCGGGGTCGATCCGGCATTGATCGGCAACCCTGCGGCGTTCGAATGGCTGTCGGTCAACGCGCTGCGGAAGTCGCATTTCGGCGCAGAGGCATTGCAGGTTCTCGATTTTGCCCCTGACGCCGGCACCACGAACTGGCCCTAGAGCGACAATGGTCCGTCGAGTTCGCCGTTGATTGGAAGTTCGGGGCCTGGCTTGACCAGCATGATCCGAGCGTCTGACCAACGGACTAGAAGGTGGACGGACCCCGTTGTCACGCCTGAACCAGCGAAGCTCTGGCCTACTTCAGCGCGCTTGTCGTCGACTCAGGTTCACTCCAGTAGCCGGGGCTGGATTCCCAGGGGATTCCCAGGCCACGTGGTTCTGCTCGCTTCCTCCCGGCGTTCTGGCTGCTGGTGCCGCGAGCGCTGGGGATCCAGGGAGTGACCGAGCTCCTATGCGCGGACGAGGTCGCGGGACTGGGCGATTTCCTGGATGCGCTCGCGCGGGCGTCGGATACAGGCACCGGCCACGGTGGCCACCAAGGATTTGCGGCACCCGCAAGGACGTACTCATAGCTCGACTGACCGCCGTCCAGCGATCGGTCCGTTGTGGCGAGACCGCGGCGACCATCGAGCTGGTCCGCACCTTCGACTACGGAACCGGAGGAACGTCCCTAGCCCGCCTGGACGGTGAACCCGTCGTGGTGAGGCGGCGTCTGCTCGCGAGTTGCCCGTAGAGGTGGAGATGCCGTCGGCTCACGTCGATGGATCGCCTATTGTCACGTGTCATGACCGAGACCTTCGTGACCTCCGGTCCGCTGCGCTTGTGGACCGAACGGACCGGAAACCCCGATCATCCCGCCGTACTGCTGATCGCGGGCGCGTCGGCTCAGGGCATCACCTTCCCCGACGCGCTGGTCAACCGCCTCGTCGTTCGCGGCGTGCAGGTGATCCGGTTCGACCATCGCGACACCGGGCGCTCGAGCATCATCGACTTCGACCGGCATCCGTACGGCCTGTCCGACCTGGCCGCCGATGCTCTGGCCATCCTGGACGCCTATGAGCTGCCGTCGGCCCACGTCGCCGGGGCATCGATGGGCGGCGTGATCGCGCAATGGCTGGCCGTGCACAAGCCGGCCCGCGTACGCTCCCTGACCCTGCTCTCCACCACCCCCATGGGCCACGATCCCGGTCCGGTTTGGCAACGAGCCATGGCCGGGCAACCCGCCGACCCCGACGACCTGCCCCCGCCGACCCCGCGTTTCCTGCAGCACCTGGCCGACTCGGACGGCACCCCGCCGGGCGTGGAAGCCGACATAGCCATCTTCCGGGTCATGAACGGCGACGTTCGCCCCTTCGACGAACCGGCCGTCAGAGCGATGCTCCAGCGCTGCTGGGCGAGGGCCACCGACCCGTCCGCCGCCGCCCACCACGGCTTGATCGGCCGGAAGAAAGGCCCGGACCTGCTCACCCCGCTGTCGACGATCACTGCCCCGACCACAATCGTCCACGGTGACCAGGACCCGATCTTCACGCTGGCCCACGGCGAGGCTCTGGCCGCCGCCATCCCGGATGCACACCTGCACGTCGTCCCTGGCATGGGCCACGTCTACTTCTGCCCAGGCCTTCCGGAGGAGCTCGCCGACCTGATCTCCGTGCATACCCCCGTGACCCGGCCGGATCCACGACCGCGTGCCCATGGCGATCACCCCTGACGGGTGGGCCGATTGGCTCGATCCCCGCAACCACGACGTCGACCAGCTCCGCGATCTGATGGCGCCACCGGTCGACGGCAGCCTCGACATGTACGCGGTGTCGAAGGCCGTGAACAACGTGAAGCACAACGGCCCCGAGCTGCGGGAGCCGCTCCCCGCTAAAGGCTGACACGACCCGATGTAGTCGCAGCGCTGCGTGAGTAGCGGTTGCTCGATGCCGACTACAAACGTTTAGTGTTCCGGATCCACGCCCACGGCGACAGCGCCGTCCTGCCGGCCAAAACGACGATCTGATCAGGTTCGTCGCCGCCGAAGCCAATCATGAATCCAACAGGCCGGGGTCAGGTAACGCCGCGCGTGTGGAAGGAAGAGAGCGAGAAGAGTGCGCATGCCCTTGGTTGCCTTTGACGATCCTGCAGGCAGAGACCCGTTGGTCCGGGTCGGTGCTCCGCTAGGTGTTCGTGGCTCCGCGCTCGGAGGAAGTGACGACAACAAGGGGTGCTGGTAAGGAATGGGTCACCAGCGGCAAACGAGGTCTGTTAGGCATCAGCGGTGCTGGCGCGGTGGCGTTCGAGGACTCGGTACACCGTGGGCCGTGACACCGTGAACAGTTCGGCCAGATCGGCGATCCTCCCCGCCCCCAGCACTACCCCTCACCGTTAGCCGCTGGCGACATGTTCCTTACCAACACCCCAGGACGTGAGAACGCTGTCCCTGATCTCGGGCAGCGGATCAGGGACGGCGTTCGGGTCCGTCATGCCGCGGCGGTGGGCCGGAAGGCCCGGCGAGCTCGGCGCGGCTGGGGCCACGTCGGCCTGCTCCGGGCGCTCCCGGCGGCGCGCGGACCAGAACGCACGCTTGGTCCGCTCCAGCCGGTACGCCGTCTCCGCCTTGATCGAGTCTGGTGTCAACGGTATCCCGAACATCGTTTCATCTCCCGTGATCTGTGGCGCCCTCGTGGGCGACCGCTCACCCCTTCTACGAACACCTTTGGCCGGATCCGACACCGCCTCCGGAATTCTTTCGAGGACCTCCTGGTACGTGTCGACGTCGGGTGAAGACTGACCCTCTTTCGGCGGCTGAAAGTGAACCCCCTGCGTGACCCTGTGAAGGCTGATGACAGTGGAGGACTGGGCTGAGATCCGCCGGTTGTATCGGTCGGAGGGGATGGCGATCAAGGCGATCTCGAGGAAGCTGGAGATCTCGTGGAATGCTGTTCGGCGGGCGTTGGCCAGTGATAGCCCGCCGGTGTACTCGCGGCCGTCGAGGGGGTCGGTGGTGGACGCGGTGGAGCCGCGGATCCGGGAGCTTTTGCTGGAGACGCCGACGATGCCGGCCACGGTGATCGCCGAGCGGATCGAGTGGCCTTATGGGTTGACGGTGCTCAAGGACCGGGTCCGGGTGTTGCGGCCGCACTATCTGCCGCCCGATCCGGCATCGCGCACCGACTCCAACCCGGGCCATCGGGCGCAGTGCGACCTGTGGTTCCCGCCGGCGTTGGTTCCTTTGGGTGCGGGGCAGGCAGGATCGCCGCCGGTGCTGGTGACGACCGCGTGCATCCTCGGTGCAGATGGCCGCCTGAGCTTTGATGCCTCCAGCCTGTCTGGTGACCAGCCCAGCGAAGGCCCGCGCCAAGGCGCCCAGGTGCCGGCTGCCTATGCGGCGCTCGATCTGCTGGCGACCGGGGGAGTGGACCTGCGCACCCAGCACTGGACCGTCCGACGGCAGCGACTCGAGCAGTTCGCACTGTCCTGGGCGCTGTCGCTGCAACTGACCCCAGTGACTGACGACATCGACGAGGCTGAGCACTCTGCTCAGCCGGTCACGAGCGCCCAACCTAGGGAGCCACCGGCCACCAGACACTCACCGCCGAGCAGGTGTCGCGCACCAGTCGATCAGCCGCCCCAGCGCGACAATGCGCGACACCAAATCAACCCCGATGAAAGGTCAAACACCGCGAAACCTGGGAAGTCATCGTCGACGGGGTGCTCGGCTCGACACTCATCCGCCGCTCATCTCGCCGGTTGCGGGGCACGATGTCGTCGTCACAGCTGCCCTGAGGGAGTGCGGCCAGTTGTCGAAGCTGGCGAGTCGTTGCTGGTTCGCGTCGCAGCGCCGTTAGGCGAGCGGCTGGGCACGACGCGGGGCTTGACCGGTGCGAGCTAGGCGGGTTCTCCGGTCTCGTCGACGATGCCGAAACCGACATGGCGTAGCGCGCTGGTCAGTTGTCCGGACCGCAGAAGCTGCGCGGCGCCGGGATCGACCAGGGCGGCGTCGAGGGTCTCGGTCAGCCGCTGCGCGATCTGCTCGCTCACAGGGTGGCCCTGCTCCCGGGCCAGGTCACGAGCGGTCTGGACGACTCGCTGAACGAGGCTGTGGCGCCGTGGCGTCAGCCGGCGCAACTGTGCGCCGTCTCCGGACACGTGTGCCTGGCGTAGCTGCTCCCCGAGCTCAGTGAGGTCGTTGATCCCGTCCGGATCGGCGCGAACCAGTTGGTTGGCCAGCCACGCCGCGAGCGTCGGCTTCCTCAAGGCTCTGATCGCCTCACCCGACCGGACGTCGCCACCGTCTTCGGCCGCCTTCGCGGCCGCGTTGCGGGCAGCAGTGAACTGCTACGGGGCCAGCCCATACAGCTCGACCGAGGACGCGTCGACGTCCATGTCTTCAACCTGCGGGCTGCGGCAACGCCAGATCCCGGCGAGCGTCAGGCCCCGCCGCCGCCTGACCACGACACCGTTCTCAGTAGCCCTGGACTGTGGGCAGCAAACCAAAGAGCGCGGCGCATGCCTGATTTCTGATGTGTTCGCTGGTGTTGTTCTCGGCGAGTTCTTCCAGATCCGGCTCGAACTCCGGTACGGCGCGTAGCCGATGGCCGCGCCCCCCGCAGTTCCTCGTTCTCGCTGTAGCAGGCAGAGGCTGAAGACGATCTTCAGCGGCCTGCGGGCAGGCAAGCTCCGGCCGTGGAGCATGGGCCGCCGCGGGCGGTAGACGTAGATCACATTCGGGTGCGGCTCACAGATTGCCTGGCTGTTTCGTCGCCTGGGTGTCAGACGACCCGAGATCTCGACGTAAGGAATCCGAGTGAAACTCAGAAGGAGTTCTCGTGCTCTCAACGCCTACAAGGAAGGTCGACAAGTGAGACGAACCAACGTTGCCCTGGCTGTCGCGGCAATCGCCTTGACGCCGGCGCTTCTGACAACCACCCCCGCGTTCGCTGCCGACCCGGTCGGCGCCCCGACCGCTTGCCAGGCGCCCACGGACACGTTCGTCGTGACCACGCCGGTGGACGAGATGTCCGACGACGATGTGCGGGTCACGATCTTGCGCATCATCGGCGACCCGAGCACAGGCAGCGCGGTCGAGGCCGCCGCGCAGAAGGCCATGGACGGCACCATCGAGGACCAGCGCAACTTCCTGACAACCGACCGCTGGCCGGCCCAAGCCGAAGACGACAGGGTCGCCGTCTTTACCACCCTCCACCTTGCGAGCGTGTACAACGACCGCGGCGTCACCAAGGCGGCGCAGCAGGCCCTCAACGGCGGCACGCCGACTGTCCTGCGCGACTTCCTGGAGACCGGCTGCCGCCTCGCCCAGTTCGAAGACGACAGGGTCGCCATTTTCCGAATCCTCGCCGATCCGACCACCAATCCGGCGGTCCGTGCGGCGGCAGAGCAGGCCCTCGACGAGGACACGCCGGAAGCGGCGCGGTACTTCCTGGAGCACGGCCAGTTCGAGGTCTAGTTGTACTCGGCCGGTGCGCCCAGACGAACTGAGCCCAGCCGAACGACTGGGCTCAGTCCAACTGGAAGCCAGGTTCAACAGGGCTTACAGTCCAACCCGGCCACCACCTGGCTCAGTCCCCGCGACCCGATCGTGGCGGGAGTCTCCTGGCCCGCGTCGACCAAGGCCAACCCGCCTACAGCCCTCAGAGCACCGTCAGAGCCCTTGGCCTGCCGAACAACAGCAAGCTCCTCACAAGACAGACGTCGTCATCGGACACGGTGGCTCGTCTGGCGGTGGCCGAGCCGAGCCCGGCTGAGTCAGGTGCTCGCCCGGCAGTCGCAGCCCGATCACGGGCCTGCTGCCCTCCTGCCGCGGCGGCGCCTCCATTCGACTTTCCCCGGCACCGCGTTTACCTCCCCCGGGCGGCTGATTCCCCACCTCAACCGCGGGTCACGGATGGTGGCAGATGCGGGAATGATCTCCGAGGCCCGCCTGCTTGCAAGCCAGCTAGGGCGAGCGGGGGCCCTCAGGTGACCCGGACGAAACCGTTCAGCGCCCCGGGGCGCTGAACCTACGGTTCGTTGACACCTGCGCATGGCATCACTCGTGGCACGAAATCGCGGATACTCGTGGGGAACCTCTCGCGCGCTGCAGGCGGCCATGTTAGAAAACCGCTGGTAGAGAGCGTATGCGACGCTGAAGGTCCTCCTCGTAATGAGCAGGTCGTCCGTTCGGTTCCGACAGGCGGCTCCGCTGTGATGTCTCAGGACATCCCGTTCCCCTTTGGCGGTCCAGTGGGTTGGTAGTCGAGGGTGAGCTCGCGCGGGAGGTCGCCGGTAGCGGCGTCGACGCCGCAGATCTGCAGGTCTTGATGAGGAGCAGGCCGATGCCGATATGGTGGCGTTGCGCCCGGCGGCGACCGGGTACGGATCGAGCTCGTACAGCTCCACAGCCACCGCGTCGATGTCCACGCTCCACGGTGCCTCGTGGAGTGCTTTCCGTCCAGGCATGCGATGGCGCAACGTCGGGTACGGGTGCTGTGGGCAACAACCGCTATGGCGTTGGTGTAGGAACTGCGATCACCATGGGTCTCTTGCCGGAAACGACGCGAAGAATCCCCTCGTCACGCAGCTGATGGACTGCGCGGCTGACTGTGCCGGTAGCAACCTTGTAGTTCACCCGGATGTCTTCGTTCATCGGCAGAGACGAACCAACGGGATAGGTGCCAGCGGCAATCGCTTTGCGAAGATTGTGGGCGATGACCTCGCGCGGCCAGCGTGGTGTCGTCTCTGGTCGCGGGATGAGGTTAGAGATGGTGTCGGCTGTTAGGTGAGTCTGAAATGACCGGGTCCGGTTATGGACGCCCGCGCCCGCTCCGCGGCCTCGGCTGACCACCGCTAAGGATGCACGGGGGATGCACCAATGCTCTGGCTGAACCGGGCCACGGGCAGGGGCTAGAGCATGGGGGTCGCTAGCATCGCTACCGTCGCCACTTCCGCCAGCCAGTTGCCTCTACGTCTCGGCAGTTGTGGGCCAGGCGGGCCCCTCGACAAGTCCCAGCCAACCAAACGCGGAAAGGGCGCGCAGCCACGCTTTCTCTGCCACAATCCAATCTGCGACGACGTAGATGCGTGAACCCTGGGAGAGGAACTGATGCCGGACGAACCCGATGCCGAGATCCGACGCCGGGTCGAACAGGCACTGGGCCGGACCACGACGTGGGCCGTCCCCGATACCGGTTGGTCGGGGGCGATCCGGCACTCAGTCGGATTGGCCGACGGCACGCGCGTCTTCGTCAAAGCCGCCACCGACGACGATACCGAGCGCTGGCTCCGCACCGAACACCTTTCCCTGCAGCACGTTCCCGAGCGGTTCGCGCCAACGATCATCGCGTGGCTCGACGAGCCCGGCCGCCCGATTCTCGTCACTGAAGATCTCAGCCGGGCTCACTGGCCGGCCAGCCATCAGGGTGTGAATTGGCGCCCCGGCGATATCGATCTCCTACTCACCGCTGTCGCCAATCTTTCACATATCGAGGCACCGAACGTTTTCTCACCCACACCGCGAACGCGCGCTCGCTGGCCCGGCCTACTGTGCGGCCCGGACCGAACGGCCTTCCTCGAATTGCAGCTGTGCTCGGAGAAGTGGCTCGACAACGCCGCACCGCAGCTGATCGCCGCCGAATCCCGCTGCGACGAGGACGGAATGAGCCTGGTGCACGGGGATATTCGCAGCGACAATATCTGCATCGACGGCGACCGGGTGGTTTTCGTCGACTGGAGCCATACCTCACGCGGCAGCGCCGACCACGATCTGGCCGGATTGCTCCCGACCCTGCACCTGGAGGGCGGCGCCCTTCCCTACGACGTCATGCCCGACGGCGCACCCTGGGCCGCCGCCGGTGCCGCCACGCTCGCCTATCGCATTCACCACGATTCCCTGCCGGACTGGCTGGTCCCGGTGATGATCCGGCTGATCGCGATCGACCTTTCGTGGGCAGCGTCATCGCTGGGGCTTCCGTCGCCCGACGGCACCGCCCCGCGCTAGCCGAACAATTCTGGATCATCCGAGTCCGCGTTCTGGCCACCGATCGCGAAGAATCGGCGGGCCGGACGCACCCGGGCCGGTGCAGAACCTGGCCGACGTCGAACGCGAGTACGCAATTGCTGTCGCCGGACTGCCCCCTCAGGGCGGACTACCCGAAGATCAGAGGCGAGTAACTTCCTACATCGGCAGGACCTGGCGACGAACCGAGTTCGGGACTCAATTCTGGCAATAGGCCTAACCAGCAGCGATCGCTGGAGCATTGGGGGCAGTTCCGCCACCTCCGCCAGTTCCGCGACCTCCGCCAGCCCAACCACGCTGTGTGATGTCTCAGGACGTCACACCATCACCTTGACCCAGCGTGTGCCGGTTCGAGGTCGACTAGAACATATGTCCCCTTAAGCTCAAATCCTGAGATCAGGGTGTGACCTGGGGGTCTGCGTCGTGCACGGTGTTCGGACGCAGACCCCCGGGGCCTACTCAGTTGCAGGCTGCGCCGGCTTCCCGAACTGGGCATTGCAGTTCGACCACCACGTTGTCGGGGTTGTGCGAGTCGAGCTGGAGTTGGCGGTGAACGCCATAGGACTCGGGAGCGGGCCGGTATACCCCAGAATCCTGCTGCTTCAGTGAAGCTCCGGCTGGACCTCGGTCAGTCGATGCCTTCGACGATGCGGAAGTCGCGCTCGACGCCGTCGGAGAGGGCGACCAGCGCCTCCTGGTAGGCCGGACTCTCGTGCGCCGCGACGGCGTGCTCGAAGCTGTCGAACTCGATCAGGACGGTGCGCTCGGCGATTCCGGCGTCGTGCGCCACGACCCGGCTGCCGCGGGTGAGGACCCGACCGCCCCCGGCCCTGACGGCCGGAGGGGCCAGCTTGTTGTAGGCAGCCAGTTTCTCAGGGTCTGAAATGGTGCGGTAGGCGCTGACCCAGTAGCCCTTGGGCATGGAACCTCCAGTGTTGGGATGAGTGCATCTGACTTACGGGTTGGTCTCGGACGAGCGTCGGCGGGCGAGAGCGAGGCTTGTCAGCGTCGTGATCGCCATGGCGCCGATGCCGACCAGCGCCGCGGTGGTGTAGGCGCTGTCGTCGGGGAAGAGGTGGCCGGGGCCGGTGCCCGCGGCCAGGACCAGGCCGCCGATGGCGCTGCCCAGGGAGTACCCGACGCTGCGGACGACGTAGTTGAAGCTCATGGCGCTCGACGTCTCGCTCTTGGGGGTGACGGCCAGGATGACGCCGGGCATCGCGGCCGAGAAGCCGCCGACGCCGAAGCCGAGCACGCCCATCGCCGCGAACAGTTCGGCCAGGTCCGACCGGGCCGCCGCGAACAGGGCGAACCCGCCGCCGACCACGACGGCGCTGCCGGCCAGGAGCAGGGGGTCGGCGATCCGCGTCCGGACCCGCGGCGTGAGCTTGCCGGCGACGAACCCCAGCACCGAGAACGGGATGAGGACCAGCCCGGCGACGAAGGTCGTCAGCCCGAAGCCGTAGCCGGCGCCGTGCGGCGTCTGCGCGTACCGGGTGATGAGTGTGAGCAGGAGGTACATGCCGATCCCGCCGACGAACATGGCGAGGTTCGCCCCGGCGACCGCAGGGTGCCGGACCGCCCGCACATCGACCAGGGGCGTCGTGCTGCGCAGCTCGATGACGGCCCAGACGCAGAGCAGCACCACCGCGACGACGGCGAGGCCCGCCGCCACGGCGAGGTGCCGGCTCCACAGATTCCGTTCGCCGGCGAGGAACAGCACCAGGAGCAGCGCAGCGGCCAGGACGGCCGCGCCTGCCACGTCCACGTGGGCGGAGCGGCCTTCGGGGGCTTCGGGCATGGAGCGCCACGCGGTCAGGAAGGCGACGGCGGTGACGAGCAGACCGAAGCCGTAGGCGGCGCGCACCCCGCCGAGTTCTGCGAGCAGCCCGGCGAGGGGGTAACCGACGCCGACCCCGATGATCGAGACCACCGAGATCAGGGCGATCACGGCCGCGCTGCGTTCCTCGGGGAGATGGTCGCGGGCCACGCCCATCATCAGCGCCGTCAGCCCGAGCCCCACACCTTGGGCCGCCCTGCCGGCGAGCAGCCATGCGAACGGCAGTGGGAGCGCGGTGAGCGCGCTGCCGGCGACGACGACCGCCAGCGTGACGAGAATCGTGGCCCGCCGGTGCGGGCCGGCTCCGAGCCGGCCCAGGACCGGCGTGGCGACGGCGCCGCTCAGCAACGCGATGGTCAGCGTCCACTGCGCGCTGCCGAGCGAGACATGGAACGAGGTCGCCACGCTGGTGATGAGCGGCGCCCCGAGGCTGGCGACCGCCGCCACGACCAGAGCGATGAACATCAGGGCGGGGACCAGCAGCCGCGCCTCGGAACGCGCCACCGGGAACGCCTTCGCCGCGACCCCGCCGACCGGCTGCCCGGTCACTGCTTAGGCCCTTCGCGGCCCTGGCTTTCGAGCTCTGCCAGATGCTTCAGCGCCGGAAGGGCCGCCACCAGCGCCTCGACCTCGTCGCCGGTGAGCTCGCCGATCAACCGCTCGAACGCGTCGACGCCCGCCTGGCGCCGCGTCCGGACATAGGAGGCGCCGGCCTCGGTCAGGCACACCAGCGTGACCCGCTTGTCGGACGCGTCGCCCCACCGCTCGACCAGGCCGGACTCCTCCATCACCCGGACCAGGGTGGTCATCGCGGGCTGGGTGACGCCCTCGACCGCGGCCAGATCGGTGATGCGTCGCGGGCCGGTCCGGTCCAGGGTGGCCAGGGTGGCGGCGGACGTCAGGCTCATGTCCCGGGGCAGGCGTCTCGTGGCCCTGGTGGCCAGGCCGTAGAGGGCTGCCCCGATGGCGGCGGACGCGCCAGGAGCGGTGTCTTGACGACTCATGCTCGAAGCATAACACTTTTATATTCATTGTTTATGGAGATGGTCGAGTGGCGCAGGCGGCGCGCCCCTTGAGCAGGCCGGCCCGCCGGATCCGGGTCAGTGCCAGGCCCAGCGGCCGGTCGGCGCGGTCGCCCTCGGCGAGCCGGTCGGCCCAGACGCTGAGATTCCGGCGCTGACGGAGGTCGGAGCCGGAACACGTTCCGGGCCAGCAGATCCTCTACGCGCGGGTGAGCGATGACCACGACGGCGGACAGCACCCAGACCGCGAGACCGATCCAGTACACGGGGCACGGTTGGGCACACCGAGGAACTGGATCGAGAGCCAGCTCCACCACAACCACGGCAGAGCAAGCGCCAACTCGACCCAGGCTGCCGGTTTCACCTTCCGTACGACCTGCCCAAGTTGAGGCCTCTGCGGCGGGACGATCGCAGCGGGCCGGGGCGGCAGCGGCTCCGGCGATTGGACGCCCCCTGGGCTGATCATGTCAGGCACGTGCGGAGCGGAGTGCCTTTGGCGGTTGGCAGTTTGGTTGCTGTCGGCCCCGTTCATTCCACGCAGGGTAGTCACAGGCGAGCAGGCGACCAGCGATTTGCATCTTGTTGCCACGCGGGCGATGCGGTCTCAGGGGCACCAGTCTCAGGCGTGGTGCGGGTGTGGTGCGAAGAGGTGTCAACTGACGCGGGGTATGTGGCCGTGGTGCGAAGAGGATGATGGCAAAGTTGCTGGTAGAGGGCAGATGAGGCGTTGTCGTTCCTCCTCGTCATGAGAAGGTCGTCAGTCAGTCGTTCGACAGGTTGCACAACCGAAGCGCGTGGGCGGAGACGGCCGCACCTCGTCCGCGCGCAGATTCGGCGGCTTCAACCTGATCGCCATGGTGTGGCCGGCCACTCCTAGCCCACGGCCGAATTGCGGACGTTGGTGTTGTCGCCGACCAACGGAACGGCGCACTCGCTTGCTGAAAGCTACAGTTGGCGGTGAGTGAGTGAGGCTCGTCGTCGCCGTGCTGGGTGGACTTCCTGGCTCTAGCCGCCAGTGGATCTCATGGGTGCCCGGGTGCCGCCACTAGCGCATCCGGTACTCGAAACCCGGTAGCAGCACGATCGGGATCGGATCGGGGGACGCCGACGCGACCGCCCCCACCACGATCTTCGCGTCGGTCGAGATGAACGGGGACTGACGACACCCCGCAAGTCTGCCGGATCTCAGTCGCCTGCCCGGTCGGATCAGTCGTTCGCGGCGTGTGTTTGGTCGGCCTGGGCAGGTCGACGGAGACAATTCGGCGCGTGCGGCGCAGACTGGGTGGCGTGGGTGAGCCGGCAGTTGCGCGGCCATCCCTCGTTGCGGGGCGGGTCGAGGAACAGCGGATTCTCGGTGCCGCGATTCAGGGGGCGGCTGAAGGTCGGCCGTGTGCGGTGTTCGTGCACGGCGAGGCGGGCGTGGGAAAGACCTGCCTGGTCAGGCGGATCTGCGACGCTGCTGTCGGGCGGGGCTTTGTCGTGCTGTGGGGGCAGTGCGTCCATTTTGGATCTGTCGACTCGCCGTACCTGCCGCTGATCAACGCCTTGGAGGGCTGGCTCGAGTCGGCCGCGCCCTCGGAGGTGTCCGAGGTCTTGGCCGCTGTTCCGGCCGCTGCTGAATTGTTGCCTTCCTTGGGTGGTGGGCAGGCCTCACTCGGGGCGGTTCGGCTGCTGTCGGTGGTCGATGGGCTGGTGATGGCGATCGCAGCCCGGCGGCCGACGGTGCTGGTCGTGGATGATGTGCAGTGGGCGGATCCGGCGTCGCGTGATGCGATCACGTATTTGGTTGCGGGCTTCAGGAGCCAGCGGCTGGCAGTGCTGGCGACGTATCGGGACGAGGAACTCGCCGTGGGGCATCCGCTGCACAGCTGGCTGGCCGACCTGACCCGGCTGCCGTCCGTTTCGTCTCTCCGGCTGAACAGGCTGAGCCGGGACGAGACCGAGGACCAGCTCGCCTTGCTGCTGGGTGGCCGACCACATCCGCGCCTGATAGCCGACGTGATACGACGGTCCGACGGCAATCCCTACCTCAGCGAACTGCTCGTCGGTGGAGTCACGCTCGCAGATGACGGCCTTCCTGCTGATCTGCCGACACAATTGACGGGAGCGTTGCTCGGGGCGTGGCACCGGCTGTCGGCGCCGGCGCGGGAGGTCATGCGGATCCTGGCGGTCGGCGGACGGCCTGTCCTGGTCGACGATCTCACCGGGGTCGCCGCGGCACGCGGAATCGGCGCCGAGGCCGTCGTCGCCGCGCTGGTCGAAGCGACGAACGCCGGGATCTGCGTAGCGCTGGGCGCCGAAACGTGCTGGTTCCGGCACCCGCTGCTGACCGACGTACTGTGCGGAACCTTCGTCCCCGGCGAGGCAGGCCCAATCCATGCGGCATGGGCGAAGGCGCTCGAGTCTCGGTCCCGCACAGGCCTCGACGAGGTACGACGGCACGGCGACCTGGCGCTGCACTACCAGGGTGCAGGGGACCTGGAGTCCTGCCTCGAGGCGTCGCTACGCGCAGCCGATCTCGCGCGAGAAGTCAAGGCACTTCGCGAGGAGGCGCTCCACCTGAGCCGGGCGGCGCGGCTGTGGCCTACCGTCCATCGCGGCGACGCCCAGAGCGTGGGCAAGGAACTGGACCTGCTGGGGCGCGTCGCTGGGGCGCACCAGTTGGCGGGTGATGACGAGTCAGTCTTCACGGCGTGGAATCGGGCGCATGATTTGGTCGATGAACGCGCCGACCCACTGCGGGCGAGCCGGGTCCTCAGGCGCTGGTCCTATAGCGCCGTGTCAACGGGCCGAGCCACGGGCGAACCGATCCACGAGCTCGAGCACGCTGTCGAACTGGCCCGTGCGTTCGCTGACAGCAGGGAGTATGCCGAGGCGCTCGCCGAGCTGAGCGAGTCTCACACGTTCGCGAACGCCCCCGAGGTGGCGCGACGATACGCCGAGCAAGCAGTCCAGGCAGCGCATCGGTCCGGGTCCAACGAAGCACTGACGCATGCTTACAGGTCGCGGGCCTTGGCGTTCATCCGGGAGGACCGGTCCGACCGCGACTCAGCCGAGTGCCTGCGTTTCGCCCAGATGACGCAAAATCCTATCTTGCTCGAGGACGCTCGAATGATCAGGTCGGACTACCTCGAAGCGCGCGGCCGCGTGGCCGAGTCGGCCGAGATCATGGCCGAAGGGCTCAGCGACACCCTCGACGCAGGCGCGTTGAACGTGGTCTCCGGCCTCACACGTGCCCTGGCGTGCCAGCTCCTCATGTTCGGGCGCTTCGAAGAGGCCAGCCGCGTCATCCGCCAAGGCCTCGCCTTGGCCGAGGGGGCGAACAAGACAGCTGACGTACGGCTCGCGGCCGCGCTGCTGTCCACCCGGCGAGGAGACATCGAGGTCGCCCGTCTGCACCTACAACGAGCGAGAGAAGCGATACCGAACCTCGACGAGCGGCCAGGCTTAATGGCCCCGCCGATCCTGGCCGAGTACCTCCTGGCAGATGGTCATCCCGACCAAGCTCTCGAAATGCTCACGCGGACGCTTGCAGCCCAGTCCATAGATCCCCATGTTGCCGACGAGATGCTGATGTGGGGTGCGCGTGCTGCAGCAGACATGGCGCAGGATGCCCGAGACCGACACGACGGCGATCGAGTCAGCTCTGCGAGAGCGGCCCTCGACAGCCTCGTTGCATTACGCAAGGATCTCCCTCATCGGCCGTTCGAGGTGCTGGTGGCCGAGGACCGTGTCCAACCGGCGATCGAAGCACTCTTCAACGCGGAGACGGGGCGGTGCAACGGTGAGGCGGTCACATCTTCGACGTGGCAGGAAGCCGTCGCTTCGTGCGAAGCCGCGGGCCTGCGATGGGAGCAAATGATCGCGTCCTGGCGATGGGCCGAAGCCCTGCTGGCCGAGGGAGCAGGTCCTTCCATCGTCGCCGCGCCACTCAGAGCGGTGCATCAATTCGCGGCTGCATCTGAGGCTCACCCAATGCAGCGGCAGGCAGCCGGCCTGGCGGCCCTCGGCAAGATCTCGCTCGAAGAACCTACTGTGCTGCCGCGACACGACGCGCTGCCGGCGCCCTTCACTGCGCTGACGCAGCGAGAACTAGAGATCCTGACCCACCTCATCGCGGGGAGAACCTATGCAGAGATCGCCGACGCCCTGTTCATCAGCAAGAAGACAGTCAGCGTCCATGTCTCGAACCTTCTCCGCAAAACGGGAACATCGTCGCGTCAAAATGTATCCGCGCTCGCTCTCAGACTCGGCCCGCCCACAGTCAACCCGGACTGAACCAGCCCGGCTCGGGACGGCGGGCCTCCGAGATCAATGCGATCGGGGACGTTGGCTCAGGATGCCGTTCCCGGGCGGCACGTCGAGCACAACGATCGACGCTGTCACGGGCAACAAACTCGCCAGCGTGTATCTGCCCAAGATCATGCGGATGATAGGCAACCGCCGTACCTACGAGGATATGTACGTACGGCGATCCACCTAGATGGCAGGCGCGTGGCCACGTCGGTACAGCCACAGCCCACCGAGGGCCAGGCCCGCACCGCCGAGCGCGGATGCGCCGGCCTGGACGGCCTCGACGGCTGCATCGTCCACTGGCACCTCCACCCGCTTGGTCACCGACGCCGGTACGGTGCTGTCCCCAGACCTCGGCTCCGGGGGTTGTTGTGCCGACGCTTCGGTCGCAATGAACGCGGCGGCGCCCAACGCGAGTGCGGAAACTGCGATGGCTGAGTTCCTGCGGTTCATGACTTCTCCATGATTCGATGCGGCGGGATCGCCGCTCCCTTCATGGTCTTTCGCGCAGGCTGCGCCACACATCGGGCTCATCACCTCAAATCGAGGGCCAAACTTCCTCAGATTAGGCCCCTAAGCGAGTTCGCGTGGATACGCCGCACGGTTCTCTTCGCCCCGCCCGGTTCCCCCTGCCCGGTCAACGGGCGTCGTCCGGACGTCGCGGTCGGGCGGAATACGACCAAGATCAATACGCAGCGTCACGAGTGGTTGGCGGCGTGGTCGCGATCGCCAGAGGCGGCCGAGCTCAGGAGATGGAGCAATCACGGGCGGCCCGCGACTCCAGTCTGGATACCCTTAAGGAGCGGATGCGCGAAGACCTCACACGGAGGCAGGCGTCCGAACAGAGCCTCGGCGAGGAGGAGCGCAAGGGGAGCTGCCGAGTGGGAGCGGTGGCGTGGTGCCCACGGACGGCTCCGATCAGTCGTCAACGACCGTCGGCGACTGAGCCTGTGCGGCGCGCCTCGGAGCAGCGATCGCGCCTCGGTCGGTCGGAGATCGGGCGGTCCAGTCGGGACCTCACCTGACGACGCACGGTTTAGGAAACCGACGCACCCCACCGACATGCGCCCCTCAGGGCGTAACCAGGCAACACCAGTTCGGGCGGTCTTGGCTCCAGTCGACTCGAATCAACACCTCTCCCTTCCCACGCTGTTCCCACGCTGAACTGGTGAGCGTGCGCCGTCATCACGCGACTCCTTGCGACTGAGCCGTGCTGTGCCGGTTTGATGCTGCGAGTCTTGGCGTGCCCGGTCGGCGGGCTCAGGCCGCCGCCGTCCTCGATAGACCTGTCGAGTACGTCTACCGATTCGTTGGTATAGACCAGCTCGCCCACATGACCGGCGCGATCCCAGGCCTCTCGGAGCGGTCGCGAATCGCGTCGACAGGCTTCCCGAACCCGGTCCTCAGGATGGTCGGAGCCTTGGCAGGGCCGGTGACCAACGCGATGGCTGCGATATCCAGGAACAGCAAGAGCATCGCCGCCAGGTTGTCGATGATGAAGCGCACCAGGTGTCGTAGATTGCTCCGGCGGCATCCGCCGGAGGCTGGTCGGCCGGGATCGCGTCGAGGTAGAAGATCCGGAAGAGGCTCAGGCCGGCACGCAGCAGGACCATCGACAACGGCACGGCGAGTGCACCGACCACGAGGGTGTTGCGTCGCGACCTGCCGACGGCGACGGCGACGGCGATGGTGGATCCTTGGCCCTCTCTGCTCGTGCAATGGCGTCCGCGTCGTCACTCATCGGCCCGTCCCCTCACCGTGCGTCGAAGTCCCTGTTTGCCGGGCAGCACGTTGGGAGACGCAGCCTGAGCCTGGTGAAGGTCGAGAGCGTGGGCTAGGTGGCTGCCAATGGTGGTCTAAGCGACGGTAGGCGCGTCACTCTGACCGGATCGCCCGCTGGGGGTGACGCGGTACGTCTGGCGGCGGACTAGAACGGGCATGTCGCGGATCTGCGACATGCCACCTAAAGAGGAAATCCCATGGGAAACAAGATCGTTGTGCTGGCAGTATTCGCGAACGAGGCCGCGGCGGATTCCGCGGCGCAGACCCTCAAGGACTCCGGGCTCGCGAGCCATGATGCGATCGGCGTTCTCGTCCTCAACGAGAAAGGTGAGGTCAAGGCCGAGAAGGTAGGCAAACGCTCCACCGGCAAGGGGGCCGGCATTGGTGTGGCGCTGGCCTTGTTCACCCCGATAGGCCTCGGCGTCGGACTGATCGGCGGTGGACTTGTCGGTGCGCTGCACCACAAGGGCCTCGGCCTGGACAAGGCCGACCGTGAACGCCTCGGAGCCGCGCTCACCGATGGCAAGGCCGCCGTCGGGGTGCTGGCGCCGGTGAGCGAAGCGGACGCCGTCTCGACCAAGCTGACAGATCTGGGCGGCACGACGGAGTCGCACACAGTGTCCGACGACGATCTCGAGGAGGCCCACCAAGCCGCCACCGCTTCCACGCCCTAGCCCCGTCACCGCCGTCCTCTGACGCCGACGATCCAGCCGCATCCTCAAGGACAGCATCTTGGCCACCCGCAAGCTCGCTCGCCTGGACGACGGCGAGCACCAGATGATCAGCTCGCCACCACTGGTCGTCCCGGTGCCGTACTCCGGTGAGCGCACCCGAGCGTCTGGCTTCAGCCCGTCCATCAGTCGCGAGGGAAATACGGTCGGCTGCCGGGGTACGAAGCTCGTTCACGGTGATCGGCTTGCGGGCATCGGCGGCGGTCATGTCCTGCGAGCGTGAACCCGAGTCCCGTGCGTCTCGCTGCAGTCGTCAAGCGAATCGTGCGGGATGCTCAGCAGTTTATCCGTTCGGAGTGATGCTCGTTCTGCAGGCCAGCGCTAGCTTGGTGATCCGCTCCTTACGCCATGAGGACCGTAAACGGTTGGCTGCTCCCTATGAACTCGGCCGGTACGGGACGGAGTACGAAACCCGGGCATTCATAGCGTTCGTTGGCCTCGGCGCGCTCACGGCGGAGGATTGCGTGTATCCAAGCGCCTTCGTGGACGGAGATGGGAAGCCGCTCGAAGGCGAGAACGAGTACCTGATCCACTTCGAACCGGACCGAACGTTCCCATCGCACAGTGGAGCCTGGTCCATCTCTGCGTACCGGGAGAACTTCTATGTGCGCAACGCGATCGAGCGGTACGCGGTCACGTCTCGTATGCCGCTGGCGTACCACCCGGACGGTTCCTTGGACGTGTACATCCAGGCTCGGCCGCCTGGCGCCGACAAGGAGGCGAACTGGCTGCCCTGTCCCCCGAGTGGACCGTTCAACCTGAGCGCCCGGATCTACCAGCCGAAGGATGAGTTGCTGGATGGACGGACGGAGGACGGCCTCGTCATCGACGCGGGCTCGTATACGATCCCACCCGTGACGAGGGTGACACGCGTCGAGTAGCCGTTGCCGCAGGCCACCATCAGGGTCGATGCAGACGAGCTCTGACCGCGGGGCTGGGACGGCGTCCGCTACCCAACCCGCCCGGCGCCCTCCGCCGCGCACACAGGCACGGCGCGCGAACCTGGGGCGTGTAAATGTCGGGTGCGACGGCCCTGAACCTGTCGTCGGGGACAGCAGATGGGACATGAGCCTCCCTTCTGCGTCAACGACGTGGCCTGTCGTGATACCGAGCGAGCCCGGCGGTCACATCGCCCGCTGGCCTCAAGGCCGGCGCTGGTCGTTGTCCGGGCGCGGACCGATCCGACCGCCGTGCGCGCGTTTGGCGCCGCCGCTCGAGGTCTGTACCTTGCCTCTCGCAGGTTTCTTGCTCGTCGAGCACCCCGGCGGCCTCGGGTTCAAGGAGGATCCGGCTGTGCTGATGTGACTTGGTGTCCTTCTCCTCAAGGTCGCCATCGTCACTGATGAAGGTTGAGCGCTCCATCGTGAGCACTGATGTTGCGCCCTCCTGGTTCGCTCGATTGCTCCAGCGAAGGGCACACATTTCGCCGCGACGGGTGCGAGTTGTTGTCTTCGTGGCACAACCGTGGGACGTCGATCTTCGCTCCAAGGCACGGTCCACCGGCCGTCCTGAGGGATGATTTCACCAGACCCCGCCGGGTGGCATGTTGGCGAGCGGAACAGACGGCGCTGGCGCTCGCCCACGCAGTAGTGGTTCGCCGAGGAGCTGTGGCGGGGCCCGGCGGGCGGCAACTGTCGTCGAGGGGGTGGGCGGGTTGATCGTTGATCCGTTTCCGTTGGCGGTTGCCGTTGCACTCAGCCCGGTGCCGGTCATCGCGACACTGTTGATGCTCCTGGCACGGCATTCAACGGACACCGGGCTGGGGTTCCTGCTTGGCTGGACAGCGGGAATTGCCGTAGTGACGACGGTGTCCGCGCTGTTTGCCTCGACATCCCGGGTCGAAGCACGATCGGATACATCTCCGCCGGCGACCGACTGGATTCTCCTGTGGTTGGGTCTGCTCCTCCTGCTCCTGGGGATTCGCGGGTGGTTGTGGCGGCGGAGGTCGCCGGCCGCGACGACACGTCCCCGTTGGATGGACGCGCTCGACTCCTTTTCCCGGCGGAGGGCCGCGGGCCTGGGAGTGGTGCTCTCGGCGTTGAATCCGAAGAACCTGGCAATCTGTGCGGTGGCCGGGGCAATGATCGGCGGCACGTCAGCGGAGACTGTTGAGCAGGTTGCCGCGATCGCAGTCTTCACCGTCATCGCGACCAGCACCGTGGCCGTCCCCGTGCTCTCCTACCTGGTCGCGAGAGACCGGCTGCGACCCTCGTTGGACCGCCTGAGGGAGTGGCTGGAGCAGAACAGCAGGGTCGTGGTGAGCGCACTGTTCGTGGCGATCGGTCTGGTGCTTGTCGCCCAGGCTCTCATCAGCCTCGCAGGCTGAGCGTGTACGTATGCCTACACTCCGTCGGCTCAGCCCGACTTCAGCCAAGCCATGCATGGAGCGGTCAGGGAGTGTCCGGTACGGCGAGGGCCAGCCCGATTACCCGTTGAGGACGAGGCGCCCAGCCTGCGCCGGCCGCAGGCTTGACCCACGTTCTCGAACGGGAGGTCCACCATGACGCACTCGTCAAATGCCGATGCAAGCTATTCGGCCGATGCTCGGGTCGATGGGTCGGAATCAGTCGGCATGACCGGCTGGACCGGCTGGATCGCGTTCGCGTCGATGATGATGGTGATGCTCGGGTCCTTCCACGCGTTCCAGGGATTCATCGCACTGCTCAATGACGACTACTACCTGGTGCGCAAGAGTGGATTGACGATCCACGTCGACTACACGACGTGGGGGTGGGTCCACCTGGTGCTGGGCATCATCATCGCGCTGGCGGGGCTCGCGTTGCTCGTCGGCCGGATGTGGGCCCGGATCGTCGCTGTCCTGGCCGCGCTGGCCAGCGCTGTGGTCAACGTCGCCTTCCTGGCGGCGTTCCCGTTGTGGTCCACCCTCATGGTCAGCCTCGACATCATCATCATCTGGGCCGTCATCGTGCACGGCCGCGAGATGAAGTCCGACTACTGACGACGACTCGATGCCGGGCCGCGACGGCACCGGCAGTAGCACCGATCGGTCCGATGGCCCGAGCCCACCAGCGTGGGCCGGGCCGCCACAGTTTTCCAGTTCGAGGAGGAGAGGTCGATGACCACGACAAGAGAGAGGTCGCTGACCGCGAAGATCGATCATCCGAGCGTCGACGATCGCCTGGCCCTAGGCAAGGACGCCGGCCACCAGACGCCTCCCTCCAGCCATGCCGGATGGGAGCCGGCGGCGCACCGCCCCGACCCGGTTGCTCTGCTGGAGGACCAGAACCTGACGCGTGAGCAGGACCTGGTGCCGGTGCGCCACGGCCGGATGATGGTGTCGCCGTTCACGTTCTACCGTGGCGCGGCGAAAATCATGGCGGCCGACCTGAAGGACACGCCGAGGGCCGGGTTGACCGTCCAGCTGTGCGGCGACGCGCACCTGTCCAACTTCGGAGGGTTCGCTTCCCCCGAGCGCCGGCTGATGTTCGACGTCAACGACTTCGACGAGACGCTGCCGGGGCCGTTCGAGTACGACGTGAAGCGGATGGCGGCGAGCTTCACCATCGCAGCCCGCAACAACGGCTTCCGGAAGGCGGAGGTCCGGGATGCGACCGCCGCGTCGGTGGCGGCGTATCGCGAGGCGATGGCCGGGTTCGCGAAGATGCGCACCCTGGACATCTGGTACGCGCACCTCGACGAAGAGGACATCCTCGCGGCCGCGCGCTCGCAGGAGAAGGGCAAGAAGTCGAAAAAGGACGTCAAGCGCGCCAAGAAGAGCTTCGGCAAGGCCCGGACCCGGGACAGCTTGCAGGCGTTGTCCAAGCTCGCCGAGCTGGTCGACGGGAAGTACCGGATCGTCAGCCAGCCGCCGATCGTGGTGCCGCTGCGCGACCTGGCCGCCACCGACTACGGGCTGGCGCCGGAGGAAGTGGGCAAGGCGCTCCATGACCAGTTCCGCGCCTACAGGCAAACCTTGCAGAACGACCGGCGTCAGCTGCTGGAGCGGTACGAGTTGGTCGATCTGGCCCGAAAGGTCGTCGGCGTCGGCAGTGTCGGGACCCGGGCGTTTATCGGACTGCTCCAGGGCAGGGACGGACAAGACCCATTGTTCCTGCAGGTCAAGGAGGCCACTGCGTCGGTGCTGGAGGACCACCTGCCGAAGAGCCGCTTCAGGCAGCCCGGCGAGCGGGTCGTGCAAGGGCAACGGATGATGCAGGCCGCCAGCGACATCTTCCTCGGATGGACGAAGGGAGCGGATGTTTCACGCCACTTCTACTGGCGGCAGTTGCGCGACATGAAGGGCTCGGCAGACGTCGAGGCCATGTCACCGACGGGCCTCGCCTTCTACGCACAAACCTGCGGTTGGACGCTGGCCCGGGCGCATGCACGATCCGGAGATCCGATCGCCATCACCGCGTACCTCGGCGATTCGGACGCGTTCGACCAGGCGATCACCGACTTCTCGAAGCGTTACGCCGACCAGAACGACCGTGACTACGACGAATTCGTGAAAGCCATCAGATCCGGCAGACTCCAGGCACTCGAAGGCGTCTGAAACGCGGAGTAGGTCAGCCGACGCTGACGCTATTACCCACTCAGGATAATGCCGACCGAAGCGGCCGACACCATCGTGAGAAGAAGCAGCAGCGCGGGTCACGGTCGAACGTGGCTCCGGCAGCCACACGAGCGAGGGCGGCGAGGACGTTGAATCAAGTAGATCGCACCAGCCTTCCGATGAGGCGACCGAGTTTCGCGGGAGTGGCCAACCGAACGCTGGCCGGCTCCGAGCCGGACTGGAACCTGATCGGGCATCCGACCGCACCCGACGACGCCCCGAATGTTCTGCTGGTGCTGATCGACGATGCCGGGTTCGGCAATCCGAGCACGTTCGGCGGCCCGATCCGGACGCCGAACTTCACACGCATCGCGGACGGCGGTCTGCGGTACAACCGGCTTCACGTCACGGCGCTGTGCTCGCCCACTCGGGCCGCCCTGCTGACCGGGCGGAACAACCACGCGGTCGGGTTCGGCTCGGTCGGTGAGTTCGCCGGTGGCTTTCCCGGTTACTCGGCCACATTGCCGCGTGACTGCGCGCCATTGCCCCGGATCCTGCGGGACAACGGGTACAGCACAGCGGCCTTCGGCAAGTGGCACCTGACGCCCGACGGGCAACAAGGTCCGGCCGGTCCGCTCGACCGGTGGCCTACCGGTTGGGGATTCGATTACTTCTACGGGTTCCTCGGTGGCGGCGCCAGCCAGTACGACCCGTGCTTGGCCGAGAACCAGAAGATCATCGGTACGCCGCCCGAGTTCTACGACGAGGAGCATCCGTACTACTTCCCGGACGCCATGGCCGACAGGACAATCGAGTGGCTGCACGGCGTCCGCGGTCAGGATGCCAAGAAGCCGTTCTTCGTGTACTTCTCGACGGGCTGCAGTCACGCTCCACACCATGTCGCGAAGGAGTGGGCGGACCGGTACAAGGGCCAGTTCGACCAAGGCTGGGACCAGTTGCGCGAGCAGACCTTCGCGCGGCAGAAGGAACTCGGGGTCGTTCCACCCGACGCCGAACTGACGCCTCGGGACCCGGCGTTCCCCGCGTGGGATGATGTGCCGGACAAATTGAAGCCGTTCTACGCCCGCCAGATGGAGGTGTACGCCGGCTACTCGGAGAACGCCGACCACAACGTCGGGCGAGTGGTCGACGCGATCGACGAACTGGGCGAGCTCGACAACACGCTGATCATCTGGATCTGGGGTGACAACGGCGCCAGCATGGAGGGGACTGTCACCGGCTCGTTCAACGAGCTGACGATGCAGAACGGCATCCCGCTCACTGACGAGATGCAGCTGCAGCTGTCCGAGCGGTACGGCGGAGTCGACGCCTGGAGTACGTCGATGATGGCGCCGCATTATGGGGCGGCCTGGGCATGGGCAGGAAATACGCCGTTCAAGTGGGGCAAGCAGGTCGGGTCCCACCTGGGTGGGACGCGCAACCCCTTGGTGCTGCACTGGCCAGGGCACATCACCGACCGCGGCGGCCTTCGCTCGCAGTTCGCTCACGTGATCGACATCGCACCGCTGGTCCTCGACGTGACAGGGATCCCCTTGCCGCGAACCGTTGACGGGATCGAGCAGACGCCGATGCACGGGACCTCGTTCGCCGCGTCACTGACCAACGAGGCCGCGCCGGAGCATCGATCGCAGCAATACTTCGAAACGATCGGCAACCGGGCGATGTACAAGGACGGCTGGTGGCTGGCGATGAAGACCGAACGCATCGCGTGGGTGATCACCCCCGATGCGCTCAAGCCCTACGCGCCCGACGTGTGGGATCCCGACGCCGGCCCCACCGAGCTGTACTACCTGCCGGACGATTTCACCCAGGCGAAGGACCTGGCTGCGGAGCACCCCGACAAGGTGCGCGAGCTGAAGGAGCTGTTCTGGCAGGAGGCCGAGCAGTACAAGGTCCTGCCATTGCTCGCGACGCTGTCCACCTTCTTCGGAATGCTGCCGCCGCTGCCGGAGCAGACCAAGTTCGAGTTCCGGGGCGACGTGCAGAACGTGATGTCCGGGATGATCCCGCGGATCTACAACCATTCCTACGCGATCCAGGCCGACCTTGTCGTGCCTGAGGGTGGGGCCGAAGGTGTGATCGTGGCTGAGGCCGACCATCTCGGCGGCTTCACCCTTTATGTGAAGGACGGCAAGCTCACGCATACCTACTCGATGATGGGCGTAGCCGTTTTCAAACAGGTCGCTGACGAGGCGATGCCCACTGGCGAGGTGACGGTCCGCATGGAGTTCGAGGCTGACGGTGCGCAGCCGGCGACCGGCGGCGACGTGACCTTGTACGTCGACGACCGACCGGTCGGCAAGGGACGGATGGACCACACCGTGCCCATCCGGTTCTCAGGCTATTCCGGCATGGACATCGGCAGGGACAACGGCGGCGTTGTCGACCTCAGTTACGACAGCGAGAAGCCGTTCGCATTCACCGGGACGATCAAGAAGGTTGTGTTCGACATCAAACCGCACTTGTCCGCCGATGACGAGATGACCATCCACGCTTCTGAACAGCACGGACAGGCCGCGCACGGCCTGTCAGGGTGACGCACGACACCGCAAGGAGGACTGCCATGGGGTTCGATGAGGAGACCACCGATGTGCTGATCGGCGGGTACCTGTCCGTTGATGCAGCACAGGAGGATTACGAGGCTGCCCTGAACTGCGGCGAGCGCCTGTGGGGCGCCGTCGTAGTGAGCAAGGACCTCGAGGGCAACGTCTCGGTCGAGCAATCCGACCACATGGTCGAGGAGGGCACCGCAGGGCTGGCCGCCGTGGGATTCGCAGTCGGTCTCTTCGCACCACCGCTGCTGGCGGCGACCGCGATCGGAGCAGGCATAGGCGCCGTCGGCGGAAAGCTCCTGCACAAGAAGTCGAGCAAAAAGATCGAAGAACAGGCCGGGGAGACGATTCCCATCGGCGGCGCCGGTCTGATCCTGGCATACCCTCACAAAGCTGCAGGAGTGGTCGAGCCCGCGGTGACGCGAGCGATCAAACACGTGGTCGGCGAGGCGGATGGTCACCACGTCAAGGCCCTCAAGGGCGCCCTGGCCGACGCCGAACAAAAGATGGCCGAAGCGGGCGGCTGACGCTTCGAACGCCCGGCTGGTGCGACCGGGCTCCTTCTCGTCAAGCACCGTCTGGTGGACAATCGAGCGGCAGACCTTGGAATCGATGGCGAAGGGTGCCGTGGGCTTTGCGTCTTTCTGGTGCCGGCTGAACAGCGGTTCGCCATGGAGCGGCTGCCGACGGAGTCCTGCCCGCCGTACTCGGTCCTGCTGGACGACGACGCTGAACCGCGCCACGGACCCACGGCGCCAGCTGCGCTGTGGGTCGCGGCTGCGCCGACCGGCCGTCGGCGACGCCCGATGTCAGGACCCGATCTGGTGGCAGCGGATGGCGATGATCTCGACGTGGTGTGATTCCAGCCGACGAGCGAGTTCGGCGACCCGCCTAGATTCTGGGCTCACGATCGTCAGCAACGTTGTGGCAGGGCAGGGAACGGTCAGCGCGCCATGGGGGAGTGCCGAGGCGGTGAGCGGTCCGATCCGACCGGCGATTCGGGCCTCGAAGATCATGTCGACGGCCCCGGTCGAGATCCGGGCGAGAATGGCAGAATCTCCGCATCGCCGCTTTCGTCGATGTCCATCACCCGGCGCAGCGCGAAGACTTTGAGGCCGAGAGCGTGGAGCAGGTCCAGCAACCCCACCAACGCGGACTGGTCAGGAGTGTTTGCCCGGATCAGCGTGGTGACCGGCTCAGTCGTCGTGAAGACCTCTCCGACCTCGGCGTCGAGTTCGGAGAGGACGCTCTGACTGAGTCGGCCGACGACCTGGACCTCGTAGACCCAACTGGTCATTGCTGCCACCTCGGCTGTCGGAGACTGTTGACATCCAGCGTCGCGGGGCGGCGCGCGAAGCGCATTATCCCCAATGGGTAGTCGCACGGACCCTCCGCGGATTGGTCCGGGCCGCACAGGGTTCTTGCGGGTGATATTCGCCTAGTCTGGGAGGAGATGGGGCCGCGGGGGCCGGCCGGGAGGTGGGGGCCGAAGTGGATACTTCAGAGGTTGGAGAACTGGCGCGGGGGGCGTCCACTCGTGCGGGCGCCGAGGGCGCAGTACGAGAATCGCGCGGGTCGGGGTGGCCAACTGGCGGCGAAGCCAAGCCGCTGCCCGCGGTGAGCTTGCTCACCAGCAAGCTGGCTGCACCCCAGCTGCCGTCCGGGCTGGTGGTCCGTTCGCGGCTCGTCGATCGGCTGGAGGCGGGGACCTCCGGACGGATGACGCTGGTCAGTGCGGGAGCCGGCTGGGGCAAGACGATCCTTGTCGCCAGCTGGGCCACGCAGCGATCCGCGGCGCGGCCCGTGGCCTGGTTGTCGTTGGACTCCTTCGACAACGACCCTGTCCTCTTCTGGTCCTACCTAGTGGCCGCGGTTCACGGCAGCGGCGAAGCCCCGGGCGGAGGGCTCGGATCGCTGATGATCAGACCGCCAGTCGGCCAAGACGTCGTACGAAGGATCATCTTCGAGTTGTCGCAGCTGCGACGTCCGCTCACACTCGTCCTCGACGACTTCGGCGAGATCCACAATCCGGAAGTCCTCAACGGGATCACCGAGATGCTTCGCCACCCCTTGCCACTCCACCTGGTGATCGTGACCCGATCTGACCCGAGTCTGCACCTCCACCGGCTCCGCGTCGACGGCGCGCTTGCGGAGGTACGCGCGAGTGACCTGGCCTTCACCGAGGCGGAGTCCGGCGAGCTCTTGGTGCGTTCGGGGGTCGACCTGCCGGCCGCGCTGAGCAATCGAATCCTGGATCGAACCGATGGATGGGCCGCCGGGATCCGGCTGGCGGCGATGTTCGCGGCCACCAGAGCAGAGGTCGACCGCATCGAGGAGTTCACCGGGACCGACTCGGGCGTCGCCGAGTATCTGTTCGACGAAGTCCTCGCGGCCTTGCCTGCGGAGCGCCGCCGCTTCCTGCTGCGGACGAGCGCCGCGGACCTCATGTGCGCCGACCTGGCCGATCTGTTGACCGATCGCAGTGGGAGTCAGGGGGAGTTGGAGAGCTTGGTGCAGTCCAACGCCTTCGTCGTGGCCCTCGGAACAGACCACCACTGGTTCCGATACCACCCGCTGCTGGTCGACTTGCTCCGTCACCGGCTGCTGTTGGACGAGCCGGACCTGGCGCCCGAACTGCACCGGCGCGCGGCCCGGTGGTTCGCCGGCCATGGAGAGGCGGTCGAGGCGGTCCGGCACGCGGTTCGCGCGCGGGACTGGCAACTCGTCGGAGACCTGATGGTCAATGGCGCCGCGATGCGTGCCCTGTCGGCCGAGCGGCAGGCGTTCGCCGCACTCCTGGCGGAGATACCCGCCGCAGAGCTGTACTCCAGCGCAGAGCTGAGAGCATGCGCGGCGATCGCCTGCTTCATCGCTCGTGACTATGCGGGATTCAGCAACCATGTCGCGCACGCACGAGACATGTTGACCGAACGCGGCGAGGAGTCCCGCACATCGCTCGAACTGTTTCTCTGCGTAACGGACCTCGTGCTGAGCCGTGTGCAGGGCAGCGTGCCCGACCTGATCGTGGCCGCCAGGCGGCTGCTGCGCCGGCTCTCGGACCCTGAGTTGGCGCGATTGCCGGCCGCGCCCACGTACGAGGCGCCGGCGTTGAGTAATCTCGGGGTCGGGCTCGTCTGGTCGGCCCACACCGATCAAGCCGAGCAGCCGCTGCGCGAGTCGATGGGCATGGCCGCCGCCACGAGAACCGACCTCACGATGGTGAACAGCCTCGGCTACTTGGCGCTGATCGAGTGGGAGCGGGGCGACGTGCAGGCCGCGCACGACGTGGCGGCCCGGGCCCTGGAGATCATCGAGCAGCGGGGATGGACCGAGCACGCCCAGGCCATTGTGGTCTACCTGGTCCTGGCCCGGATCGAGTTGGAGCGAAACCACCGCGAGACCGCCCAGATGTTCATCGACGCCGGCCTGGCCGCCGAGCGCAACGACCCGGACCGCACCCCCTACCCGGCGCTGCGCGCGACCGAGGCGAGGCTCTGGCTCGCGGCGGGGAAAGTCAATCGGGCCGAGGACCTGATGGTCGCCTTGGGTTCTGAGCTCAAAGATCGTGCGATCGCGCCGCTCGTCGGACGATGGGTCGCACTCGTCCAAGCCGAGATCGATCTGGCCCGCGGACGTCAAGACGCCGCCGTGAATCGGCTACGCTCATTGCTCGACGTACCAGCTGCAGGCGACGACGCGATCACCGACGCACCTGGTGGCTCCGCGGGTCTTGACGAGGTCAGGTTGTGCCTGGCGCGAGCCGAGCAGGCTCTCGGCAACCTGGCAGTGGCGGAGGACATCCTGTCGGTGTTGCGCGAGCAATGCCCGAGTGCGGTCATCAAGGCTCGGGCTTGGCTGGTGACCGCACTGGTGGCCGACAGTCAGCGGGAGGACCATCGAGCCCTCGCTGCTATCGACCAGGCGGTGTCCATTGCCGAACCGGAGGATATTCGCCGGCCATTTGTCGCCCTCGGCAACGGGCGCCCCGAGGCACTGCTGAGGCATCGGCTACGACTCTGGGGCGACGCGGAGCCTGATGCTCGGCGATTTGCTGACGCCCTCCTCGACGACATCGGCACGGCCGGCCCCATCGCTATCGCACCCACTCCACTTGACGAGCCCCTCACGGATCGTGAGCACGTCGTCCTAAGCCATTTGGCGTCACTCGAAACCAACGAAGAGATCGCCACAGAACTTTTCGTTTCGGTCAACACGGTGAAGGCCCATGCCCGGGGCGTGTATCGCAAGCTCGCAGTCCACAGTCGCCGCGAGGCGGTCCGCCGGGCGCGTGAGCTCGGGCTGATTTGAGCTCGTCGCGCCACAACGCTCGGGAGCACCGCCGGGCCTGATCACAGATGGCGCGCACGCCGAGCCCGTCTCCAACGGCTCGCGGGCACGGATTGCGTGCCAACTGACTCATACACGGTGGTAAGTAGTGCGGGTGGGACTCGAATCCGCGACCCACGGGTTATGAGGGGCAATGATGCCCTAAGCAACGAGCCCTCTCCAGGCGTCAGAAGTCTGGGTTCGAAGGGATTCTGGCCCGGCCAGTCGACTCTCTTTGACGCGATTTCGCACCACGATTGATTCCACGGCGCCGGACAGGCAGCGACGATGGTGTCCCGCTTGGAGTGTCAGGCCGAATCTGGCACGGTCTCCCGGGCGAATTGAGCATTATTACTCAGCCCGTGCCGGCGTGTCCGCGCGCAGACTGAGCTGAAGCCGTGCTGCGTGCGCCAAGGGGGCAGGTCTGGGGTGAACCACGGGATCATGGCCGGTCGCCCCCGCCGGTCCCTGGAGGATCATCGACAGGGGAGGAGCGCAGTCGGGATGACTGTGCGGGCCAAGCAAGCGAAGATGTTCGTCGTGGCGGTCGTGCTCGCCGTCGCGGCGGCAGGTGGTTGTGGCGGGCAACAATCAGGGAGCGGGTCTGCGTCGCCTTCGGCAACGGTGCCGCCTGATCTGGTCAAGATGCGCGGAACGGCTGCCGACGACGCCGGGTCGTACGAGTTGATCGTGGACGGAAACAGGCGGTTCCGGCAGACGGTACTCACTGGACCAGACGCCGGCGCGTATGTCGTGTGGGACGGCAAGGTGTTGCTCTCCTACGACCCGCAGAGCGATCCGAAGTACCAGCAGCAGGACAACCCGAGCGAGGACGAGTTCCCCGGAGCCACGTTCTTCTATCGGCCCGGCACGAAGGAGTTCGCCGAGCTGTGTCGCGCAGCGAGGCGGCTGGGCACCGCGACAGTTTTCGGCCGGACAGCGGTGCGCTATCACTGCGACAAGGTGGTGCCGGCTGAGGACTCGCCGGCGGAGCCGATGGACGCGCGGGAGATCGCTCTGGATGAGCAGACCGGCCTGGTCCTGGCGGACGGCGGCCCGGACAAATTGACCGAGGTGACGTTCGCCCCTGTGATCGCTCCTGACACGTTTTCGACGAAGATGCCACCTGGCGGCGGCGACAGTTCGACAGCCGGCGGTGGTCCGTCCGGACCGGGGCCGGCAAAGACCGAGGCCCGGCTCCGCCAGATCGCGGCCACCACCTCGACACCGATCTACTACCTCGGCGCCGAATTCCACGGATTGCCGCTGGAGGACGCGATCATCTTCACCGGGGGCACTGAGGCGCAGGGTGATACCTCCCTCGACCCCGGCCAGTCATTGAGCGTCGGCTACGGATCCCTTTGCAGCGAAGGCACTTGCAGCTCACGTATCGAGGTCGGCGCCGGGGAAATCCCGCTTGGCCAGAATGTTGTCGGGTGCTCGCGACTGGCCCCGATTCACGGCGTACCAACCGTCTCCCTCGCCGGTGACTCGGTCGTCGTCTTCACTGGCCCGCTCGCGATCCGCGTCGGTACGACGCCCGGCGACGTCGAGCTGGCCGCGCAGGCCGCGAAGGAACTGCGCCGGGTTGGTGAGTCGGCCGCGGCAGGGACGTTGCCACCTCCGCCGGCGTCGAAACTCAAGCTCATCGACGCCGCATGCGGCCATCGCCCAGGCGAGCATGGACCGGGACTGTACGACGATCCGGCACTGGACCCGGCCTCCGGGGGTATGCCGGCCTTCACCGTGCCGCGTCTCGGCGGCGGACAACTGCGCTGGGCCGACTACACCGGCAAACCGGTCGTTGTGGCCGCCGGCGACGTCACCGACGTTGCCCCCGCAGTCCGTCGCCTGGCCAAGCTCACCTCCGGCGGCAAGTCGCCAACCGTGATCGGCCTGACCTGGGACACCATCGGCGACAAGGAGCATCCCGCGCCGACAGCCGAGATCCAACGCAAGGCCGGCCAGCTGCCGGTCCCGGTCGGCTACCCGGCCACTGAGCCCGCCGTATGGCTCAGCGACGCCGCGGGCATCGATCCGAGCCAGTCCGGAGTGATCGGATTCCTCGACAGCAGAGGCATACCGTCGACCCTCCTGCCAACCGACACCTCCGACACCGACATCCGCACCGCCCTCCGGCAACTCCACTAGTCACATCGCACCATCGTTCGCCGGGACGCTCGACCGCGTGCCGGAGCCTCCATCGACATCGCCACCGACAGGAGCAGTGCCCTGGCCGAGCCGTGGGCGATCAGCTGGTTTGCCGCGATGTTCCTGCATGGAAGCTGGAGCCACATCCTCGGCAACATGCTGTTCCTCGCCATCTTCGGCAAGAATGTGGAGGATGCCTTCGGTCACATCGGCTGCCTGCTCATTTGGCGAGACAGTCGCCCTTGCACCGTCTTGGCCTTGTACAAGCCCCAGATCGCCGAGGACCGCGCGGCCAGCCTGATCACCTATTGGGCGCAGACCCCGCCATCGAGCAATCAACGCGAGGCAGGCGGGATCAAGGCCGATCATTGACACGTCGACAGTTGCTCCGGGCAACCATCGGTGCAGTCGGGTCGCCCTGAACCGGGTGTCAGGCGAGCCGCTCGATATACGAGGACGACCCTGGCGGTCTCCGCGATCGAATGTGTCAAGACGACACGCGGTGTGCCCGGCTCTACGCGTGTCCCACATGCGCGATCGAGGCCGAGATCTGCATCGACCGCGGTGCAAGAAGCCGCTCAGGGTGCGCACTAAATCGGCCCAACTCGGGCCCAGGTCACAAGCGTGGCCTGGGGTTCTTCATGTCTGGTCGACACGTCTACTTCATCCCAGGCGTCAGCCCTGACGGATACGACCTCACCTTCGATCCAGCCAACCGGCTGTGGCGTAAGAATGCGCGCGACAACGACGGCGACGGGCAGCTCACCACCGCCGACGGCGTCGACCTCAACCGGAACCAGTCCGGGAGCAGGAATCGCAGATCAGGTGCGGATGGCACGATTTCCGGCATGCGTAGCATTGTCGGTTCATAGCGATTGCCACATCCATCAACGTGGTGTGCGACTGGCGAGGGCACGAAGGCTCTGTTCAGCATCTATCCGCGCAGCCTTCAAGGCGTTTGCGGTACCAAAGGACGTCCGTTCCGGATGGGAAGTCCTCGACGCAACCCACTAGTTCGTAGCCGTTCCGCTCATAGAGAGCCCGGGCCTGAAAGGCGTAGGTGAAGTGGACGGTCTGCGAGCACCCGCGGGCTGCCGCTTCGGCTTCGGCAGCGGCGAGGAGCCGCGTCGCGAGGCCACGCCCACGGAGACTCGGCTCCACCCACAGGCTCTGCAGTTCGCAGCAGTCGCCCCAGGTCCACCCGCTGATGCCGGCGACGACCCTGCCGGCGTCGCGGACGAAGATCGCCAGGTCGGCTTCGCCGCCGAGTCCCATGGCGGCGGACGCCTCATGACGGATCTGCGTTTCGAGGACGTCGATGTCGAGCGGATCCGGATGGTCCTCGACGTGGAATTCCACAGCGGTCGGCTCGTCAGACACCGGCGATCTGCTCGATCAGCGAGATGTCGTCGAAGTAGGTCCGGAAGGACCGGATCTTCCCTTCGCGGAAGTCGGCCACGGTGACGCCGGGCAACTGCACGTGCCGTCCTGTCGCTTCCAGCACGGTGTCCCCGAGCACGAGTGGCCCGGTGTGGTCGGATTCGACGAGCCATTCGGCGAACGCCTTGTTGCCTACTTCATCGAGTCCCCGGAACGTGATCACGACGTTGGAGAACGCTTCTTCACGGAGGGCGGACAGTTCAGCGAGTGCTGCCAGCCCGAACACGGTGGCGTAGGGTGACCAGCCGACGACGTCATCGGTGAACAGGGTCTTCAGATCTGCCGATGCGCCGCCGACCTCGGCCTTGAGCGCGTTCGACAGCACCTCTTTGCGAGATCCACTCATTTCAGCCACCTGTTCCTGCCGGGAATCGATGTATTCGGCATCTTCTGGCAATCGGGCACGCGTTCATGTCCCGAGTATTTTCGCCTTGGCAGCGGTGAACTCTTCGTCTGAGAGCGCGCCCGAGGTGTGCAGCTGTGCGAGGTGTTCGATCTCGTCGGCCGGGTCCGCCGGAGGGGGCGCATATTGCGCCTGGTCATCGGCCGGTGCCTGGTCGTCGGGTGCTTGGTCGTCGGCCTGCTGCCGCTCGTCGGCCTTCCTGGTCTCGTGGTGAGCGATCGCCGCTCCGGCAATCAGCGCGCGCCGCCTTGTCCGTCGCCTGAAACCCATAGCGAACTCCTTCCCGTTCGTCCGGCCGACCTGCGCCGGTCCGGACAGTGCGCGTCCATCGCCGCATCACCAGTCGACACGACCTGTCCGCACCAGCCACGTTGCCGCACCGGGCCGTCGTGCGCACCACCCGGGCTGGGTGATTTGCGTGATCGCGATAACAGCCCGGCGGGCCGCGGCGCTCGCGATTTCTGTCATGCGCACACTCGGTTGCGTGCGCCTCACGAGCAGAAATCTCCTCGGGAACAGCCGATGACATTCCCGGCGCACCGCCGGGTCGGCCGCTTGCCGACCCGGGTCGACACGAAACGCCCCTGTCCGTCCAACAAGCCCGGCTGCCCGGCCGCCACATCCACCGTCATCGACCGCTGGCGGTCTGGAGCTAGATCTACGCATAGTTCCTGGCCGATCCACGCCCTCTAGGCGGGCATTGGCGCCCGCGAGTGCACCAGTCACCGGCGGGGCTACGATGCTGGCGTGCGGACGCCGATCAGGAACCCGCCGGACCCGATGTATGCGGAATTCGAGGTACACCGGACGATGATCTGTGACCGCGTCCGCACCGGGGCCTTCCGGCGTGCGATCGAGTTGGTGGTGCGCCCCGGCGACATTGTTCTCGATGTCGGGGCCGGAAGCGGCATCTTGAGCGTGTTCGCCGCTCGGGCGGGTGCTGCGCGCGTCTATGCGGTGGAGCGGACGTCGGCCGCCGTGCTGGCGCAGGAGCTTGCCGCCGCGAATGGGGTCGCGGAGATCGTCCAGGTGATCCACGGCGACGTTATAGACCTCGAGCTGCCAGAGCGTGTCGATGTGATCGTCTCGGAGTGGCTCGGTGGGTTCGGGATCGACGAAGGGATGCTCGTTCCGGTCATCGTCGCCCGTGATCGCTGGCTCAAGCCGGGCGGGGTCATGATCCCCCGTTTGGTCACGGCGTGGGCCGCGCTGGTGCACGACCGCTACCTCGCGGAGATGGTGGAGTTCCTGCGGGACAACCCGTACGGCGTCAGGTTCGACGACCTGATCGAAAAGACCGTCAACGAGATCTTCTATTCCGGTACCTTTCGTCACCTCGCGGCGGGTGACAGGCGCTCCGAGGCGAGCCGGCTGTGGGCGACGGACGCCGGCGTGATCCCGCTTCAGCAGGCGCAGGCGCCTCACCAAGCCGAGGCGGTGCTGCCCGTCCGCGACCATGGGACGGCCAACGCGCTCGCACTGTGGTTCAGCGCCGAACTCGCGCCCGGCGTCTCGCTGTCGGTGGGACCCGGCGATCCGCCGACGCACTGGGGGATGACGACGGCCCCGCTGCGCTCGCCCGTGGAGCTCACGCCCGGCATGTTCGTCCGCGCCAGGGTGAGGACCGCCCCAGCCCGGTCGGCCGGGACATGGACGAGCTGGGCTGTCGCGCTGCCAGGCGCTGACTGGGAGGAGCACGACGAGCAGGCGGTCTGGCAGGAGATTGACGACTGAACAATCTCAGCAGCCGCCGGGGGGCTCCCCCGGCGGCGCAAGCGTGTGCATGGCATGACTCGTAGCACCAGATGACGGATACGCATGGGGAATCTCGCGCTCGCTGGGGGAGGCCGTGTTGCTAGAAGCGCTCGTAGAGAGCGGATGCGACGCTCTCGTTTTTCCTCGTAATGAGAAGGTCGTCGGTTCGATTCCGACAGGCGGCTCCACCCAAACCCCCAGGTCATCCCTGAAGGAGTGGCGGCCGGTCAGGGGTGTTTGACTGTTTTCTGCTTGTTCGCCGGGTTCGGGGCGTGCCGAGTGGGGGGTCAGGGCTCGGGCGTGGCCCGACCGCGTAGCGGCCGGAGGCCTTGACGTCGGCGTCGTTCGGCACATGCTCCGGGTGGCCGTGCGATCGCCGGACTCGCTGCGCGGTGGGCCATCTGGCGACGGGCTACCCACAGGCGCGCAAAACGGGGAGGCTGACGACATGACCGGTAGGGGACGTACGGGCACCGGGGAGGCCGGACTCCCGCCGGGCCGGATGACCGAGGCAGAGTTCCGCTCGCTGTACGAGCAGCTGCGCAGCCAGCGCCCTTGGGGGCCTCACGACCGGCGAGGGGCGTTGAACTACCTCACTTCCGCCGGAACCATGGCCGGCGCAGGTGAAGTCAGGCTGGGTCGCGCGGTATCGCTCGCCGCACCGGTGGAGGGACGGGTGACGCCGGACGACCCCGAACCCGCCCGGCACCAGATGAAAGGGCCACCGGCCGCGGAGGCCGGCCGAGGCGTCGCGTTCGGCATGGACCGGATCGAGATGAACATTCACGGCAACGCCGACAGCCACCTCGACGCCCTGTGCCACGTGATCTTCGACGGCGAGCTGTACAACGGGGTGCCCGCGGACACCATCACCGAGAGCGGCGCGACCGAGCTGTCCGTCGGAGTGGCCGCCGACGGGATCGTAGGCCGCGGGGTGCTCCTCGACGTACCACGGTCTCGCGGGGTGGCCTGGCTGGAGCCCGGCGACCACGTGACCGTCGACGACCTGCTGGCCGCGGAGCGCGACCAAGGCGTCCACGTCGGCCGTGGCGACATTCTGCTGGTGCGGGTGGGTCACCGGCAGCGGCGGGAGGTGCGAGGGCCCTGGGATGCGGCCGCGGCCCGGGCCGGGCTGCACCCGGAGGTGATGCCGCTGCTGGCCGAGCGGCAGATCGCGGTTCTGGGCGGTGATGGGAACAACGACACCGCGCCGAGCCTGACCGACGGGGTGGCCTTCCCCGTCCACGTCCTCGCCATCAACGCGCTCGGCGTGATGCTGCTGGACTACCTCCAGTTCGATGACCTCGTGCGGATATGCGAGGAAACGGCGCACTGGACCTTCCTGTGCGTCATCGCGCCGCTCCGGCTGCCGACCGCGACCGGGTCGCCGATCAACCCGATCGCCGTACTGTGACCACTCACGCGCCCGAGGCCGCGGAGTGGTCGGCGGCCTCGGGGTAGTGCTTCGGGCCGGAGCGGGCCTCCCGTACCTGGCAGGACACGCTCAGATGCTCGGTGCCGGCCGCATCGTCAGGTACTGCGTGACTCCGGCGACACGGCGTTCGATGAGCCGGACCAGGAATGGTGCCGGGCGGAGTTCGGGGTCGGTGACCAGTTCGGGGTCAACCAGATGCACGACCTGACCACGGGTCTTCAGCGAGCACGAACCGGCCGCGAGGATGTTCTTCACCCACTGCGCCTCGGACCCGTACGTCAGAAAGAAGAAGTACCTGTCGTCCCGCCGGAACACGTTCAGCGGAGTGCTGTAGATCCGCCCGCTGCGCCGTCCGCTGTAAGTCACGATCCCGAACCCCGGCAGCCACCCCGCGACATGTCTCGACACAGGATTCACGTACCGCGTGGCGACATGCCGGAACCGCCACACCCGCGTCCGCCCATCTGCGCTCATGCCACCACGCTACTAAGACCTGCCGGGCGCGGAGCAGTAATGGCGAAGGCGCTTGTGGGTAGACCGGCCTCTGACCATCGGGTTTGGGAGGCGCCCCCGGCAGGACCCGAACCTGCGACCAACGGATTAGAAGGCCGCCGGACCGCATCGACAGGGGCCGATTTGAGCCTCAGGGACCGCGCTGAGTTCGGCTCTTATCGACTCCAGTAACTCTGTTACTCGCCAGTTCGTTCCACAAAGTGTTCCACAGCTGCTCGATGGACTCCATCGCGCAGAGCTGGGCAGGCCTGCTCGCAGCTGCCGTCAAACCGCCGAGAGCTGACGCCGTGGACTGTCGCCGTGGACAGCCTGCCGGAAGCGGCCCTTACGGATCAGGCGCCGCTGGGACGGCGCCCTTGCGCCGCGGCCCTGGGGGCCGTCCTCGGACGGCCGCCGCCGGTGGGGACAGCACTCATCGAAGACCTCAGGGCTTCGCCCCGAACCCTAGTCCTCTCCCCGGAAGGGGCCGGCTGGGCTCCTCTGCTCAGATGCTGCCGGCTTTCACTTGGCTGGCGAAATCCTAGGAAGAGTGCATATGAGGCTCCAGAGGCCAGGGATAAGACCGCGAGCGCGCCTGAGAAGAGCGCGAGGGTCAGTCGCTTGTGTTTGGCCTGAACTACGGAGGACAGCTCGATTGCTAGTGACGCGTGATATGCGGCGCGGTCCCAAGTCGCGAGCTCATTAGCAAGATCCTCACCGTTCGTGAAGTCGGCCCAGCGGCGAATCGCGACCCGTGAAGCGCTGGCCGGCGCCGGCAGGAGAACGGTGAAGAACAGGAGTAAAGCTATGGTCAGAAGTGCTGCCGCGATGATAGCGAAGTACTGGATCGGCGCGGGTTGTGGTTGGCTGGTTATACCGATCAGCACGGCAGCTGAGAGAGCGATACCCGCAGCAGCTCTCGCATCGATGCGAGGCAGTTCTGCTCGGACGTCTGCAGTTACCTCCTGCGCGATCTCGGCGGCGTGTCTGGACTGCGGGCGCGACGTCGCACGACATTGCGCAGCGTGCTCATTCGCGTGCGACAAGGTTCGCGCGCGGCCCTCGGCGCGGTCCGAAAACGTCCTGCAACCGGCGCAGCGGTAGCGATAGCCGCCCTGGTCGTCGGCAGACACAGTCACATGGGTCCCGGACAACGTGAGGTACCACCAGAGCGGGCTGTCGGGGATGGCGTCCTCGGGGCACGGACGTCCTGGTGATGTGGTCCTCGCGCCATCCCTCGTAGTCATGGCACCCCTTGTCAGCGTGTCCCTACGGCACACGCTCCTCCCGATCAAGCCACACGTCGACAACCTGTGGATTAAGAGGGGCAATGATGCCGTAGCAACCAACCTCGCTAGGCGTCGGCACTTTCAGGCTTGAACGCCTTTCTGACCTCCTCACCCGTTGACCGTGCGCGTCTCCATCTCGCACACAGTTCATCCATCGACAGATGGAGTACCGTCTCCGGTCGGACACCCAGACGCGCGTCGGAATCGAGCTCTCATGTCTCAAGGCGCGCCTCCGGCGCAGACTTCCTGTATCTGCACCCGCGAACCTCACCGCGTGCGCCCACTCGCGAGCCGTTCTGCAGAGCAAAGAGTAATCGCGTCGCGGCGGGTGAGCCCCTTCGGGCGGGTGGTGAGCGATGCTGTGTGCACGTGCATCAACGGCCAGGAGGCGCCCGATGGTTCAAAGAGTCGAGATCCTGCTGACGGACGACCTCGACGGCGGCGATATCCGTACCGGCAAGGGTGAGACCGTGCCGTTCGGCCTCGACGGTACGTCGTACGAGATCGACCTCCGCACCAGGCACGCGGCAGCCTTGCGCGCTGTACTTCGTCCGTACGTCGAGGCAGGCCGGCCGATCGAGAAGAGACGCGGCAGGCGGGTCATCCGAACCACAGTTGATGCGGATGCTCGCACCGTCAAGGAATGGGCTCGTGCGAACGGGTACGAGGTCAATGACCGCGGACGAGTCCCAGCCCACATCCGCGAGGCCTTTCACGCCGCCAATTAGCTGACCCTAGGAGAGACTCGCGACCACAGACCGATGATGCCAGTTCAGGTAGGTGACGCTCGGTTCAGGAAACCGACGCACCACACCGACATACGCCCCGGCAGACGTAGCCAGCCATCACCAGTTCGGCCGATCTTGACTCCAGTTGCTTCGGATCGACACCTGTTTGTTCCCACGCTGTTCCCACACTGAACTGCTGAGCGTGACATACCCGCCCGTACCCGCTGCCGAATGAACTGGTACCGGCGGGGAGCCCGTGACAAGCTGCCAGCCGTCGGTAGACCCTGGAGGTAGCCGGGCGGGCAGCAGCTGGCGGCGTGCCCGGGTGACCGACAGGATTCAGGCCAGGGCTCCGGGGGGCCGCGTGGACTGGTCCGCGATCATCGTTGCCCTGCCCGCCGACGCCGTGTACTCCGAGGGCAAGCCGCTCCTGCGGGCGATGACCCGACTTCGTCGGCGCAGCCCCACTGAGTTCCTTCCCCGCCTGGCTTCCGATTCTGGGCCGCCGTGCCCCCCACGCAACCGTCTGCGCTACGTGCCACCCGGCCAGCGAACAACTGCCTCGGCGCTCCCTGCGGTCGCTGATTTTCTCGGACTTCTGCAATGCGGCACCGGCTCGCAGGTGCGGCGCTGGCGTCCCGTGCAAGGTCGGCTCCGGTCGACCTCGAAGATCGTGGGCTCGGGGTTGTCATGGGTCTTCACCAGGAGTTGGCTGTATCTGTCGGAAGCAGGCCCGGAGTCGAGTAAAGGGAGGGAACGAGATGGATTTCTCCACGCAGTTCGAGGCTCTCGAGAAGCGCACTGCCGAGGGGCTGTCCGCGGTGAAGAGCGCGGCCGGCGAGTCGCGGGACAAACTGCGCTCGCGAATCGACCAGGCCCAGGTCGACCTCGATCTGGCAGGCAAGGATGTCGAACAGAAGGCGGGGGAGACCGCTGAGCGGGCGCAGAGTAAGTGGGCGCAGATGAGGGCTGACGCGTCGGCCAAGATGGACGATGTGAAGGCGAAGATCGAGAAGCGTAACGAGCAGCGCGACGCCAAGCTGGCCGCCGCCGACGCGGACTTGGCCGAAGCGGACGCAGCCGACGCCATCGACTACGCCGCATGGACGGTCGACAACGCGCGGCTCGCAGCCCTCGATGCCATGGACGCGCGGGCATACGCCGACGAGCGGGCCAGGGCCGCAGCAAACGCTCCATAATCACGCCTTCGCCGCCTTCAAAGGGACGCTTGGTCGCTTCGAGCGTCCCTCCCGCCTGCTCTCCATCCGCCGCACGAGCTCGGACCTCGACGTCCGGCGGTGGGAGATCGAACCGCTGGGCCGGAACCGAAGCCGGCGCGCGCACCGGCGGCCGGCGGGTAGCCATCGAGCAGCCAACAGATCGTAGGTTACAGCGGTGGAGGTTATTGACGGCACGACAGTCAAGCGGTACAGGATCGCCCCAGCGGGCGGAGTCTGCGTGGTGGTGCCCCCTTCCGCGCCCCGGGAGGTGATCACGGCGGCCGCCTGGGTAGGCGCCGACGCCGCCACCGCCGAACAAGCACTGGCCTCGTCGCATCGCCGGCCGGTCGCGCAGGCGGCCGGGCGACGGATCTCATTGGTCGCTTTCGCTACGGCTGAGGACTTCACCAGCCAGGAGGTGCACCTGCACGTCGGCAGGCGCGGGCTGGTGGCGGTGTGCCCCGAGCCCCTCATGCCGGTACTGCGCGAGGCAGTGTCCCAGGTACGTCGCGGGCCGCAGGAAGCGATGCTCGCAGTGCTCTTGATGCTGGCCAACCAGGCCGCTGCCGCCGTCCAGGACCTCTCCGCGGAGGCGAACCGGCTCGACCAGGGCTCGATCGGTCTCGCCGCCGACGCGCAACGGCGTACAGTCTCCGGGCTGCGGCACCGCCTCTTCGCGCTCCAGCAGCTATGGAACGCGCACCACGTTATGTGCACCGTGGACGACACTCTGGCCGATGCCCTGAGTCGCGCCGGCCGACACCGGTTACGGCAGTCCGGAGTGATCTTCGAGGCGAGCGCGGCCGCCGCGGCACAGGTCTACGCGCTGCTTGGCGACACACTCGACCGCTATTCCGCAGTGATCAGCGAACGGCTCACACTGGTGACGGTGCTCTTCCTGCCGCTCACCGTCAGCTCCGGGTTCTTCGGGATGAACTTCGGCTGGATGACCGACCACATCGGATCTGCGGCGGCCTTCGCGGTCCTCGGCATCGTCGCCCCGCTTGCCCTCGTCGGCCTGACGGTGCTGACCGCACGACGGATCAGCCGCACGTGACGCCGATCATGCGACACCGGTGATCTTACTGGTCGCGATTCGTGACGCAGGCGGCCTGCGATTGCGCGCTTTAGACCAGCCCTGGGCGGTCACATCCGAGGCCATGCCTGAACGACCAATATTTCGAGCGTGCCGTCAACCCATACGGTGACTCATGTCGCTGAGCTCTCATTGAGCCGAGCGGTCGACGCTTAGGCGCTGTCGCGTCATCAACCTGGCGGCCTGCAGTTTTAACAGGCTGCGCGATGGCATCGACTCTGCCATCTCTAGGCGTCGGGAGTGGCGCCGACAGCCCCTCTGGATACCTCTGCCAGCACGAGTTGACTCCAGTTCGCGTCACGAACGCGTCACGCGATCGCAGGAGCAGCCACCTGAGGCAGTGGAACCCCAATCACCGCGGCACAACCCCGATGGAAAGCCATGCGCTGCACCAAACGGCGCCTCTCCGACATCGCCTACTGGCACATGTTGGACGGACCAACACCCACGCGGCAACCAGCGCGGGAGGGGACGACTCTGACTCCAGTGTGGCCGGCCTCATCCCAACACGGATCCTCACTCGTCATGACGGTGACCGCTCTTTCGTAGCCGGCCAGCCAGTCGGGCCCGCCGCGTAGACACCCGCGACCAGACAGCCTGCTGGAACGCGAGCGCGGCCCAGCCGGCCACCGCCATGCCCGACAGGTTCACAACTAACTGCAGACCGCTGCCCCAGATCTCATGACCGAGGCCGAAGGCAAGACCGAGGGCGACGTTCCCGGCCGCCGGGACGGTGGTCACCGAGATGAAGACCCCGGACAGGCCGCCGACGCGAGCCGACGTCAGCGACAACACGCCAGCCGCACCGGCGATGACGGCGACAATGAACGACCACTTGTCCGGCTCGTAGATGAACGCCGTCTCCGGTCGAGGCGCCGTCAAGTCCTCGACCGTCACCCAGCCAAGAGCCCGACCGACCAACGCTGCCAGCGTCGTTGCAAGTATCGCGATGACAAACCCGCTGACCAGGGTTCGCACCGCAAGAGTCATCAGAGTCCAACGACGCCGCACCAAAGCCACCCCCACCGCCGCGACCGCCGCGAACTCCGGACCGAGCACCATGGCACCGATGACGAGGATCTGTGAATCTACGACAATTGCGATGCCGGCGATCAACGTGGCCATGGTCATGAAGCTCACATAGGTCCAGTTCAACTCCGATTCCGCGTACGCCTGATGTGTCACGTCTGCCCACACCACCGAGTCCGCACTACTGCCGGGCGCCTGCCGTTCCGCATCGAGCCCGCGCTGCGACATCCAAGCCCGGACCTGCTCGATGTCAATGCTTCCGTCGCGATGAACGTCGAGTGCTTGCAGACGGTCCACGACGTCATTAGCGGCCTCCCTGGCGACATCGGCAAGGACGACATCACCGGGCGGGCGAACAGACGCCCCGCGCAACACCGCGAGGCTGCTGACGGCAGGGTCATCCGACAACGCCTTGATCACAGCCTCGCTCTTCGCCGCAGGCGACGAAATCCTGAAGTGCAGCATCCGCTCAGTCTGCACCGCGTGAAGGCCGAAGGCGCTGGTGCGCCATCCCTCGGGACCTGCGAACGGAACCGCCGGCAATGACCCCGCAGGTATCGACCCGTCTTCGACGAGCAAGGTGACAGACCATCCAACTCAACAGGCGCCGCCGAAGGTCGACCGCCAGACCAGCCGCCCGCCCAGACTGGCTACAGACCGAGCTGGATGTGTTCTTCCTCCCAACGATCGAGTGCAGGACTCGAGCTCTGATCCAGGGATTATGAGAGCCACGCCATTGGCAACAGTGGCCGACTCGAGCCTATGCAGGTTGCGGATCGGCCCCCTTTAGGCGCGTCGTCTCTCTGTTAGACGCGAGTTCATGGCACGAACCATGGCACGCGGCGAGTGCCGCGTGCCTCGTCTGCTGCCCGCCGCACCGGGGTCCCTGGGTGTCGGCCCAGGCTTGCCAGTTCGCTCCCAGGGTTGTTCCCCGAGCCCGTGCTGCGGTGCTCCCAGGCGAGGTGGCCGTGTCGCGGGCTCAACGTGCGGAGCAGAGCTTGTTGGTATGGGTCTCAGTACGTGTGGTGCTCGATCGCGCCCGCTCACGGGTATGACCGCGCTTGGTGTCGGGCGGCGTACCTTGGAAGGGATGGGGGTTGTGACTGGGGGAACGGCGGACCGGGTGCGGGGGACGAGGGCGGCGCGGTCGGCGCCGATGTCGTCGAGTCCAGGTATGCGGCTGTCCTTGACAGCCAGTTTCACTGGTCGTTGGCGCGACTGCTGGTGGGTCCGTCGTGGGGAAGGGGAAGATGGTGGACCTCGAGGGTTTGACGGTGCAGGTCCTGCCGGAGCTCGGCGGTGATCAGGACGAGCTGGAGGACTTCACCGGGCGGCTGCGGGTGGAGTTGCTGGAACTTGATGTGGCCGCGGTCGACCCGGTCACAGAGGCGACATCACCGGAACATGCGAAAGGGCTGGGCATCCTCGCGGGCTGGCTCGTAGTGCAGTTCGGCTCCGTCGCCGGGCTGCGTGCCGTGGTGGATGTCGTTCGCGGCTGGGCGGCACGGACGCACCGGGTGGTGGAAGTCAGCTACGGCGGCGATGTCTTGAAGGTCACCGGCGTGACCTCCGAGCAGCAGGAGAAGATCATCGATGCCTGGCTCGCACGCCACGCTGCCGGCGCCTGACCTGCCCACGGGGCGGAGGCTTGCCCTGGTGGTGGCGACCACCAAATATGCCGACGCCACACTGCGCCGGCTGCGGGCACCAGCACGTGACGCGGCCGACCTGCGCGACCTTCTCGCCGACCCGAAGATCGGCGGCTTTGCGGTCACCTCGGTTGTCGACAGTACGGCCCAGGGCATCCGCCTGGCGGTCGAGGAGTTCCTGTCTGGACGCCAGACCGACGACCTGCTGCTGGTGTACCTGTCCTGCCACGGGCTCGTCGACCTGCGCCGGCGGTTGTACTTCACCGCGACCGACACGCTCAAGGGCCGGCTGGCGTCCACGGGGGTGGAGGCGCAGTGGCTGCTCGACCAGTTGGACGACTGCCGGGCCCGGCAGCAGGTGGTCGTGCTCGACTGCTGCTTCAGTGGTGCGTTCGCCCAGGGGGCGAAGGCAGCAGACACCGGCCTGGCACTGGGCGAACGGTTCCAGGGCCAGGGCCGGGGCCGGGTCGTGTTGACTGCCTCCCGCGCCAGCGAGTATTCGTTCGAAGGTGAGCCAGTTCCAGGCTCGGCCATGCCCGGGTCAGTGTTCACCAGCGCGCTGGTGGCAGGCATCCGGACCGGCGCGGCCGACAGCGACCACGACGGCTTCATCTCCGTGGACGATGCCTACACCTACGCGTTCGACCAGATCCGGGCCGCCGATGCCCAGCAAACCCCGCAACGCTGGCTGTACGGAGCCGAGGGGACGATCCTTTTGGCTCGTAGCCCTGCCGGTATCACGATCGCTCCCGCCGAGTTGCCGGCGGCCTTGCAGACCGGCATGGACAGTTCGCTGCCCACGATCCGGCTCGGCGCGGTTGCCGCCCTCGCCGAGTGGTTGGCCGCTGACGACCCGGCCAAGGCGCAGGCGGCGCGCAACGCGCTCGGGCAGATTGCCGCCACCGACGTACCAAGCGTCGCCGAAGCGGCTCAGAAACTCCTCGACTCCGCTCCGCCACCCGGCAAGGCCGCGCCTGGCGACGTCGCATCAGCAAGGGAGACACGGCAAGCTCGGCGCGCATGGCCTGGTAGTCCACGAGGCCGCCGCCTGGTCTACGCGGCCGCAGCGGCGGTGGTCCTCGCAGCAGCCGGGACCACATTCGCTCTGCTCATCCGCGAGCCTGGCGACTCACCAGCAGGAGGAGGACGCCCAACGAGCGGCATCTTCACAGAGACAACCCCCTGGCGGCTTGAAATCTGGGACGACAACAGCGCCCACGGCTGCACCGTCTCGGTCACACAGACCGACACCGGCAAGCAGAAGATTCACGAGCACGTCTACGACAGAAAGTCGTTCCAGATGCAGATGACAGGCAAACTCCGATGGGAATCCAACGATTCAGGCTGCGCCATAGCCCCACAGTCCGGCCCCGGGAAGGCCACGCTGCCCTATTCCCAACCGGAGTCCGGCAGCGACAGCAACGCCTTCGCGATCTCGACCTCGGGCAAAGTCACCGTGAGCGTAAAGAACTACCAGAGCAACGACAGCTGCGACGTCGAGCTGCGCGATGCCGAAGACGGACAAACGCTCGACTCCGACAACCTGAACCCACGCGTCAGCAGCGTAGTCCTCGACTCCAACGGGCACCTCCTCGCCTACCTCGCAGCCAATCCCTGCATCGTGCAAATAGCTGCCGGCTAGACGGTATGACGTGACGCCGTCGTCGTGACGGGGTTGCGGGCCCGGGCCGCACTCACACAGATTCATGGGTTGCCGAGTAGAGGCTGCCTGCTCCGTCTATCCGACATGCGTGGGAGGCCCCGGCCCGCAACCACCCAGCAACCCCAAGCGGTCACTCCATACCGTCTAGCAGAGGGTGACCGACGGATTAGAAGGCCGCCTGAACGGCAGACGGGAAGACGTAAGTGGTGCTGCTCGGGGTCTGTGCGTCACAGCGTCCGCGTACGGCACACTGTGCCTGTGACGAGAACGCTGGAGTTCTGGCCCGACTACGGTCAGGGGCCACTCTGGGATGAGCAGGGTCGGGCGGTCGACCTGGATGCGCTGGCCCTTCCGCCAGTACTGGTTGAGCGGATTCGCAACTGGCATGGTCGGTACGAGGAGGATCGCATCCCTGTCGACGGGCCAGGGGATCCAACTTGGCTGAGCGAGGGCCTGGAGCTGCTGACGAGCATCCGCAATTCGCTGCCTGACATCCGCGTTGTGGTCACTGAACCGTGGTGGGGCGAGGCGGAGAGCGGTGCCCCCGAGGTGCCCCCGAAGGACCCTGAACAGCCGTCAACGACCCCCGGCCACTGAGCACGATCACTGCTCAGGGTAGGGGGTCGTCGGCTGGTTGGGGCTCAGGGCAACGGACTCGTGATGAGTAGCTCGTCCAGCGCCTTGCTAACGGCCTTGCTAACAGCGGCCACGGATCGGGCCGGACAGCCCTGGACATTCCGCCAGATCGGTGGGTGCGCTCGGGCGTGCTGTGGTCAGGGGTGGACGCCTTGAACTCGACTACGGATCAGAAGGTTGGGGGTTCGAGTCCCTCCGAGCGCGCAAACAAAACCCCAGGTCAGCCAGGTGGATGACCCGGGGTTTTCGCGTTCCTGAGGGTGGTTGACCCACGGCTGACCCCAACGTCACTCGCCGTCCTGCTCGAACAGCAACCCGAGCTTGTCCACGGCGCCCCGCTGAAGATCCTCCACCACGTCGACATAGATGGTTTTCGTCGTGCGGGGGTCCTCGTGCCCGAGGATGTCCTGAATCTGCTCCAGCGGAACCCCCGGATGACGGGTCGGAATCGGCCGGCTACCTGGGAGGTGGTCGGGGTGCGTCTTCCCGCCTGCCGCCCAGCCCAGTCAGGACCTATCAGGAGCCACCAGACGGGCCAAGGTCGTTCGTCCAGTGGGGCGCTCCATCTTGGCCCCTCTGGCGTCTCCTGATCGCGCTACGCGTGGGCTGAACGGCAGACGGGAAGACGAAAGGGGGAGATCTGTGCGGAGGGCACCAACAAAGCCCATGACGCTGGCACGCGACCCGAGCACAATGGCGCCATGTTGCAGGGGATTGATCCGGATGGGGAGACGCCGACACCCGCCCTCGTCGCCGCGTGGCTGGCCCTGGACACCCTGCGCGCAGAGTCCGTGCCGATGTGGGCGGCCACCTGGCTCGTTCAGGGCTATGACGGTGAGTCGCTGGCGGAACTAGCCGGCCTCAGTGGACGGGACACCCGTGAGGTCCGCGACCTCCTCCCGGCAGCTCTCGCGGACGCGGGCGTTGACCCTTTGTCCTCAAGGCAGGCCGCACTCAAGGTGGCATACGACCACATCGCCAACATGCACCTCAGCGGCCGCGCCCACTGGACCTGGGCCGTCAATCAAGTCGTCGAACTTGTGATTGGCAACGGGTACGCCTCCGAGGTCTTCGAACAGCCTCTGGGCGCTTTGTGGGGAATCGACGATGAACTGGGCGAACCATGGAGCCGGACGGAGGATGAGCTAGCCGGAATCGTCCGCCAGGCGTGCATCGAGCAGGTGCAGCAATGATGGAGGTGCCCGCCTTCCTTCTATTGGAGTAGAGGCCCGCGAAAGACCCCGACAAGCTGTCAACGGCCCCGACCCCAGTCCGACCCCAACGACCCCTAACGACGGGCGTTGGTCGGCACCGTTGGCAGCAGTAGCGTGTGAAGCGCGGCGGTGGGCATCGAGCTGTTCAGGCTTCTACGGATCAGAAGGCGGTGCCCCCGAAGGACCCTGAACAGTCGTCAACGCCCCCCGGCCACTGAGCACGATCACTGCTCAAGGTCGGGGGTCGTCGGGTGGTTGGGGCTCAGGGCAACGGACTCGCAATGAGAAGGTTGTCGGTTCGATTCCGACAGGCGGCTCTACGTCTGACCAGCGAAAACGCTGGTCAGACCCTCTTCGCCATACCTCACTATTACCGAGACCAATACGTCTAGAGACCAATTACACGCTGCGCTAGCTAGCGGCTCGTGACCTGTGGATAGGCGCTACAGGGTGAGACGGATTCGTGCCAGACTAATTGCAGATCCGGTGAGGTCACCCTCGCGGACCCTGGCCCAGCCTTCAGGCGACGGGAGGGCCCTGCGTCTGAAGGCCGCCGGCCAGGCCCATTTCCCTCGAAGATAGGTGCCCGGCATGCAAATCGTTGTGAGCAACTTACTTCCCGACCCCGTCAATGAGGCAGTGCAGGGGCCTCCCCCTAAGGGGCCGGGCCGACGGTTCGTCTTCAGCAAGAATCTCGTACTTGAACGCATCGACGCGAGCACGCCGGGAGGCGGCTTGCCGCCGACCCCGCCACAGCGGCATGCAGGCACGTACTCAGGACTCGTGACGACCCTTCGGGTCGCTGAGCCGAACGATGTCTTTTTGCAGCCCGGCAGCTATCTCTTCAATTACGAAGTCGTATTCAGGTTCACTGACCTGGCCAACACTCCTCTGCTGAAGGGGCAGATCACCGCACACGGAGTGTTCTACTTGTCTGGTGGCCAGTTCCAAAGCGTCGAGCCGCCAAATAGGTTGGCCATCACAGGCGGGACAGAGGCCTACGCTACGGCTCGTGGACAGATCACTCAGCAGCAAAACCAGCCAAATGCGCCAGCAGACTCGGAGATCTGGCTGCTCGATATCACGTGATCGCCAGCACGTAGCTGGAGTCTCCCTGGACCACTCCTCCGACTCGGTCTGGATGCGAGCTCGCTCGGATCCCGCATTGTCGTCTGACCATGCTTCGTGCGAGAGGAGGGCGGACGAAGACCAACGCGGTGCCCGGCAAGTGTGTCGCCAGCTCGAGCTCAGTCGAGCGATACACGGTTTAGGAGACCGACCCCCCGCGCCGACATGCGCCTTCTGGAATTGGTCAGTGAGTCGGACAGCTTCGACGAGCTCGTCGCCCACCATCTTCCCGGGCAGCGAGCGTTGATACTTCGCTTTCCAGCACGCAACCAGCAGAGTGCTCGTCAGGAGCGGCTTGGATTCACGATCGACCAGGTTCAACGCCTGTTCTGCCAGACTGACAGCCGAGTTGAGCCGGCCCACGCGTCCGCAGACGTCGCTCGCCCGGCGAAGCAGCTCCAGGTATCCGGCTGGTGAGCCGCGCACACCTGGCGAAACCTGTTCCCACAATGAGCAGGCGCGGTCCAGGTGGATGGCCTCCTCGGCTGATGGCGCTCGCCGGAATTCCCCAGTGATGCTTATCGAAATTCCTCACCCTGAGTGGTGGTTACTGTAGCGGCCGGCGGGTGCCGGTGGTGGTCTGGCGGAGTATGTCGTTGCGGGCGTGGTGGTCGCGGAGTCGGTAGGAATCGCCGTCGAGGTTGAGCACGACGGAGCGGTGCAGGAGCCGGTCGAGCATGGCGGCG
>NZ_JBVHFT010000024.1:0-100467 GCF_055562215.1 Kribbella sp. NPDC020701 | reverse complement strand
ACGGTCTTGACGTTGCCGTTCGCGTCGTAGGTGAACGTGTCCGTCCGGCCGGCGGCGCTCTTCTTCGACACCAGTACGGTCGGCTTCGCGCCGGTGGTCAGCCTCTGGTAGGTCAGCAGCACACCCGGCAGCCCGTTCTTGACCGCCATCGCGTCCCGCACGATCAGCGGATACCCGGTGGTCGGGTCGTACTCCCAGGTCGACACCGCGCCGTTCGGCTCCTGCAGCCGGATCACGTTGTGGTCGCTGTCCCACCCCAGCAACGTCGCCTTCGTGCCGCCCGAAGCGTTCTGGTTCGCATCCAGGATGCTCGTGGTCCGCCCGTAGCCGTCCATCCGGTACGTCGTCACCGACGGCGTGGACCCGTTGACATCGGTGACGGTGGCGACGATGTCCTTCGCGGCCGATCCGTCCGGATCGGCGTAGGAGAACGTCGTGTTGTTGTTTCGGCGGTCGGTGTAGCTCTTCGGCCACGACGCGTAGGTCGAGTTCTCGGTCGCGGTGTAGTACTGGACCTTGGTCTCGGCGTTGCGCGGGTCCTTGACCGAAATCAGCTTCGTGTTCGAGTTGTTCGAGGTGTCGGAGTAGGCGAACTGGAACGCCTTCACCGCAGCACCAGGGTCGAAGGTCGCTGTGATCGAGTTGAACGGGCCGCCGTCCTCGAGCCGGGTCAACTGCGAGGAGGCGTTGTAGGTGAACTTCAGCGCCCGCCCCGAGAGGTCCCGGATCCACACCAGTTTCCTGGCACCGCCGGACTCGTACCCCAACGTCAGAACCTGCCGGTTGCGGGAGTCGGTGACCGTGGTCAACCGGCCGGAGCTGTCGTAGGCGAACGACATCGTGTTGCCGTTGCGGTCCACCACCGACGTCTGCAGGCCGGTGTCCTGGTTGAAGTAGAACCGGGTGCCATCGGGCCGGGTGAACACCCATTGGTGTGCCGCGTCGGCGGTCAGGTCACGCGTCAAGTCCAGGCCGACACCGGGCGGGCGGGTGTAGGTCAGCAGCGACGGGGTCTGGGTGGCGAGCTTGTAGGTATGGGTCGTGCCGTCACCGTCGATGAACGTCATCAAGTTGTTCGTGCTGCCGCCGGTCGGCACCGAAAGATCACTGCCGAGCCTGGTGAGGGTGGCCGCCTGGACGGAGAACCCGAACCCGGCCCGCGGGTTGGTGCCGTCTTGGCTGTTGTAGGCCAGCCGCACGAACGCCGACGGCCCGATCGACGGGTTCGACAGCGCGTCGTAGGACCAGACCGCGTTGCCGCTGTACAGGTTCGTCAACAACTGCGCACCGCCGCCGGTCTCCTCACCGGTATAGGAGAGGAACTTCTCCAGACCCAACTGGTTCGAGCCCGGGTCCTCGACGTAGCGATCGACACACAAGAGACCAGTGGTCATGACTGCACAGCCTTGCGTGGGCTCAGTGGTATTGCTCGACGGATGATGAGTCGCGGAGAACCATTCGTTCTTGTTCGCGGCGGGATTGAACCACCACAGGTCCAGATAGAGGTCGTAAGCCAGCCGCTTGGAGCCGTTGTCGGCCTCGATCGGAGTCCGGATCGGCAGGTCCAGTGTCTTCGACTCGCCCGGTGCCAGCGCCTGCTCAAGTGGCTTGAAGTTGCGGTCACCAGACACCGTGATGTCGGTCGTACTGTCCGGCTCGGTCCAGCGGTAGGACAGTTGCGCGTCGGCCGGCCACGTCTCGTTCGATGTGTTCGTGACCGTGACCGGGGTCGTAATCGTGGTACCCGGCACAAACCTCTCCGGCATCTCATCGGCCTGGTAGGTCTCGGCCTGGTTCTTGGCCAGGTGCTCGATCCACAGCCGCGGCCGGAACAACGTGTCGGGCGACTCGCCGTTGGTGATGCTGACCAACTGCTGACCCGCCGCGGCCGGCGCCTCGTCACGCGTCCGCAGCAACAGGCCGTGGTTGTCACCCGGGTTGTCGACCCAGGCCTGCACCTTCGTCAGAAAGTTCTGATCCTCGGTGTTCGGCGCGAATGTCAGCCGCTGCGCGTTACCGTCCGGATGCACCCACGCCAGCAACATCCCCGGGTCGTAGTCACCGCCCTGAGTCGTCCAGTTGATCGTGGAGTCCGCCTGGTTCCACGTCGCTTGGTCCTCCTTGAAGTCCTTCGTCAACGCATACAGGTCGAAGTCCGCCCGGCCGCTACCCGACCCGTAGTTCGAGAACAGCTCCACCCGCGCGTCGGTGACCTTCGTGCCCTGCTTGATCGCCGCGGTGTCGAACTCGAACACGCCACGCTCGACACCGTAGATCGGGTGATTGTTGCCGACCTGCACCCAATACCGCGTGTTCCCGGTGGTGCCGTCCGGGCGCTGCAGATTCGTGCCCGGCTGGGTCTTGCTCAACGTCGTGTCGGAAATACCACTGGTGATGTCGCCGCTGAAGGACTGCAGGATCCGGCCCTCACGCGGCATCGTCACCGTCTGCACGTTCGACGCGGCCTTGCCGTTCGCCGCGCCGTCACCCACCGTCCGGGCCACGACCCAGTAGTTGTACGTCGCCGGATCGGTGTCGCCGGTGCCGGTCACCGTGGACGGCTTGGCCGTGTCGTCGGTAAACGAGGTCACGTCCGGCGGCACGGTCCCGACCAACTCCAGAGCACCCGGTGCGGTCGTCGAGAAATAGTCACCCACCGGCGCGGCACAGCCGTTGGCCGGCAGCACGCGGCAACCGCGGAAGACCTGGTACTCGACCAGGTCGTCATCGTCGGCCGGCGTCGGATCGACGTACTTGCCCCACGACAGCTCCGCACCCGAGGCGTTGATCGTCGACGGCGGGTTCAGCGTGACACCAGGCTCGTCGTAGGTGATCACCAGGTTCGGCCGCGCCGCAGTCTCACCGCCCAAAGTCGCCTCGCTCGCGGTGTAGTACAGGCCACCGGCCGGCGCCGTCGCAGGCGCCTCGTCGACAGCCTTCAGCATCACCCCGAAGTTCGACGCCGGATTGGCCACCCACGACTGCACATAGCTGCCCAGCGCGTACGAATGCCAGCCGTCACGATCCCCCGGCTGCTTGGTCGCCGTCGAATACTTCGTCCACGACACCGCGTCCGCGATCGGGACCGTCGCCACCCCGGACTGGTCGCGAACGATCTTCACCCGCGCCGGGCTCCCCGGCCGCGCATGAATCGTGCCCAACGAGTACCAAGACCCCGCCGCCGCACCGGTCGTCTGGTCCCACGTCGTGTTCTGCACCAGCGCCTGACCACCGGCCGTCGCACCAGTCAGCGTCGTCGCCAACTTGCCGCGATACGACGCCTGGAAATAGTGACCCTGCACCAGATAGTCACCCTCACTCGGCACCCGCGCATCCCAGGTAAACGCCTCCGGCGTCGTACCGTCCGGCGCATACGAGAACGAGCCATTCACCGCAGCCGGCGTTGGGATAGTCCTTCCACGACCCCTCATACGACGCCGACAAGGTGTCCTGATCGTCGACCGTGACCTTGTTGGTGGCATACGTCCCGTCCCACGCCGCGTTCATCGACGCCCACGTCGCCGACGCCTCCGACCACCCCGAAGTCACCTTCACCGCCGCGAACGGCAGCCTCACGTCCTGACCGAACCCCGCCCCGTAATGCAGATTCAGATCAGCCGACCGGACCGTCGTCGTGGCCGGGATCATCGACAGATCGAACTTCAACAGACCCCGCCACGTGTTGTGGCTCGCGTCATCCCCCACCAGCACCGTCGAGTTCGAGCCATACGCCGTGGCCGAGTTCGCCTCCGAAATCGACGTATCCTGCGCCGCCGCCGGATCCGGCACCACCACGATCGTCGGATCGATCACGATCGGGAAGACCCGCTCCTTCGCCGCCAGCCACGCCTGATCCGGCCTCAGAGTCAGCAGCGTCTTGCCGCCCTGCGGGGTGATCGTCTGGGTGATCTTGTCCGAGTAGCCCGGCTGGCCCAGCTTGTTGTCCGGCGAGGAATCGAACATGTTCGGCGCCGGGATCACATACCTCGGCCGCACGTCCCCAGACTTGTCACTGGTCTTCTTGAAGAACCCGATCGACCCATCGGCCTGCGCCTTCGCCGTCAGACCACTCGTGTGCAACTCGAACGTGTACTCGTTCGCCGCATCGGCGGCAGCCGTGAGTACAACGGTCTCCTTCACACCCGTGCGCGACACGTAGTACCGCACATCCGCCGTGCCGAACACGTCCGCGAACGCGACCGAGGAGTCCTTCATCAGCGGCGTCAACTGCCGCTTCTCACCCGCCGCACCGAGGCTGATCGACTCGCCGTCGGCCTCGAACGTCAGCAGACGGTCGGTGGACTTGCCGAACCGCGTCCGGAAGGCGTTCTTCGCGTTCTCGAACGAATCGTCACCGGTACCCGCAGTGACTTTCGTGTCGATGCCCTGCCACTTGCCCCTGGAGTCCTTGTAGTGCACCGGCTCCGTCGACAACTCGACCTGCGTCGTGCCATCCGACATCCGATAGCTGGACGTTGTCGCCGTACGCCGCTCCTCCAACTCCCGCACCCGCGCGGGCTTCCCACTCGCAGCTGTCGTGGTGGACGCCTTCGCTACGCGCGCGGGAAGCGGTGGCGCCAGCGGGCCGGCCGCCGGACGAGCCACCTGCGGCACGGCGACCTGCACGACCGACTGTGGATGCGCAAGCGCAGCAGCCGGAACTCCGAGCGATGCCGGAAGAGACAGCACCAGGGCAGACGTCAGCAACCTACCGGCGCGGCGCATAGGGCACTCCAGCAGACGAAGGGGCGGAAGCACCAGCGCAGCCCCCGCGGCACCGGTATAGACAACAGACTTTCTATCGTTCGAATTGCTGGCCCGCAACCGCACTGCATGTTGCTGCAGGCGACACGCCGCACCAGCGCCACACGCGGGCGCCTCTGCTATGTCTGCAGCGCAATCAGGAACCAACCCAACTACGCACCTCAACAGCCAAGCAACCGCTGAGCGGTGTGCTGCGCACGACCCGATCAGCAGGGACGCACAACGATCACGTCACGGGTACGGATATGAAGTGATCAGTTTCGGTCATTTCACGGCAGCAGGTCCCGGACCACCGCGTCGGCCAGCAGCCGGCCTTTCCTGGTCAGGACCAGCCGGTCGTCGCGTTGGACGACCAGGTCGGGTAGGTTTCGGGCCGCCGTGCGGCCCTCCTCGTCCAGCACGTCCAGGGGAAGCCCGGCGGCGAGGCGGACCTCGAGGAGTACGCGCTCGACCCGGCGGGTCTCGGCGTCGAGGGTCTCCCGGGCGTACGCCGGACTGACGCCGGCGTCGAGGCGTTCGGCGTACGCGCTGGGGTGCTTCACGTTCCACCAGCGGACGCCGCCGACATGGCTGTGCGCGCCCGGACCGATCCCCCACCAGGTGTCGCCGCGCCAGTAGAGCTCGTTGTGCCGGCAGCGTGCGTCCTCGGTACGAGCCCAGTTGGACACCTCGTACCAGTTCAGGCCCTGAGCGGAGAGCATCTCGTCCGCCATCACGTACTTGTCGGCCAGGTCGTCGTCATCGGGCATCGGCAGCTCGCCTCGCCGTACCCGACGAGCCAACTGCGTGCCGTCCTCGACGATCAGCGCGTAGGCGCTGACATGGTCCGGCTGTGCCGACAACGCGGACTCCAGGGAAGCCCGCCACTCATCGATCGTCTCCCCCGGCGTTCCGTAGATCAGATCGAGATTCACGTGCTCGAACCCGGCGGCCGACGCCTCCTTCACCGCCTCCAGGGCCCGGCCCGGGGTGTGCTGCCGGTCGAGGATCCGGAGCACGTGCGACGACGCGCTCTGCATCCCGAAGCTCACGCGGGTGAAGCCGGCTTCGAGCAAAGCCTCGAGGTACGCCGGGTCCACCGACTCCGGGTTGGCTTCGGTCGTCACCTCGGCGCCAGGCGCCAGCCCGAACTCGTCCCGGACCGCGGCCAGCATCTTCCCGAGATCACGAGCCGGCAGCAGAGTCGGCGTACCCCCGCCGAAGAACACGGTGTCGACCGGACGGTCGAGGTCCTTCAAGACCTCCCGGGCCTGGCGGACCTCGGCGACCGCGGTGTCGGCGTACGACGCCTGCGACCCGCCACCGCCCAGTTCCTTCGCGGTGTAGGTGTTGAAGTCGCAGTATCCGCAGCGGGACGCGCAGAACGGGACATGCAGGTAGAAGCCCAGCGGGCGTGATCCGGCCTCGCGGACGGCGGCTTCCGGCAGCGACCCGTCCCGGGGCGCAACCTCCCCCTCGGGCAGTGTCGACGGCACCCCACCATCGTACGGACCCGTGTTTCGTCACCAGATCTCCGTCACTTCGTGGTCACAGTCCGTCCGGAGATAGCTACATTCGGCTCATGGACACCGAGGCTCAGGCCGTCGGACGCGCCACCCGGAACGCGGTCGTGGTCGTGGTCGCGATCATGCTCGGAATGCTGCTCGCGGCGCTCGATCAGACGATCGTGGCGACCGCGCTGCCGACCATCGTCAGCGACCTGGGTGGCGCCAACCACCTCTCCTGGGTGGTCACGTCGTACCTGCTGGCCGAAACGATCATGACCGCGCTGATCGGGAAGTTCGGCGACCTGTACGAGCCGCTCGCCACTCAACTGGTTGCCGACGGCTACCTCTCCGAGACCCTCGGCCAGTACGCTTCACGACGGCCGGGCTGGAGATGTTCCAGCGCTTCGTCGGCGCCTTCCGGACCTGGATGCTCGACCGCCTCATCGAGTGGGACCCCGACAACTCCGAAGCCTTCTCCTGCGCGGTAGACCGCCTCGCCGAACAAATGATCGACCAAGGCCAATCCCTCACCACCGGCAAACACGCCGCAGCGCTCACCCCCGCCCACTAGCTCCGTGGGCGGCACAGGCCGCCGGTCTGCGGGAACCGCGGCGTCGCGGAAGACCGCCCGGTCCGCGGAGGCAGCGGGGTTCGGGGAAGCCGCCGGCTCGCGGGGGTTTGGACAACTTCTGGGGACCTTGAACAAGGAATAGCCTGTTCAAGGCCACCGGTTCCCGTGCCAGCCCCCGGGAGTTGTTACGTCTGGGGCGGCGATCTCGTCGAAGTGAGTAGAACCTCTACCAATGACGAAGGAGATCGACATGCCTCGGCTGAACCCCCAGGCCACCATCCTCGGCCCGAAGATCGCGAAGCACCTGGTCTCGGCCCACAAGGCCGTCGCCGGCTCGACGTTGCCGATGGCAACCATAGAACTGGTCAACATCCGGGCCAGCCAGATCAACGGCTGCGGCGGCTGCCTCGACATGCACACCAAGGAAGCCCTCCACGCAGGCGAAACCCCGCTCCGGGTGAACCTGGTCGCCGCGTGGCGCGAAACAACCGTCTTCACCGACGCGGAGCGGGCCGCGCTCGAACTCACCGAGCAGTGCACCCGCTTCGCCGACGGCACCGGCGTCACCGACGACGTCTGGGAAACCGCGGCCAAGCACTACAACGAAGAGGAACTCACCGCTCTGGTCAGCCAGATCGCCCTCATCAACGCCTTCAACCGCATGATGGTCACCTTCCAGCAGCCCGGCGGCAACTACGAACCTGGCCAACTCGGCTGAACGCCCATCACCAACTACCTGTGCTGCTAGTGTCCTGCTTCTGAAATCCGTGACATAAGTTGATCGCGGGCGGATTGCCCGGTGACGCGTTGGAGGTAGCGGCTGAGGGAGTCCAGGATTTCCTCGGCGGTTTTCTTCCAGATGAATGGTTTGGGGTCGTCGTTCCAGGATTTCACCCAGGCGCGGATGTCGGCTTCCAGAGCCTGGACGCTCTTGTGGGTTCCGCGGCGGATCTTCTGCTCGGTGAGGTGGGCGAACCAGCGTTCGACCTGGTTGAGCCACGACGAGCCGGTCGGGGTGAAGTGCATGTGGAAGCGGGGGTGTTTGGCCAGCCAGGCCTTGATCGCCGGGGTTTTGTGGGTGCCGTAGTTGTCGGCCACGATGTAGACGTCCAGGCCCTCGGGCACCGTTTTGTCGATCGTGGCCAGGAACTTCTTGAACTCGGTCGCGCGATGCTGGCGGTGCAATTCGGTGATCACGGTGCCGTCGGCAACATTGAACGCCGCGAACAGTGACGTGATCCCGTTGCGCCGGTAGTCGTGCGTGCGGCGCTGCGGCATGCCCGGCATCATCGGCAGTACCGGCTGCGACCGGTCCAGTGCCTGGATCTGCGACTTCTCGTCCACGCACAACACCACCGCCCGCTCCGGCGGATTGTGATACAGCCCGACGACATCGACGACCCGCTCCACGAACAACGGATCGGTCGACACCTTGAACCCATCGACGCGATGCGGCTTGAGACCGAAATCGCGCCAGATCCGCCCGATCGTCGAGCGCGACAACCCAGTCCGCTTCGCCATCGACGACTGCGACCAATGCGTGGCACCGGCCAGCTTCGACTCCAGCGTCGCCACGATCACATCCTCGACCTGATCCAGACTCACCGACGACGGCCGCCCCGGCCGATCCTCATCGACCAGCCCATCCAGACGCTCGGCCAGAAACCTGCGACGCCACTTCCCGACCGTCGACTCACCACAGCCCAACCCCGCCGCCACCTGCTTACTCACAGACCCCGGCTCCGCACACGCCAGAATGATCCGCGACCGCAACGCCAGCACCTGCGACGACTTCGCCCTCCGCGCCCACCGCTCCAACTGCGCACGCTCATCAGCGGTCAACACCAACTCGGCCTTCGGCCGCCCAGTCCTAGGCATACAACCCACCCTAGACTTATGCCGCGAATTTCAGAAGCAGGACACTAGCGGCTGAGATCGCCTGCCGACGAGCCGGCCGTGCTGAATTCGATGCGTAGGGATCCGTCGTCCGGGAGGGCGATGACGCCGTCGGCGGCGGTTCGCCAGCCGACGGGTAGGAGGTAGAACTTGTCGCCGGTTCGCTGGAGCAGGCGGAGGCCGTCGTACCGGAAGCCGTAGGCGGACGAGGGCTCGGTGATCCGGTACTTCGTCACTCCGGGGCCGCCGAGCTGGATGTCCTGCTTGCTGTACACGACAACGCCCGTACGGTCGTCGAGACCGGCCACGATCTGATGGGCAAGCCCGCGGCCGACGACGCCCGCGAACATCGACAGCTCCCAGAAGATCGTGAGTGCGACCAGAGCTCCGACGAGCAGTTTCATCAGCGGCCAATGCCATCTCGCGAGCCGGCCGCCTTCACCGTCATGCCGGGTCAGAGCGTCGATCCGGCGACACATCACCGATGCGTAGCTGGTGATCAGGATGCCGACGGCCATCGCCAGCGGCACGATCAGCTCCAACCACATCGGCCACACCAAGCCCGCGATCAGGCCGAGCGCCGGCAGCGCGATCCAGCTGAACCTCAACCATCGGAAGCCCCTGCGCCAGCCCGGCAGATCTCGGCCGTGATCGATCGCCGCCGAAATCTGCTCGTGTGCAAGCAACCACGCGATCCCGACGCCGCCGACCACCAGCAGCGGCACGAACAGTGTGTCGATGCTTCGGAGTACGTAGTCGCGCGTGGACATGCCGAGCACGCTCTCCTCGAGCCCCAGCTCACGGGCCTGCTCATCGCTTCTCGCCCAGCCGAAGTAGACGAGCAACGCGGTGGCCACCGTCAGCGGTGGACCGAACACGCTCACCAAGCTGAGCGCTGACCGCAGGACATCAAACCCTTCATGACCTGACTCGGGCCTTGCTTCTGGAGCGCCCCTCCGGCGTCGTCTGATTGTCGACAACATCTCCCCCTAGGAGCCACAGTCGCTGGTTGGCGCGGGCAGACCAGCCGCGTATTCGAAGACCGCACCCGGAGGGCTGGTACGACGACCACCCGGCGACTTGACCGTGATGCGGACCTCCCCGGGACCGACACCCGGCGGCGAGCACGCGTACATGAATTGGCCCGCAAAGTCGTTGCCAGTGGTGAACTTGGTCGCCTTGACGTCACCGAAGTACACCTCGGACACCTGCACCAGGCCCGCACCGATGATCTTCACTTCGGTCCCACCGCTCACCGGCCCAGCGACTTTCTCGGGAGCGGTCTCGACGGGATCCCGGAGCTCCAGCTTGTCGATGCCCCACGGGCATGCCGTTCCTGCCGACGGGACAAGGTCCAGCCGAGCCTTCGGCTGCGCACGGTGCGCGGAAACGAGTCGTTCGAGCAGCGACACCACCGAGTGCTCCAAGCAGCTCTGTGGTTGGCCGGCGAGGGCTTGCCGGGACTGGTTCAAGTAAGCGATGGCCGCGGTCCAGCGGGTCGAATCACCGCTCAGAGCACCCAGACAGGCTTCGCCCACACCTCGGTACGCCGACCGCATCCGTCCGAGCGTGTCGCCTTCCACGGCGGCCAAGTCTTCGCAGCGCCGTACGCGTTCCGTACCGGTGGCGAGGACGGCCCGATGCGTCCGGCCGAACCACTCCATCGGCGGCGGCGAGTCCGCCGCGGCTGGGCCGAACGGCACCCACGTCACCTTGGCAACCGCCACCTTCCGAGGGAACGACCGCCCCTGGCCCGGCTGCGTCGAGGTGGTCTTACTCGGTCCCGTCGAGGTCGTCCTACTTGGTCCCGTGGAGGAGGTCGCCCCTGGTCCCGTCGAGGACGTTTCACCTGGTCGGCTCGAGGAGGTCTGACCTGGCCGCGACGTCTCACCTGATCGGGGCGAGTTCGGATGACCTGGCTGCGACGTCTGGCCGGGTTGCGAAGTCTGCCCCGGCGGGGGCGTAGTACTGCCCAATCCAGTCGACGACGTACCTGTCGGTGCCGTTGTCGACGGCTGCACGGGCGTCCAGGTCTTCACCTGACCCCCGCCGGGCGTCGGTCGTACCGAGGTACTCGGCGCGGCCGACGGGATCGGGCCGGCGTCAACCGAGCGAGCCGTATTCGACCCACAACTCGTGACGACCAAACACGACAGCACGACCAACGACCACACACGCCCCCGAATGCTCATAACGCCCCCTCACTTACCCCGGAGGAGAGATCGAGGCCAAAACGTACATACCCCTCGAAAGAACACCCCTTTGAAGCAATCCGGTGGATGCTTAGGGCGTGGGTGATGAGGATGTGGCGGCGGCGATGGCCGGGAGCTTCCTCGGCGGACTGCCGGCTGAGCTGGTCGAGCGGCTGCTGGCTACGGGTGATCGGATCGACTTCCCGGCCGGTAGCACGCTCTATCGGGAGCGGTCGGCGCCGCGGGCGCTGTTGGTCGTCCATGGGCTGCTGCGCGTTTACATGTCGTCGCCGGAGGGTCGTCAGGTGACAGTCCGGTACGCGCGCCCCCGCGACGTACTCGGAGTTGCCGTTCTGGTCGGCGGTCCGGCGGACGTCGGCGTACAGACGTTGGCCGACTCCACCCTGTTCCGGATAGACGCCGGATTGTTGACGACTGCGGCGCGGGACGACAGCCGGGTCGCGTGGGCGATGGCCGAGGAACTCAGTCGCCGCCTGTACGAGAACCTCCAGCAGACAGCGGTCAACGCTTTCGGCACCGTACGGCAGCGGGTTGCCGCTCACCTGCTGGACCTGGCGTCCGCCCAGCAGAGTCCACGCGGCGAGCTCGTCGCCCGCGTGTCCCAGCAGGAACTCGCGGATGCCGTCGGTTCGGTCCGTGAGGTGGTGGCGCGCGTACTGCGGGACTTCCGGCTGACTCGGTTGGTCGCGACCTCGGCGGACCGTGTCCACATCCTCGACCCCACCGGACTCCACGACCAGACGTGGAACCCCGACGACGAGTGACCTCGGTTACTCGAGCGCGCTACAAAAGTCACAGACATGCCGCGACCGCGGGCGAAGACTGATGCCCTCGGCCCCGAATCCGTCGGGCCGATCGGTACCTCAGGAGTCCACATGTCCACGGAAGCGACCAGATTGCCGGCGCGCACCGGCACCGGTGATCCGGTACGAGCGGTGTCGGTGATCAGCACCGGCAGCGTCGAGATCCACCCCGAACACGCCCACGGCTCGAAGAAGCCGCTCTACTGGTGGCTGCTCACCTCACGCCGGTGGCTGCCGCCCCGCCCGATCAACGTGTACGTCGTTGAGCACGCCAACGGACTGGTGTTGTTCGACACCGGCCAGGACCGCGCCTCGGTAACCGATCCGTCGTACTTCCCGGGCGGGTTCAACGGCATCGTGTACGACCGGCTCGCCAAGTTCCACATCGCCGAGCACGAGACCCTCGACGCGCAACTGGGCACCCTCGGGTACTCGACCGCGGACGTCGACAAGGCGGTCATCTCCCACTTGCACCAGGACCACATCGGCGGGATCCCACAGCTCGGCCGCAGCGACCTCCTGATCACGTCCGCGGAATGGGACCAGCTGTCCGGGTTCTCCCCCGAGGCCCGCGGCTTCCTCCGCGCGCATATCGACGTACCCGGCGCGCGCTGGAAGCACATCACCTTCGCACCAACTGATCTGGCACCGTTCACCGAGGCGTTCGACGTCATGGGCGACGGCTCGATCGTCCTGCTCCCGACCCCCGGTCACACGCCCGGCTCGATCTCGATGCTCGTACGCCGTCGCGACCTGCCACCCCTCCTGATGGTCGGAGACCTCACCTACGAGGCCGGCCTGCTCGAACGCCGCCAACTCCCCGGAGTTGGAGACCGCGGCGAACTCGCCCGCACAACCGACAACGTCCTCGCCCTCGCCGAGCACCTCCCCGGCTTGGTAATCCTCCCCGCCCACGACCCGACCGCCGCCCAACGGCTCGTCGACAGCTCCCGGCGGCCCCAATGAAATTCACCAACACGATCACCATCGACCGTCCCCCGACGGAGGTCTTCGCCTACCTGTCAAACCTGGAAAACCTCCCCCGGTGGAACTACGCCCTGGCCGAAACCCGCCAGCTGACCCCCGGCCCACCCGGCGTAGGCACCCGCTACATCCAAACCCGCACGATCCCTGTCCACACAGAGGAATCCCTGGAAATCACCGAGTTCACCCCACCCCACAACCTCACCATCCAAGGCACCCTCAACGCCTTCCCCGCGAACCTCACCTACACCCTCCACCCCACCGCCAACGCCACCACCCTCACGAACACCATCGACCTCCACCCCCCACGCCCCCTCAACCTCCTGGCCCCGATCGCCCTGAGCCGAATCAAATCCGCAGTAGCCGAGAACCTCGCCGTACTAAAACAACTCCTAGAGCACGCCTGAGCACCTCGGCGCGCCAGGGACGCGCTCCGCCGATGTATCTGACCGGCCGGTCCATGCCTCAGACCTGTACAAGGGTTCTGAGGGGGTCCCATGCCTACACCGTTCTCTGGCGAGCAGTTCACATTCACCAATCCCGACGGCACGCAGGTCGAAGTGCGCGGTTGGGGCGATCAGTTCGAGGCCGTGTTCGAGACGCTCGACGGCTACACCGTCGTACAGGACCCGAACACCGGCTTTTACCACTACGCCACGCTGGCGGCCGATCTCACGGACCTGGTGCCTACGGCAGCCCGGGTCGGTGAGACCGCTCCAGGCGTTCTCGGCATGGCGCGGCACCTACGGGCACCGCGCGCCACCAGCCGGACTCGAGCGGCCGCGTTGCAAGCGGAGCTGGAAGCGCGCGGCAGCCGGCCTCGCTGGCAGGTTCGACGAGAGCAGCGGCGGTCCCAGGCCAGGCGGGATGCCGGCCTGGCGGCCGAACTGCACGTCGACGCGGGTCCGCCGGAGCCTGCCGGAACGGTGGGCGACTACCGCGGGTTGTCCGTGTTGGTTCAGTTCCCCGACGTACCGGCGACGATCGCGCAGGGCGAGATCGCGAACTTCTGCAATCAGGCGGGATACACGGGCTTTGGTAACAACGGCTCGGTCTACGACTACTTCCTTTCAGTGTCGGACGGCAAGTTGCGTTACACCAACGCGGTCACGACGTACTACACCGCCGCGCATCCCCGGTCGTATTACACGGACCCGGCGATTCCCTACGGTCAGCGTGCTCAGGAACTCATCGGCGAAGCACTCGCGAATCTCACCGCGAACGGGTTCGACTTCTCCGGGTTGAGCGCGGATGGTGCCGGCTTCGTCTACGCGCTGAACGTGTTCTACGCGGGTGACCGGGTGAACAACTGGTCCCAGGGGCTGTGGCCGCACTCGTGGGCGCTGGCCACGCCGTACCAGGCGACGCCGACCAAGAGGCTGTCCGACTATCAGATCACCAATGTCGGCAGTCAACTGACGCTGCGCACGTTCTGTCACGAGAACGGGCACATGATCTGCGATTACCCCGACCTGTACGACTACGGGGGCGAGGGGTACGGCGTGGGCAACTACTGCCTGATGTGTTACGGCGCGTCGGACACCAACCCGTGCCAAGTGAGCGCCTATCTCAAGGACGTGTCCGGGTGGACGTCGCGACTCACCACGCTCGGGCCGGGCATGATCGCGACCGTCGCGGCAGGCAGCAATGACTTCCTGGTGCACCGCCGCGATGTGAACGAGTACTTCATCGCGGAGAACCGGCAACAGAGTGGCCGGGACAGCGCCCTGCCGGATGCCGGGCTCTTGATCTGGCACGTCGACCGGCTCGGCAGCAACAACAACGAGCAGATGACGCCGACCATGCACTACGAGGTGTCGTTGGAGCAGGCGGACGACCGGTTCGATCTGGAGCGCCGAGCCAATTCCGGCGACGTGGACGACCTGTACGGGGCGCCGACGGCCGAGCAGTTCGGTGCGGCGACAGGACCGGACAGCCAGTGGTGGGACGGAACCGCATCGGGGCTGGAGATCGTCAGCGTCTCCGCGCCGGGCGCAGCGATGACAGTGACTACACAAGGGGGAAGTGCAATGGCAAGTGTGGTGGGAACCTGGCCGGTGGTGGCCGTCGACTGGGGATGCTCTGGATCGGTGCTGAAGGCGAGCGCATTCACCTTCAATCCGGATGGCACGTGGACCTACGCCTTCGGCGGCGGCCGCTGGATCCAGGTGGGAAGTAACGCCTTCTGGAACTTCACCAACGCGCCGGGGCTGGTGTACACGGCCTCGGTCTACGCGGACGCGATGTCAGGCATCATGGGGTACGCATCGGCACCGCCGAACCCGGGATCTGGCTGCTTCTATGCACTGCGCGCCGCGTCACCGGCGCCGGCGGAAGCAGGCGTGCCGGGGGCCGCGGCGGTCGCCGACCCGGCCGTCTCACCATAAGCCGAGCATCGCCTACACCGCCTCGACGTACGCGGATGTTGCCGAGGTAGCCGTATCACAAGCGTCCACGGCTACCTCGGACCCACGTTCACTCGTACATCTTGTCCAGCTGGGCGGCGTACTGGGTTTCTACGTACTTGCGTTTGAGCTTCAGGCTGGGGGTCATTTCGCCGGACTCGACGGTGAGGTCTCGGTCCAGGATGGTGAACTTCTTGATGGTTTCCCAGCGGTTGAGGCCCACGTTGAGCTCGTCGACGTAGCCCTGGACCATCTCGCGGGCCGCGTCCGAGGTGACGATGTCGGCGTACGGCTTGCCGGCCATGTCGTTCGAAGCGGCCCACACCACGATGGCGTCGGGGTCGAGGGTGACGAGCGCGGAGACGAAGTTGCGCTTGTTGCCGTGGACAACGAATTGCGAGGCGTAGGGGCAGATGGTCTTGAATCGGCCCTCGATCACCTGGGGGGCGACGTACTTGCCGCCGGAGGTCTTGAAGAGGTCCTTCTTGCGGTCGGTGATGAAGAGGAACTCGTCCTCGAAGTGCCCGATGTCGCCGGTGTGGAACCAGCCGTCGGCGTCGATCACCTCCGCGGTCTGCTCGGGCTGGTTGTGGTAGCCGCTCATCACGCCGGGGCCCTTGATCAGGATCTCGCCGTCCTCGGCGATCTTCATCTCGGTGGCCGGGAAGATCGGGCCGACGCTGCCGAGCCGGTACTGCGTCGGCCGGTTGAGCGAGGAGCCGGCCGCGGTCTCGGACAGGCCGTAGCCCTCGAGGATCAGCAGTCCGGCGGCGTGGAACCACTCGGCCAGCTTCTTGTCCAGGGCAGCTGAGCCGGACACGAAGAAGCGGATCCGCCCGCCGAAGCGAGCCCGGATCTTCGACAGCACCAGCCGATCAGCCGTGGCGTACTGCGCCGCCAGCAAGCCGCTCGGCTCCTTGCCGGCCTGGCGCAGGTCCGAGACCCGCGCGCCGACGCCGAAGGCCCAGTGGAAGAGCTTGGCCTTCACCCCGCCTTCGGACGCGATCATCGTGACGATCCGCGCGTGCGCCTTCTCGAAGATCCGCGGCGCGGCGGCCATGAACGTCGGTTGTACGATCGCCGCATTGTCGACAATCTTGTCGATCCGCCCGTCGACCGCCGTCGCGAAACCGATCTGGAACTGTACGGCGAGCAGCACCTGGCCGAAGACGTGCGACAACGGCAACCACAGGAACTGCAGGTCGTCCGGACTGAGCACCCGGATCCCCTCGACCGCGGCACCCTCGTACGTCCACACCGAGTGCGGCAGCCGCACGCCCTTCGGACGGCCGGTGGTGCCGGAGGTGTAGATCAACGTGCACAGGTGATCCGACTTGATCTGATCCAGCCGCTCGTCGACAGCCGCGGGGTGATCGGCCAGGTACGACTCCCCCAGCGAATCCAGCGCGGACAGGCTGATCACCCAGTCACCGTCACTCTCCAACGGAGAGCCGTCGATCAGCACGACCTTACGCAGCGAGGGCGTCTCGGAGCGATGCTCCCGGAGCTTGTCCACCTGCCCCGCGTCCTCGGCGAAGACGACCTGTACGTCGGCATCCGCAACGATGAACCCGACGTCGGACGACATCGTCGACGGGTAGATCGTGGTCGTCGCGGCCGCGGCCAGGACGGCGCCCAGGTAGCAGTCGATCCACTCCATCCGGGTGCTCGACGCGATCGCGACCCGCTGCTCGGGCTCGACGCCGAGCGCGATCAGACCGGCGGCCCGGCGGCGCGCCAGCTCGTCGGTCTCCCGCCACGTCACCGACTTCCATTGATCCCCGGCCGGATACCGGAACGCCTCGCGCTGCGGGGTGGCGGCGACGCGGTCCAGGAACATCTGGGCCATCGTGTCCTTGCGGTTGCTGAGCAGTGCGAGCTGGCCGGAATCGGCGACAGGCTTCATAACTGGCCTCCATCGGGGGTCAAGTAACCGGAGGGTAATAGCTGGGAGGCATGCCTGACCATGGCACTCGCTTGCCCGCCTGAACCTTCTCCATCACGTTTCCGCAACATGCGCATACGGTGGCACGGACCTCACTATCCGTTCTGATCGAGCCTACCGACGGACCACCTCCGCATCGGGGTGGTCGTCGGTGCGGACGGTCTGGTTCAACCGCAGCAGCAGAGCGGCGAGCAGCACCGCCGGGCGGTGTGACGGCAGCGGTACGAGGTCACCGTCTGCGGACCGCACCTCCACCGTGCCCGGCAACCGAGACCGGAGGCCGGTCGACCCAACTCCAGCACCTTGCTCCTCCCCCCACAGGAGGCCTCACCCCTACCGTCAGCCCAGGAACGTCCCGGGGGTCAGCGGTTGGCTAGGAGTTCGGCGATCTGGACGGCGTTGAGGGCTGCGCCCTTGCGAAGGTTGTCGTTGGAGACGAACAGGACCAGACCGCGGTTGCCGGGAACCGACTGGTCCTGGCGGATGCGGCCGACGTACGACGGGTCCTGACCAGCGGCGAGCAACGGCGTCGGGAGGTCGGCGAGTGCGACCCCGGGGGCGGCGCCGAGGATCTCCGTGGCGCGTTCGGGGGCGATCGGCTCGGCGAACTCGGCATGGATGCTCAGCGAGTGGCCGGTGAAGACGGGCACACGGACGCAGGTGCCGGCGACGGGGAGGTCCGGGATGTGGAGGATCTTGCGGCTCTCGTTCCGGAGCTTCTGCTCCTCATCGGTCTCACCGGTGCCGTCGGCAACGATCGAGCCGGCCAGCGGGAGCACGTTGAACGCGATCGGTCCGGCGTACACCTTGGGCTCCGGCAGCGTGATGCCGTCGGTGCCGCGGGCGAGCTTGCCGCCGGGCTCGACCAGGGCACGCGCCTGGTCCTCGAGCTCGCTGACGCCGACGCCACCGGAGCCGGAGACGGCCTGGTACGTCGAGACCACGAGCCGGGTCAGGGTCGCCTCGCGATGCAGCGGGGCGAGCACCGGCATCGCGGCCATCGTGGTGCAGTTCGGGTTGGCGACGATCCCCTTCGGAAGGTGGTCGAGGTCGCCCGGGTTCACCTCGGAGACGACGAGCGGTACGTCGGGGTCCATCCGCCAGCCGGACGAGTTGTCGACCACGATCGCACCGGCCGCGGCCACCTTCGGCGCGAACTCCTTGGACGCCGTCTTCCCGTTGGAGAACAAGGCGAGATCCAGGCCGGCGAAGTCCGCGGTGGCGGAGTCCTCGACGGTGATCTCCGCGTCACCGAACGCCAGCTTGCTGCCCGCCGAGCGCGCCGACGCGAAGTACCGCACCTCGTCCACCGGGAACTTCCGCTCGATGAGCAGCTCCCGCATGACGCTACCGACCTGACCTGTGGCTCCGAAAACACCTACTCGCATGCGGAAACAGTAGTAGGTCGGTGCCCCGATCGCCTGGTTGTTTCACCATGCGGTGCTGCCCCTGGAGGCGGACCGCCCGGCGCCTTGGGGCGGGGAGGCGCCGGGCCGACTGGGTTACTGCACGTCGGCGGCCAGGGTGCCGCCGTTGGCTACGTCGGTCTTCTCGATCTCGGTGAACACGATCCGGACGGCCTCGCGCTTGGCGCCGAGGATGGCGATGGCGGAGTCGGTGACGGCGGCGACGAACTCCCGGCGCTGGTCCAGGGTGCGGCCGGAGAGGAGTTCGACGGTGATGTTCGGCATACGGGATCTCCTGAGGGTTGGCGGTTCCGTGTCGTGGGACAGTGTTTCAGTTCAGGACGGGAGCCGGGCGGGCGGTGACCTCGGCGGGGTCGGTGTTCAGCGAATCGATCAGCTCGTCGACCTCCGGACGGTTCTCCGGCAGCAGCAGGCCGAGGCCGACGTACACGACCAGGGAAGTTGCCAGCGGCAACGCGACGACCAGGGTGGTGTCGGTGGAGCCGACGCCCCACTTGACGACCGCCCACGCGATCAGTCCGATCGCCCACGACACCAGCGCCGCCCGCGGCCCGCTGCGCCGGAACCACGGCAGCAGACCGAGCATCAACGGGATCGCGATCGATGGGGGCGAGCGACTGGAGGGTTCCATCAGCCAGAACTTGGTGTCAAGACGCGGAACGTGGAACATTTCCAGTCCTGGTTCCGGACCGTTAGGCCGATTGACAGGAGGTTCCGTGGAATAGAACCTAGTTCTGTGAACGGACAGCCGCCCCTTCAGGTCAGACACGCCACCCACCCCGCCCAGGTGCCCGGCTTCGACACCGCCGCGCTGCGCTCGCACTACCTGGCCGACGATCTCTTCACCCCGGACACGATCACCGCGGTGCTCACCCACCACGACCGGATCGTGCTCGCCGGCGCCCGCCCCGCGCGCGGTCCACTGACGCTCGGCACGTGGCCCGAGCTGCGCAGCGAGCACTTCCTCGAGCGCCGCGAGGCCGGCATCGTCAACGTCGGCGAACCGGGCACGGTCACCGCGGACGGCACCAAGTACGAGCTTCCGACAGGCGCCTGCCTGTACGTCGGCCGCGGCGTCCGTGAGGTCGTCTTCGATGGACCGGACGCGGCGTTCTACCTGTTCTCGGCCCCCGCGCACACCGACTTCCCTACCGCGCTGGTGAATCCCGGCGAGGGCAACCGGCTCGAGCTCGGCGACCAGCGGACCGCGAACCGCCGCACGATCGACCAGTACATCCACGCCGACGGCGTCCGCAGCTGCCAGATCGTGCTCGGCGTGACCACGCTCCACCCCGGCAGCACCTGGAACACCATGCCCGCCCACACCCACGACCGCCGGACCGAGTGCTATCTGTACTTCGGACTCCCCGAAAGCGAGCGGATCGTGCACCTGCTCGGCGAGCCCGACGAGACCAGGCATCTGCTGGTGGCCGACCGGCAGGCCGTGATCTCACCGAGCTGGTCGATCCACTCCGGCTCCGGCACCTCGTCGTACAGCTTCGTCTGGGCGATGGCGGGCGAGAACCAGGCGTTCGGCGACATGGACGGCGTCGACGTACAGGACCTGCGGTGACGCCTGACCCGTTCAGCCTGCAGGGATGTACGGCGCTCGTCACCGGAGCCCGGCGGGGTATCGGGGCGGCGATCGCGGCCGGGTACGCCGCGGCCGGCGCCGAGCTGATCCTGATGGCGCGGGACGCGGCTCTCGAGGACACGCTCGAAGCGATCAAGCAGAACGGCGGCGGTGCGGCGACGGTCGTCACTGCCGACTTCGCCGATCCTTCAGCGGTGGAGGCAGCCGCTGCCGAGCTGGCCGCGGATCGCCGCATCGACATCCTGGTCAACAACGCCGGCACGATCCGCCGCGCGCCGGCCGCCGAGACGAGCACCGCCGACTGGCAGCACGTGATCGACGTGAACCTCAACTCCACCTGGGCGGTCACCCGGCCGATCGGGCGGGCGATGGTCGAGCGCGGCGCGGGCCGCATCATCACCATCGCGTCGCTGCTGAGTTTCCAGGGCGGGATCAGGGTTCCGGCCTACACTGCGAGCAAACATGCGGTCGCGGGACTGACCCGGGCGCTGGCTGGGGAGTGGGGACCGGCCGGCGTCCAGGTGAACGCGATCGCGCCCGGGTACATCAGTACCGACAACACCACCGTGCTGCGCGCGGATCCGGCTCGCGAGGCCGCGATCCGGGAGCGCATCCCGGCCGGTCGCTGGGGGCGGCCGGAGGACGTCGTCGGTGCCGCGGTCTTCCTGGCCTCGGCGGCGGCCGGTTACGTCAACGGCCACGTACTCGCGGTCGACGGCGGCTGGCTGGCCAGATAGGAGTGGCAGGATGACCGACATGAGCTCGCCTTCGGCCATCGACAAGACGTTGATGGTGCTGGATGCCGTGCTGGAGCACTCGCGGTTCACCGACGTGGTCAACGCGACCGGGCTGGCGAAGTCAACGGTGCATCGGATCATGGCATCGCTGGTGGAGCACGAGTTCGTCGCGCAGGCCGAGGACGGTTCGTACCACCCTGGGCCGAAGGCGTTGCGGTTGGCCGGTCATGCCCTCACCAACGTCGACCTCGCCACGGTCGCCCGGCCTGTACTCGCGGACTTGGTCGCGCAGACCCGGTGCACGGTGCACGTCGGACTGCTCAACGGTGACGAGGCGATCTACGTCGCCCGCCTCGACGGACCGAAGCCGTACCGGATGCCGTCGCGCGTGGGCAAGGCCTTCTGGCTGCACTGCACCGGCATCGGCAAGGCGCTACTTGCCGAGAAGGACGACGAGGCGCTCGACGCGCACATCACCCGGACCGGTCTGCCCGCCCGCACTCCCCTGACCCACACGACCGCGAGCGCACTGAAGGCCGACCTCGCTCAGGTCCGCGCCCGCGGGTACGCGCTCGACGACGAGGAGAACGAGCCCGGCATCCGCTGCGTCGCCTCGGTCATCCACGACCACACCGGCACCGCGATCGCCGCCGTGAGCATCTCGACCCTGTCGCTCGAGCAGTCGATCGCCCAGGTCGCCCTGATGGCGCCGGCCGCGATCGAGGCCGCCCGCAAGATCTCCGCGGCCCTGGGCTACCGCGAACCCACCAACTGACGCGCCGCCGCCCACCGCACAACGGGCACGAACAACGCTCCGGCCACTGCGAACCACGCCCCCAGGATGATCCAGCCGGGCACACCAAGGCCGAGCGGCAGCAGCGCCATGACGGTCGGGGCCAGCATCGAACTCACCGACGTACTGGTGTTCCAGACGCCTTGATACTGCCCCTGAGCGTGCTCGGCGGCCAGGTCGAAGCCCAGCAGGAACGAACCCGATGACTGCAGCAACTCCCCCGCCACCTGCACCAGCGCGGCCACCACGAGCACGATGATCGCAACCACGGCATCACCCACGGACGCCGTCGCGAACAGCACCATCGATGCCAGCAGCAACAATCCGGCGGTCCTCGTCGCCCGGGCCGCGGTGGCGGTGTCGACGATCCCGCGCGAGACCCGGACCTGCAGTACGGCGACCCCGGCGGCGTTCACGATCAGTGGGAGCGCAGCGGCCCAATGCGGCGCGTCGGTGTGGTCGACCACCCACAGCGGAATCGCTACATCGATGACCGAGTAGTGGATCGAGATCGCGGCGTTGAGACCGGAGAGGGCGAGGTACCCACGGTCTCGGAGGGCGACCAGCACCGGCCCGTCGGCCGGTCGCTCCCGTGGCGCGACCCGGGGTACGGCGAGGACGACCAACGCCGAGATCACACCGAGGACGACGTACAGGCAGAACATCAGCCGGTACGACGCCGCCGTACCGAAGGACAGCGCGATCGCGCCGAGGCCGGCTCCCGCGGTGACACCGATGTTCGTCATCGAGCGCAGGTAGGCGCGGGCCGCGACCCGGGCAGCGGAACCCTGCGTCACGCCCGCGATCAGCGCGAACCGGACCGCGTTCGAACCACGGTCGAGGATCGCCACGACGATCGCGACGGCGAGAAACTGCCAGAAGGTGCCGATCACCAGGTAGAGCAGCGCCACCACTGACAACAGCAGACTGAGCACGACGAACAACGTCCGCGGACCGCGTCGATCGGCGAGGTGACCGAACGGGATGCTCGCGAGCAGACCGAACAACCCGGCGACGGTGAGGCCGAGGCCGACCTCGGCGATCGACAACCCGATGATGCGGTTGAAGTACAGGACGCTGATCGTCATCAGCAGGCCGTTGCCGACCCGGCTGAGCAGCGTCGCCAGAGCCAGCGGGCGCAGCGGACCCGGTGGCGGGAGCAGTTTCCGCACCGCACCATGGTGGGCTATCTGCGACTAAGTCGCAATAAGCAGTTCACTCCTCCGGGCGGCGGCCCACCGGACGACCGGGACGAACAGGACGCCGATCACAGCGAACCAGACACCCAGGATGATCCAGCCGGGGACGCCGAGGCCGAGTGGGAGCAGGGCGAGAACCGTCGGAGCGACCATGTTGCTGATCGACATGCTGGTGTTCCAGACGCCTTGGTACTGACCCTGCGCGTGGTCGGCGGCGAGGTCGAAGCCGAGCAGGAACGAGGCGGACGACTGCATGAGCTCGGCGATCACCTGCACCAGGGCGCCGAGCGCGAGCAGGCCGACCGCGACCACTGCGTCACCGGTGGACGCCGTCGCGAACAGCACCATCGATGCCAGCAGCAACAACCCCGCACTCCGGGTCGCCCGGGCCGCCGTGGTCGGATCCGCGATCCCCCGCGACGACCGGACCTGGAACAGCGCGACCACGGCGGTGTTGATGATCAGCACGAGCGCGACCGTCCAGCGGGGCGCGTCGGTGTGGTCGACCACCCAGAGCGGGATCGCGACGTCGAAGACGGCGTAGTGGATCGACATCCCGGCGTTCAGGGCCGCCACGGCGAGGTATCCGCGGTCCCGCAGCGCCACCCACACCGGCCCGTCGTCGCTGCGTGACTGCGGTTCGACTCGCGGCACCGCCAGTACGACGAGGGCCGCGATGACGCTGAGCACCGCATCGAGCACGAACATCAGGCGGTATGCCGTACCTGTGTCGAAGTGCAGCGCGAACGCACCGATCCCGGCGCCGGCCATGATCCCGATGTTGGTCACCGCCCGCAGGTACGCGCGGGCCGCGACCCGGCCGGCGCCCTGGGTCACCGCGGCGATCAACGCTGATCGGACAGCGCCCGCGCCCCGGTCGATCACGGTCACCGCGATGGCGACGACGAGGAACTGCCAGAAGCTCTCGACGAGCAGGTAGAGCAGCGACACTCCACACAGCATCAGACTCAGTACGACGAACAGCGTCCGCGGCCCACGTCGATCGGCGATATGCCCCAGCGGCACGGCCGACAGCAGACCGAACAACCCGGCGATAGTGAGCCCGAGCCCGACCTGAGCAATCGACAATCCGACAATCCGGGTGAAATACAGGACGCTGACCGTCATCAGCAGCCCGTTGCCGATCCGGCTGAGCAGAGTCGCGAGCGCCATCGGGCGCAGTGGTCCAGGAGCTGGGAGAATCCCGGTGGGCTGCGGCGCGCTCACGCGCGCGCCGCCACGCGGTGCGCGGTGTCGCGGAGCTCGTCCATCAGATCGACGCCGGAATCCAGCATCCCCTGCATCTTCGCCGAATCCTGGGCGCTGAACATCTCACCGATGGTGACCTCGTGGTCCGGCCGGCTCAGGACCTCGATCGGGTCCCCCGCGCCGATCGTTCCGGTCCGGAGGACCTTCAGGTACGCGCCGGGACAGCCGGCCTGGTGGAAGAGCTTCACCCAGTGGGGTATCTGCATGCGGTGCTGGAAGGTGATGCACGGGATGCGAGGTGCGCGGACCATCACCTCGACCTCATCGCCGATCCGCCAGACCTCACCGAGCAGTGCGCCGGTGATGTCGAGCCCTTCGGTGCGCAGGTTCTCCCCGAACAGTCCGGCCGGGATCTCACGGCCCAACTGTCCGGCCCACCAGTTCGCGTCCTCCTCGGCGTACGCGTAGAGGGCCAGGTCGGGACCACCGTGGTTCTTGACGTCACACACGCGGTCACCGGCGAGGCCGAGCTCACCCACCGCGACCCGTCCCGGCTGCGGTCGCTTGTCGATGGCCGTGAAGCCCGTCTCCTTCGGACCCGGGATCAGCTTCTCCACCACATTGACCGTCAGCAACCGCATACCGGCATCTTCTCTCCCAACGCCGGGCCGGAGCCACCGGTTATTCGCGGGATCGGGGTACGGCGGCAACGACCAGCAGCGTGATGGCGGTGGTGGCCGCGCCGGCCCAGGCGGCCGTGGTGTAGCCGGTCTCCCGTGGGAAGAGGTCGGTCGTGTAGGCGCCGAGGATGAGTCCGCCGAGGGCGCTGCCGATGGAGAAACCGACGCTGCGGACGACCTGGTTGACGCTCATCGCGCCGGCGGTCTCGGCCGAGGGAGTCGCGGCCAGGATGACGGCCGGCATGGCGGCGGAGAACGCGCCGACGCCGAAGCCGAGGATGCTGATCGCGATCACCGGCTCGGCCAGGCGATCTCGAACGAGCGCGAACAGGACGAACGCCGCCAGCACGACGGCAGTACTTGCCGCGAGCAACAGACGAACCCCGAGCCGGCCGCGGAGGCCTGGCAGGATCCGGCCGGCCACGAAGCCGAGCACCGAGAACGGCACGAGGACCAGCCCGGCCTGGAAGGTGTTCAGCCCGAACCCGTATCCGGCGGACGCAGGCGTCTGGACGTAACGCGTGATCAGGCTGAGCAGCAGATACATGCCGACACCACCGGTCAGCATCACCAGGTTGGCGGCGGCGATCGCAGGGTGACGAAGGAGCCGCACGTCGACCAGCGGATTGCCGGTCCGGGTCTCGACGACTGCCCAGGCGGTGAGCACCAGCACCGAAACCGCGAGTACGACGAGAGCGAGCGCGGTGTGGTCTCGCCAGAGATCGGTCTGGCTGATCACGATGAGCAGGGCGAGGAGCCCGATGGTGAGCAGCACTGCGCCACGTACGTCGACGCGGTTCGCCGGCCGCACCGGCGCGGCCGGGATCCCGACGGCGGCCGCGAGCAGTGCGGCAGCGGTAACGATGAGGCCGAGCGCATAGGCGGCGCGGATGCCCCAGAGGTCGGTGAGCAACCCAGCCAACGGATAGCCGATGCCGATCCCGGCAGTGGAGGCGACCGACAGGAGCGCGATCGTACTGGCGGAACGCTTGTCGTCGAGGTGGTCGCGGGCGGTCGCCATCATCAACGAGATCAGGCCGAGCCCAGCGCCCTGGGCCGCGCGGCCGACGAGCAGCAGCGCGAACGGGAGCGGGATCACGGTCAGCAGGCTGCCCGCCACGACGACGGTAAGCGTGACCAGTACGACGGTTCGCCGCTGCGGACCGGACCCAAGCCGACCCACCAGCGGAGTGGTGACGGCGCCGGACAGCAGTGCGATGGTCAGCGTCCACTGGGCCGCGGCGAGCGAGACGTCGTAGTGCTCGGCAACCGCGGTGATGAGCGGGGCGCCGAGGCTGCCGATGACAGCGACGAGCAGGCCGATGAAGACGACCACCGCGACCAGGTTCCGCGGCGAGGTCTCCGTGCGGACGGTCATTGATTGGTCTCGCTGGTGATGTGGGTGAACAGGCCTGGCTTGATGCGCGTGCGCGCCTGCCGCGCCCAGTCCTCGTCGACCTCAGGCAGGTCGAGCGCAGCGTTGGTGTTGAGCAACATCCCGAAGGCCAGGAACGCCTTCACGGTCACCGGGTCCAAGTGGGCGGTGTCGGCAACGGCCTGCCAGAGTCGGCCGAAGCTGACTCGCACCGCACCCCGGACCTCACCGTCCCCGGCGGCCGCGGCGGCGGTGCCTTGCAACTGGAGTAGCAGGGTGGTGCGGTCGGCGAGCATCTCGTTGTACTCGTGACCCATCGCGGTCAGCGCCTCGATCCTGCTCGTACCACCCGCTGCAGCCAGCATCGCGAGCGTCATCCGCTCGAACGCGGCATCCACACACTCCAGGAACAACTGCTTCTTCGTGCCGAACAACCGGAACACGTAGGCCTGGGTGATCCCCGCCCGACGGGCGATCGTCTCGGTTGAGGCGCCGTACAACCCGGCGGTGGCGAACTCTTCCTCGGCGATGGCAAGAATCTGCTCGCGGCGCTCGCGCCCGCTCATCCGTGTCGGCGACATGCTCTTAAGTTAGTAGGTAGTAACTACTAACTTAAGCCGGCGTGCGGCATCTCACTCTTCAGTCCTGGATCGCCTTCACGATCGCGATGTTGCGGGTGAGCCAGTCCTGCGGGAGGGACTCGTCGGTGCCGGCGTCCTCCAGCGTCCACAGGACGTTGAGCATCTGCCGGACGATGACCCAGTCGCGGGCCCGCTCCTCGTCCAGACCACCGGCGTCGATCGCCGTGTAGAAGCGCTGCCGGACCGCGAACCGAAGGTCGCCGGCGGCAACGACCTCGTCCCAGCGGTTCCAGACCAGCGGCGCGACCTCGAAGTGCGGGTCCCCCGACAGCGGCTTCGGGTCGATCACCAACCACGGTTCGCGCTCCGCGGCCAGCATGTTCTCGTAGTGCAGGTCGGTGTGGATCAACCGGCCGTCGGTCGCCGGGTCCGCGACGAAGTCCTCGGACAGCGAGATCGCCTGCTCGACGTACCGGTGCGGGACCGGCGCCGACGTGGGCAACTGCCGGAACCGCTCGAGCCATCGCGTCAGCTCACCCGACAACGTCCGGTACTGCGGACCTGCGGGGACATGCAGCCGCTTGTAGGTGCTGCCAACGATCTCGCACGCGTCCAGAACGTCGATCGTGGTCAGGTCCCGTTGCTCCAACCGCTCGAGCAGTAAGGCGAACCGCCGCGGATCGGCCCGCAGCAGCTGCACCGCGCCGTTCCCACCCCACGCCCGCAACGCCAGGTGCTCGGTCTCCGCCTCCCAATGCGGGAACTGCACCTTGAGTACGGCGCGCTGCCCGTCGGCTGTGATCACGGGAACGACCAACGCGCAGTTCCCGTAGAACGACGTACCGTCGACGCGCAGCTGCCACTCGTCCAGCAGATCGCGCGTCAGCCGAGGCAGCCGGTCGAGCCAGCCGGCCCAGTCCGGACCGCGTGAACCGACGACCAGCAGGCCTTCCGGAATGTCGACCGGCACTTACTTCTTGGCCTTCTCCGTGGTGTCCGAGGTCCGCAGGGCAGCGATGAAGGCCTCTTGCGGGACCTCGACCCGGCCGACCATCTTCATCCGCTTCTTGCCTTCCTTCTGCTTCTCCAGCAGCTTGCGCTTCCGGGTGATGTCACCGCCGTAGCACTTGGCCAGCACGTCCTTGCGGATCGCCCGGATCGACTCGCGGGCGATGATCCGGGACCCGATCGCAGCTTGGATCGGCACCTCGAACTGCTGCCGCGGGATCAGTTCCTTGAGCTTGCCGGCCAGCGCAACGCCGTACGAGTACGCGTTGTCGCGGTGCACGATCGCGGAGAACGCGTCGACCGTCTCGCCCTGGAGCAGGATGTCCACCTTGACCAGCTGGGCCGCCTGCTCACCGGTCGGCTCGTAGTCCAGCGACGCGTACCCCTTGGTCTTGGACTTCAGCTGGTCGAAGAAGTCGAAGACGATCTCGGCCAGCGGCAGCGTGTAGCGGAGCTCGACCCGGTCCTCGGACAGGTACTCCATGCCCTGCAGGTTGCCCCGCTTGGTCTGGCACAGCTCCATGATGACGCCGATGTAGTCCTTCGGGCTGAGGATCGTCGCCTTCACGACCGGCTCGTAGATGTCGGCGATCTTGCCTTCGGGGAACTCGCTCGGGTTGGTGACGACGTGCTCCTTGCCGTCCTCCATCTCGACCCGGTAGACGACGTTCGGCGCGGTCGAGATCAGGTCCAGGTCGAACTCGCGCTCGAGCCGCTCCCGGACGATCTCCATGTGCAGCAGGCCGAGGAAGCCGCAGCGGAAGCCGAACCCGAGCGCGCCCGAGGTCTCCGGCTCGTACTGCAGCGCCGCGTCGTTCAGCTGCAGTCGCTCCAGCGCGTCACGCAGCGTCGGGTAGTCGTCACCGTCGATCGGGAACAGCCCGGAGTACACCATCGGCTGCGGGTGCTTGTAGCCGCCGAGCGGTTGGGTCGCGCCATGAACGGCCGCGGTGACGGTGTCACCGACCCGGGACTGGCGGACGTCCTTCACGCCGGTGATCAGGTAGCCGACCTCGCCGACCCCGATGCTCGGCGACTTGGCCGGCTCGGGCGAGATGACGCCCACCTCGAGCATCTCGTGCACCGCGCCGGTCGACATCATCTTGATCCGGTCGCGGTGGTTCAGCTCGCCGTCGACCACCCGGACGTAGGTGACCACGCCGCGGTAGGTGTCGTAGACGGAGTCGAAGATCAGCGCCCGCGGCGGTGCGTCCTTGACGCCCTTCGGCGGGTCGACCTGAGCAACGATCTCGCTCAGCAACTCCTCGACGCCCTCGCCGGTCTTGGCCGACACCTTCAGCACGTCGGACGGGTCGCAGCCGATGATGTGAGCCAGCTCGGCGGCGTACTTCTCCGGCTGCGCACTGGGCAGGTCGATCTTGTTCAGCACCGGGATGATGTGCAGATCCGCGCTCAGCGCGAGGTAGAGGTTCGCCAGCGTCTGCGCCTCGATCCCCTGCGCCGCGTCGACCAGCAGCACCGCGCCCTCACACGCCTCCAGCGACCGCGACACCTCGTAGGTGAAGTCGACGTGGCCGGGCGTGTCGATCATGTTCAGGATGTACGTCGTACCGTCCGGGGCGAGCAGGCCACCCGCGGACTCCGCTTTCGGCGCGAATGGCAGCCGGACCGCCTGCGACTTGATCGTGATGCCGCGTTCCCGCTCGATGTCCATCCGGTCCAGGTACTGCGCCCGCATCGAGCGGGCGTCGACCACCCCGGTGATCTGCAGCATCCGGTCCGCCAGCGTCGACTTGCCGTGGTCGATGTGGGCGATGATGCAGAAGTTCCGGATCAGCGACGGGTCAGTGCGACCCGGCTGCGGCACGGTCGTGGGGCCTACGGGCACGGAGGGGGTCCAGTTCGTCTAGTTAATGCTGGTCAACCGGTCAATCATCCCATGCGGAGCCAGCGGATTCTAAAATGCCGAGCGACCCGGGGCCTGGGGACCTACCGTAGGGCGGCATGGCGCACGCTGCTGGGGTCCGGTTGCCTTTCGAGGAGGTGCCCGCTCCTGTGCGGGCGTGGGTGGAACGCACGCTCGGGTCGGTGGTGGTCTCCGCCGCGACCCAGCAGGGCGGCTTCTCCCCCGGCGTCGCCGCCCGCCTGGTGACCGCCTCCGGGCGCCGCGCGTTCGTCAAAACCGTCGGTACGTCGCTCAACCCGAAGACGCCGTCGCTGTTCCGCCAGGAGATCACCGCTGTCCAGGCCATTGGCCCCCTGCCGACGGCGCCCGCGCTGTACGACGTGTACGACGACGGGGACTGGGTCGGTCTGCTGTTCGAGGACATCGAAGGCCGACTGCCGTCCCACCCGTGGGACCAGCGTGATGCTGATCGCGTCCTGGATGCCGTTTCCGAGCTGTCCGAGGCCCTGGACCCGTCGCCGTGGCCGGACGCGCCGGTCGCCGCCGTACGGAGTCTGGAGTTCCTGAGCCGGTGGGACAACGTGATCGCTGACGGTCTCGACGTACCCGCGTGGGCCGCTGGTCGCGAGGAAGAACTGGCGGAGCTCGCCCGGACCGGGTTGCGTGCGCTCGCGGAGGGGAAGGCCCTGGCGCACTGGGACCTGCGGGCCGACAACATCATCCTGACCGACGACCGTGTGGTGTTCATCGACTGGGCGCACCCGGCTCTCGCACCACGCTGGGCCGACACCGTCATCCTGCAGGCAGACATCCGTGAGTCGGTCACACTGCCCGCGCTGCCGGACGATGTCGCCATCACCGGTTTCCTGGCCGCCATAGCGGCCGGACTGTGGTGGGGCGCGGCTCAGCCGGCTCCGCCTGGCCTACCGACCATCCGTGCCTGGCAGCGCGAGCACGCCCTCATCCACCTCGACTGGGTCCGCGAACGACTTGGCTGACCTTTGCCCTGGCCTTGGGGCGGCCCCAGATGGCTGGGGCCGCCCTACGGTTAGGCGTCTACTCGGACGATGGTCGAGCCGGAGCCGTCGGCGCCGTCGGTGTAGTGCAGCTGGCCCAGGTACCGGGTGCCGGCGGTCAGGCCGGTCCAGGAGGCGGTGACATTGGTCTGAGCCGCTACCTGCACTTCCTGGCTGGCCGGAGTGACGGTGAGGTTGCTCTCCGGGTTCTGGAGTTCCCAGTGGTCGAGCTTGACGGTCTGCTCGGCGGCTCCGGCGTACAGGTCGACGTACACGTCGTAGGAGCCGCCCGCCGGGGCTGGGAGGTTGGCCTCTTCTTCGGCGGAACCACCGGTGCTGCTGGCGAGCAGAGCCGTCGCACCGGACTTGTAGACGAACACATCGAGGTCGGTGCCGGCCGGGTAGTCCGCGTCGAACGTCGAGAACCGGGCGTACTTCGTGCCGGCCGGGACGTTCACCGTGAACTTGGCGACGTGGTCGTTGACCTGCGGGTTCGTCGTCGGGAACGACACGCCACCCGGATTCTTCAGCGCGGCGTCGTTGATGGTGGCCGGGGTCAGGCCGACGGACGTCGTGCTCAGAGTGCCGGAGTACCCGGCCGTGATCGGCACCTGGACCGACCCCGCGGTCCCGGACCCGTTGACCTGCACCGGCGCCTTCACCGTCAGCGGCTTGATCGCCAGCGTGCTGCTTACCGCATGCCGGTTCGACTTCCAGGTCAGCTTGCCGAACGAGTACTGCTCCAGCGGCGCACCGGCGTTCTCGAACGTCACCTTGTACGTCGTACTGCGGCCGGGCAGCGTGATCAGGATCCGCGGCGTCACGGTCACCTTGAGTCCCGTGAGGCCTTCGACCTTCGGGAAGTAGACCTCGGGCAACTGGCCGACGTTCGTCACGGTCCGGGTCACGGTCTGCCTGCCGGCCAGGTCGCCGATCGCGATCGTCGGGTAGTTCAGGTCACTCGGGTCGGTCGAGCCGCCCGCGCACAGCTCGTGCGTGCTCGGGACCTGGCCGGATCCACAGACGAACTTCGCCCAGTCGGCGTACGACGAGTCGTAGACCAGGCCCGGGTCCATACCCTGCTTCGGCTGCACCTCGCCGGCGCCGTACCCGAACGGGTTGGCCTGGGAGCCGGAGTCGTTCTGGATCGGCTTGCCGCTGGTGTCCTTGTCGGTCGCGGTCGTCATCAGCGCGGACTTGATCGCCATCGGGGACCACGTCGGGTGCTTGCTCTTCAGTACCGCCGCGATCCCGGCGATGTGCGGCGTCGACATCGACGTACCGCTCATGAACGCGTACTCGCCACCGGCTGCACTGAACACGGTCGTCGCGGCGAGGACGTTCGTACCCGGCGCCATCAGGTCGGGCTTCAGCAGGTCGCCGTTGCCTGCCGGGGACGGGCCGCGGCTGGACGAGCCGGCGACCTTCGGTGCGGTCACGCGGACCGGCGTGCCGGCGCCGATCGTGGCGGTCGGGTTCGCCGTACCGCTGACGTACGCCTTGACCGCAGGCGCGGCCTTGTCGTCGAGGTGCACGGTCGGGACCGTGTGCAGGTCGGCGTCCAGCGTGCCCGGGGTGATGTTGAGCAGGATCATGCCGACGCCGCCGGCGTTCTTCACCTGCAGGCTCTTGTCGACGCGGGCGTTGACGCCGCGATCGCAGACCACGATCTTCCCCTTGACCTTGGCCGGGTCGAGCGTTCCTGCCTGGCAGAGGACGAGGTTCGTCGGGTTGGCGCCATCGAGCCCCGCGTCCTTGGCCAGGATCACCGGCGTTTGCGGGGTGCCGGCGCCGATGCCTGCGCCGGTGTAGGTCTTGCCATCGCCCAGCGTCACGGTGGTCTGGATGTCGCGGTCATGGGTGCCGTTGGCAACCGACGTCACCCAGGGGTAGGTCTTGCCGACCGTGGCCTCGCCCGGACCGGTGTTGCCGGCGCTGGTGGCGACGAACACGCCCGCCTTGGCCGCCCGCAGGAAGGCCAGACCGGTGGCATTCACGTACGTCGAGCCGGAGCCGGAGATCGAGTAGTTGATGATGTCAACGCCATCCGCAACCGCGGCGTCGATGGCCGCCACGATGTCGGCATCGGTCCCGCTGCCGCCACCCGTCGCGTCCACGGCCCACAGCGCCTTGTAGATCGCCAGCCGCGCGTGCGGGGCCATGCCGGAACCCTTGCCGTAGTCCCGGCCCATGACGCTCATGTCGACGCCGTAGTTGCCGGCCGCCGTACTCGCGGTGTGGGTGCCGTGACCGCCGTAGTCGCGCGGCGACTTGAACTCCTCCGGGATCGGGCGGGTACCGATGCCCTTGTCGAAGTACCGGGCGCCGATCACCTTGTTGTTGCAGGTGACGGCGGGCGCCTCCGCACCGGCCTGGCAGGTGCCCTTCCACTTCTTCGCCACGATGGCGTCCGACTGCTTGGTGGTCTTCATCGGCGCGAAGCTCGGCCGCTCCGGGACGAAACCGGAGTCGATCATGCCGATGATCACGCCGTCGCCTGCCTTGTCGACCCCACCCGCCTGCTGCCACGCACCACCCTTGCCGGACAGGCCGAGGAAGCGCGGGGTGTCCACGGTGTCCTCGTGCTGCAGCTCGCTCGGTTCGACGCTCTTGACCCCGGACGACTTGGCCAGCTTGACGGCTTCGTCGTACGACATCTCGGCGGAGAAACCCGCGTAGGTGTAGCTGTAGTCGTAGAGCTTCTTTCCTTTGACCTTCTGGAGGAGTTGGTCGCTCTCACTGGTGAGGTGCTTGACGTAGTCGACGACCGGCGCGGCGGTCTTCAAGAGCTTCCCGCCAGGAGCCACCCTGGTCGCGGCCAGGCCGGCGATGGTGCCGTCGTACTCGGCCACCGGCGAGTCGTCGAGTTGGACGATGTACGAGCCGGTGCCGGAGCGCTTGACCTGTGGGTCGGCCGCGTCGGGCGGGATCTGGCTGGCGCTGGCCGCGCTGACCAGGATCGGTACGCCGGCTGCCGCGGCGATCAGTGCGGTGGCGACGAGGATCGCCTGGCGCTTGGGGGTACGGCGGGTCACTGAGTTCCTCCAGGGCTGGGACGGCGCGATGGTGGAGCTGGGCTCGCTGGTTTTGATTGCGTGACTGGTTGCTTGGGTGACTGCTTTGATCGGTACTCCCGCACGCACCAGGCGGCTGCGGTGATCAGCGTCACGCGGGCCCGAGTATGCCGTCAGGCCCTGTCGATGTCACGCTCAGGTGGCCCCATGTCAGCCGACAGCAAGGGAAAACCCGATGGCCGACCTGACGGAGTCCATCCCCGTCCAAGCCCCGGCCGCCGCCGTCTACGCCCTGGTCAGCAACCTCCCCCGCATGCGCGAGTGGAGCCCCGAATGCACGCGCGTCACCTGGTCCTCCCATACGCCGGTCCCCCGCGACCGGTCCTACGGTAGGTCGGTGCAACCGGAGCGGTCGCCCGATGCGTCGGGCACCAGGCACGCCGCGTCCGGCACGCCCCGCCCGGCCGTCGGTGCGCGTTTCGTGGGTCACAACCGGGTCGGTGTGGTCCGCTGGTTCACCTTCGGACGAGTGGTCGACGCGGATCCGGGCCGGCGCTTCGCCTTCACCATCCACTTCGGCCCGATCCCGATCTCGCTCTGGGCCTACGACTTCACCCCGACCGCGACCGGCTGCGAGGTCACCGAGTCCTGGACCGACCATCGCCCCGCCGCCCTCCGCCTCCTCTTCCGCCCGATCTTCGGCAACCGCACCCCCCGCAACATCCACGGCATCCACACCACCCTCACCCGCCTGAAAACCACCGCCGAAGCCACCGCTTCCCCAACTCCGCCGACCGAGTCCACCCGGGAATGAGCCTGGAGCCACCCGTGCCCGAGTCTGTTGCTGCCTGAGGCTGAGCCTGGAGCCGACGGGGGCTGAGTTTGGAGCTAGCGGGGGCTTGTTGGTAATCTGGCTCTTCGCGCGCCCACGGGTGGTGTTCAGCCGTGCGCCGCGACATTTTCCTGTAATGACCGCATACTCCTGATCGAGGCTCTGCTCCGTGGCGAACATCAAGTCCCAGATCAAGCGCAACCGCCAGAACGAGGCTGCGCGACTTCGCAACAAGTCGGTGAAGTCGACCCTCAAGACGGCTGTTCGCCGCTTCCACGAGGCCGTCGACGCCGGCGAGACCGACAAGGCGCAGGACACCGCTCGCAAGGCCGGCCGGCTGCTCGACAAGGCCGTCAGCAAGGGCGTCATCCACGCCAACCAGGCCGCCAACCGCAAGTCGGCCATCTTCAAGAAGGCCGCCTCTCTCTGAAGCAGCCCGCCAACGATCGGCCCGTCTCCCGACCGGCCGATCGTTTTTGCGTGCCCGCACAACCCCGAACGCAGACCGCCTCCACCTAATCCGCGAGCACTAACGCCCCACCCCCGCGACCCGGACCCAGTCGTGGAACCTGGCGCCCCCGCCAACCCCGAGTCGTGCACCCCGGCGACCCCCTGCCAACTCGAGTCGTGGATCTCGGCGCTCGACACGCCGAACTCCTCAACCACAACCCACGACTCAAGACCCCTCCAGCCCCCGGGTAGTAGCAGTAGGAGTGGCGTGATCCCGACCCGACTCAGGCCGGCGGTGGCGGCTCTCCGTACCGGGTGGGTTGCGGGGTCAGCGGCGGCCGTGGGAGCGGCTTACGGTGATGACCATGCGTTCGAGGGCGTAGCCGGCGTCACCGGAGGCGCCCTTCACGTCGGCGTCGGCCTGGGCTACGGCCTTGATCGCGGTCGCCAGCCCACCGGGAGTCCAGCCGCGAGACTGCTGCTTCAGCTGCTTGAGCTTCCACGGCGGTACGCCGACCTCGCGCGCCAGATCCGTCTCCCGTAAACCACTCGGCGCACTCGCGAACTTCGCCAGCCCGCGCAAACCACCCGCCATCGCACTCGTCACCAGCACCGGCGCGACCCCGCAGTCCAGCGCCCAGCGCAACTGCTCCAGCGCCGGCTCGGTCCGGCCCGCGATCGCCGCATCCGCGACAGCGAAGCTCGTCACCTCCGCGCGACCACCGAAGTACTGGCCGATCAGCTCCGGACTGACCGCCTGCCCGCCCGAATCCGACACCAGTTGCGAACAGGCCCCAGCCAGCGCCCGCAGATCGTGCCCGACCGCGTCCACCAGCGCCGACGCCGCCCGCTCGTCCACACTCCCGCCCAGCAACCGAATCTCACCAGCCACGAACTGCGGCAGCTCCCACGCCTTCGGCGCGGTCGCGACCACCTCGTTGACCGATGCCTTCCGCAACTTGTCGAGGACTGCCTTCCCCTTCTGCCCACCTGAGTGCACCAAAACTACGAGTACGTCGTCCACCGGTGCGCCGGCGTACTCGATCAGGTACGGAGCCATCTCGCTCGGCAGATTCTCCAGCGCACGCAACACGAGCACCCGCTCACTCGCGAACAGCGACGGCCCAGTGAGCTCCGCGAACACCCCGACATCCATGGTGGACGCGTCGATCTCCGTCACCTCAACCTCGGCGCTGCCCTTGGACACCGCCGCGATCGCCGACTTCACCGCCCGATCCGCCAGGAACGCCTCGGTCCCGGTCACCAGCAACACGTCGCCCAGCTTCGGCGCAGAACCCCTACGAGCAGCCACCCCGCCAGCATCCCACGCCCCACCGACAACCCACGCCCCGGGCAAACTCCTGGGGATCTCGCGCCGCGCCGGCAAACCCCACGCCCCGGGAAACTCCGTGGAGACCTGTTGCCCGCACGCGTGAAGATGGCGGCATGACCAACACCAAGCCTGTCGACGCGCTCATCATCGTGGACATGCAATCGGCCTTCGTCTCCGGGGCGAACGCCGTACCCGATGCTCCTCGCCTCCTCGACCGCACCACCGAACTGCTCGACCGAGCGCGAGCTGCCGGGGCGGTCGTCGTACACCTCCAGAACGACGGCCCACCCGGCGCGGACGACGAACCCGATACCCCAGGTTGGGAGCTTTACCTCCCGGTCAAGCCCGGTCCCCGAGAGCACGTCATCCGCAAGCCAAGAGACGACGGTTTCGACAGCACACCCCTCGGCGAGGTGCTCGTCAAAGCCGGCGTACGCGCGGTTGCGATCTGCGACGTCATGTCCGAGATGTGCGTACAAGCAACCGCCCGGACAGCCTTGGCCCGCGGCTACCGCGTGGTCCTCCCCCACGACGCCCACGCGACCTACAACGTCCCCGCCGCCGCCGGCATCAGCGACGAGATCCCCGCCCACACCGTCTCCCGAGTAGTCGCCTGGTCCCTAGGCAACCAACCCGAAACCACAGTCAACGCAGCCGGCGTCACCTTCACCCCAACACCCTGACTTCCAGAGCCCGGCAGACGGGCCTCAGCATCCTCGCCCTCAGCCTCCGGTGACGGGTGCTTGAGCAGCCAGGGTCCAGCACCTCAATCTCCAGCACTCTCCAGGCTGAGCTTCAGCCCGCCATCAGCGGGTCGGGGATTGGGGTTCGTGGGTGGTGAGGGATAGGTGGTTGTTGGGGTTGGTGATGGTGAGGGTGCCGCTGGTGTTGGTGCTGGCGGTTCGGGTGGCGTCGTGGGAGAGGATGTCCAGGGTTCGCGGGGCGGGATGGCCGTAGTCGTTGTTGCGGCCTGCGGAGATGAGGGCCAGGCGGGGGTTGGTGGCGGCCAGGAAGGTCGGGTCCTGTTGGGCCGAGCCGTGGTGCGGGACTTTGAGGATGTCGGCGTGCAGGTCGGCGCCGGTTGCGAGGATGGCTCGTTGGGACTCGGGTTCCAGGTCGCCGGTCAGGAGGATTCGGAGGCCGGACAGCTCGACCATCATGGCGATGCTGGCGTTGTTCTCCGGTGAACCCTCGTCGGTCGGGGTCGCGGACGACGTACCGGGTGGTGGGAGCGCGGGTACGCGGGCGGGCCAGAGGGTAGTCCAGCTGAGTTGGCCGACGACGCGCTTCTCGCCGTACGTGACTGTGCGAAGGCTGATTCCGTGATGCGACGCGAGGTCGACTACACGGTTGTGCTCCGCGCGTGGTGAGAAGTACGGCGTCACTTCGATCTCGTCGATGCGCCGGTCTTTCAGTACGCCGGCCAGACCGCCGACATGGTCTGCGTGGAAGTGACTCAGCACAAGTACCGGGATGTGCTCGACCCCTAGGTCACGCAGGCACCGATCCATCGCGGCGGGATCCGGACCCGTGTCGACGACGACCGCCGTACGCTCGCCTGCCCGCAAGACAAGGCCATCGCCCTGGCCGACATCGCACATCACGAACAGCCAGTCGTCCGGCGGCCAGCCGAGTGATCCCACCGGGCGCAGTACGACGACCGCGAGCAGTACTACCGCGAGGACCATGGCGATCGGACGGGCCAGGATCCTGTGGAGGCCTACTACGAGCGCGAGGCAGAGCAGGGTTAGTACGGCGACGCCGACCGTGGTGGCGGGCCAGGCGTTAGCGGCGCCGGGGAGATCAGCGCCTTCGCGAGCGACGAGGATGATCCATCGAGCCGGCCAGCCTGCGGCCCAGCCGACGAGTTGCGCCGCGGCTGTACTGACGAGAGCGGCGCCGGCCGCAGTGAAGCCGAGGATGGTCGCCGGGCCGACGGCGGGACCGGCCAGCAGGTTGGCAGCGACTGCGACCAGCGAGACCTGGCCTGAGAGCCAGGCGACGACCGGCGTACACGCGAGTTGCGCGGCGAGCGGACAGGAGATTGCTTCGGCCAACCAGGTCGGCAGCCACTTGGCCAACGCGTCCCGCCAGCCGGGACCGAGTAGGACGATCCCCGCGGTTGCAAGTACGGACAGCGCGAATCCGGCCGATCGCGCGAGGGACGTGTCGAGGAGCAGTAAGGCGATGACCGCGACCGACAGACTGCGTGCGGCTCGCCGGCGGGCTCCGCCGCTGGTCATCGCCGCCAGCGCGATAAGTCCCATCGCGGCCGCACGGAGGACGCTCGGCTGGGGTCTTGCGAGGACCACGAACACGATGACCGTCATCAGTCCGATCGCGGTCAACCCGCGAGCCCGAACGCCGATCAGCCGGGCGAACGGGAGGATGAACGCCAGCAGCAAGGTCAGGTTCGTGCCCGAGACCGCCGAGAGATGCGTGAGACCTGTCGTTTGGAAGTCCTCGGTCAGGTCGGCGGGTAAGGCGGACTCGTCGCCCATCACGAGTGCTGGTACGAGGCCGCGGACGTCCTCTGGCTCGCCGGCGACCGAGTTGCGAAGGCCGGCGCGGACCGTCTCGGCGGCGCGTAACCACCAGGGTGGTTCGTCGGCAATCCGCGGAGGTGAACGGATCGAGAGCATCGCGGTGACGTCGGATCCGGATTCCACTGCCTCGAGTCGGCCGTTCGCGTTGACGTGCTGGCCGTACCTGACCGTTTGCCATTGCGTCGTACCGATCACGAGCACCGGGGTACGCACTCGGGTTGCTGTCCCTCGGGATTTCACCTCCTCGATCGTTGCTCTCACTACGACATACGGCGGGCGTCGGCCGCCTGGACTCTGGCGTACGGCTGGGTCAGCGGTCATTTTCAGGCGGACGGTGACTGTTGCGTTGTTGGCCGCCAAGTTGTGTACCGGGCCGGCGCGGAGGCTCTCGACCTGGAGGCCGGCCGCTAGTCCCATGCCGGCGATGACGACCATGACGCCTACGACGGTCGAGCTAATGCGTGTCCGGGGACGCGTCTGACGCCTGGTCTTGCCGGACGCGTGGGACTTGGTCAGGGCGAGTACGACGGCGGTGGTTAGGGCGACTGCGGCCGTGATGGCACCGGCGAGCGGGCGCTGGCCAACCAAGAGGACGGCGGTGAGCCAGCCCGCGGCCGCGGGCAGCAGCAGCCGGATGTCCGGTCGCTCGGCGGGGTCGGTGGGGTTTGCGTGGTCGGCGGCGGCGGTGGGGTCGGCGGAGTCGGTGTCCTTGGTCGAGTTGGCAGGTCCGGCGGCGTCGGCGGCCTCGGGATTGGGGTGGGTAGTGGGGGCGGGTGAGGTGGGGTGGTGGGTCGGGGGCGGGTTTGGGGTGGGGGTGGTGGGGTTAGAGGCGGACATGGGGTTTTAGGGAGTCGAACTTCTTGGGGCCTACGCCGGGGACCTCTTGGAGTTGGTCGATGGTGGTGAAGGGGCCGTTCTGGGTGCGGTAGTCGAGGATTCGTTGGGCCAGGACGGGGCCGACGCCCGGGAGGGCGTCGAGTTGGTCGAGGGTGGCGGTGTTGAGGTTGACGGGGGCTTCGGGTGGAGCGGTGGGTGCGGATGAGGTGATCGCGCCGGGGGTGGAGGCGGGTGGGAGTGCGTTTGGTTGGCCGACGATGATTTGTTCGCCGTCGGTGACTTGGCGGGCGAGGTTGAGGGTGGTGAGGTCGACGCCGGGGAGAGGGCCGCCGGCGAGCGTGAGTACGTCGGCTACGCGGGAGCCGGTCGGGGCACGGACCAGGCCGGGGCGCCGTACCTTGCCGGCCACGTGTACGACGACCACGCCGGTCGGCTGTCCGGGGATGCCGGCCGACTGCCCGGGCTGGTTTGGTGAGGCCTGAGCTCCTGCGGGTTGGGTGGTACCAGCGGCGGCTGGGGATTGGCTGCCGGATGATGGTTGGGCGACGGGTGAGCCTGTGGCGGCGGTGGACGGGCGGGTGTCGGGGAGGGTCTCCGGGCGGGCCCGGAAGACGGACCATGCGGCCCAGGACAGGCCGATGGCGAGTACGGCGGCCAGGACCACGACGTGTCGCGGGGACAGGGTCCAGCGGGCGTCTCGTAGTCGCTCGGGCCGGACTGATTCGGGGATCCATCCACCTCGCACCTCCTCATCACGCTCCTCCAGGTGTTCGTCGGGTGCGTGCTCCGGTGGGCGGGCGCCGAGACGTTCCAGCGCACGCTCACGGGCGCCCGGGCCGGGCGCTGGAGCACGACGAAAGACCTTCACGCCAGAGAAAGTACGAGTCCGTGACGCTGCTGGAGGCACGACTTCGAAGCTGTGGAAAACGTCGCGCGGACGGGATGAAAGGCTGCGTGAAGAGACTGGACCGGGTCGAGTGAGCGGGGAGGTAGCGCGGGTTGACCGAGCGCGGAGGTCGGGTGGCGCTACCGGGGGGCTATGACGACGGCGAGGAGGCCGGGGCCTACGTGGGCTCCTATGACGGCGCCTACTTCTCGGAGGACTATTTCTTCGGCTTGGGGGAGGCGGGTGGCCAGGCCGTCGGCGAGGGTTTGGGCCTTCTCCAGGTTGGCCAGGTGGTGGACCGCTACCTGGACAGGGGTGTCGCCGGCGCGTTGGACGGCGATGTCGGCGAGGCGGGCGATGGCTCGGCTGGAGGTTCGGACCTTTTCGAGGGGGACGATGCGGCCACCGCTGATCGTGAGCAGTGGTTTGACGGCTAGCGCCGTACCGAGCAATGCCTGGGCGGCGCCGATGCGGCCGCCGCGGCGGAGGTACTCGAGGGTGTCGACGTAGAAGTACGCCGAGATCGACTTCATCCGGGCGCGGGCCGCGGCCTCGACGCCTGCCAGGTCCTCCCCCTCGGCGGCTGCGGCAGCTGCGGCAAGTGCCGGGAAGCCGAGTCCCATGCCGAGCGAGCGGGAGTCGACCACGCGGACCGGGATCGGCGAGTCCTTGGCGCCGATCATGGCGGCCTCGAAGGTGCCGGACATGTCGCCGGAGAGGTGGATCGACACCACCGACTCCGCGCCGTCCTTCGCACAGCGAAGGTACGTGTCGGCGAACGTCTGCGGCGCCGGGCGGCTGGTCGACACCGGCGTGAAGGTCTTGAGCGCCTCAGCGACCGCGTCGGCCGAGGTCGCGCCGTCGTCGTACGACGTCCCGCCGATGACGACCTGGAGCGGTACGACGGTCAGCGGGTACCGGAGCACCTCGTGCGTGGACAGGCCAGCCGTGGAGTCGGTGACGACCTGCACGCGGGCTGACATGAAGCGAGGTTACCGGACAGTTTAGGGCGTGTCTCCGGAACCGGGAGACACGCCCTTTGTCGGCGCGCGGTGCCAGACTGCGGAAGATGAAGGAGACAGCGGCCGAAGTCACCGAGTTGCAGGAGCTTCTGGATCGGGCGTACGAGCGTTCGACGGAGCATCTGCGCAACATCATCACGGACCCGCGCCGGCTGGACGCCGACGACCTGGTGCGGGTTCTGACCGGCATGTGCACGCTCAACCTGGCCACGGTCACCGCGCGCGGCGAGCCGCGGATCAGCGCGGTCGACGGGCACTTCCTGCATGCCCGGTGGGTGTTCACCACGTCGGGATCGGCGGCGAAGGCGCGGCACCTCAAGGCCAGACCGGCCGCCAGCCTTTCGTACGTCGATGGCGAGAGGATCGGCGTGTTCAGCCACGGCGACGTGGAGTTCCTGACGCCGGAGCACCCGGACTTCGCGGAGATCGAGGCGCATCTGGTGAAGCACTACGGCAGTTCCCCGTCGAGCTGGGCCGACGACATCGTCTACTGCCGCCTGCAACCGAGCTGGATGGTCGGCTACGCCTTCGACAAGGCTGCGGTGCTCAAGTCCTGAGGCCGTTTAGCCGTGGCTAAAAGTGTGGTCCACGCCTGAGCTCGTCGGGATAGTCAGCTCATGACAGTCAGGTGGGAACGACTCGCGGCGTCCCTCCAAGGAGCACTGCTCCTTCCCGGGACCCTTGAGTACGACGAAGCCGCGAAAACGGCCCGGCCGCAGCCCACAGCACCCTGTCCACAAGCCATCGTCCGGGCCGCAAGCGCGGGCGACGTCGCGACAGCCATCAGATTCGGTCGCGATCAGGGGATCCGGACGGTCCCCAGAGGCGGCGGCCACTGCTACGCCGGCCGATCGACGACCGCCGGGCTGCTCATCGACGTCGGTCCGATGGACCGGGTCGAGCTCGCGGGGACGCTCGTCACCGTCGGTGCGGGAGCCCGATTGGGCGGTATCTACGACGTCCTGGCCACAGAGGGCCGGATGCTCCCGGCCGGAACCTGCCCGACGGTCGGCATCTCCGGACAGGTGCTCGGTGGCGGCTTCGGGTTCCTCGGCCGGGCTTACGGGCTGGCGTGCGACTACCTCGTCTCGGCCGAACTCGTCCTTGCCGACGGATCGATCGTCCGGTGTGACGCCAACCATGATGCCGACCTGTTCTGGGCCCTCCGCGGCGCCGGCGGCGGCCAGCTCGGCGTGCTCACGAACCTGGTCTTCGACACCGTGCCACTTCCACCCGTCATGACGTCGTTCGACCTGACCTGGGCCTACGATCACGCAGCCGCGGTGACGACGGCATACCAGCGCTGGGCACCTTCAGCTCCGGACGAGTACGACCTGGACCTCCGGCTGTTCGTCCCAGCCGATCCCGCCCGGCCGCCCGAGGTCCATCTGTTCGGCTCGATGCTCGGCACCGGGCCACTCGACGTGGTCACCGACATCGTCGCTGCGATCGGCGTGGAGCCTCATTGGGTCTTCCACGAGCATGGCGACTACCTGGGTGAGGTCGAGCGGCTCGAGACCGTCGGCCCCGGCTACTCGCCGGACTCGACAAAGCCCAGGTTCGTGAAGTCGGAGTTCTTCCGGCAACCGATGCCGCCGGCGGCGATCAGCGATTTGGTCGCTCGGCTGACAGCCGATCGGGTCCCGGGCCAGATCCGCGAGTTCAGCTTCTCCCCGTGGGGCGGTGGCTACAACCGCGTCCCGACCGAAGCAACCGCCTTTGCCCATCGCGAAGAGGCATTCCTGCTCGAGCACAGCGTCGAGGTCGAAGACGCAGCCGCTCCGGACTGGCTGGACGAGGTGTGGCAGTTCACGCATCAGTGGGGCTCGGGGCGGGTCTACCCGAACTTCCCGGACGCCGGACTGACCGACTGGGAGTCCGCCTACCACGGTCCCAACCTCGGTCGGCTCCGCGAGGTCAAACGTCAGTACGACCCGGACAACTGGTTCCGCTTCCACCAGTCGGTGCCTCCGGCCGAGGACACAAGCTAGCGAGGTGAAGGCCACCCCGCCGGGGCCTTCACCTCGCTGTGCTGACTGCCGGATGTCTCCGGGCTGACGTCCCCACGTGCGTCAGCCTGGCGACTCCCCCCACGCGTCAGCGGGCGGCTTCCTCATGGCGCCGGCATGCTGGCTCCCCCTGTTGGCCAGCGTGCCTGCGTGGCTTTCGGTTCCTCGGCGAGCTACTCCCCGTGCCGGTCCGGTGTGGACCGCTCTGACCGCGAGCTCGTCGAAGTCCCGGGAGGCCCCAGCGACTGACCCGCCGGCGGGTGACCAAACCCACCGGTTTCCCCGTGTCAGCCGGACCGCAGCACTCGTCCCCTGTTTCGTGTGCCTGGCCCGTTGCTGGGACCTCGCCCCGGGTGTGGTGCCCTGACGGCGCACGGCACCCGGTTCAGGCAGGACAGATCCGCACTGCACAGCACTCCGGAGCTCTCGACAGCCGATCGGCGCCCCCACCGTCCGGCCGCCGGATGCCCTCCGCGTCGCCTCCCCCAAGCTCGACGGCAGTCCAGTGCGGTTCCATGGCCTCTTCATGGGTTCACCGCCCTTTTCTGCCCGTACTGCCCGGCGTCGGTCTCTGCTTCGTGGAACCTGTCCTACGGCTGTAATTCTTCGTCGGGCAGCCAGGTCAGGACGAGGCAGAAGTACCGGCAGTTACCCGGCAGCTTCAGCAGAAGGGCGTCATGAAAGAGCGGTGAGTACGTCGTTCGCCAGCCGCTGGACCGCGGCTGCGGGATCAGGCTCCGGCCACCCCTCGGCAACGGACGCACTGGCACACGACTCCTGCAGGACCGCCCACGCGGTCGGCAGCATCGGCGGGTCCATCGACCGCTGCCACGCCAGCAGCTGGCCGCACAGCAAGTCACCCGCGTCCGACCGCCCCAGCGCGTGCAGGACGGCGACCGCCTCAGGCAGTACTTCGAGCAGATATACGACCCGGCCCTCGACCAGCAGCCGGTTGACCGCGTCCCGGATGCAGACCCGGGCCTGCTCGGCGTCACCGGCGTCGCGGGCGAGTCGGGACCGGTAGAGCATCACCAGGTAGTCGAAGTACCCACGGTGCCCACGGATGTCGGCGTCCGCCGCGTCGAGCAGCGCCCGCGCCTCGTCGTACCGGCCGGCGTGGTACTCGACCATGGCCAGGCAGCCGGCCACCTTCGTCCGCTCCGGATCGTCCGAGGCCTGGCTGTCCCGGGCCAGCAAAACCCAGCGACGGGCCTCGGACAGGTTGCCCAGCTCGAGCTCGACGCGGCTGAGCGCCATGTACGCGATCTCGTCCGGATAGACGCCTGGGTTGACCAGTGCGGCCTCCCACGCGAGCAGGAGCTCCTTTGCCTCCGGCAATCGGCCCCAACGCAGCAGAGCGAGCCCACAGATCGCCTGTACGGTCGCCGACCGCTGGAGGTCACCGTGTTTGCGCGCGTCGTCCACCAGCGCCGGGATCTCGGCCAGACTCCGAGTGTCGAGCAGGTGCGATCCCGACGACACCCAGCCGCCGCGAGCGACCAGACCCATCTCGGTCTCGCCAGGGATGAGCGTGCGCGCCGCCTCGTAGTGCCGGCGGGCTCCACGGATGTCACCAGTCAGGCTGGACAGCCGTCCCGCGATCGCGAGCAACCTGCCACTGACTTCCTTGTCCTCGACGTTGTCGGCGCACAGGGTCGCCCAGCGGATCCCGCTCTCGGCCACGCTCGCCTGGTACTGCCAGGCGATCCGGAACCCCAGCACGATCCGCGCGGCCACATCCCACTGCCCGAGCTCGGACGCGCGCTCCAGCGCCACCTCGAACAAAGCGGAGTTCGCATGCGCGGCCCGATACCGCCGATCCCGGTCCGGCGACGACCACGCGCCTTCCAGCCCGGACATGTACGTCGAACACCAATCGACCGCGCGGTCCCGGAACTCGATCAGATCATCGCCTTGCGACGACAGACCGGCGTACGCGTGCTCCCGGATCGTCTCCAGCAACTTGTAGCGAGTGCCGTACAGCTGCTCGAACTCGTGGACCGGTTGCAGCAGCGACTTCTCCACCAGCTCGGCCAGCAGCATCGGTACGTCGGCAGCGTCGATCGGAGCGCCCGTACAGACCCCGGCCACAGCATCGAGGGTGAACGGCGATCCGAGCACAGACGCCCGATAGAGCAACTGCCGCGCCGGATCGGACAGTGCGTCGACGCTCCACGCGATCGTGTCGGCCAGCGTCCGCTGGTGCGGCGCACCGAACCGTCGCGGCCCGGACAGCAGCCGGAACCGGTCATCCAGCGCAGACAGTATCGTCTCCACCGGCAGTGACCCGGCCCGCGCGGCCGCCAGCTCCAAGGCGAGCGGCAACCCATCCAACCGCCGGCACAGGCGAGCCACCGTGGCCGCGTTCTCCTCGGTCAGCGCGAAACCGGGCCGCACCCGCGCCACCCGCCGGCAGAACATCTCCACCGCCGGGCTGGCTGCAATCTCGTCGAAGTCCTTGTCGTTCTCCGGTACGCCGAGCACCTGGACCCGGCGGACCACCTCGTCGGGCAGTCCGAGCGGAATCCGCGACGTCACCAGTACGCCGATGCCCGGGAAGCTGCGGACCATCCGGTTCGCGACCGTGGCGACTCCGTCGAGCACATGCTCGGCGTTGTCCTCGACGATCACCAGGTCCCCTGGCTCGCGTCCGGACAGGACGTCGTCGAGGTCCGACGTACCGGGGGCGGTGCCGAAGGCGTCCAGGATGGCCGACGGTACTGCGGCATCGCGCTGGACGGTGGTGAGGTCGACGACCACCACTGTGGTGTCCGCACCAGAGAACCGGTCGGCGGCGGCGAGGGCGAGCTCGGTCTTGCCGACCCCGCCAGGGCCGACGAGCGTCACCAGCCGGTTCTGCTGCAGCAGCGTCTCCAGCTCCAGCAACTCCTGCTCACGACCGACAAGACCGTCGGGGATGGGTCTCGTGCCGCGCCAGCGCAGTCCGGTCGGAGCAGGGTCGGCCACCGAGATGACGGGCCGCACGGTCGCACGGCCAGTTCCGGTGCCATGTCCGGCGGCGGCGAGGAAATGGTCCGTGTCGTCGCTTTGCAGTCCGAGCGCGGAGGCGAGCAGCCGGACCGAGTCCTTGCGAGGGCGGGCCACCCGGCCGGCCTCCATCTCACGGATCGATCGGACGCTCAGCCCGGCCTGCTCGGCCAGCTCCTCCTGCGAGAGGCCGGCCTGGACCCGTAGGTCGAGCAAGAGATCGGCGAAACCCCGCCGACCAGCCCGGCCACCCGCGTCCGACACAGCCCGTCACCCCTCTGAAGGCCTCACGTACCTGTCACAACATAGCGTGACAGCGGGCCCGGCGTCGGGCCGAACCGAGGCGCGGGATGCGGCCTGGATCACACCAAGACGTTGATGAGGGCAACAATTTGATTCAGGCTGCAATTACTGAGCAGGCAGAAGAACTGTTTCAAGCGGTCGCCCGAACCGAGGTGGATTCATTTTCTCCGGTGTAGAGAGAAAGCACCGCGGCCCAGTCGTCGAGCCGGGCACGGGTGTCGCTGCGGCCGGAATCCGCGTTCAGCAGGCTGCCGGCGCAGATCCCGCGAGTGGCGCGAATCAGCAGGTCCGCGGTGATGTCGCGCAGGGAGTCAAGGGCTGCCATGCGAACAATTCAAGCGGAGGTGTGTTTCGCGAACGTAACGCCCCCCGCAACATCGGGATAAGTCAGCAAAATCCGCGAATAGCGAGTTACCCGGTAGTCCGTTAACCAGGCAGCCAGGAAAGTCGCACCTGGCGCCGGGGATTGTCCACATTGGTGTCGACCAGGCAGATCGACTGCCAGGTGCCGAGCGCCAGCCGCCCGTCGACCACCGGGACGGTCGCGTACGGCGGGATCAGCGCGGGCAGCACGTGGTCACGCCCGTGCCCCGGCGTACCGTGCCGGTGCCGCCAGGAGAAGTCACGCGGCAGCAACTCCTCGAGCACCGCGAGCAGGTCCGTGTCGCTGCCTGCGCCGGTCTCGAGGATGGCGATCCCCGCGGTCGCATGCGGCACGAACAGGTGCAGCAGTCCGTCGCCCTGGGCCTGGTGGGCCTCAGCGGCGACGAACTGCTCGCACCTGCTCGTCAGGTCGAACACGACCTCGGTCCCGCCGGTCGCGATGTCGATCAGCTCAGAACGCATCTGAGCAGCGTAGCCCCGGGCTCTAGGCCGGAACGATGTTGACCAGTTTCGGCGCGCGGACGATGACCTTGCGGGTGCCGCGGCCGTCCAGGGCCTTCAGGACCGCCTCGGACGCCAGCGCCAGCTGCTCCAGGTCGGCGTCGGAGATGTCCGGCGAGACCTCCAGCCGGTCCTTCACCTTGCCGGCGATCTGGACCACGCAGGTGACCGAGTCCTGAACCAGCAATGCCGGGTCGACCTGCGGCCAGCCGGCCTTGGCGACGGTCGGCTCGTGGCCCAGCTCTTCCCACATCTCCTCGGCCGTGTACGGCGCGACCAGGCTCAGCAGGATCGCCACCGTCTCAACCGCCTCACGGACGGCCGGGTCGGCCGCGCCCGGGCCGGCGTCGATCGCCTTCCGGGTCGCGTTCACCAGCTCCATGATCCGGGCCACCATCACGTTGAACCGCATCGAGTCGATCAGCTCGGCCGCGTCCGCCACCGTCCGGTGGGTGACCTTGCGCAGCTCGACGTCACCGGTCGAGGGATCCGTGCCCACCGGCGCCTCGACCGATCCCGCCAGCCGCCACGCCCGCTGCAGGAACTTCAGCGAGCCACCCGGCGACATGTCGGCCCAGTCGATGTCGTCCGACGGCGGACCGGCGAACACCATGGTCAGCCGGATCGCGTCGACGCCGTACAGGTCGATCTGGTCACCCAGGTTCACCCCGTTGCCCAGCGACTTGCTCATCGCCTTGCCCTGGTTGACGACCTGGCCCTGGTTCAGCAGCCGGGTGAACGGCTCGACCACGGTCAGCAGGCCCATGTCGTGCAGCGCCTTGACGAAGAACCGCGCGTACAGGAGATGCAGTACGGCGTGCTCTTTGCCGCCGACGTACTGGTACACCGACATCCAGCGCTCGGCCGCGGCCGGGTCGAACGGGCCCTCGACAAACTCCGGCGACAGGTAGCGCAGGAAGTACCAGGACGAGTCGACGAAGGTGTCCATCGTGTCGGTGTCGCGCTCGGCCTTGCCGCCGCACTTCGGGCAGTCGACCTCGACCCACTCGCGGTCGGCCGCCAGTGGCGACACGCCCTTCGGCGCCAGGTCGGCGCCGCGCAGGTCGGGCAGCTCCATCGGCAGCTGGTCGTCCGGGACCGGCACCTCGCCGCAGGACGGGCAGTGGATGATCGGGATCGGGCAGCCCCAGTACCGCTGCCGGCTCAGCAGCCAGTCGCGCAGCCGGTAGTTGATCGTCCGCTCGCCCAGCCCCTTGGTCTCCAGCCAGTCGATGATCCGCGACTTGGCCTCGGCCACGTCCAGCCCGTCCAGGCTGATCTCGTCGTTGGCGCTGTTGATCGCCGGGCCCTCACCCGTGTACGCCTTGCCGTCGAAGTCCGCCGCGGGCTCGACGGTCCGCACGATCGGCAGCTCGAACTTCTCCGCGAACTCCCAGTCCCGGGTGTCCTGGCCGGGCACCGCCATGATCGCGCCGGTGCCGTAGTCGGCCAGCACGTAGTCGGCCGCCCAGATCGGGATCCGCTGCCCGGTCACCGGGTTGATCGCGTACGAGCCCAGGAAGACACCGGTCTTGTCCCGCTCGGTGCTCAGCCGCTCGATCTCGGTCTCGGACTTGACCGCGGCCAGGTACTCGTCGAAGGCGGCCTGCTGCTCCGGCGTGACCAGTTCGGCGGCCAGCTTCGCATCCGGCGCGACCACCATGAAGGTGGCGCCGAACAGCGTGTCCGGCCGGGTGGTGAAGACCTTGATCGGCTCGTCCCGGCCCTCGACCTGGAAGCTCGCGAACGCGCCCTCGGACCGGCCGATCCAGTTGCGCTGCATCAGCAGGATCTCTTCCGGCCACTGCAGCAACTCCATGTCGTCCAGCAGCCGCTGGGCGTACTCCGTGGTCTTGAAGTACCACTGGGTCAGCTCGCGCTTGGTGACCTCGTGCCCGCACCGCTCACAGCGGCCCTGGATCACCTGCTCGTTGGCCAGCACGGTCTGGTCGTGCGGGCACCAGTTCACGTACGACGCCTTGCGGTAAGCCAGCCCGCGCTCGTAGAACCGCAGGAACAGCCACTGCGTCCACCGGTAGTACTCCGGGTCGGACGTGTGCAGCCGGCGGGACCAGTCGAAGCTCATCGCATACCGGTGGATCGACTCGGCCTGGGTCTCGATGTTGGCGTAGGTGTACGTCGCCGGGTGCTCGTTGCGCTTGATCGCCGCGTTCTCGGCCGGCAGCCCGAACGAGTCCCAGCCGATCGGGTTCAGGACGTCGTACCCCTGCTGGAACCAGTAGCGCGACAGCACGTCGTGCAGCGCGAACACCTCGGCGTGACCCATGTGCAGGTCGCCGGAGGGGTAGGAGAACATCGTGAGCGCGTAGCGCCGCTCGGCCGTGCCGTCGTCGCGCGCCTTGAACGGGTCCAGCTTCTCCCAGACCGGGCGCCACTTGGCCTGCATGGCGTTGAAGTCGTACCCACCCCGGTCGATCGGGGCGTCCTCCACCTGCTCGCTCACTGTCCTACTCCTGCGAATCGTGGTTGTTGAGCCTAAATGTGCCAGAAGGCATCCCTGGAAATGAAAAAGCCCCTCGCACAGGAGGGGACGCCGCACTGACCGGCGCTCTCATGGCGCCTTGATGCCAGTACGGCTAACTAAGGAGCAGGCTCACTCGCATGGGCCCCAGGATAGCACCGGTGCCGCGACCTACTGAGATGGTCGCGGCACCGGTAGCGACGGACTGTCAGCCGATCGGTACGCCGTACGTCTTCAGCCAGTCCTGGACGACCTTGATGTCGACCCGCTGGAGGCCGTCGAGGTAACGGCAGTTCTGGGTATAGCCGTAACTGGTCACGGTCACCACGTAGCCGCCGTGGTACGTCGGGCCGCCGGAGTCACCGAAGCACGTGCCGCCGGTGCCACGGTTGTCGTTCTCGTTCCCGTTCACCTGCAGGATCTGCGGAGTGAGCTTCTGGCCCGGCTCGTCGGCCCAGCGGCGCAACAGCGGGTATGACATCGGCGTGGGCTTCTGCGGACCGGAGTCGGCCTTGCGGACCTCGGTGCCGTAGCCGACCGAGGTGAAGATGGTGCTGTTCAGCTTGGGCTGCTGGTACGCGTTCAGGTAGTTCTGCGGCGCGATCTTGGCGGGGGCGATGTTCGTCACCGGACGGTCGAGCACAATCACGCCGACGTCGTTCCAGTTGGCCAGGTCGGTGAAGTTGGAGTAGTTCGGATGCGCGTGCGCCGTACCGGACTTGTAGCCGGCCATCTCCAGCTCAGCCTGGGTGTAGCCCTTCGTCGGGTCCGCGGCCACCGGGAACGGCGACGGCGGCTGCTCGGCGATCACGGAGTCGAACGTCACCAGCGTCTTCCCGAGCGTGCCCAGCGTGCAGTGCGCCGCGGTCACCAGCACCGTGGGCGACACCAGCGTCGCCGTACACCGGAAGCGGCCGTCCGGTTGGTAGAACAGGATCAACCCGACAGCTGGATGGCCGTTGCCGTCGGGTTCGCCGCCGGTGATGGCACTGGCGGACAGCGCCGGTGTGATGGCCAGCCCGAGAGCCAGTGCGCAGATGCCGATGATGCGGCCGAGTCGACTCCTCATGTGTCCCCTCCAGGGGTACGGCGGAATACCTGGGTGCATTGGAGCAGTCACCCGCTGCGCTGTCCAGATGTCGTTTCACTACGCTGTGTGACCGGTCTAGCAGAGGCCGTCCTCCGCACCGACAGCGCGGAGCAGGTGTCCTTCTCACCGGGCTGGTGGTGGTGACCGGGCGGTCGTAGCTTCTTGTCATGACGGCGGTGGACGAGTACTTCGACAGCCTGGATGCGGACCGGCGCGCTGCCTTCGAGCGTCTGCGCGCGCTGGCCATGGATGAGGCACCGGCCGCCGAACAGGGGACGAGTTACGGCATGGCGGCGCTCAAGTACCACGGGAAGCCGTTGCTCGGCTTTCGCGCCGCCGAGCACCACCTCAGCATCTTTCCCTTCAGTCCTGCGGCGATCGACGCCGTGCGCGAGCGGCTGACGGGCTTCGACCTGTCCAAGGGAACGATCCGCTTCACCGTCGGGGCCTCGCTCCCGGAGGCCGCTGTGCGCGGGCTCGTCCGGCATCGGATGGCCGAGATCACCGGCTCCGGTCGTTGAGCCGACGCCTGGTCCTTGATCGGAACCTTGTTCTCTGTCGTCTAAACGAACTCTGTGCCGCCGGTACGCCGGTGCTCCCCCGGTGTGCGCCCGTAGTGTCGCCGGAACGCCGTCGAGAACGGGCGTACGTCGGAGTACCCGCAGGACCGGGCCACGTCCGTCACGGTCATCGCGGGGTCGAGGAGCAACTGTGCGGCGAGTTCCAGCCGTAGCCGACGCAGGGTCGACATGATCGACGCACCGGTCTGCTGCTGGAACAGCCGCTCGGCGTGGCGCTCGGACAGGTGCGCTGCGGCTGCGACGTCCCGGACGGTGATTGGCCGGGACAGGTTGTCGCGGAGGTGCCGCTGCATCGCATCCACCACCATCGGACCCCTGTCGCGCCGAACGGGCTCCACAGCCAGGTCCTCATCTAGTGCGAAGGCTCGGGCGGTTTCGAGCACCAGAGTGGAGCCAAGAGCCGCCAGGGCGGTGTTGTAGCCGGAGAGCGGAGCCGCAGCCTCAGCGGCCAGCGCCGCAATGAGTGCCGGCAGCGATCCCGTTCTGTCCGACAGGACGGGACCGTCGGCGCGCGTCAGGCCTGACCACCAACCTGTTTCGTCTGTTCCAGGGCGGAAGGTGAAACCCCAGAAGGCGATGCCCAGTGGCTCGGTCCGGCTCGACTCGATCTCGTGGACGTCGCCGGGCCGGGCCAGGAACACCGAGCCCGGGCGGACGTCGTACTCGACCGAGCCTGAGTTGAAGCGCCCCTCGCCCGAGTACGCGAGGCAGACCTCGTGGAACGAGTGGCTGTGCCAGTAGTTGCGCCAGTACTCCGGGCGGTAGTGCCCCCAGCTGAGGAAGTCCGCGTGGAAGCCGTCGACCTCGCAGGACTCCAGCAGTCCGGCGAGGTCGACGAAGCGGTCCGCCGCAGCGACATCCGCGAGGCTCAAACAGCACTCCTGCCCGTGGGGTCGACTCCTCGCAGAATCATGCCCTGCCCGAGGGAGTGGTCGTGCGTCTTGACCGTCGGCGGGTCCGCCGGGTCGCGGTACTGGATCAGCCAGGTGGTCCGCGCTTGGTCGCTCACGTTCACCCCGGACCCGTGCACGGTCAGGTAGGTGAAGAACAGGACGTCGCCCGCCTCGGCCGGCTGCGGTGTCGCCGACTCGAACGGTACGTCGGGCAAGTGGTACGAGCCCTCCGGGTCGTGCTCACGCGGACCCTCCTTGTGGCTGCCCGGAATGATCCTGACGCACCCTTTCTCGAGAGGCGCGTCGTCGAAGTGGAAGATCGCCGCGCCGACCCGGTGGTAGGTGTGCGGGAAGAACGGGTAGTCCTGGTGCAGCGGGAACGGCGAACCGTTCTCCGGCGGCTTCACGAACAGCTTGGTGTGGTGCAGCTGGACGTTCTCCACGCCCATCACCGCAGCGGCCACGTCGGTGAACCGCGGGTCCACGAGCAGCTTGGAGAACGCGGCGTCGTAGAACTGCGCGTCGTGCAGGTGCTGCAGCCGGGTCGCACCGCCGGACAGCCCCATCGCGGACTTCCAGGTCGGGTCGTCGTGGCGGTTCAGCTGAGCCAGCAGGTCGTGGCTGCGCTGCCGGTAGTAGGCCGCTTCTTCCTTGCTGAGCAGGCCTTTCACCAGCACGAAGCCGTCGTCGGCGTACTGCTGCGCCAGCGTCGACAGCTCCGGGCTGCTCGAAGTGATCGTCATCGTCGATGTCCTCCTGATCGGGTACTTCGAGCGTAGGAAAATCGGTGCCCGGACGGCAGGACCGCGCCGGACGCCGATGTTCGTCAAACGGACACGCTTACAATCCGAGCGCTCCCAGCCGCAACAGACGCGGGTTACTCCTCGGTGGTCTTTTCTTCCACCGGTACGGCGATCGGACGCAACCGGGCCCAGAGCAGGATGGAGTCTTGCGGGAGCATCGGCCCTCCGGATCGTCGATGTGACGCCTCGTGATGTTACCGGTGCGAAACGTTACTCCTGCTTTCAACTACAGTCGCGCCGACCCGCGCCGAGAGCCACCTCCACCCGGATCTCCACCCGTGGACGGTCCGCGACCCGGGTCCGCGCGACCTACCGTCCTGGCCATGAGCTTCGGAACGCTGCCCAACGCACTGGTCGTGATCGCCGTCGTCGTCGCCGTGATGGCCCGGCGGCTGTCCTGGTCCGAGCTGGAGAACTCCGACGCCGATGTCTGGCGCGGCCCGCTCGTGATGATGGGGATCGGGGTCTACCAGCTGTACGACCGGCACGCGCAACTGGGCGTCCTGGACACCGCCCTGCTGGTCGTGGGCGCCGCTGTCGCGCTGGTGGCCGGCGTCGCCGCCGGGCGGGTGGCCCAAGTCGAGCGGCGCGCCGGGAAGGTGTTCTTCCGGCTCGGGCTGCCGGGACTCGGCATCATGGTGGCCTACGTGGTCGTCCGGCTCGGGCTGGCGGGCCTCGGGCACCTGATCGGCGCGGCGGCCTCCGGCGGCGGCTCACTACTGGTCTCCCTGGGCGCGAACCTGCTGACCCAGTCGCTGGTCATCCAGTCCAAGGCACACCGCGACGCAGAGGAGTACAGCAGCCGGTGACGTTGAAGGCCTACCTGCCGGCCAGGCCGCACGGTGAGAGCGGCTGGGTCGGCCGTGTGCTGACCGGTGGCGTCGCGATCGCCATTCTGGCCACCGCGCGGCCCGCCGACGCCTGGGTCTGGGTCGTGCTCGGCGTGAGCTTCGTCGCCTTCCTGGCCGGGTCGACGCTGATGGCGACCAGGCCGTACGGCGCTCTCACGCTGCTCTCGGCCGTTGCCGTGAGCAACGCCCTGATCGCCGGCTACCCGGAATCGAACTCCCTGGTGCTGGCTCTGGTCGCGATCAGCGACATCGCCGTCATCGACTTCCGCCGGCCCGGTAATCGGCCGATCATCGCCGCCGGCATCGGTGTCGCGGCGGCGTACGCGGTCTCGGCGTGGTGGTTCGACAAGCCGGACACCTGGTACTTCACCCAGCTGATGTGGACCGCCGTACTCGTCGCCTTCGGGTTGAACCGGCGGCAATACGAGGTTCAGGCACGGCAGACCGAGCGACTGCTCGAACAGACCCGGTTGGCGCAGAGCGAACACGCCCGGGCGGCGGCGCTGGAGGAACGCGGCCGGATTGCCCGCGATCTGCACGACGTACTCGCGCACTCCCTCGGCGCACTCAGCGTCCAGCTCGAGGTGGCCGAGGCACTGCTCGCGGAACGCGGCGATGCGGAGGGAGCGCTCGACCGCGTACGGCGGTCGCGGCGGCTCGCCGTCCAAGGGCTCGACGAGGCACGGAACGCCGTGGCGGCCTTGCGGGCCGATGAGGTGCTGGACCTCCGCCAGGCGCTCGCGGCGCTGGTGGAGCAGCACGAGAAGGATCACGGCACGCAGGTCCGGCTGAAGGTGCACGGCGCGTCGCGGCGACTGGATTCCGGCGTGATCGTGGCGTTGCTCAACGCCGCGCGGGAAGCACTGACGAATGCGGCGAAACACGCGACCGGCCGGACCGTGGCGGTCGAGCTCGGCTACGGGGACGGCGTGCGGCTGACCGTCCGGAACAAGGGAGCGACGAGCGGTACCGGGTTCGGGCTGACGGGGATGCGGGAACGGCTGGCCCTGGTCGGTGGCACGCTGACGGCAGGTCCGGACGGGGACGACTGGCTGGTGGTCGCGGAGGTGCCAGATGAATGACGTCATCCGAGTAGTCGTCGCTGACGACCAGCAGGTGGTGCGCGAGGGACTCGTCGCGCTGCTCGGCCTGCTGGACGGGATCGAGGTCACCGGTGCCGCCGGGAACGGCGTGGAAGCGGTCGCGCTCGTTGCCCAGGGCAACGTGGACGTCGTGCTGATGGATCTGAAGATGCCGGTTCTGGACGGTGTCGCGGCGACCGCGCGGATCACGGCCGGCTTCCCGGAGGTCGCCGTACTCGTGCTGACGACGTACGCCGATGACGCGTCGATCGCGACCGCCCTCCGGGCCGGTGCGCGTGGGTACCTCACCAAGGACGCGGGCCGGGCCGAGATCGGTGCGGCACTGCGTTCGACCGCGGCCGGTCAGTCCACGTTCGACCCCGAGGTATCCAAGCGCTTGATCGCCGGACTGGCACCTGAGCCGGCCGGCAATGACGGGCTGACGGCGCGCGAGACCGAAGTACTGCGGTTGATCGCGCGCGGACTCAGCAACCCGGAGATCGCCGCGCACCTGTTCATCGGCGAGGCGACCGTGAAGACGCACATCAACAACACGTTCGCCAAGATCGGTGCCCGCCACCGCGCGGAGGCGGTTCGCTACGCCTACCGCAAAGGGATCGCGTCAGACCCGTAGCTCGGCGATCACCGGCCGGTGGTCGCTGCCGGTGGGCTTCATCACCCAGGCCTTGGTCGGCGTGACTCCGCGCACCATGATGTGGTCGATCCGGGCCATCGGGAACTTGGCCGGCCAGGTGAATCCGAAGCCTTGGCCGGCTGCCCCCTGGGCCGAGCGGAGTCCGGAGGTCAGCGGGGCCAGGCTGCGGTCGTTCGCCGTACCGTTGAAGTCACCCATCACGATCACGCCGGCCAGTTTCTCGTCGGCGATCTGCCGGCCGAGCGCCTTGATGGTGTCGTTGCGCTGGTCCGAGGTGAAGCCGCTGGTGCCGACCCGCACCGACGCGAGGTGCGCGACGTACACCGCGACCTTGCCCTCCGGCGTACTGACCTCGGCCCGCAGCGCACGCGTCCACTTGAAGCCGACGTCGACCGACTTACTCTCCGCGACCGGGTACTTCGACCAGAGGGCGACCGTGTCCCCGGAGACCTCGTACGGATAGGTCTTGGCGAACTCGGCCTTGTAGACCTTCATGTCCGCCGCGGTGATCTCCTCCAGCGCCATCACGTCCGCGTCGGCGGCGAGCAGATCCTGCGCGGTGTACTTCGGATCCGGGTTGGCCGCGTCGACGTTGTGAGACAGAACACGCAAGTCGTAGTCGCCACCGCCACCCTTGCCGGGGATCAGCAGGTTCCCGAACATGTAGGCCCACACGGCCAGCGGCAGCAGCAGCGCGACGGCTGCGGTGGCAGAGCGCCGTACCAGGGCCGCGATCGCGAGGATCGGGATGGCGACGCCGACCCAGGGCAGGAAGGTGTCGAGCAGGCTGCCGAGGTTGCCGACCGAGTTCGGGACCCAGCGGTGGAACAGCAGCGGCAGCGCGGACAGGACCGCGAGGACGGCGATGAACCAGCCACGGCGCCACATGCCGCCCTTCCGGCGCCGCCGTGAGGCGGTGCGCGGACGCGGCGGCTTGGCGGCGGCGACTGCGGTCTGGCGGTCCGACATGGAGCGATTGTTGCGGAGTCTCGCGCCGTACCAAAGTCCGTGCCCGGTCAAGGAGGCCTAATTCATCCCTCCGGACGACCGGATCAGACCGAAATGATTAGCGATCTGTGAGAGATCTGGTGCGTTGTGCGGAGAGCCCTGACAATGCGGGTATGTCGTCTGTGCGGAGCGCCGAGCCGTTCGTCGTGAAGCGGCGCGGCCTGGGAACGACGAGGACCGCGCTCTACCTCGGCACGCTGCTGTTCGGACTGATGGTCCTGCTCACGGTGCTGCTCGTCGTGATCCAGTCGATCAGGGGCGGCCCGATCCGGGAGCCGCTCGAGGCGGTCTGGCTGGCCTGGGGCGGCATGCCGCTGATCTTCGCGGTCGGGCTGCCGATCCTGCTCCTGGTCGGCGCGATCACGGCGTACGAGGAACGCCGTGAGGCCGACGATGACGACGTACTCCTGACCGTCGACAACGCCGGGATCTACCTGGGCGGCGAACAGCCGCAGACGATCCCGTGGTCCGAGGTGCACGGCCTGTGCCGGGTCGAGCGCCACAACGACAACGGCGAGAGCGAGTCCTGGCATCCGTATCTGATCGTCCTGCGGTACGACGACGATGCCTTGCCGCGCAGCTCGAAAGCCTGGGGCCCGTCCCGCCCGTGGCCCGGAACCTTCGAGATCCTCGGCCGCCCACTCCCCTTCGACGACCTGTGCGCGGCGGTCCACCGGTGCGCGCCAACCATCGCAGTCACCGACCGCGGCCGCGTCCCGGACTGAGCCCGCCCCCGGGTTAGCGGAGCGGGGACTGCTTCCGGTGAAGGGAGTTTGAGATGGCCAAGCTGATCTATACGGCGATCATGTCGCTCGACGGGTACATCGAGGACGCGGACGGCCGGTTCGACTGGGCGGCACCGGACGAGGAGGTGCATGCGTTCGTCAACGAGCTGGAGCGCCCGATCGCGACCTATCTGTACGGACGCCGGATGTACGAAACGATGGTCTACTGGGAAACCGCCGACGACGACTCGCAGGTGTCGCGGGAGTTCGCGGAGATCTGGCGAGCGGCGGAGAAGGTCGTGTACTCACGCACACTGCACGCCGTGACGAGCGCCAGAACCCGCATCTGGCGCACCTTCGAACCCGACCCGATCCAGCAACTGAAAGACTCCTCAGCCGCCGACCTAGGCATCGGCGGCGCCAACCTAGCCGGCCAAGCCCTCCACGCCGGCCTGGTCGACGAACTCCACCTCTACCTGGCCCCCATCATCGTCGGAGCCGGCAAACCAGCCCTCCCCAACAACCTGACCGCCCAGCTAGCCCTTGTAGACGAACACCGCTTCCCCAGCGGCTTCATCCACCTCCACTACCAAGTAGCCAACTGACCCGCCCGACCGCGTGCGACGCAGGAGCAGGAAAGCACGCGGGCGACAGCCCGCAAGGAAACGCCGGGCGGGTGGGAGCGCGCGTAGCACGCGCGGGAAAGAATTAGCCCTTCGGTCCCAGGAGCTTCTCCAGGTCCGACAGCACGTCCATGGCGCCCAGCGGACCAAGGCCCAGGAACCAGACTTCGTCGTCGACGCGGGCTACCTGGCCCTTCTTCACTGCCGCGAGCGCCTTCCAGAGGTTGCCGTTGACAACGGTGTTCTCGGCGGTGGTTTCCGGCTTGCCGTAGCTGGAGTAGAAGATCCAGTCCCCGTCGGCCTTCCCGATGTTCTCCTGCGACACCTCGACCGCGAGATCCTGCACGTCCTGGATCTTCGGCCGCGGCAGCCCGATGTCCTTCAGGATCACGCCGATGAACGACAGGTTCCCGTACAGCCGGATCTCCGCCGGCCGGAACCGGACCAGCGAGATCGTCGGCGACCCCTGCACCTTCGACTTCACCTCGTTGGCGCGCTTCTGGCAGTCGTTCAGGATCCCGGTGGCCTTGTCCTCGTCGCCGACCGAATCCGCGACCAGCAGGAAGTTCTCCTTCCACGGGAACCCGGGCCGAATGCTGAACACCGTCGGCGCGATCGCGCTGAGCTTGTCGTACAGGTCGTTGGCGCGCAGCTTGCTACCCAGGATCAGGTCGGGCTTGAGTGCCGCGATGGCCTCCAGGTTCAGCTCGCTGATCCCGCCGACGGTCTTGATCCCCTGCGCCTTGTCGGCCAGGTACGACGGTACGCCGGCCTGCCCCGCGGTCGTCGCCATTCCGACCGGCGTGATGCCGAGCGCGAGTACGTCGTCGAGCTCACCACTGTCCAGCACGACGACCCGCTCGGGCTTCTTCTCGATCTTGGTCTCGCCCAGCGCGTGCTTCACCGTCCGCGGGAACGCGCCCGGCTGCGCGTCCGACCCGAGCTTGGCGGTGTCCTCGTCGGCGGTCTTGAACAGCCGCCCGCCGGTCGCCACGTCCGTGTCACCGACGCCGGTGTCCGCGCTCCCGGCGTCCTTGCCACCACACCCGGCCAGCACCAGCAGGGCAGCCGTAACGACTATTACGATGCGCATCTTCACGGACGTGAGAATACAACAGATTTGGTTAGGCAGCCCTAACCAGGTCCACCTCTTGGCCCGCCGCGAGCTCCACCGTCCGCTCACCGTCCGGCAGCGCGATCCGGTACGTACCGGACCGTGTCGCACGGACCGTAGCCGCCGTCAGTACGCCGTCCCGCCAGCTCACGTCGAAGCTCAGACCGCCCCGCGCCCGCAGCCCACGGAACGAGCCATCGGGCCAGTCGGCCGGCAGTGCCGGGAGCAGCCGGATGGTGTCGGTGTGGCTCTGGATCAACAACTCAGGAACGCACCCGGTCATGCCGAAGTTGGCGTCGATCTGGAAGATGTCGCCGTCGCGGTGCAGCAGGTTGTCCGACACGAGCCGACTCAGATAGTCCTGAATCACGGCCGACGCCTTCTCCGGCTCGAACAACCGCGCCCACAGCGCGACCAACCACGCGGCCGTCCACCCACCGTTGGTGGCTCCGGCGGTCCGCAGCTCGAGCGAAGCACGGGCCGCCGCGGCCCATTCCGGCGTACGCGTCGGATCGATCTCGGCGCCCGGGTAGAGGCCGTAGAGATGCGACTGGTGCCGATGCTGAGGCTCGGACGGCTGCCAGTCCGTCGGCCATTCGAGCAGCCGGCCGTCAGGTGTCGTACCGATCTCCGGCAGCCGCTCCCGCGCAACAGCCGCCCGGGCGGCGAGGCCGGAGCTCAGCCCCAGCACGCCTTCCGCCTCGGCCAGGTTGGCGAACAGCTCGCGGATCAGCCAGATGTCGTACGTCGACGTCAGGTCGACGGATGCCTTCTCGCCGGACGGGAGGATGAAGTGATGCTCAGGCGCCGTCGACGGGATGAACTGCAACACCCCCTCGCGATCCTCGACCAGCATCGACAGCACGAACTCGGCCGCCCCTGCGATCAGCGGGTACGCACGCTCCCGCAAGAAGTCCACGTCGAGTTGGAAGCGGTAATGCTCCATCAGATGTGCGGTCAGCCAGACACCACAGGTCGCGCACATCGACCAGACCGGGTCGTCGCCACCTTCACCCACCGGCCAGGTCGCGCACCAGATGTCCGAGTTGTGGTGCGACACCCACCCGGGAGCGTCGTACAGGGTCTGCGCGGTCTGCGCGCCCGACTCCGCCAAGGCTTCGAGCAGATCGGTGAGGGGGGCGAAGCACTCGCCCAGACCGGTCAGGTCGGCCGGCCAGTAGTTCATCTGGGTGTTGATGTTGTTGGTCCAGTCACTGGCCCACATCGGCCGGCGGTCCTGGTTCCAGATGCCTTGCAGATTGGCCGCCTGCGTCCCCGGCCGCGACGAGGCCATCAGCAGGTAGCGGCCGAAGTTGACCATCAGAGCGACCAGGTCGGGATCGTTGCCTCCGGCAGCGACCGCCTTGATCCGCTCATCGGTCGGCAGGTCAACGGATGAGCCCAGTTGCAGCTCGGCGCGTTCGTACAGCCGCAGGTGATCCTCGACGTGCCGCTCCCGAAGCTTGTCCACGGCAACTGCATCCAGCAACGCGGTTGCCTCACGCAACGCCACCCGCGGATCCCGGCCCGGTGGCACCGACCAGCCTTCGAAAGTACTTGCCGCCGACACCAGGACGGTCAGCCGGTCGGCTCCGCGGACGGTGACACCCTCGTTCGTCACCGTCACGCTGCCGCCGTCGTTCAGCACGCGCAGCGCGACCCCGAACCCGATGCCGCGCCCGTTCTCGTAGCGGATCGGGTCCGGGCTCTGCCGGTACTCGATGGTGAGGTCCGACGGCGCGTGCCCGACGACACCATAGGCGCCGTCAGCAACGTCCGTAACGATCGGATGCACGCTGTCCAGCCGCAGGCCGAGGTCGATCGCCCCCGGCTGGTCAGCGTCGATCGTCCACACCATCACCTGGTCAGGTGTGGACACGTAGGTCTCGCGCCGGAACCGTACGCCGTCGATCGAGTACTCGACGGCGACGGTCCCGGTGCGGAGATCCAGACTCCTGCGGTAGTCCTGTGGTTCCCCCGCCGAGTTGATCAGCAGGTCGGCGAGCGGCTGGTACGACTCGACCAACGGACCCTGCAGGGCCCGCGTCCGCTCGGTCGCCGCCAACTGATCACCGTCCTCGAGCAACAACCGCCGTACGTCGGCCAGCACCGAAGGACCGTCCGTCACGGTCAGTTCGCGCGGGCCGTCGCCGGACCAGACGTCGTCGAGGTTGAGGGCGATCCGTTCCTCGCCCACCCGGCCGAACACCTTGGCCCCGAGGTGACCGTTGCCCAGCGGCAACGCCTCGAACCAGTCCGGCGCGGGCGTCCGGAACCACATCTGCTGGGTCATGGGGCCTCCCGGCCTGGACTGAGGAGCGTAAGGAGCGAAGCGACTGAAGCGACGAGGGAAGGCCGGGAGGCCGGGCCTCATGACACGCCGGTGCCGGAGGCCCGGCCAAAAGTACTGTTACTTGCTCCCGGACTTGTATTTGTCGTAGGCCTGCTGCTGGATCTCGAGGTACCGGGGCATTCCGGTGCTGTCGAGGCCCTTCACGTAGGCGTCCCAGTCGGTGTCGATGTTCTTCGACCCGGTGATGAAGGCCAGCTGGTTCTGGTTGACGTAGCTGTTGAGGTTCGTCTGCAGGGTGGCAGTCTCACCGCTCAGGCTGGGGTCCGGCCAGACCGAGGTCTGCGGGAACCACTGCGACTTGTCCTCGTGGCCTTCGTACAGCTTGGTGGCCTGGAACAGCCGCCGCTCGAGGCCGGCGCCGGTGTAGATGTCCTTCGGCACGACCTGCGCGTTCCGGTACGCCAGCGTGTTGTTGTACTGACCGAGCGCACCCCAGTTGATGTTCTTCGGCGCGTCCTGCTTCGGCTTGTACAGCGGCTTGACGCTGTCGTCCAGCGCGATGTCGCCGGCACCGGGCTTGGTCCAGCCGACACCCTCCGGGCCCATGTTGGTGATCATCTGGCCCTCGTCGGTGTAGATGTAGTCCAGCATCTTGATCGCCGCGACCTGGGCCTCCTTGCTGGCCTTGTTGGTCAGCATGAAGGTGTAGCCGGTGGAGGTCGGGTGGTTGTACCCGGTGTAGCTCTTGCCCTCCGGGCCGGTCAGCGGCGGCACCGCGTCGTACTGCTTGTCGCGGCCGTCCTTGGAGTCGAGCTGGACGAAGATGCCCGGCCACAGCACCGGCACCGAGCCGAGTACGACGGCCTTCGGGTTGTTGCCCTGGGCCTGCAGTGCCTGCGCGTTCTGGGTGAACGCGGCCTGGTCGATCAGGCCTTCCTTGTACAGCGAGGCGATGTACTTCAGGCCTTCCTTCCACTGCGGCGAGGCCACCGGGGTCACGACCTTGTCACCGTCGAGCGTGACGAGGGAGCGGACGCCGTTGTTCGCGCCGACCGGGTCGTAGGCGAACGCGTTCATCAGGTACGCGATCAGGCTGCTGTCCTGCGGGTCGGTCGTCATCGGGATCTCGTCGGCCTTGCCGTTGCCGTTCGGGTCCTTGGTCTTGAAGGCCTCGAGCACCTTGCGCAGATCCTCGGTGGTCTTCGGCACCTCCAGGCCGAGCTTCTTCAGCCAGGTGCTGTTGATCCACAGCTTGTCCGGGTAGGTGCAGTGGTAGCAGTCGGCCCACTGCGGCAGCGCGTAGATGTGACCGTCCGGCGCGGTCGACATCTCCTTGTACTCCTTGTTGGAGTCCAGCACCTTCTGGATGTTCGGTGCGTTCTCCTTGATCAAGTCTTCCAGCGGTACGGCGACGCCCTGCTGGCCGAGCTTCAGCACCTCGGCCTGGGTGAACGCGTCGACCCACGGGATCAGGAAGAACAGGTCCGGGTAGTCGCCACTGGCCAGCGCGATCTGCCGCTTCTCCTTGGCCGGCCCACCGTCGTACGTCGTGGTCTGCCAGCGGAACTGGATCTTGAACTTGTCGCTCATGATCTTGGTGACCTGGTTGGTGTCCAGGTTGGTGTTCTGGTCGGCCGGGGTGAAGGTGTCGATGATCACCTTGCCGTCGGACGAGGTCTCGTTCGCCGCCCCCTTGTCCGACTTGTCCGAACTGCACGCCGCCAGGGCGAGCGCACCGGCCGCTGCCAGCGCGACGACCTTGCTCACGGATGAGCGCATTGCTGTGTTTCCCTTCTGGAATGGGCTGTTTCAGCCCTTGACCGCGCCGACCATCACGCCCTTCGTGAAGTGGCGGGCGACGAACGGGTAGATGATCAGTACGGGCAGGCTCGAGATGACGATGAGCGCGTACTTGAGGACGTTGGCCAGCTGTTGCTGGTCGAGCTGCTGGGCCAGGTTCTGCGAGGTCGAACCACCCGCGACGGTGTTCAGGATCAACACGTTGCGCAGCACGATCTGCAACGGGTAGAGGCTCGGGTCCTTGAGGTAGACGAGTGCGTCGAAGTAACTGTTCCACTGGAAGATCGCGTACATCAGGGCGATCACCGCGATCACCGGCTTGGACAGCGGCAGCACGATCGACCAGAGGAAGCGCAGGTCGCTGGCCCCATCAATGGTGGCCGCCTCGTACAGCTCGTCCGGGATCGTCGAGCGGAAGAACGTCCGCGCGATGATCACCTGCCAGACCCCGATCGCGCTCGGGATCACCATCGCCCACCGGGTGTTCAGCATGCCCAGGTCCTGCACCACCAGGTACGTCGGAATCAGGCCGCCGGAGAACAGCATGGTGAAGATCAGCACGCTCATGATCACGTTGCGGCCGAAGAAGGTCCGGCGCGACAACGGGTAGGCGATCGCGATCGTCAGCGTGACACTGATCAGCGTGCCGCCGATCGCGTAGATGAACGAGTTCAGGTAGCCCTGCATGATCTGCGGGTCGCCGAAGGCCACCTTGTACGCCTTCAGGCTCGGCTCGACCGGCCAGAGCAGGACCCGGCCGGCACTCACCGCGGACGCGCTGCTGAAGGAGTTGGCGACGATGTAGACCAGCGGGACGGTGACGACGATCAGCGCGATCCAGAGCATGATCTTCACGCCGACCAGGAAGATCCGGTCGGTCGTGGTCTCCTCGATCGTGGTGCGCTCCGACCGGTTGTCCGTCGTACGCCGGAAGCCCGGCAAGGTAATGCTCATGACCAGAGTCCGTTCCCTGTGATGCGCTTGGCCGCGAAGTTCACGCCGAGCAGGAGGAAGAGGTTGATCACCGAGTTGAACAGGCCGATCGCGGTGGCCATGCTGAAGTCGGCGTTCAGCAGACCGGTCTTGTAGACGTAGGTCGCGATGATCTCCGACTGGGCCAGGTTCAGCGGGTTCTGCAGCAGGAAGGCCTTCTCGAACCCGATCGACATGATGTTGCCGACGCCGAGTACCAGGATGATCACCGCGGTCGGCATGATCCCGGGCAGGTCGACGTGCCGGATCCGCTGCAGCCGGCTGGCCCCGTCGATCCGGGCCGACTCGTGCAGCGCCGGGTCGATGCCGGCCAGTGCGGCCAGGTAGATGACCGCGGAGTACCCGGTGGTCTGCCACACGTCCGACCACACGTAGATGTGCCGGAAGTAGTCCGGGTTACCGAGGAAGTCGACCGCCGGCACCCCGAACAGGCCGATCGCGTCGTTGACGAACCCGAGCCGCGGCGACAGCACCAGGATCGTCATCGAGACGACGACCACGGTGGAGATGAAGTACGGCGCGTACGTGACCAACTGGGTGATCTTCTTGAACCGCCCGTTGCGGATCTCGTTCAGCGCGATGGCCAGGATGATCGGGATCGGGAAGCTGGCCAGCACGGTGTACGCGGCCAGGAAGAACGTGTTCTTCACCAGGGTCCAGAACACCGGGTTCTGGAAGAACAGTTCGAAGTTGCGGAACCCGACCCAGTCACTGCCCCACGGGCCCTTGACGGGGCTGTAGTCCTTGAACGCGATCACCGCGTTGGTGATCGGGATGTACTTGAAGATCACGAAGTACGCGAGCGGTACGACGATCAGCAGGTAGAGCTGCCAGTGCCGGCGCAGGCTGCGGCCGGCCGCGGTCCGGCGACTGGTCCTGGGGATTTTCCGGGCGGTTTTCACCGCCTCCCGGGGTGCCGGTGCCGGCGGCGCCGGTTTGACCTCGAAAGTTGCGCTCACTCCGCATCCTTTCCCTCACGCGCTGGAGTGGAACCAATATCCGATAGGATCTCGGGTTTCGCTATCCCGGAGGATGACACAGAACCACGGGCAGCGGAAGACTCTCCGGCCCCGTCGATACCGGACGGTGACCGAGACGCTCAGATCCCCTTGTTCGCAAGGGATTCCTCGCGTTGCCCGCAGCAACCACTTGACGAAAACGCCAGATGATCCGATGGCCAGCCATCGGATCCGGGCACGGACCGATCAAGCCCGGGGTCGCTCTGAGCCACCGACACCGGACCGATCCAGAATTTATTTCTCTTGTGAACTATGTCGAAGTCAACCCGCCCCGCACCACTGATGTCAAGACCTGAAGTTCGCCGGCTGCCGCTCGATCAGGTCGACACGTCGTACGCGTGGAGGCCGATCAGTAGGCCGGTGGGGTCGAGGATGTAAGAGCCTCGGCCGACGTCGGGGATGGTGAACGGTTCGACGGCGACGGTTCCGCCGTGCTCGGCGGACGGCTGGAACTGCTACCCGAACACCTGACCGAGGAAGATGTTGGTCGCCTCGAGATCGGGGCTGTTGAACTCGACGTAACTGACCGGCTGACTCATGGTCGATCTCCTCGGCGCAATGGCGGCGCCTTCTCATGACGGTCGGCCACGTCGATGGCCCAGTGCGCCAGCGCGTGGAGCGCGTCCGGATTCAGTTCGTGCCAGCGATGGCGCCCGACCAGCGTGGTCCGCACGACGTCGGCGGTTTGCAGGATCTTCAGGTGCTGCGAGACGGCGGGCCGGCTGATCGGGAACAGCTCGGCCAGTTGCCCGGTCGTCGCCGGCCCCTGCGCGAGGCGCGCCACGATCCGCCGCCGCGACCCGTCCGCGACCGCGGCGAGGACGTCGCCCACCTCGATCGCCATGCCCATCCCCTCAACCCGTAAGCCAGACCTTACGCGTAAGAATCTACTTACGCAATGCGGCAAAAACCTGACCCGACCATCACGGGGGAACGGCCGGGCCAGGCACTTCGATGGTACTCCTGATCACCGGCAGTGGTCCTCAAATTCAGAGGCGGACACGCCCGTGTTCCCCTACCCTGACGCTATGCAAGCCCGCTCCTGAAAGCGCACCACCGCGGCCCTTCCCATCGGGCGCGCCGTCGTGCGTCACGTCAAGCGTTTGACCTACCCGGGTCGCGCTTCGTCATTCCCACGCACGCTTTCGGGAGCAACCCACGATGTCTCTGCCTGCCTACCGGTCCGCCGATCCGGTCCGGACCTATTACGCCTACAACGGCGCCTGGGCGTTCCTCTCCGCGCTGACCTTCACGCTCAGCATGGTGTACTACGTCCGCGACGCCGGACTGAACCCACTCCAGATGGTCCTGGTCGGGACCGTCCTCGAGCTCGCTTGCTTTCTGTTCGAGGTACCGACCGGCATCGTCGCCGACCTTTACAGCCGTCGGCTCTCGATCATCATCGGCGTCGCCCTGATCGGTGCCGGCTTCCTGCTGCAGGGACTGGTACCGGCGTTCCTGGCGATCCTCGCCGCCCAGGTGCTGTGGGGTGTCGGCTACACCTTCACTTCCGGCGCCGACCAGGCCTGGATCACCGATGAGATCGGCACCGATCGGGCCGCGACGGTCTTCATCCGCAGCCAGCAGTTCAGCCTGGGCGCGAAGATCGCCGGCACCGTCTGCGCCGGCGCGCTCGGCCTGATCAGCCTGCCGCTGCCGCTGACCCTGTCGGGTGCCGGGATGATCCTGCTCGCGCTGGTGCTCGCGCTCTTCATGCGCGAGCAGAACTTCCACCGGACGCCGCGGGAGGAGCGCGAGACCTTCAAGCAGATGGCCGACACGTTCAAGCACGGACTGTCGGTCGCCCGGCGGCGTCCCGTCGTACGGACGTTGGTGCTGATCAGCCTGATCTCGGGTCTGTCGAGTGAGGCGTTCGACCGGTTGTGGTCGGTGAAGATTTTGTCGTTCAGTTTCCCGACCGTGTTCGGTACGTCGGACCCCGCGTTCTGGTTCACCGTGCTGGCTCTGATCGGGACGCTGCTGTCCCTGGTGTGCTCGGTCGCCCTCAACAGGCTCTCGCCGGAACGCGTGACCGCTGCGCATCCGAACGGCGTACTCGCGCTGCTCGCGGCGTTTCAGGTTGCCGGTGTGATCGCGTTCGCCCTGCTCGGTCACCTCTGGCTGGCGCTGGCGGCGATGTGGATCAACACGATCGCCGGCACCCTCGCCTGGCCGATCGAGTCCGCCTGGCTGAACCGGCACGTCGACTCCCGGTCCCGCGCGACCGTGATCTCGATGGTGTCGCAGGCCAACGCCATCGGCCAGGTCGTCGGCGGTCCGCCGCTGGGCGCAGTCGGCCGATCGTCACTGCGCGCCGCACTCCTCGCCTCGGGGCTCATCCTCACCCCGATCCCGCTGCTGTACCTCCGCCTCCGCCCGGCCCGCGCCGAGCAGCCCGAGCGGGTGTGAGGCGGACCGCCAGCACTCATCAATTGCCGGTTGGCGAGCGCCTCACCGCTCACATCCGGCTCCGGGCCGCGATTGTGGAGTGCTGGCGGTCCGCCTCAGTCGTCGATGCGGACCTTGACCTCGACCTGACGGCGGTCGTACGACGACTTGATCAGGCTGGCCATCGTGGTGACGAACAGGGTGCCGACGATGAAGCCGAGCGAGGTCAGGATGCCGATGTGCGGCAGGTGGATCGCCCCGATGTCGTCGATGTGCGAACCGTGCAGCGCCTCGATGATCAGCTTCACGCCGATGAACGCCAGGATCACCGACAGGCCGACGTTCAGGTAGATGATCCGCTCCAGCAGCCCGCCGATCAGGAAGTACAGCTGCCGCAGGCCCATCAGCGCGAACGCGTTGGCGGTCAGCACGATGTAGGCGTCCTGGGTGAGTCCGAAGATCGCCGGGATCGAGTCGAGCGCGAAGATCACGTTCGCCATCCCGATCGCCGCGATCACGATGACCAGCGGGGTGAGCATCCGGCGGCCATCGGTCTTGGTGACCAGCTTCGCTCCGTCGTAGTCGTGCTGGAGCGGCAGGATCCGGCGCATCCCACGGATGACGACGTTCTCCTGGAAGTCGGTCTCGTCGTTCTCGCCCTCGAGCGCCAGCCGGACCGCGGTGTAGACCAGGAACGCGCCGAAGATGTAGAAGACCCAACTGGCCGCCGAGATCGCCGCCGCACCGGCCAGGATGAAGACCGCCCGTAGCGCCATCGACACCACGATGCCGATGTAGAGCACCTTGTCCTGAGCCAGGCTCGGTACGGCGAATCGCGCCATGATGATCACGAACACGAACAGGTTGTCGATGCTCAGGCTGTACTCGGTGATGTACCCGGCGACGAACTCCCCGCCGCTCTGCCCCGGACTGAACACGAACAGCCCGACCGCGAACAGACCGGCCAGCCCGACGTAGAACAGCACCCACCGCGTCGCGTCCTTGATCGTCACGGTGTGGTTGCGCCTGGCGATCACGATCAGGTCGAACGCGACGATCGCGAGCAACCCGATGATCGTGAGCACCCAGACAACAGGGGGCATGACTGAGACCATGACAAACCTCCGGACGACGGCGAACAGCTAGCTCGGTCCGGAGGTCTCTTCCACCCGGATCACTCCGGGCCGGCAGCACCGGTTCGGCCGCCCAGGCCTCCCGTGATGACGACACTGCCGTAGTCGGATCCGCCGAAGCGCGACCCGAGAGGAATACTCCCCTCCACAAACGCACCAACTATATCGAGTACCGATGAATTCCACCGTGCACCGGGTCACATCAGCGCGTTGCTAGATCGTATACCGCATACAGACTCCAACGCCAGCCCCCGCGCGCCCCGCCGGAGGACTCTAGCCGATCAGGACCATCCACCCCGAGCCCCTGGGCAAAAAGTTTCCGTTTCGGGGTTGAGCACTGGGAGTTTCCGCCTGATCGGAGTACAAAAGTTTCTGTAGGTCTTACCGCCCCTAGACCTGGAGGAATTGTCATGGCCGGACTCAACGGCGAAGTCTCGTGGTTCTGTTGCGGAAACGCCTGGGGACCCTGCGCGAGCACCGGACGTGGTGCTTGCGGAACCTGTCACTCGGGGAACTTCCAGCACGCGTGGCCGAACGCCTCGGCCGCGTGCTACGCCATCACCCATCCGGACACCTGCGGCGTCACCGCGATGTCCCGGCGTACGTGCGGGTTCAAGCACTCCACGACCAACCTGTGCAACAGCAAGCGGGTGGTCACGTCGATCGCGGACTGCGGTCCGCAGACCGACCTGTTCTGTGGCGAACGAGCCTGCTGCGGCGGTACGTGCGCCTCCAACCGGATCGTCGACCTCACTCCGGCCGCGTTCTCCGCGATCGCGAGCCTGAGCGCCGGCCTGATTCCCGCTGCGATCGACGTCGGCTGAGAGGTGAGCTGAGATGACAACCACGATGGACCGCCGTTCCCTGCTCACCCGCGCCGCGCTCGGCGCCACCGGCCTGGTCGCCGCGACGGCGATGGGCTCGCTCGCCCCGGAGACCGCGTTCGCCGCGGCCTCGCAGTACCCCGAACCGGGACAGCCGGACCCGAACTTCGCCGAAGGCCTGATCATGGGCCGCAACCAGGATCTCCTGCAGGTACAGGGATCCGACGGCCGGCTGCACCGGATCCAGCTGACCGGCGTGACCAGTGTGTGGAAGCTCCGGCCGACCACGATCGATCAGGCCCGGATCGGCGACGGCCTGTACGCGCGCGGCGTACTGATGCCGGACGGGACACTGGCCGCCGAGTCGGTGTGGATCAACATCGTCAACCTGACCGTCGCCATCACCTCGATCGGGCGCTCCGGGTTGCAGTTCGACCATCACGGCCAGAAGGTCGTCGGGTACGTCCAACCCGGGGTCACCGCGGCCGTGTACAACGGGACGCCCGCGGTGTCGGACCTGTCGATGCTCAAGGTCGGCCGGCACGCCCAGGTGATCGGCGCCTGGCGGCCGGGGACCAACGAGATCGACATCTCGACGATCTACGCGTCGAACTGACATGGGCGCCCAGCAAGTGGCGGCCGCGCAGCCACTCCTGATCGGCTTGCTCCTGCTCTGCACGTCGTACGGCAAGTTCGCCCACGCAGAACAAGCCAGTCGTACGGCGTTGCCGCGCTTGGTCGGTGAGTCACGCGCGACCGCGGCGTATCGCGCCGTCGGTGGAGTCGAGGCCGTCATCGCTCTGGCCCTACTGCTCCCACCAGCCTTGAGCATCGATGCAGCGGCCGCGGTCGCATTGGCAGTCGGGTTCACCGGCTACCTGATCTACGCCAAGATCGTCGTACCCGAAGCGTCGTGCGGGTGCACCGGCGCGTCGGCCAAACCCATTGGCCGACGGGCGATCGGGCGTGCCTTGTTGCTGCTAGCAACAGCTGCGGTAGCGACCACGGCCGATGCCGGATGGTGGTCAGCCGGTCCGGCTGCGGTAGTGCTCGTCGGTGAGGCGGCCGTCTTCGTCATGCTGTCCGCCGAGCTGGATCGGTACTGGCTGCTGCCGTTGCGCCGACTGCGGCTGCGACTCAGTCATCCGCTCGCGGGTACGGCGACCGACGCCGTACCGCTGGCGGCCACGCAGCGACGGCTGCTGCTCAGCCCCGCGTACCGCTCGGTCGACGGGCTGCTGCGGTCCGACATCCACGACTACTGGGACGACGAGGACTGGCGGTTCGTCAGCTACACCGCCAGGTACGACGGCCGCCCGGCGACCGCCGTCTTCGCCGTACCGCATCACGACTCCACTCCGGAGTCCGTCCGGGTCGCCGTCGTCGACGAGACGTCGGGACTCACCCTGTACCGCCCGACCATGCTGGCCACTGCCGGGTAACAACCAACCGAGCGAGGCCCCGCGGACGGTCCGCGGGGGCCTCGTGCTGTTGACACCGGAGGCGCTAACCGCCTCCGCAGCATCACGCACACGCCTGACGGAGCACTCTGGCTGACGTCCAACGGTCAGCGCAGTGCGTGCCGGTCCAGCCAGGCGGAGATCTCAGTCGCGATCTCCTTGGGGCGGTCCTCGGCTGCGTGGTGACCGGCTTCGCCGCCGTGGACGATGTCGAGGGCGGCGATGTTGGCGGCGCACCAGTCGGCCAGTTCCCTGCCGATGAGCAGGGTGGGCGATCCTTCGAAGGTGATCAGCAGCTTGGGTACGTCGGTGCTGCCGGCCAGCCACTCGTCGTACTGGTTGATGCGGGCAACGAGTTCGGCCGGGTCGCCGCCGAGCGGCAACTGGCGAGCCCACGCGAGGATCGGGCGGCGGGTCTCGGGTGTCGGGTACGGCGCCAGGTAGGTCTGCAGGTCGTCGTCGCCGACCGGTGTGAGTACGCCGCCGGTGAAGGCCTGGCGGACGAAGAGGTTCTGCTCGAGGACGAGGTCCTCGCCGGGACCTTCGGTTCGGATCAGCCGGGAGCGTTCGCGCGCCTGCGGCGACAGGTCCTCCCAGGCCATCGGCTTCACGATGCTTTCGAAGAACGCGATGCCGATGACGCGGTCGGGATGCCGGGAGGCCCAGTCGAAGGCGAGCGCCCCGCCCCAGTCGTGACCGACCAGGATGACCCGGTCGAGCTCGAGCGCGTCGAACCAAGCGTCGAGATAACGGGCGTGATCGGCGAACGTGTAGGCGATGTCGGGTTTGCCGGAGCGGCCCATTCCGATGAGGTCGGGTGCGAGCAGCCGGCCGCTGCCGACGTACGGCATGACGTTGCGCCAGACGTGGGACGAGGCCGGATTGCCGTGCAGGAAGACGATCGGCGTACCGCTGCCGTTGTCCTCGTAGTGGATTGTCGAATTGTGTACGTCGATCTCGGGCATGGCGGAGTCCTTCACAGTGGAGTGTCGAGGAGTTCGGTGAGGTCGCGCACGAAGTCCTTGGTGCGCGCACCGCGGCGACCGCCGAGCGGCGCCAGCAGTTTGTCGAGCAGGCCGGCGACTTCCGCGATGGCGGGCTGGATCGTCTCGCGCCCCTGGTCGGTCAACTCGAGACGCATCGTGCGGGTGTCGACGGCATCGCGGGTGCGCTGGATCAGTCCGTCGGCGTCGAGACTGCGGGCCAGCTTGGACACGTACAGCGCCTCCAGCCCGGTGTAGTCGGCCAGCTCCCGCTGACTCGGAACCTGCCCGGCGCGCTCCATCCCGTACAGAGACGCCAGCATCACGTACTGCGCATGCGTCAACCCCACCGGCGCCAACGCCCGATCCACCGCAACCCGCCACTTCATCGACAACCGCCACACCAGATGCCCAGGAGTCGCGCCAGTCACCTTGCTCATGCCAAATACAGTACATGGCTACTAAGTACACGGCTACTATTTTCTGATGGTTGGGGGATGACGGGCTCCGGTCAGCGGCCGAAGTCGGCGTACGTCGGGGTGCCGGTGGTGAGGGAGTGTTGGGCCAGAGCCAGGCGGCGGGTCATGGAGGGGCGGAGGCGAGGGGTTGCCTCCGCGAGAGTGAGGAAGTGGATGGCGCGGACCTCGGTGGGGTCGGGGACCAGGTTGCCGCCCTCGAGTCCGCCGTCTTCGCGTCCGCCGTCTTCGAGGTCGCCGTCTTCGAGGTCGCGGTCGAGGATTCCGCCGTCGAAGACGAAGGCGAGGGCGTCGGTCCAGGGGCCGAGGACGGGGACCCAGTCGACGACGAGGAGGCGGCCGATCTCGAGGTCCAGGCCGATCTCTTCCTTCACCTCGCGACGGCAGGCGTCGTACGGCGATTCGTCGTACTCCGCGATGCCGCCCGGGATGTCGAGCGTCGGCTTGTAAGTGGGTTCGATGAAGAGGATGCGCCCACCCCGATCCCGGATCAACGCTCCCCCGGCCACCGTCTTCCGCGGCAATCGGCCCGCGATCCCAGGGTTGAACTCCTTCTCCGGTTCACCTTCAGCAGCCAGGTCATCCTGTCGGTTCACGGCCCTAGTCTCGTACAAACGGCTCTACGCCGATGGCTGATCGAGTTCGCGGGTCATCCAGATTGTGTTGCCGCGGTCGGGGTCCTCGGTGACTCGATCGCTGCGGTAGAAGTCGAGTTTCTCCAGGACGCGGAACGAGGCCGCGTTCCACTCGCGCACCGTTGCCCACAGCCGGCGCCGGCCGGTGCGCGCCGCGGCCTCGACGACTGCGCGCGCCGCCTCGGTGGCGTACCCGTGACCGTGGGCCCGCTGGGCGAGTTCGTACGCGATCTCCGGTTCGTCGAACGACGCGCGGCCGACGGTCAGTCCGCAGTACCCGATGAACTCGCCAGTGTCCTTCCGCTCGATCGGCAACAACCCGAGCCCGGGCGCGGCGCTCAGCGGATTGTCGGCGAGCCACCCGCGGATCTCGTCCACCGTCGGGTGCCCGTCCGCGTCGATCCGGCGTAACGCCCGCGGATCCCGTTCGGCCCAGAGCGCGCGATACTCGGCTGCGTCCGACGTACGCCAAACCCGCAGATGCAGCCGCTCAGTCGCCAACTCCACCGGAAACGCCCCGAAACTCGACACCCCCACAACCTAGATCAACTGGAATGGCCGGCTCCGGCAGGAGGCCGAGTTCCATCATCATTCCGGCGAGGTCCGGGTACGCGCGGAACTCGACCACCTGGTCGCCTTCGAACCGGGCGAAGCACGCGCCGCATCGCCACGACGCCCTCGCGGGTCCGAGCGTCGTACGGACCACGTTCAGGATGCACCGGCGTGCTCGGCGTCGGCGATCAGCCAGGTCGCGTTCGGCGGCTCCCCCGACCTGACTGCGATGCAATCGATCAGTTTTCAAGAAGCGTGGGGCGTAGGCGGGTTCCTAGCATTGGTCTTGTTCACACCGGATCACGCAGACAGGAACCTCTGATGGCCACCACGCGGAAGACCACCTCGAAGACCACCAAGTCGTACGACGGCTTCACCGCCGAGGAACGCGACGCGATGAAGGAGCACGCCAAGGAACTCAAGGCGTCCCGCGGCAAGGCAGAAGACCTGGCCGCCGTCCTGGAGAAGATCGCCGAGATGGACGACCACGACCGTGAGATCGCCGAACGCCTGCACGCCATCATCACGACCAACGCGCCCGAGCTCGCCCCGAAGCTCTGGTACGGCCAGCCCGCGTACGCCAAGAACGGCAAGGTCCTCTGCTTCTTCCAGGCCGCGAGCAAGTTCAACACCCGCTACGCAACCCTCGGCTTCAACGACATCGCCACCCTCGACGACGGCACGATGTGGCCCACCGCCTACGCCCTGACCGACCTGACCCCCACCGTCGAGAAGCACATCACCACACTCATCAAGAAGGCCGTCAGCTGACGCAAACGTCACCCTCGGTTGGCCCGGGGTGACTGGTAGGCATGTGGGACCGTCCTGCCTGACTGGATCTTCGGGCTCGCGGGCTGCGTGGTGTTCCTGCTGCCGGTCAACATGGACACCTGGCGGGCCTACTCCCCGCTCCCCTTCGCACTCCCCGGGGTGGCCCTGGCGGTTTTCGGCTGCATCGGCTCCCGCCGCGGCAAGCCGCTGACCGCGGTCGGCTGGGTCCTGTCCTCGATCGCCCTGATCCTCAGCCTTTTCATGATCGTCCAGAAATTCACCCACTGACGCCCGGCGGGGTCAGCTGCCTCCGAAGGTCTCCAGGAGTTCCTGGCGCTCGGCGTCGGTGAGGTTCGTGGCGATGAGCTTGCTGTGCATGTTGTGGAAGCGCTCGCCCACCCGGTCGAGATCGCCGTGCTCGGTGACCACGAAGAGGGCCGAGGTCCCCTCGGTCACCTCGGTGCGGATCTTCGTCAACTGCTCCTTGGTGATGCCGGTGTCCTGCGTCATCTTGCTGATCGCACCGATCGCGGCCCCCGCCACGCCACCGACGACGGGGACGAAGAACAGCGCACCGAGGAGAACTCCCCAGAAAGCCCCCCACCCGGTCCCGCGCCAGGCTTCTTCGTGCGCCTGCTTGGTGGTCGGCTGCGAAGCGCCCTTCGGCCAGGAGACGATCGCGTGGTCGAGGATCTTCACCAGCCCGTCCCGCTCGCAGCCCTTGAGGACCGAGGCGGCGTGCGCGGCGTCCTCCGGGCCCTCGAACTTCCACACCGTAAAGGCGGTCATGACGTACTCCTTGCCTTCGATCGAACCGGGCGCTCCCATCGTGGGCGCCAGAAGTCAAGGCAACGTCACCCTGCCGGGGTGAATCTGACCCGCCCGCCGCCATGATGGCAAGATCAGCCAGGTGCAGATCGGGATTCTGGGATCATTCGAGGTACGCACGGACGACGGCGTCCTCGCCGACGTACCGGGCGCCCGGTTGCGCGGGCTGTTGATCGCTCTCGCGCTCAGGCCGGGTCACATAGTCCCGAAGGCGACGCTCATCGACTGGATCTGGGGTGAGCAGCCGCCCGCAGAAGCGGCGAACGCCCTGCAACGCCTGGCCTCCCGGCTCCGGAAGGTGCTGCCGGAAGGCTCGGTCGAGGGGCAGACGGACGGCTACCGGTTGAGGGTCGATCCCGACGCTGTGGACGCCGTACGGTTCGAACGCCTCCTCGGTCAGGCCCGTAATGACGAGGATCCACGGCGGGTGCGGCTGCTGCGCGAGGCGCTCGGATTGTGGCGCGGTACGCCCATGCAGGACGTCGGTCTTCAGGACAGTACGGCGTTCGACGCGGCGGTCACCCGGCTCGAGGGGCTCCACCTGGCCGCCCTGGAGGACCGGTTCGATGCGGAGATCGGCCTCGGCAACGGTGCGGAGCTGGTCACGGAACTGACCGACCTGGTGGCCGCGAACCCCGTGCGGGAACGGCTCGTCGCCGCACTGATGCGTTCCCTCGCCGCAGCCGGTCGCAACGCCGACGCCTTGCTCGCGTACGAGCGTACGCGGGAAGCGCTGGCCGATGCGCTGGGCGTCGACCCCTCTCCCGAGCTGTCCGCACTGCACGTCGCATTGCTACGCGGCGAGGTGGGACAGCGTCAGGAGAGCCGGAAAGACAACCTGCGCGCCGAGCTGACCAGCTACGTCGGCAAGGACGCTGACGTCGCCGCGGTCCGCGAACTCGTCGCCGATCATCGGCTGACCACGCTGATCGGGCCGGGCGGCGCGGGGAAGACCAGGCTGGCCACGGAGACCGCGCGTACGCTGCTTGGCGATCTGCCGGACGGAGCCTGGCTGGTGGAGCTCGCGCCCATCGGCCCGGAAAGCGACGTGGCGCAGGCGACGCTCGCCGCGCTCCGCCTGCGGGACGCGCTGCTGGGCGAGCCATCGGACGTCGAGCCCACGGATCGGGTCATCACCGCATTCCGCGAGCAGGAGGCGCTGCTGATCCTGGACAACTGCGAGCACGTGATCGAGTCGGCGGCGGAGTTCGCCCATCGGGTGCTCGGGGAGTGCCGCCGGCTGCGGATCCTCGCGACCAGCAGGGAACCGCTCGGCATCACCGGTGAGGCGCTGTGGCGGGTCGCGCCGCTGGCCCTACCCTCGGGCGATACGGACCCGGGCGAGATCGAGTCTTCTCCGGCGGTCCGGCTGCTGCGCGATCGGGCGGAGGCGGTGCGGATGGATCTCGGCACCGACGCCCACACGTTGTCGACCATGGCGCGTGTCTGCCGCGCGTTGGACGGGATGCCGCTGGCGATCGAACTGGCCGCGGCGAGGTTGCGCACCATGTCCCTCGAACAGCTCGCCGACCGGCTCGACGACGTGTTCCGCCTGCTGACCGGCGGCAGCCGGACAGCGCTGCCCCGGCAACGGACGCTGCGCGCAGTGATCGACTGGAGCTGGACGCTGCTCAGCGACGCCGAACGGGTGGTCCTGCGCAGGCTGTCGGTGTTCTCCGGCGGCGCCAGCCTTGAAGCAGCCGAGCGAGTGTGCGCGGGCGACACGGTCGAGTCGTGGCAGGTGCTCGAGTTGCTGACCGCACTGACCGAGAAATCGCTGGTGGTCGCCGATACCGACGACGCGCCGCGGTACCGGATGCTCAGCATGATCAAGGAGTACGCCGGGCAGCGGCTCATGGAAGCGGGGGAATCGGAGCTGGCGCGCAACGCGCATCTCGCCTACTTCACCGAACTCACCGAGACCGCGGAGCCGCATCTTCGCCTCGCCGAGCAGCTGGTCTGGCTTGCCGCGCTCGAGGCCGAGCACGACAACATCGGTGCCGCGATGCGTGGCGCGATCGCGGCCGGCGACGGACCGGCGGCGATGCGGCTCGCCGCGGCCACCTCCTGGTACTGGTGGCTCAGCGGGCACAAGGCCGAGGGCAACGAAATGCTCCGGGCCGCCATTGAGACGCCTGGTGAGGTGAGCGATGAGATCCGGGCGACGGTGTACGCCCTGATCTCGATGTTCGTGAGCTCCGGGCCGGCCGACGAATTCGCGGCGGCGGAGTGGATCCACAAGGCCTACCAGCTCGGCCGGAGCAGTCCGCACTATCACCCGTCGCTGGAGTTGGTCGTACCGCTGGAACGCATGCTGCAGGAGCCGGGCTCGTTCCTGCCCGCGTGGGAACCCTTGCTGGACAGCGAAAATCCCTGGGTACGCGCGCTGGCCCGGCTCCATCTGGGCAAGATGCGGGTCATGCTCGGCTACGGTGGGCGGGACGCGGACGCGTATCTCGAGACGGCGCTCACCGAGTTCCGGGCACTCGGCGAGCGGTTCGGCATCTCGTTCGCCCTGACCGAACTGGCGGACCGAATCACCATGCGCGGCGAGTTCGCCGCCGCGTGCGAGTACTACGAGCAGGCGGTCGCGGTCGTGACCGAGGTCGGCTCCATGGACGATGTCATCCGGATGCGGGCGCGACAGGCCCAGCTGTACTGGCTCATGGGCGACAAGGACTCCAGCGCGGCCGCCATCGCCGAGGCCGAACGGTGCGCGGAACGGGTCAACTGGCCGGCCACGCTGGCTCAACTGGCCCTCTCGAAGGCGGAACTCGCTCGGTGGAACGGCGACGCCGGGGAGACCTACAAACAGCTCGGCCTGGTGACCAGCCTTCTGGGCGACGAAGCGGAGGGGGCGAACATCCGCGCGTACGCAGAGGACCTGCTCGGCTACTTCGCCGACGATCTCGGCGAGGCCCGCACGCACCGTGCGGCGGCTTGCGAGGCGGCGGCCCAGGCGGGGCACGCACCAGGGATCGCCCAGGTACTCGTCGGGGTCGCGGACCTGGCACTAAGGCTCGACCAGTACGAACAGGCCGCGCGGCTGCTCGGAGCCAGCGCCGGCGTGCTCGGACTGCAGAATCGCGCCTACCCGGATCTCGCCCGGATCGAGCAGGCAGCGCGAAACCGCCTCGGCGAGAAGGGATTCGCCGAGGCGGTTCGGGAAGGCACTGAGACGGACTGGAGTCAGCTGGTCGAGATCACGCTCGCTTCTTGAACGTGGACGACGCCCATAGGTATCCGACGAGGGCGATCCCGACGCACCAGGCCAGGGCGGCGATCACGTCGCCGCTCTGCGGTGAGCCGTTGAGGAACCCACGCAGGGTCTCGATGATCGGTGTGAAGGGCTGGTACTCCGCGAACTGGCGGACACCGGCGCCCATCTTGTCCGCCGGTACGATCGCGCTGCTGAAGAACGGAAGCATGATCAGCGGCACGGCGGCCAGACCCGCGGTTTCCGGCGACTTCGCGGCCATTCCCAAGGCGACCGTGAGCCAGGCGGTCGCGAACCCGAGCAGTACGACGATGCCCAGCACGCCGAGCCAATCGACGAAGCTCGCCGACGGGCTGAATCCCAGCAGGAAGGCCACCCCGATGAGGGCGGCGATGGCGACCAGGTTGGTCAGCACACTGGCGACGACGTGCCCCGTGAGTACCGCACCTCGGGAGACGTCCATGACCTTGAACCGGTTGATGATGCCCTTCGTCATGTCCGAGTTCACCGCGGTCGCGGTGGCGCCCAGGCCGTAGCAGACGGCCAGCAGCATCAGCCCCGGCGTCGCGTAGTCGATGTAGTCGACACCGACGTTGAACGCGTCTCCGAACACGTACACGAACATCAACATCATCACGATCGGCATCAGGACCGCGTTGAACACCGAGGTCGGGTTCCGGGCGATGTGCTTGAAGTCGCGACGCAACATGACGATCGAATGCGACTGGGTGCTCATTTCGCGACTACCTCCGTGGAGTGGCCCGTCAGGGCGAGGAAAACGTCATCAAGGTCAGGGGTGTGCACCGAGAACTCCTCGGCGCTGAGTGCGTACTCGTCGAGCCGGTCGAGCACCGCCCGCAGAGATCTCGTCCCGCCGTCGCTGGGAACCCGCAGGGCCAGTGCCTCGTCGTCCCGCGTGGAGTCGGCGAAGAGTTGCGCGGCCGCGTCGAGCTCGCCGACGGTGGTGAACCTGAGGCGGACGTGCGTACCGGGGAGCTGGCGCTTGAGCTCGTCAGGGGTGCCCTGGGCAACGATGCGCCCCTGGTCGAGAACCGCGATCCGGTCGGCGAGCTGGTCGGCCTCATCGAGGTACTGGGTGGTGAGGAAGATGGTCACGCCATCGGCCACCAACTCGCGGATGATCGTCCACATCGTGCGCCGGCTGCGCGGGTCCAGTCCCGTCGTCGGCTCGTCCAGGAAGATGATCCGCGGGTTGCCGACCAGCGTCATCGCCAGGTCGAGCTTGCGGCGCATCCCCCCGGAGTACGTCGAGGCCGGCTTCTGCGCCGACTCCGCCAGGTCGAACCGCTCCAGCAGTTCGGTGACGACACGCTTGCCCTCGCCGGCGCCGATACCGAGCAGATCAACCATCAACTGCAGGTTCTCCTGCCCCGTCAACAGCTCGTCCACCGCCGCGAACTGACCGGTCACCCCGATCACCTTGCGCACCGCCTTGGCCGCGGTCGCGACATCGTGCCCGGCGACGCGGACCGTCCCGCCGTCGGCCGCCATCAGCGTGGTCAGCACGTTCACGGTCGTCGTCTTGCCCGCCCCGTTCGGGCCGAGCAGCGAGAAGACCGTGCCCGCAGGAACATCCAGATCGATGCCGTCGAGGACGGTCTTGTCCTTGAAGGCCTTCCGCAGCCCCGAGACTGCAATCGCCGAAGTTGTCATGCGACAACCATCGCGACCAGCCCAGACACCCCCCTGACACCGCCCTGACACGCCCCCTGACACACCGGAAGGTCCTCGAAAGGGATCTGTCAGATCAAGGCTGAGGTGTTCGTAGAAGGGGATAGCTCAGAAGTCGATGCGCATGACGGCGCGGCGGTTGCCCGGCCGGCTCACCTCGGCGTACCCGGCATCGGCGAACATGGCGAGAGTACCGACGGACCCGCCGTCCACGAGGTCCGGGTAGCCCTCCACGGCGCGGGCGCCGCGTTCACGGGCGAACCCGACGGACGCGCGAGCGAGCGCGCGGCTGATCCCTCGGCGCCGGTAGCCGGCGCGGGTGACGAAGCAGGTCACGGCCCAGACGGTGGTGTCGGCCCTGTCCTCGTTGCGGCCCAGCCAGGGGACGCGGAAGTCGCGTAGCAGCCTCGGGTGGTCCGCCCGCGGCGCGACGGCGCACCAGCCGACAGGCTCGCCGTCGAGATACGCGACCAGGCCGCTCGTTGCCTGTGCCTTTCGGCTTCCGCAGGCGGTCTGGTCGCGGAGCCGGGCGGCGAGCTCCTCGGGACCCTCAGACGCCCATGATTCCTTGGGCAGCATCCGATACCGCTGGCACCAGCACCGCGCGGTGTCGCCGGTCGGGCCGAAGACCGCCTGCAAGTCCTCCCAAGCCGCCTGGTTGGCCGGAACGATCGTGAGCTGCTCGGCGGTGACGGGCTCGCGGGAGCCCGTCAGGCGGGGAGTGCGCACCCGCTTGGCCGGCGGCTGCTTCTGCTGACGGGGCGGCGCATCGAACGTGAGCCGAACGTCCACCGCGTCGCCTGCATCCAGTCGCTCGGGCTTGCGTACGGCGTCCTTCAGCGGGAGCAGGTAGCCACCATCCTTCGGCCACAGAGACGTCTTCCACTCGGTGCTCCCGATCCGAGCGCGGATCGGCAACATCCCCCACCCGTAGCTGGCGGCCAAGGCCACCGCCCGCAGCGCGGCACCTTCCTCCTCCGGCACGGCCACGAAGTAGTACGGCGCCGGCCCGCGCCACTCGATCACCTCGCCACTGAACTCTTGCTCCATGCCCAGATGCTAGGCCCCATTCCGGACACCCTCCTTCCGGATTCACACGGACAGCAGGTACAGCGTCAGCGTGATCTCATTCGATCAGGTCTGGTCGAACCCGAACTTGCGGACGTCTTGCGCGCAGCGGCAGGCGACCGCCACGTCGGACGGACCACATGCCGCACCACTGCTCGGCGCCGTACTTCTCGAACCGCTCCACCTCGGTGAACCCCAGCTTCGCCGCGACCCGCATCGAGCGATCGTTCGCGGTCTGGGTGTAGAGCACCACCGGCTCGCCGGGAAGCGCGCCGGCGAACCAGTCGAGTACCGCTGCGCACGCCTCGGCGGCGTACCCGTATCCCCAGGCATCCGGCAGGAACATGTAGCCGAGCACAACCTCCCCGGCATCCGTACGGACGTCACCCGGACGCTCAGCGTCGCGCCGATCGAGCGTGGCCATGCCGATCATCGCTCCGTCGAGATCGACCACGAAAAGGCCAGGGCGCCGCCTGGGCACCGCAGGTACCGCGAGCTCGAGCTCGTCACGCGGTCGAGCTCCGCCGACGTACGTACCGACCTCTGGCGAGGCCAACAGCTCGATGACCGCCGCACGGTCGCGCGCCTCGGGCTCACGGAGCACGAGGCGCTCGGTCTTCATCGGAGCAGGTGGCCAGGCGACGGGTCCGAGCTCAGTCATGGCGCGCAACCTACCAATGCAGTGGCTCTCGCCCACCCGCGCACTGGAGCACGACGACTTCGGCCGACCCAGCTGTCTCTCCTGCCCGCGCTCAGATTCCTGGGTGCTCGGAAGCGTCAGTCGCGGCGGTCCTCGCGATTGTCCTGGCGGTCGTCACGACGGTCGTCACGACGGTCGCGGCGGCGGTTGACGCCATGTGCGACGACCACGGCACCTCCCACGGCCATTGCGGTCCTGCGCCTGCGTCGGGCTGCGAGTGGCATCTCAGGCTCCTTCCTCGGTCTACTTGGTCTCTTCGGCCTCAGCGGCGTCGGCCTCGATGGCGGCGATCACGGCCTGGATCGGGATCCGTCCGCTGGCGGCCAGGTGACCGCCGGCGTGCCGTACTGCCGTACCGAACGGCGCGGCCCACAGGTTCTCCCAGACGAGTACCGCGGCCGAGCTGCCGGGCTCGATGGTCTCGGCGAGGTCCGCGACATCCTGCTCACTGAGCAGCATCGCGATCTCGGTCTCGAACCTCCGCAGCTCCCCGATCTCGGTATCCTCCAGATCAGCCGCCTCGTACGCCTCCAAGCTGCCGTCCGCATCCTTCATGAGGAACAGCAGGTCGAGGATCCGGATCAGGCCCCGGTCGACATAGTCGGTCAGGATCGGTGCGATCTCCCCAGTCAGCTTGGTACCGGGGAACTCGACGACGACCCAGTCGACCGGACCCAGCTCATCGATGTTGACAGTCATGCTCAACCTCCAGCGGTCAGACTTGTTGGATTGCGTCGATCCGGTTCGAGCTGATGGCTTTGGTGAAGTCTGCGAAGTCCTGGTCGTTCTGGGCGGCGTAGCGTTCAGAGAAGTCGGTGATCGACTTGTCGAAGGCATCGTCTTCGCCGAGATAGGCGGCGATGGAGACCGCGTCACCGGATCGTGCGTGTGCACGGGCAAGGGTCCATCCGCACGTACGGGCGTAGAAGGCCAGCGTCGCGGGCGCCATCAGCTCTACGAGCGCCGAGCCCTTCATGTCGCGCAGTTGGCGCCAGTAGAAGTAGCGGTCGGCCTGAACACCTTTGGACCAGCCCAGGAAGATGTCGCTGCTGGCCTGCATCAACCGCTGGCCCTGCACCACGCGCTCGCCGGCTTGCTTGAACCTGCTCTTGCGCAAGGTTCCTTCGAGAACCGACCGGGTGGCTTCCTTGACTTGGAGGAACAGCGGATCGCCGCGGTCACGGCCCTGCAGCAGGACGACGAACGCTCGGGTTCCGACGCTGCCGACGCCGACGACCTTCCGTGCCCAGTCGATGATCTCGAAGCGCTCCAGAAGTTGCCGAAGCTCGGGTCGAAGGGTGGACCGGTAGTCCCGGAACAGGTCGAGGACGACCTCCTCGAGAACCCCGGGCTCCAGGCCGTACGTCGCGTGCAGTTCGCGCGCGGGGACGATGACCGGCGGGACACTGGTGATGCGGTAGCGGCCGTCGACCTCCTCGCTGAGCTTGGAGAGGGCCTGATCGCTGTTGCGGGAGTGCGCCTTCAGCGCGTTCTTCTCGAACCGCTTCTGGGCCTCTTTCACCTGCTTCGGCGTCATTCCGCTCATACCGGACGGCTCGCCGGCGAGCTTGGTCTTGTCCTTCTTGGATCCCTTGCCTTTGCCCTTTCCGTCGGCTCCGGCGAAGAAGGCGTTCACCGACTGCTTGATCTGCTCCTCGGCGGTGCGGGCGTACCAGACGTCGAGGGTTTTCATGGCGGCGAACTCGGCCATCGCCTCCCGGTAGGACGTGGCACAGGCCTTCGTGATCGCACGAGCATCCGACTCCGAGCAGCCGTTGTTCTGTGCCGCCACCATGAGACTCGCTGCCAGACGTTTGACGTCGTACTCGAACGGGCCCGGAAGGGTCTCGTCGAAGTCGTTGATGTCGAAGAGCAGCGTCCGCTCCGGCGAGGCGTAGACGCCGAAGTTCGACAGGTGGGCGTCCCCGCACAGTTGGACCTCGAGACCGGCCGTCGGTGTCTTGGCAAGGTCCTCGGCCATGATCTTGGCGGCACCGCGGTAGAACGTGAACGGCGAGGCCATCATCCGGCCGTGCCGCACCGGAACCAGGTCCGCGTCACGCCGGAGGTTCTGTTCCTCGATGAGTGCGACAGGGTCCGGCCGGTCCGGCGCGGGCCGCCACCCTTCGTGACTGTCCGGCGACACTCGCGCGCGAGCCTCCAGGCCTCGTGCTTTGCGCTCATCCAGAGTCAGATGTTCAACTTTTGTCGGCACGATCGGCCCCCTCCTGTCGTCCGCAGGCGCCGCTCGTCGCACGAGCCGGAGTCCCCCACCCTGCATTCCGCGTACCCGTCCGACGATTCCGCAGAACCCGGCTCACAACATCACCCCTGCGGGAGGATTGGCGTACGTCGCAGGCCCGGAGCGGGCCGGGCGGCCGACCAAACCGCCGGTCCGGCGTCGGCTCAGTGGCGATCGCCTGAGGCCAGCTGGGGGAAGTAGTGGAAGGCGACGTCCCTGATGACCTCGACGATGAGTTGCGGCGTTAGTTCGGCGGAAGGGTCGTCCAGTTGCGATGGGAGTTCGACCCCCAGCTGTCTGGCGTGCTCGATGATGCCGGGTGCGACGTCCTTGCCCAGATAGCCAAGGGCCTTGCCCAAGGTTTCGTAGTCAATCGCCCAGGCCGGCAGCGGCTGGGCCGCGACGGTGACCCAGGTCTGCGGATCGCGCGGTGTGTCGCGGGTGAACACGTGGTCGAAAGTGCGTGCCGAGGCATCACGCTGGGTGAACGGCGCGCCGAGGTCCCAGGCCTTGCGCAGCCTCGCGATTTGCGCGGCCATGCCCGCCTCCTCTCGTCTGAGGACGTCTCCGGTGTCCATCCCACCCCACGAAGGGCTGCCGCTCCTTCACCCCGAACGGACGATTCCGTAATCCCGATGACGTCGGAGGTCAGCCCCGCGATAATCGCCGACGTGGATGAGGTCGAGGTCGTCGTCGCCCATAACGAGCGCGCGACTCTGCGCGTCGGTGACGTGTTCCTGAAGATCGACGCTGATCAGACGAACATCGACGTCGAGGTCGAGGTCGAGGCGATGGCCCTGGCGCCGGTCCCGACTCCGCAGATCCTGTGGCGCAAGCCGCCCGTACTCGCGCTCGCCGCCGTCCCGGGGACTGCACTCGGCCGCCTCGGCGAGCCGTCGACCGCGTCCCCGGCGGCGTGGGCCGCGGCGGGTGCCGCCGTGCGAATGCTGCACGACGCGCCACTGCCACCCTGGCCCGGTCGAAGCCGCGACGAGATCGCAGCACGCCTCGACGGCGAATGCGAGTGGCTCATCGCGAACGGCGTCCTTCCCACCGACTTGGTCACCCGCAACCGCCAGGTTGCCGAGGCCGCGCTCCGGCCGTGGACACCGGTGTTCACGCACGGCGACCTGCAGATCACCCACGTCTTCGTCGACGGTGACAAGGTCACCGGCGTGATCGACTGGTCCGAGGCGAGCCAGGGCGATGCAATGTACGACCTCGCCATCCTGACGCTCGGGCACGAGGAGCACCTTGCCGACATCGTCGCCGGGTACGGCGCCGACGTCGATCTCGACGTGATCCGCGCGTGGTGGTCATTGCGAAGCCTGAGCGCCGCCCGCTGGCTCGTCGAGCACGGCTTCGACCCGTCCTCGCCAGGCTGCGAGTTCGACGTACTGAAATCCCGGATGTAAGCCGCACCAGCCCGCCGACGGTCGTTTCGAGCTTCCGCGACCTCATCGTGGAACGGCAGTCGTTCCACGATGAGGTCGCGGTCGACGTCACTCGGCCCGAGGCCGCGGCTTGAAGCGGCGAACCTCATGCGGCCAACCGCATGCCTCCGCGATCTTGCCCGCCCACATCTTCGCGGCCTCGTCATCGGCCACGTCCACCAGAGCGAACCCGCCCAGAAACTCCTTGGTCTCGACGTATGGTCCGTCGGTGACCAACACATCGCCACCGGTGGGGTCGGCGTTGTAGACCGGGCCGTCCTCTTCCTCCAGCCCCCCAGCGAAGACGTAGACGCCGGCAGCCTTCATCTCGTCCACTGCCGCCATGGCGAGTGGCCCGCGCCCGCGGAACCACTCCTCGGTGTGGTCACCCACCCACTGCTGGTTGAAGTAGATGAGGTACTCAGGCATGTCTGCTCCTTCGGCTCGAGCGGACCCACTGTCCGCCTCCACCAACGCAACGAACGGCGTCCGGTGGATACGACAGGCTATCGACAAGACTTTTCACGAGACCGGCACGACGACCCGGCTAACGGTGCAGGAGTTCGCGTCTCATCACGGGCCGGGCTGGGAAGGTGCGTCCGATCTCGGCGAACCCGGCCCGCCGAAACATGGCGAGAGTTCCAGTGAAGACGGCAGAGGGTGACGGGGTTCCGGCGAGCCCGTCGGTGTCAACGGGGTAACCGTCGAGTACCGAGGCGCCGTGTTGCGCCGCCCAGTCCACAGCGGCCTCGAGCAGCGCGACTCCGATGCCGCTCCCACGGTGTTCGCGGCGCACCACGAAGCAGGACACCCACCACGCGTCCGGATCCTCATCAAGGACGCGGGCAAGTACCCGGTTCTGGGTGATCCCCGGCAGCGTGGAGCGCGGCACCACCCGCGTCCAGCCGACCACGTCGTCATCGACGATGGCCAACAATCCGATCGGGAGATCTGCTTCGAGGACCTCACGCTGCAGCGCGCTGCGGTTATCGGGCTCCTGGTGCCGACAAAACCGTTGGCACCAGCACGATGCGGGGTTCTTCTCCCGGGGTCCGAAGACCCGCCCGAGTTGCGGCCACATCTCAGCAGTCGCCGGCACCACACGCACCGTGCTCATCCGTCCGGATCCCCTCTGTCCCGTCGCTCTGGATTGCTTCACCCAGACGCTAGACCTCGGTCAGCCAGGTCACACCGTCACGGTCGGCTCTTTGTCCTCGGCGAGGACGAGAAAGTCGACTACGAGGGCGACCAGCGTGCCGTCGGTGGCGACACCCCAGTAACACGGATATGCGCCGTCCCCGTAGCCGCTGGTAGCCATGGCCGAATCGGTCACGTCGCCGAGCAGACTGAAGGTCGTGCCTGGGGCGACCTCGAGTCCTTCGGTCTGGCGGCCGTACAACTCCTCGGCCCACTGCGCCTCGCAGCGAACGAGGTTCGCCAGGTCGAGAATTGCCACATTGCCGGCGTCAACGCCGATGATGTGTGTCCCATCTATGCATTTCGCGGGCTGCCAGGTGGCTGCGGGGAGGTCTGAGAGCCGAAGGCGCAGCGCGACGTTCGTCTGCGCAACCGTGGCCACCTCGACCGGGTACGTCCCAGCAGGCACTCGCCGGGCGAGCGGTTCGTGGTCGAAGCCGATGTAGCCGAAGTCGCGGACGGTCAGAACACCCGAGCGGCAGGTGATGTCCCCGAGTCGCTGCACATCGAGGGTCGCCGGCTCGCCGAACGGTGCGACCGTACGACCGGCTACGAACAGGCTCGGGATGTTCAACTCGAGGTCGGCGTCGATCGCCTCGAGGGAGCCTTCGGTCTGCGGTGCGCTCAGCAGCCGTTCGGCTTCGACCTCGTCGATCAGCAGGACTCCCGGCGGATCAAGGAATGACAGGATCCGGCCGATACGCCACTGCCCCTCACGAAGCACAAGTCGGTACTCGAAGTACCTGCGCCGCCCACCGTCCTCGACTACCGATCGCACGCTTGCTTGGTCGTCGTGGCCGATGACCTCGGTGATGGATTCGCTCGCAGGACTGTGTGCCGGACGGCTGGACAGGACGCCTTCCTCGCCGGTTTGCGTGCCACGCAGACAGTGGGAATCGACCAACTGGGCCAGTTCGGCTCGCCACGCCTCCGAGAAATCTGGATCCAAGGAGAAGTCCGTCCCGGCCCATCCTGCTCGCTCCCATGCCTGATGGAAGTCTGCGATGAAGGCCTCGATACGAGCCTGCGCGTTGGCGATCATCGCCCGAGGCTACTCAGCTGAAGAGGCCAACAGCGTCCGGTACGTCGCCGTCGATCGGAGGCTCACCGGGTGGCGATCCTGACGCCGGAGTTCATTCGGATGAGTGGCGGGCCTGCTGCAGGTTCGACTGGTGGGGGCCGGAGAGCCAGTCTTGCGCCAGACGCGCGTCGACCGGGTCATCTCCTCGCCGCAGCGCGTCGATGTAGGCCTGATCGGCGGCCAGGCGGGCCGCCACCTCGGGCCCCTCGGCAACGGCCCCGTGGCCGGGGACCAGGACATCGACGTGCCGGGCAGCCTCACCGAGCCGGTCGAGTGCCGTCTCATAGGCGCCCACCTGATCGGGACGGCGAGCGTCGAGGAGCGGGATCAAGACGTCGGAGAGCATGTCGCCGGCGAGCAGGACGCCACGGTCCGCGAGGAGCACCGCGGCGTGGCCGATGGCGTGCGCCTGATGCTCGATGATCTCGCCCGGCACGGGTCCCCCGTCCGTGGGCAGCGGGGTGAGAAGCCCGATCAGCTCCAGAGGAATGCCCGACGCGCTCTCCGCCGCCATCGCCTGCGCCCGCTCTCGGGCTTCACTGGCAACCTGGACGCCGCCGGGGGTGGCATAGCGCGGCACGTCGCCGAACCGGGAATGCCACAGCAGGTGGTCCCAGTGTGGATGGGTAGAGAACCCGGCGACCACCGCAATGCCGAGCCGGTCCACGTCATCGGCGAGCTCGCTCAGATCGGAACCATCGATACCGGGATCGACCAGGACCAAGCCATCTTCCCCGCGCACCACGACGGCATTGCTCCAGACCCACTCGCTCTGCCTCACCCAGACGCCGTCGGCCACCTCATTCAGCATGAGTGCACCTTGCCAGGCGTCTCCATCCGACGCGAGCAGCGACGCCCTTCGGATCCGGATTCGGGACCGGCAGGCCCGACCGAGCCACCGTCCGGGGACTCACGCACCGCAGCGGACGGCGGAACCCGCGGAGCTCGCGCTCAGGGGACCACGGTCATCTCACTGGACTCAGCCCCGTGCCGGCGGCTTCGCGTTGTACTGGTTGAGGGCCGCGACGAGGGCGAGCCCGGCGGCCTCCACGACATCCGTGGACGACGCCCGTACCGCAACTCTGCGGCCCGGCAGCTCCACCTCGAGCTCGACCTCTCCGACAGCCTCGCTGCCCGGGCCGACCGAGTACGCCCGGAACGCGACGACCCGCGCCTCCACGCCCGTCGCCTGCGAGATCGACTGGCACACCGCGTCGACGAGCCCGGTGCCGGAACCCTCAGCGTGCACCTGTTCCCCAGCCCGGGCGAGCTTCACGTTGGCGCGCGGCCCGTCCTGCGTACCCCCGGAGTACGTGATGCCGTCGAGCTGCCAGCCGGTGGACGACTCCGTCATGCGATCCCCCTCGATGTCCAGCAAAGCCAGGGTCAGTACGGTCCTCGAAGCATATTGCGTCCGCCCCTTAAGCCGGAGCCTAACCGTTCCCACCTGCGAACGGCCCCACCTGACGACAGCCGGTTGATCGCCGAGGAGCCGTCACTGGATCAGCCGTGCCGACCGACCCGAGTGATGAGTTACCGCGCCCGCCCCCGTCATACCTACAACGCGACACGACGAGACGGAAGGATGACGTTATGAGTGCGGAAACGCGGCTGGAGGAGCTGGGCGTGAACGGTCTGGGCGGGAGCGGGCTGGGCGAGGTCGATGAGCCGGCGTTCTCGGGGCTGGCGGAGCGGCACCGCCGAGAGCTGCACGTGCACTGCTACCGGATGCTCGGGTCGTTCCAGGACGCCGAGGACACCGTGCAGGAGACGTTCCTGCGTGCCTGGCGGCGGCGGGAGACCTTCGAGGGGCGGTCGACGTTCCGGGCCTGGCTGTACCGGATCGCCACCAACGCCTGCCTGGACCTGCTCGCTGAGCGCCGCCCGGAGCCCGCGACCGGCGGCGAGGTGCTGTGGCTGCAGCCCTACCCGGACCGGCTGCTCGACGAGCTGCCCGCGGACGACGCGGACGAGCCGGAGACCGTCGCCGTCGCGCGGGAGACGATCGAGCTGGCGTACCTGGTCGCGGTCCAGCACCTCGCGCCGCGCCCGCGGGCCGTGCTGATCCTGCGGGACGTACTCGGCTGGCCGGCGAAGGACGTCGCGGAGCTCCTCGGGGACTCCGTCAACTCCGTGAACAGCGCGCTGCAGCGGGCCCGCGCCGGCCTGCGGGAGCACCTGCCCGCCGAGCGGCAGGACTGGACCGGCGGCGAGGAGGACGCCGGGACGCGCGAGCTGGTACGCCGTTATACCGAGGCCAGCGTGGCCACGGACATCCCGGCGCTCGCCTCGATGGTGCGGGACGATGTCCGATCCTCGATGCCACCCACGCCGGGCCTGTACGTCGGCCGCGACACGGTGGTGAAGTACTGGATCGAGAGCGGCTTCGAGGGCATGACGGGCCTGCGCGCCGTACCCACCTCCGTGAACCGGCAGCCGGCTGTCGCTTTCTACCACTGGCGGCAGCAGGAGGACGCGTACCTGCCGCTGACGCTCGACGCCCTGCGCATCACCGGCGGGGCCATCAGCGAAATCGTCACGTTCCACGCCGACCAGTTTTCACGGCTCGGGCTGCCGGAGCGCCTGCCGGCGGACGGCACAGAGTAGTCCCGGTGCGGACGCTCGCGCTGCGCGGCGGCGAGCGTGTCGCGGTGGTCGCCGCGGAGTGGTACGACGCGTTCGGCGTCGTCACCCGCGGGCGGGTGCAGCTGGAGCTGCGCGACGGCGAGCCCGGGCCGGTCCTCGGACGCGACGCCGGGTTCTGGCTCCGCGGCACCGGCGTCCGCGCCCTGCGGAACCCCGGCCGTTGCACGGCGAGGGTGCGCATCGTCACGCCCAGAGCAAGGACCGTCAACACACCCCGTACGCCAGTTACCGAATGGTGGAGGAACGACATGAACAGCATCAAAAACAGCGAGGTCGTCGCAGGCCCGGCATCGGGCCAGACCAGCCACACCCACCGACTCCGCGGGCTCGCCGGCACAGGCTTCATCGCCACGCTCGCAGCGATGGCGGCCACCACCCTCGCCGCTGCGCTTGCCCAGGCCGTTGGCGTCGACTTCGAGGTCCCCGACGGTGGCGAATCGATCCCGTTGGCCGGCTTCGCCGTGGTGACCGGCTTCTTCTCGGTCGTGGGCGTCGTTATTGCCGTCGCTCTTCTTCGTTGGAGCGCTCGCCCCGCCCAGCGATTCCTGTGGACGACAGTGTCGCTGACCGCGATCTCGTTCGTCCCGCCCCTTCTCTCCGGGGCGAACACCGCCACCATCACCGCCCTCCTCGGACTACATCTCGTTGCTGCGACAGTGATGATCCCCACCCTCGCGAGGAGCCTCCGCATCCGGACCGCTTGACGATCCCGTACGCCGCGACTGTCGCGCATCACCTGGCGGACGTGATCGCGGATCAATCGGCATAGGTGCAGAGTGGTGACCAACTGAGAACCGGACCCCGCCAGGAGAAGCCCGATGAGTATCGAGCTGAACCACACGATTGTGCACGTGAAGGACCGATGGTCCGCTGCTCGCGATGTCGCCGAGGTACTCGGTCTGCCGGAGGCGAGAGCGTACGGCCCGTTCGCCGAGCTGAAGTTGGACAACGCGGCGAGCCTGGACTTCATGGACACCGAGGGCCAGATCCGCGGCCAGCACTACGCCTTCCTTGTGAGTGAGGAGGAGTTCGACCAGATCCTCGGTCGCCTGCGGGACGACGGCCGGCAGTGGTGGGCAGACCCCTTCAAGCGCCAACCACAAGAGATCAACCACGCAGACGGCGGCCGCGGCCTCTACTGGGAGGGCCCCGACGGCCACTGGCTAGAGATCATCACCCGCCCCTACGGCAGCGGCAGCTGACCTCGGAGCCTCAACACCGAGACTTCAGCCATAAGGCCAGGCCCCGAGAGCCGGACGGTGAACACGACTATGTCGTCGTCTGCCAGGTACGGATTCGACAGGTCGCGGTAGGCAAACCGCGGCACAAGCTCCATGCGCGCCCAGCGATCCCCGCTGCTCCATCGCAGCGCGAGCCTCAAGCCGTCGTCAGCCTCCTCAAGCACGGCGAGATGTTCTCACGACCTCAGGCGCGCAACGCACGTACATGCCGCCGACCGTGAAGTGCGGAACTGCCGATGTGAGGATGTCCCGACTGGCCATGCTCGTGCGCCGTCAAAGTGGCGATAGGTGCCTACGCCGAGGGAGATTCGCCGACTAACGCGATAGTGACAGTGCTCTCCGGGGAGAGTGTCGCCAGGTTTGGCGGCTCGCCTTCGCTCCGCGCCAGGAGAGCCTCAACTGCTTCCTTGAATCCTTCTACGCCATCGGTGATCGACAGGAAATCGCCACTGACATGGTCAACCTCCACGGTGATGAGGCGCTTGTCGTCCGGCGGCAGCAGCAACACGGAGATGCCCGCCCCCGTCACCTCCGACCAGGGGTAGCCAAACCTCCTACCGGAATCGGTCAGCCAGACTCCGTCCTCGTCAACGTTCACACGGTCGGTCACCTGTGTACCCTACCGATGCGCCATGATGATGGCCTCCGTTGCTCGGCTCTCGCGCGGATGACAGTGCGCGCATGCGGACGCCCGCCGAAATCTTCTGGCAGGGTGTCGGATCCGGAACGTAGCGTTCGTCGAACAGGTGAATGGCGGCCAATCGAGGGCGCTAAGACAAGGAGCCAGGCGATGACGTACGCACGGTCTACATGCCCCACGAATCCGTCGCACATGACGCGGGAGGCGTCGTGAAGCTCCTACTCACATCGGGAGGCGTGACGAACAGCAGCATCCGCGATGCGCTGGCCGACCTGCTGGGCAAGCCGATCTCCGACTCCCGTGCGCTCTGCATCCCCACGGCGCAGTGGGGCCACCCGATGCTAGGGCCTGCCTCTGTGCGAAGCTTCGTCGCCGGCGATCCTCCGTGGCACATGATGACCAGCCTGGGCTGGGCGTCCTTGGGCGTCCTGGAGCTCACCGCGCTGCCCAGCATCGGCGAGGAGCGGTGGGTGCCGTGGGTCCGAGAGGCCGACGTACTGCTGGTGGACGGCGGCGACGCGACGTACCTGTGCCACTGGATGCGGGAGTCAGGGCTGTCGGAGGTCATCTCGTCGCTGCCCGAGACGGTCTGGGTAGGGCTCAGTGCCGGCAGCATGGTGATGACACCGCGGATCGGCAACGACTTCGTCAACTGGCCTTCTGCGCCGGACGACCGCACGCTCGGGATCGTCGACTTCTCGATCTACCCGCACCTGGACCACGAGCTCATGCCCGGGAACACCATGGCCGACGCGGAAAAATGGGCCGCCGACATCGCAGGTCCCGCATACGCCATCGACGACCAGACCGCCATCAAAGTGACCGACGGCACCGTCGAGGTCATCTCCGAAGGCCACTGGAAGGCCTTCCCCGCATAGCCGCCCACCTGCTTCGGACTGTCCCAGCGCCCGTCCGGTGACGGACGACGCCGGCAATATTTGCGCGCCGTGGGGCGTGCTCGAGGGTCTTGAGATCGACATCAACCGCATCGGCCGAAGCACGGCCGCCACATCATCCACACCGGCGGACGTTACGACTCCCGCCTGGTCCTCCCGGTCCAAGGCCCGCGTCGACCAGGCCGGCCTTCAGTCCGGACAGGGATGTGGTTGCCGTCTCGGAGTCGGAGGGTGACATCGCGGACCATCCCGCGGGCCGGCGCCCGATGCTGTGGCTGTGACCTGACTTGTGGGACCCCGCGGACGCTGTGCGCTCGTCACCTGGTACGTCGAACGCGCGCAACTCGAGCCCTACTGCCGGCTGGATAGGTGACCGAGTGCGAGTAGTCGCCCGCGGCGATGTGAATCTCGAGGCTAGGGGCCAGCGACGACGAGGGCCTTCCAAGCTGTGTCGCCGTCGGTGTTGATCCAGAGACGCGGGCCTGGTTCCGGGCCGGTGCGCGAGTACAGGCTGCTGACGGGGGCGGCGAACCCCGGCTCGCCGGGGCCGCAGAAGTGGGCGCCGCCAGGCGCCCCTTCCGCCAAGTTGCCGCTGACAAGGATGGCGGGGACGCCGTTGAGGACCAGACCTCCTTCGCCGATGTTGCCGGTGACGTGGGGCGCGCGGACGAAGTGACCCGCCGGGAGAAGGTCGGTCGCCGCATTTGCTTGCAGCAGAAGCTGATTCCGGCACCCGGAGAACGTGTTGTCGGCGACGCGGACGTTGCCCACAGTGTCGGAGCCGGCCGTCATGCTCACGCAGGTGTCGAAGGGCCCGATGGGCAGGTCCCGGAATCGGGGCGGCAGCTTGGCGATCCCCCGGAACCGGTTGCCGACCACGTCCCAGCCGGCAACCTGGCGCTTGTAGACCTCGTGGATCGACTCGAACTTGAGGGCCACAGGGATTTCGACGCCCGCGTACGACGCCACGTCGTTGTCACGGAAGCTGACCGTCGAGGCATTGGTGATGGTGATGAGTGCCTCACCTTCGCGAGCTGGGCGGAAGGTGGAGAAGCGGTTCCGGGAGATGTTCACCGTGCGGGGGAAGCCATGACGGAGGAGGTGCAAGGTCTTGGATCCGAGGCTCGTGATGCCCACCGCCTGCGGAGCTAGCTCGCTTTGTGGGTTGAGATCGAGCTGGAATTGGTTCGGATCGACCTTGATCGCCCAGTAGTCGACTCCCTCGTGCAGACCCCCCGGCAACGTGCCGCCGGCTTCGACCGAGGCGAGTATCGGTCCCGCACCCGTCTGCAGCCGGTGCCCAGTGTGGGTAAGAGTGTCAGTCTCGACGTCGATGACCTCTGGATCCCCTCCCGACAAGGCATAGTCCGTCGGTCTCGACGAAAGGTTCATCAGTGTGCCTCTTGCCGCGTTCTCCGGACGGACCACGCTGTTGTCTGCAAAGAGCAACCGTTCGATGGCACCGGACAGGCGCACGACGGTCCCTTTCACTCCCGGTCCGATCTCGATGTAGTTGCCGACGATCGCCAGGTCTTGGGCGTTGTGGACGCCGAGCTGACCGCCGAGGATCTGGTTGTACGCGAAGGTGTTCACCCTCGAGCGCGCCTCCGGCGAGATTCCGGACAAGGTCACGCTCACACTCAGACTGTCGCGAACCATCGTGTTCCCCAGGATGAGGTAGCCCGACGGGCCGGCGTCTGGAAGGCCGCCGGAGGGCTCCATGTCGATGTCCTGGTCGCTTGTTCCCTCGAACCGGTTGTGCAGGATCGACACCTTCTTGGCGAGGCGCTGGTTGCTGACCCCGGAGCGACGGTTTCCCAGGAAGTGGCAACCGGAGATCATGATGTCGGAGAACTCGTGCCGCGGGTCGGCCGATGACTCTGGCGCGATCGCCACGCCGTCGCTCACGGCCTGCCGAAGGGTGCAGTCGATGATCGAGATGCGCCGGGCCCCCTCACGTCGCTTGATCGAGGCACCGATCACGACAAGGTGCAACTGATCGTCGTGCTCGTCAAGCTTCTCGGCCTTGGAACCGTCGAGACAGAGGTCTCGTACGACGACGTCGGTCGCGTCGCCAATGTGGATGAGCCGCCACGACCCTGGGCCGACCATCGCGAGGACGCTACCAGGCCCCTCCCCCATCAGCACGAAGTCGTGCACCCCACGGAGGTCGATGCTCATGTTGGCGTTCCCCGAGTCGGTGAAGGGGTACGGCGCCGCCCGCGCGGGCACCAGAACGCCGGCGTGCCCCTCGTCGACAGCCTTCTTGATGGCGTCCTTAAAGAGGCTGGTCCAGTCGACAACGGTGTCGGGATTGGTATTGGCAGCGTTTGCGATGTCGAGGACGTTCACGAAACTCATGACCTGACCACCTCTCCGAACGGCGCGGCCCGGACGGCGCCTTGGCCCATCGATGCTGGCTAGTTCTTGCCGGAACTACCCTCATGACCGTCGTACCGGACAACTCGCCGCCGGCAATCACCGCCTCATGGACGACATCGAACTCGTCCTCGTCCACCGCCGATTCCTTGAACGGGTCATCAGTGTTCATGGCTTCTCCTTCAATATGAAGGAGCACGGAACGGCAGCGTGAGATACGCGAGCCCATGGGACCGACGCTGGGCAGTGCCATCGGCCGACTTCGTCGATGCGACAACGGGACAGGTCTGCAGGAGCCCACCGGGAACGATGGGAGCGACACCTCGAGTGGCCGCTCATGGCAGCGGTAAGGTCGTGTCCTCTCGCCGCGATTGATGCAGCGGCGCCGTTCCAGTTCCGGATTGACACGGTGGACACAACGTCCGGACATGCCGCTGATGGGGGTAGTCCAAGCGCAGGGTAGCCATCGGACAGCGCGGACTACGGCGCCTGGGTCATGAGTAACCTGACGATGTCTCAGGCGGCTCCTTTAGTTTCGAGTCGCGCGGGGCCAGGGTCAGACGATGTCCGATGAGCCCGTTTTCAGCACCATCTCCGAATAGCTCTGCATCGTCTCTCATGGGCGCCAGGACATCACTGGCTGCCTGCATCGTCGTCAGGCCCGTCAACTAGAAGAGACGGGAGTCCTCTGACCTGCGGTGGAGCTTAGCGGATTGAGACCCCTGTGCTCTTCCATGCCATGGATTTCCGCCGTGATGTGGACGCTTCGACGACCTTGGAATCGCGTCCACCGACGTCCATCCGCGTCCGGCCTGGTGTGCGGTCGTTGCCTCCCGGTTTGCCTCCCGCGCGGGCTCACCGGGTAGGGCCTGATGCGACTGCTAAGCATGACTGCCCTACTGCAGCCATGGCATCGTGCTGCGGTGACCCTCATTCTTCGATCTGTCCTGGCTTACTGACCGTGAGTCCGAGGTCCTTCATCTCCCGTACCGACTTGCCCTTGAGCTTGCGTCCGAGCAACGGTCGGCCGTCGGAGTGCTGGTAGACGCCGACCGGCTCCTTGGCCAGCGGCTCTTCCCAGCCCCGGTACAGGGCGATCAGGCGGAGGGTGAAGCCGATGACGAAGGAGATCCCGGCCGAGGCCCAGGTCCCCAGTCCCACGGCGTAGCAAACGAGCCAGACGGCCCCCGTGAGGAGCGCGATAGACACGAACCACTCGCCGCGGATGAACTGCTTCGGTGGGACCCCGCTGGTGATGTCGATGTAGTAGCGCCCCGCGGTGGGCCCGATCACCGCGATGGCCAGGATGCCGATGACCGGCAGCCCGGCGGTTACCGCGGCCTGGGCGCCGGCGATCGCGTACCAGGGCAGCGAGAACGAGGTCATGAACTGGAACAGGCCCTCGCGGAACAGCTGCCCTTGGGCGAAGGCGAGTTCGTAGCCGATGATCCCGGCGATCAGGCACACCGTGATGTAGGCGGGGTTGGTGAACGCGCCTGGAATCTTGTTCAGGAGCACGTCGCGGGTGATTCCGCCGCCGAGGCCGCCGAACAGCGCCATGAGGAGGATCCCGACGATGGTGAAGTTGCGGTAGTGATCAGGCCGGCGGGCCAGCAGCGCGCCGTTGAGCGCGTTGGTCGAGGCAGCGATCAGGTCGATCAAGACGAAATTGCCGGTGAATTTCCAGCCGCCATAGTCGATCCCGGCGGCGAGGACTCCGAGGTCGATGCTCATGATCCGACAACCTCCATCACAGCGCCGGGGCCCCGCCGGGTTGAAGCGCAGGATCAGTCGCTGCGTCCCGGGCGCGGCCCACCGCTCGATCGTTTCCTGGCTGGGCGGGCCTTCCGCCCAGGCCAGCACAAGCGAGGTGCCGGGCGGCACGAACGCGCCCAGGCCCTTCAGCCGCCGGGCGGACAGCCCGCGTCCCGCCCATAGGCCGTACAGGGCCCCGGCGACGACGCCGAACAGGGCCCACAGGATGCCGGTGACCAGTCCGCTGTCGATCGCGCCGAGAACCCCGCCGTTGCCGATGAAGCCGACGATGACGCCCCACACCAGACCGAAGAGCCCCCAGCTGATCGTGTCGCTTTTCGCGAAGGCGGCGGACCCAGTGGTGGGATCGATCACCCGCCGCCGGCCGTGCTCGTTCGCCTCGATGACCAGCTCGACCTGCGGCGCTTTCTGGTCCTGGTGGCCGGCGGAGCCGGACTTGCCCAGGGCCTGCTGGGCTCCGTGCTCACCGGCGAACCGAACCAGCAGCATGCTCAGTTCGGCCGCCTGGTCCGCGGCCACCGTCGGTGCCGTCGGCGCGGCCGAGGTCTCCAGCGGGTTCGACGCGCCGCTGTAGGCCCGCGCGGACAGGTCCGCTCCGATGGCCGCCGCGCTCGCGGTCGAGGGCTCGAAGGAGGCGGTGGCCGAAAGGACGCGCCGGGGATCGGTCACCCGGACGAACGCCACAACGGCGGAGGAGTTGCCCGGCAGGCGCCCGCCGATGCGCTTGAGCTCGTCCTTTGCCAGCAGGTGCTCGGTGTAATAGGCGTACAAGCCGCCGCAGACGGCTCCGAGCACCGCCCAGACCCCCAGGCCTTCCAGGCCCCCGGCGAGCAGGCCGAAGATGCCCCACGTCAGCGCCGACGTCAGGGTGCCGGCCAGAGTTCGGCGCGGGTCATACACCACCACCTTGTGCTTGGCGTCGACCTTGACGACCACCTGGTCCAGGACAGTGTCTCCGCCACCGGCGATGAGCTTGTCCAACTGGCTGCGGATCTGCGCGGCCCGCTTCTCCCCGGCGAAGCACGCCAGCAGAACGCACAGCTCGGCGGCCGCGCTGCCATCCCCCGATGGTCTCGCGGGGACTGCGCCTGCCGGGCCGCCGCTCATCCGGACTGGTGCTCGATCCCGTGGCTGGGGTCGGGAAGCGCGTCATGAGACCTGACCAGCGTGGTGATGTACTGCACGATGGGACCGATCTGCAGGTGTGTCTGCGGAAGCAGCTCACCGGGCTGGGGAGGCACGTACGGGTCCGGTGTGCCCGGCTTGATCGGCGGCTCCACCACCAGTGACTTCAGGAACGCCCCGGCCGCCGCGGCGACCGGGTGCAGCACCCAGGCATGCGGGAAGTCGACCGGATGCTCCTCACGCGGATCCCACTCCAGGTTGTAGAGGATCGGCACGTTGTTCGGGGACCACGTGGAGTAGAAGTCGTCCTGCTTGAAGAGATGAACCTTCCACTGACGCCATTTCGCCGCCTGCAGCCGGTTGCCCTGCAGGCACAGAACCATGTCGCGGCCCGATTCCTCGGCATCACCCAGCAGCAAGCCGGCCATGTCCATGCCATCGATCTGCCGATCACCCGGCACGGTGCCGCCACCGGCCTTCACCAGCGTCGTGAAGAAGTCCACCTCGTGCACCAGTTCATTGCTGACCCTGCCCGGAGGGACCTTGCCCGGCCACCGCACCATGCACGGCGCCCGGTTGGAACCCTCCAGCGCGGTGAACAGACCCCCGCGCCACGGTCCCGAGAATCCGCTCCACTGACCGCCGAGCGGATCCGGGTCGGCCACCGGGAAGCGGTAAGTGGTGTCGGCGCCGTTGTCGGAGGCCCACACCACGATCGTGTCCCCGGCGATCCCCAGCTCGTCGAGCTTGTCGAGAATCACACCGGTGAAGTCGTCCATCTGAGTCAGGATGTCGGCCCAGTTACCCCGCTTGGTCTTACCCGCGTACTCCGGGTCCGGGATCGGCGGGATGTGGACCTGCGTGTAGGGCAGGTAGACGTAGAACGGCTTGCCCGCCTCCTGGGAGCGGGTCATGAAGTCACAGGCCCACTCGGTGATCTTGCGGTCGAAACCGGCCCGGAACTCGGCGTCGTAGTCCGAGATGGTCTCGGGCTTCTCGCCCTTCTTCCGCGAGTAGATCGGCTCCGCCCGGAGTGGGATCTGCGCCTGCCCGGCGTACGGGGTGGCGGTCACCGGGCCGTCCGGGAAATAGGACTGCATGGTCCACAGCACCTCATCGGCGGTCCGTGGGCTCCACACGGCCTCGTCGAACCCGAAGTCCACCGGGCTTCGCGCCTCAGGGTCGCTGCCCAGGTGCCACTTGCCCCACATCCCCGTGGCGTACCCCGCGTCGGACAGCGCCTGGGCGATCGTGACCTCCCACCGCGTCATCCCATCAGGCCCGCCGCTGAGATCCACCGTCTGGGTGCCTGAGCGGATCGCATGCCGCCCGGTCAGCAAGGCCGACCGGCTCGGCGTGCACTGCGCCTCGACGTTGAAGTTCAACAACTTCAGACCCTCACCGGCCAGGGCA
>NZ_JBVHFT010000023.1:0-106185 GCF_055562215.1 Kribbella sp. NPDC020701 | reverse complement strand
CTCGGTCGCCCCGATTTTCAGGCTGTATACGCTCAGTACAAGCGCCAGGACACCGAGCGATCCCATCAGTACGGCGGGATGCCGTTTGGCCAGCGTCGTACGCCGTACGTGCTGCGCGACGATCGTCGTGCTGGTCATGAGGTCACCTTCTGTCGACGAGCCAGGTAGACGAAGATCGGTGCACCGATCAACGCGGTCACCACACCGGCGGGGACTTCGAACGGCGGCTTGACGTAGCGCGACACGATGTCGGCGTACAGCACCAGGACGCCACCGCCGAGCGTGCACAGTGGCAGGAGTGCGGTGTAGCTGGAACCCACCAGCCGACGGAGGATGTGCGGCACGATCAGGCCGATGAAGGCGACCGGACCGGCCACCGACACCGCCGCACCGCACAGCACGATCACCAGTGCCGAACCCAGCATCCGCGTCCGCTCGACGTTCTGGCCGAGACCGCGAGCCATGTCGTCGCCGAGGGCAAGCAAGTTGAGTGGGCGCGCCATCGCGAATGCACCGACCAGGCCAAGGGCCAGCCACGGAAGCAGGTTGCGGATGTCATGCCAGCCGGCGAAGTTCACCCCGCCGACCAGCCAGAACAACACGCTGTCAGCTGAGTTCTCGTCGAAGATGATCAGCACCTGGGTCAGCGAGATCAACAGACTGCTTGCCGTCACGCCGGCCAATGCCAACCGGACAGGACTCGTCCGCCCACGCCCCGAACCAGCCAGCATCATCACCGAGACACCCGCCGCGGCCGCGCCGCCGAAGGCCAGCAGGATCGTCGGCGCGCCAGACAGGGACGGTACGACGGTGATCGCGAGTACGACGACGAACACCGCGCCGGCGTTGACACCCATGATCTCCGGTGCTGCCAGCGGGTTGGCCGCGACGGCCTGCATCAGTGCGCCGGCTACCGCCAGGGCGGCGCCGACGCAGAGCGCCAGCACCACCCGCGGCATCCGGATGGACTGCAGGATCAACTCATCCGGCTCGTCCGCCTTGAAGATCGCACCGGGCAGCCGCGACAACGAGATGTGCTGACTGCCGATCGACAGACTCCAGATGACACCGCCGGCCAGCACGACCAGCAGCGCCAGCGTGACCCAGGTGACTCGCTGCTTGTCCGTAACGATCTTCGGACGCTTGTGCGCGGCGTCCTCGGTGGATTTGGGCGCAGTGCCCACGGACAGGGTCATGGGGCCTCCCGGCCTGGACTGAGGAGCGCAGGGAGCGAAGCGACTGGAGCGACGAGGGAAGGCCGGGAGTAAAGCCCCATGACCCGCCGAGCCGGAGGCGAGGCCAAAAGCACTGTCATGTCACTTCCCGTAGAGCAGCTTGACGGCTTCCTGGGCGACCAGTTCGGAGGCCAGCAGGCCGCGCGACCTGGACCAGATGTTCTGGTCGACCTTGTAGGTCGCGCCGTTCTCGACGGCCGGGATCTGCTTCCACAAAGGACTCTTGGTCCAGGTGTCGGCGAGGGTGTCGCCGGTCTGGCCGGCGATGAACATCACGTCAGGCTTGGTCGAGACCACCGTCTCCAGCGTGAGCGCGACCGTCGCGTCGCCGCTGTCGTCCGACAGTGGCGACTGGATCCCCAGCAGCGCCAGCACACCGGGCGTGTAGGCCTTCGGCGGGAACGCGGTGAACTCCTTGTCCGACGACACCGCGAACAGCGCCTTGCGGGTCTCACCGGAGTCGACCTTGGCCTTCAGGTCCTCGAGGATCTGTTCGTGCTCGGACAGCCGCGTCTTCATCTGGTCGCAGCGGTTCAGCACGATCGCGGTGGACATCTCGCTGTCCAGCACCTGCTGGTAGTTGCCGTTGAGACTGGCGTACGCAACGGTCGGCGCGATCTTCGACAGTTGCGCGTAGATCGCCTTGTGCCGGCCGCTGTCGGCCACGATCAGGTCCGGCTTGAGTGCGGTGATCACCTGGATGTTCGGCGTCGCCCGCAGGCCGACCGACTTGTACTCACCGATCTTGTCGCGCAGGCCCGGGATGATCCGCTCCGGCTTGTCGTCGTCCGCGACGCCGACCGGCGACAGGCCGACCGACACCAGCGCGTCGACGAACGAGAACTCCAGCGCCACCACGCGCTTCGGTTCGCCGGTGATCGTGGTGGTGCCCAGGTCGTGCTTGATCGTCCGGGTGGGTTTGCCGCACTGCTCGAGATTGACGTCCGAGCTGACCCCTTGGGCGGCCGCACCGCGGTCGGCATTCGGTGCCGCCCCGGTCGAGTTGGCCGTGGACGCGGCGCCGCAGCCGGACAGGCCGGCCGCTGCGACGATCAGGGCGAGTACGGCGATCGGCTGCCGAGCCCTCGTAGAAATGTGGAACATGGCGCTCTCCTGGTGTCAAAGACGCTGTGCAGGGATGGATTGGCTGGACCGCAGGAGTCCGGCGAAGAAGTCGCGGACCACGGGGAGGACGAGCGAGCCGCGGTGGGCGACACCGGGGACCAGCTCGAACCGTACGTCGATGCCCTGGACAACGAAGTCGCGTTCGAGGGTCCGGAGTCGCTCGATCCGGGTGCCGCCGGTCTTCTCGGCGCCGTCCATCCAGTTGGACTCGCCGGGGTTGTCGATCTCCCAGGTGTCGATGTCGTTGCCACCGACCACCATCAGGACCGGGACGCGACGGAGCGCGTCGAGGTCGATGGCACGGCCGAACCGCTGTTCGAAGTCCGCCGTACCGAGCCACCAGGGGACGCTGTCGTCGAGCTGGGTGATCCGGCCGGGCGCGCCGATCGACACCCCGGCCAGACGATCCGGGTGGAGGTAGAGGAAGCGGTGGGCGAACTGCCCGCCGCCGGAGAACCCGTGCAGGTAGAACCGGTCCGGGTCGACGGGGTACCGCTCGCTGATCTCGTCGACGATCGCGAGCAGCGCTTGGTCGTAGCGAATACCGCGGTACTCGATGAACTTGAAGTTGTGCAGGTCGTCGGGGTCGATGATCCCGGCGGGGAACAACGGTGCGAGGACGACGACCTGGTGCTCGTCGGCGAAGGCGACCATGTGGTCGCGGTACAACGAGGCGTTGCGCTCGGTGCCGTGCTGCATGACGAGCAGCGGAGCCCGGTCGGTCCGCAGGTTGTCCGGGACGTAGAGGCAGTAGCCGAGCCGCTGGTCGTACTGCGAGGCGAAGATCGGCGTCTTGCCCCGGGTGTAGTGGGCCCAGGTCGGTCGGTTGGTCACGGGTGGCTCTCCTCCTGGTAGAGGTTGAACGGCACCAGCTCGTACTGGTTCTGGCACGGGGATCCCGCGGCCACGTAGTACTCGCCGGTGGTGAGGTCGACGCAGCTGGAGAGAGTGGTCGACCACTGCTCGACCTCCGGCAACCGCTCGTCGGGGTGGGCACACAGGGAATCCGGGTGGCCGAGGTGGTCCGACATCGCTGTGTGGATGGCGGTCCGGACGTCGGCGGACTTCTCGGCGTACGCCGCCTTCGCCAAGCCTCTGCGAGCCCGCGGTACCCGGACGAGTGAGTCCGGGGACATCAGACGCTCCGCCGGTGGGGTGCAGGCCTGGTAGTGGTTGCCGTGGACAAGGAGTCCGTTGTCGCCGTACTCCCAGCCGTGGCCGGCTGGCGTCGTCTCGATGTCGATCGAGAAGCCGTCCCGGTGGGTGATCAGTGCGTTGCTGGGGATGTGGGCCTTGGTCCAGGTGAGGATCTTGATCGCGTCCGCGACGTTGGGTGTGTCGAGGACCGCGCGCCGGATGACCGTCTGCGGCATCCCCACCGAGTCGTCGTACCGGCCGCCGAGGCCGTTGGCGTTGAGGGCGAGGCCGGCGGAGTTGGCGCCGTGCCGGCCGATCTGGCCGGCCTCGACCTGCATGATCAGGGTGGGCTTGGGTGGCTGGACGACCCGCAGGATCACGACGGTGCCACGGATCGCGTGCCGCCAGTCCCAGTTCTGGCCGGCGTACACGTGGCCGTCGCCGGCCGCACGGTCGATCAGGGAGAACGACGTACAGCCGTCCGGGCCTTCGGGGAACCAGTTGTCGTAGATGATCTCGCCGCGGCAGTTGAGGGCGACGATCTCCGGGAGCGAGACGCCGGCGCCGTCCGCGATGCCTTGCATCTCGTCCAGGAGCTCGGGGAAGTCGCGCTCGACGAGTTGCTGCCACGGGCGGGTGTGCTCGAGCACCTGGTCCCAGGCCAGTCCGGTCTGGTGGGCGAACCCGGTGCGGTAGTACGCGATCGCCTGGGCGATCAGATCGGCGGCCGCACTCCCGTACTGGCGGCCGCGCTCGGCCGGCGACTCGCTGACGATCTCGATGACTCGGGGACTCGGCACAGGGACTCCTTGGTGAGGTGCCGTTGATTAAAAGGGGAACATTGACGCAATACTGTAACGGCTATTACGGTCCTGTCCAGACCTTGCGGCGAACAGCCCCAGGAATCCAGTGAGGAGCCGGCATCGGATGACCACTCGACCGCCCAGCAAGCAGCCCGTCGACCTGATCCTGTACGGCGGTGTGGTCTGGACCGCCGATCCACAGCAGCCCTTGGCCTCGGCGGTCGCGGTCGCCGGTGACCGCATCGCCAGAGTCGGCAGCGACGCCGAGGTACTGGCGCTGATCAACCCGCGAACCCAGCTCGTCGATCTGGCGGGGCGGATGGTGTGCCCAGGGTTCAACGACGCGCACACGCACTTCGAGAACGCGGTCGACTGGTACTTCCAGGTCGCGCTCACCGACGTGAACGACCAGGCAACGCTCTCTGAGCGCGTCGCAGCCACCGCCGCGCGACTCGGGCCCGGACTGTGGATCACCGGGGGAGACCTGGGCGACTTCGCCTCCACGCGGGAGGCGTCACCAACGCTGCTCGAACCCGACCTGGCCGCGATCGATGCGCTGACGCCCGGCAACCCGTTGATCATCCGCCGGGCCGATCACTCGTACTTCGCCAACTCGAAGGCGCTCGAGGTTGCCAAGATCGATCGCGGCACGCCCGATCTCCGCGGCGGCAGGTTCGGCCGAGATCAGCAGGGAGCGCTGTCCGGGATGCTCTTCGGGCAAGCCGGCGAGTTCGTCCAGCGACTGGTCAGCCCGATCTCACTGGAGCAGAAGCTGGTGGGTGCGCGCGGCGTCATGGCGCAGCTGAACGCGGTCGGGATCACCTCGATCCACGACATCGCCAGGCTGCCCGCGGTGACCGAGGAAACGATCCCTTCGGTCTTCCTCGAGCGCAGCTTCTCCAACGCGGAGATCTTCCAGCGCCTCGCGGACCGCGACGAGCTGTCCGTACGGGTGTATGCGTTCCTCCCGCTCGACACCTTCGACCGGCTCGCCGGGCATGGCATCACGCCGAAGACCGGTGACGACTGGCTGCGGTTCGGTGCCCTGAAGATCTTCATCGACAGCGGTGCGATGCTGCCACCGTTCGACCCGGCCGACGCACGGGGTACCGGGCTGACCGACGGGTGGTCGTACCGGTTCGTCGGGGAGGAACGCCTGGGCGAACTCGTGCTGGCCGGCGACGCGGCCGGCTTCGACATCGGCGTACATGTCACTGGCGACCGCGGGGCTCGAATTGCGATCGATGCCTTCGAGTACGCCGCCCAGTTGAACGGCCCGCGGGACCGGCGCCACCGGCTCATCCACGCCTGGCACCTAGCCGCCGACGACTTCGCCCGAGCCGGCAAACTGGGCCTGGTCGCCGATGTGACCTCCGACCAACTCGCGCTCTACTCGAACGGCCTGGACAAGGCACTCGGTGCCGCCCGCGCCGCCAACGCCTTCGCCTGGCGCCGCCTCATCGACAGCGACGTGACCGTCAACCTGGTCTCAGACTTCCCCGGCGCCTTCAACAAGTCGCACGTCGCGCAGATCAACCCCCTGCACAACATGTACGTCGCCATCACCCGCCAGGCCGCCGACGGCGCTGCTTTCCACCCCGACCAGGCAATCACCCTCGACGAGGCCCTCCTCGCCTACACCGCCAATCCTGCCCACGCCTCCCACGAGGAAGACATCAAGGGCACCATCACCCCCGGCAAACTGGCCGACCTCGTGGTCCTCAGCGAGGACATCCGCGCCGGCGATCCCGAGGTGTTGCTTCGGGCAACGGTCGAGCAGACGTACCTCGGCGGTCGCCTGGTGTATTCCGCTTCCTGACTGTTCGCCGGCCGGCTGTCATTGCACCGGCCGGCGGTCAGGGGGCCAGGTCTATGACGTCGGTGGCGGCGACGGCTTCGACCAGGAGGCGCTCGTTGGAGTCGGCGTGGGCTTCGACGAGGCGGGTGGCTTCGGCGACGTTGCGGTTGACGAAGGCGGCCCAGATGGCTCGGTGCTCGTCGAGTGCTTCGGCGGGGCGCTTGGACGACTCGTGGTAGGTGGACTCCAGGATCGAGAGGGCGTACCGCATCTCGACCGCGATACCGGCGAAGAAGTCGTCGACCCGGGGACTGCCGATCAGCCTGACCACCGCCTGGTGGAACTCGAGATCCCGGCTGACGATCTCGTTCGCGTGGCCGGCCCGGGTGGCGTCGGCGAGGTTCTCGAAGGCCTCCGTCAGCACCTTCAGTTGCGCGTCGGTCAGCTCGTCCGCCTTCGCCGCCGCACTGCCTTCGAGCGTCTTCCGGACCCGGTACAGGTCGTGGATGTCGTTCTCGGTGAACAGCACGACCCGGGAGCCCCGGTGCCGGTAGTGCCGGACGATCCGCTCCCGCGCGAGGATGCCGAGAGCGTCCCGCACGGTACGCCGGGAGACGTCGAACTGCGCCGACAATCCCTCCTCGCGCAGTTGCTCACCGGGTTTCAGCGTGCCGCCCATGATCAGGTCGCGCAGCAGCGTGGCGACCTCCTCGGCGGTGGTGCCGCGACTCAAGGTCGGGATACGGCCGTCGACCGGCATGGCGGTTCCCCTTCTCGCCGTGGACAAATTCAGCGCAACTCTAGCCGCGCACACCTGCTATCGTATCATTGCTGCATTGGTGACCAATCCTGTGAGGACATCGAATGGTGATCACCGAGGTACTCGAGCAAGCCTTCGGCCTCCGCCCGGTCGCGGTGTCACCTCTAGGTGGGGAGGTCGACCAGAACCTGGCCGTCGACCTGCACGACGGTACGCGCGTAGTCGTCAAGATCTCACCCCCAGGCACCGACCCGGACCACCTCCGCTGGCAACACACCCTGATGTCCCTAGCCGCCCAGCAAGGCGCGCTAGACCCGGTGCACGTACCGACGATGGTCCCATCCCACACCGGCGACACAGTCGTCGAGCTCGCCTCCGACGGGACTGTGGTCAGGGGTGGAGACAGCGTTCGGGGTGGTGCGGGGGCGCGGTTGGTGACTGTGCAGGGGTGGGTGGAGGGGAGGACCCTGTCCGAGCTGAATGCGCATTCTGTGGAGCTTCTTGGGGAGCTTGGGTGGACCGCTGCTCGGATGGTTCAAGCACTTGCGTCGGCCAAAGGGTTGCCGACGGCAAGTAGTCATCACTGGGATCTGTTGCGCGCGCCGGAGGCGATCGCGGACGGCATCGGCGCGGTTGACGATCGGGCTCGGGTGGGGCAGGTGCGGCGGATTGTTTCGTGGTTTGACGACGCGATGGACCGGCATCGGGGGGATCTTCCGATGGCGGTTGTTCACCATGATTTGAATGACTTCAACGTGCTCGCTCGGCGTGGGATCGACGGTCGGCATCAGGTGCACGGTGTGCTCGACTTCGCTGATGCGTTGTATACCGTGCGTGTTGGTGAGCTCGCGATCGCGGTTGCGTACGCGATGCTGCGCAAGCCGAATCCGCTGAGCGCGGCCGCCGCGGTGGTTCGTGGGTACGCCGCTGAGCTCGAGTTGACGGATGCGGAGCTCGCGGTGCTTTACCCGCTGGCGGCGGTCAGGTTGTGCGTCAATGCCGTGACGTGGACGAAGCGGTGCGCGGAGGGCGGTACGGCGTACGGGCAGGAGCGGATGAGGCACACCTGGCCTGCGATCGCGCACCTCGGCAGTACGCCACCGGAGTTGGCTGAGCTGGTCTTCCGTGAGGCTGCCGGCGCCACGGTCGCGCCCGTGGTCCTGGTCGCGGGAGAGGGCGCTCTGTCGGTCTTGGGTACCAGCGCTGGACCGGCCGTGGATGTGCGGGCTCACCTCCACCCTGTTGCCGAGCTGGGTGCGCGGCGGTCGACTGTGGCGGGGGAGACGGCTGCCCATCGGCTTGGTGTTGAGCTCGCGTCGGCTGAGCCATTCAAGGTCTCCTCGCCGTACGACGGTGTTGTCGAGGAGCGCAGTGCGGTACCCGAACCGTTCCTGATCCTTCGTCACGAGGGGTCCATCTGGTCCCGGTGGACCGGGCTGGTTTCGACGTTGTCCAGGGGTGAATGTGTCGCGGCCGGCGACGTGATCGGCGAGACGGCGGCGCGGTCTGACAGGCAGTCTCACGTCGGGGTTCGGGTGGCGGTGTTTCGGTCGGTTGAGGCGGCACGGTTGGTTGAGCGGGCGTTGGTTCCTGTGTCCGAGGTCGGCGCTTGGGCGGTCGTGTCTCCGGATCCGCAGGAGTTTCTTGGGCTTGGCGTACGGCGTTCGCGTGAGGGGGACTGGTGGACGGCCGGACGGGTGCTGGCCACCAGGGATGTGCACTTCGCTCGGTCCCAGCGTTCGTACTATGAGCGGCCGATGAATCTTGTGGCCGGGCGCGGCTCCTGGTTGTACGACGAGTTCGGCCGGGGCTACCTCGACGCGATGAACAACGTCAGCCACGTCGGTCACGGGAATCCCCGGGTCGTGGCGGCGGCGACCGCGCAGTTGCAGCGGCTCAACACGAACAGCAGGTTCCTGTACCCGGGCATCGCCGAGTACGCCGAGCGGCTCACGGCGTTGCTGCCCGATCCGCTCGACGTCGTGTTCCTGGTCTGCAGCGGGAGTGAGGCCAACGACCTGGCGATCCGGATGGCGCGGCAGGTGACGGGCCGCTCGGATGTGCTGGTGGTCGACGGCGCGTACCACGGCAACACCTCGGTGATCACCGGGCTGAGCCCGAACCGCTACAAAGGCCCGGGCGGCACCGGTCCCGACCCGACGACGCACGAGGTCGAGCAGCCCAACCTCTACCGCGGCCGCTTCGGGTACGGCGATAACCAAGCCGGACCCAAGTACGCCGCCGACGTCCAGCGGCAGCTCGAGCGACTCACCCAACAACGCCGGCCACCTGCCGCGTTCATCGCGGAGTCGGCCATGGGCACGGCCGGAAGCATCTTCTATCCCGATCGCTACCTCGACCACGCGTACGCCGCCGTCCGGGCGGCGGGTGGTCTGTGCATCGCCGACGAGGTCCAGGTCGGCTTCGGCCGGCTCGGTGACGTGTTCTGGGGATTCCAGAGCCAGGGCGTCGTTCCGGATATCGTCACGATGGGCAAGCCGATCGGCAACGGGCATCCGATGGCCGCGGTCGTCACCACCCGGGAGATCGCCGACGCCTTCGACACCGGGATGAAGTACTTCAACACCTTCGGCGGGAACCCGGTGTCCTGTGCAATCGGAACCGCTGTGCTCGACGAGATCGCTGAGCAGGACCTCCAGGCGCGTGCTGCCGAGACCGGGCGGGAGTTCAAGAGCAGGCTCGAGCAACTGGCGGCCAGGCATGAGTTGATCGGTGACGTGCGCGGTCACGGCATGTACCTCGGCGTCGAATTGGTCCGCGATCGTACGACCAAGGAGCCGGCGGGCCAGGAGGCCCTGCTGGTCAGCGAGCTGATGAAGGACGAAGGAGTGCTCGTCTACCCGACGGGATCGGCGGGCAACGTGCTGAAGCTCAAGCCGCCGCTCACCTTCACGAAGCGCGATGCCGAGTTGTTCGCCGACGTTCTGGACGAGGTGCTGACCAGGGACTGGTGAGCTACCAGCCCTCGGTCAGAACGCGGTCGAGGGTGTCGGCGAAGAAGTCGGCGTCGGCGATCCCGATGCCCAGCGGCGGCTTGATCTTCAGTACACACAGGCGATCGGACGTCGGCTGCATGATCACACCGAGCTCACGCATCCGCTCACAGATCGCCGCGGTCTCCTGCTGCGCCGGCTCCAGTGTGACGCGATCGCGCACCAGCTCGACACCGACGTACAGGCCCATCCCATGCACTGCACCGATGATCGGGTGGCGGTCGGCGAGCTCCAGCAACCGCTGCCGAAGATGGTTGCCCACGACCCGCGCGTTCTCCTGCAGTTGCTCGTCACGCAGTACGTCGAGGACCGTCAGACCGGCGACGCAACTGACCGGACTCCCGCCGGCCGACGAGAAGAAGTACCCCTGGTTGCGATATCCCTCGGCGATCTCGGCCGAGGTGATGACGGCCCCGAGCGGGTGCCCGTTGCCCATCGCCTTCGCCACCGTCACGATGTCGGGTACGACGCCTTGTTGCTCGAAGCCCCAGAAGTGATCGCCGAGCCGGCCGTACCCGCTCTGCACCTCGTCCGCGATACATAGCCCACCGGCTCGCCGTACCGCCGCATAGACCTGACGGAGATAGCCGTCCGGCAGTGCCATGCCGCCGGCATTGCCGTAGAACGGTTCGGCGAGGAAGGCCGCCGGGGGAGAGGCCAGGTCGTTGATGTAGGCAACGGCATCCTCGGCGTACCGATGCGCGTCGGCTCCCCGGTACTGGCCCCGGTACGCGTTCGGCGCCGCGACCGTGTGCACCCAGGAAGGCCGCGTGTCGAGGGCGTTGGGGTTGTCGGCCACCGAGGTCGAGATGGCATCGGTCGCATCCGACCACCCGTGGTACGCCTCCCGGACGGAGACGACGTCACGCCGCCCGGTGTTCGCCCACGCGAGCCGCAGCGCGAGGTCGTCCGCCTCGGTTCCACTGTTGACCAGGAACACCGTGTTCAGCGGTTCGGGCAGTAGCGCGGCCAGGCGCTCCGAGAACTCGACGACGGCCCGGTAGTGGAAGCGCGAGTTGGTGTTGAGCAACCGCCACTGCCGCTCGATCGCCGCTGCGAGGCGTGGATGCCCATGGCCGAGGATCGACACATTGTTGACCATGTCGAGGTACGAGCGTCCGCCGAGATCGAACAGGTGGTTGCGCCAGCCACGCTCGATCTGCGGAGGCTCGCGGAAGTAGTGCTCCTGAACCTTGGCGAACGCCGAGTCCCGCCGGGACAGCAACGCGTCGTCGTCGACCTGCTGCACAAAGCTTGGATCGATCAGGCTGGTCGGGTCCAGGCATGACTGTGCCCAAGCGTCGGCGAGCGACTGGGGAACGAAGAAGGGTGGCTGGTCGTCGAGGCGGCTCACCTGGATCCGCAGTGCGGCGTCAGAGGTCAGGCGGCCGAGAAGCTCACCAGCTTCGACGGGTCCGTCGGCCGAGATCGCGAGGTCAGGGCTGCTCAGCCACAGATTCGTTCCGTCCGAGTGCGTGAGCTTCAGGCGATCGCCGTACTGGTGCACGACGCCGGCCCAGGGCGCGCAGACGTCGAGATCTTCTGCGGTGAAGACCTCGACACCGACGCCGATGGACGCCGGAGCATCGTGGGAGTTCAAGCGCGTCTGCGTCAGCCTCGCTTGAAGGAACGGAACATAAGCCACCTCCGACGCAGTCCAAGTGAAGGTAGAAGGCTCCACGTCGGGATTCGTCACCGACAGATCGATTTGCGTGGGCACAACGGGCTGGTCAGCTGTCCAGAGCAAAGGTGAGCCCTGCGCGGGCCGGCGCTGCAGGGGAGGCCGGACCGACGCGCGGATCAGTACCGTCAGTACCTCGAGCGGAAGCGAGGTCGCTCGCTCGAAGATGCGCCACTCCCGCTCCAGGTTCTCCGCGGCGTACCGGTTGTCGCCGTCGACCTGTGTCTGCTGCTGACCGCTGACCATCAGCGCGGCAGCCCGCAGGACGACGAGCGGCCCGAGCGCCGCGAGTTCGTCATCGGAGATCGGCCTGATCCGGTTGAACGCCCGGATCGCCGGCAGCATCGTCGCCGGATCGGCCGAGTAATACAGCAGGGACGTGCAGGTCACCGCGAGTTCGGCGATCGCCCAACTCTCCATCAGGTCACCGAAGTCGATGACGCCGACCGGTTGTGGCCGACCGTCGCTGCCTACAGCACTGATCACGTTGTCGTCGGTCAGATCGCCATGGATGACCTGCAGCGGCAGGCGCTCGACGTACGGCGCCAGCGCGTTGCCAGCCGTTCGAGCCGCGGCGCGCGCTGCGGCCGGCCCGCCCGTGACGGTCACGAAGTCGGCCAGCCGCGACACCACCTCCTCAGCGTGCCGGAGGTCCCACTGCAGAGCACGCGGAGGGACGACGCCCTCGAAGTCGGCCAACGCCCGGCAGGTCCGGCCGGCGAGGTCTCCCAACGCCGCAACCACCTCGGGCGCGAGATAGCGACTGGCGCTGAGGACATCGCCCGGGACAAAGGTCACCAGCCGAGCATGCGTCGGCCGGCCGGCCAGTACGACGGGTTGCACTGTGGACCCGTCGAGCCCGGCAAGAGCAGTGTGCACCTGAATGCCCGGTTCGGAACGTGCGACGTGAGCCGCGGCCTGATCCTGCGCGGCGAGATCCTCGCGGGTGAACGCCGCGTTGGACACCTTCAGGACGTACTCCCCGGAGATCAGGAAGTTCGCGTCCTGCTGACTCCCGAGCTCGGTCGCCGTGCCCTCGATGCCGTACGTCGTACGCACGAACTCCTCGGCCTGGACCGCGGAGATCTCCGGCACCGGGAGCGACGGCTGCTCGAAGAAGTTGAACGACTGGGTCATGCGCGTTCCTCCGCGATCGAGTTGCCGCCGTCGACGATGACGCACTGGCCGGTGAGGTAGGACGACGATGGGGTGCACAGGTAGGCGATCAGGCCGGCCACTTCGTCAGCCGTACCGCTGCGACCGAGCGGAGTTCGCAAGCCCTGCTGGTGTTCGGCCGGTGTTTGGGAGTCGGTGGCGATCCATCCGGGCGCGACGGCGTTCACGGTGACTCCGGCGGTGGCCGAGTCGAGCGCGAGGCTTCGGACGAGTCCGACAACGCCTGCCTTCGCAGCGCCGTACGCGACTTCGCCGCGCATTGCCATGGCCTGGCCGGTCAGGCTGGCCACCAGCACCAGGCGCCCGGCATCGGACTCCTCGAGCGCCGGCATGACGGCGCGGGCGAACAGGAACGCAGCGTCCAGATTGCGCGCGAGGCCGGCTCGCCAGGTCTCCAACGACATGTCCTGCACACGCCCTGCCTCGGGCTCGGGGTGAGTCGTCGAGGTCATACCTGCGCAGTTCACGGCGATGTCGAGCCGGCCGAAGTGTGACTTGGCCGCGCCGGCAAGCAGCTCCGAAGTCCCGGAGTGAGTCAGGTCCCCGGTGATCGCGACGGTCCCGGACGGGAGCTCAGCGGCGCGTTGATGGACTCTGTCGCCGGTGGCGGAGACGACGAGTGACGCACCGCGAGCAGCCAACGCGCGCGCGACCGCGAACCCGATGCCGCGAGGCCCGCCGACGCCGGTGACGACCGCAGCTCTGCCCGCCAGCTCGCCCACCCCTGCCGCCTTCCTCGCGATTGGTGAGCAATTTAGCAGAACCGGAATTGGTGATCAATCTTGGATGGCGCTTGCGCTAGAAGCCGAGGCGATGACGCAGAGCGGTCAGCCGCTCGGAGGCCTCGACCGACTGCTCCACGTTCGCGGCGGCCACGCCCTGGGCCAGAACGTCGGCGACGATGATCGACGTCAGCGGCTCACCGGTGAGGCCCGTGGGCGTCGTCGGCGACTGCAGTGGGACCGTCACCTGCTCGGCGAGCTTGCTGGCCGGGTCGTCGGTGATCAGGACGGTCGAGGCGCCGACCGTACGGGCCTGATCGACCAGGGTCTCGACCTCGACCACCGAACGGCCGGGTGCGAAGAGGACGACCACATCTCCGGATCCGATCCCGAGCAGGTCGTCTGCGAGCCGGAAACCGCCGGCCTGGAGGGTGGACGAGCGGAGACCGACGCGCCGCAGGATCAAGGTCAGATGGTCCGCCGCGACGAACGACGCGCCGAAGCCGTAGGTCAGCGTGTTGTTCGCATCGAGGAGAAGCTGAACGGCCTGCTGGTAGCGATCGAGCGCGAACGTCGGCTGCAGGAGCTCGATCCGGTCCATCGACTCCGCGAGCACCCGTTGCCACAGGTTCTCGAGGTCGCCACCGCTGGACTCGACCCGCTTGCGCGCCCGCAACTCGGGCCGGTTGGACCGGGTGAACGGTGCGGCGATCCTCGCCTTCAGCTCGGCCAGGCCGGTGTAGCCGAGCGCCTGGACGGTTCGGACGACCGTCGCGTTGCTCGTCTTGGCCTCGGCGCCGAGCTCGACGGCGGTCAGGAAGAGCAGCTCCTCCGCCGACCGCTCGGCCAACGACCGGCAGACGGCGCGCGCTGCCGGAGAGAACCCCTCCCAGCGCTCCCGGATCCGGGAGCGCAGGTCCGCGATCACCTCGGCCTGCGTCTCGCCGGTGGTACTGCGAGCGTCATTCATGCCATGGATGGTACGAGGCTGCGTGGACTCCGGGGCTGAACCTCGCGGTGTGGTTGGGTTCTGGCGTGAGTGGTCACCTGGGCGGACTCGGGATCTTCGTGCTGGTCGTCGCGCTGTTGGGCGTGGCTGGGATCACCTGGGGCATCATCGCGCTGGTCCGGCGGCAGCAGTACATCGGTTCGCTGCGGGATCGGGGCTGGACGTTCGTGAACAGCCCGACGTTCGACGCGGTCGCGCGGCTCGGCAACCCGCCGTTCGGGATCGGGTTCCACCGGCAGCCCGACGATCAGATCACCGGGCTGACCAGCCTCGGCCGGCCGTTCCAGGTCATCGAGTACAAGTCCGAGCACTGGTCGGGCTGGGTCGGGATGGTCAGTCTCTCCCGCCGGCTGCCGGAGCTTTGGATCACCGGTGGCGAGACGCAGCCGCGGTACGGCGTACTGGCGACCGGCGTACCGTCTCCCGCGCAGCTCGGTCCGGGGTGGCAGATCGGCGCACTGGACCCGTCGTTCGCCGCAGCCGTGGTCTCGCCACAGTTCTGTGAGCGACTGAACGCGCTGGCCGCCGGTCACCCCGGTGTGAACCTGAGCATCGACGCCGACCAACTGGTGATGCTGGACCCGCCGCGCAAGGAGGTCGAGCTCCTCGGACCCTGGCTCGAGCAGCTCGGCAGCATCGCCGCGGTGATCGACGCCGCGCCGCTGGATCAGTGGATCCAGCCCGAGCAGCCACCCCGGCTGACCTTCTATCACCACCCGGAGTGGTACTGGATCGGCGTCGACGACAGCCTCCTGCAGTTCACCCCGGTGAGCCGGTCGGGCCATGACCACCGCACCAGCGACGTCGTCCGCGGTCGCGATGGTGACGGACCGCCGTTCGTCGCGTTCACGCACCACTGGAAGACGACGCGGACCGAGACCTACACCGACAGCGAGGGGCGCAGTCAGACCCGGACCGTGGTCGAGAGCCACAGCGAGCCGATCCTCGGGTTCCAGTTGCCGATCCGGATGCCGCCGCTGCAGGTCGCGCGACGCGGCTTCGGCCGGGGGATCAGCTTCGAGAGTCAGGCGTTCAACGATCAGTTCGCGGTGCACGCGCAGGACACGAAGTACGCGTACGACGTCATCCATCCGCGGCAGATGGAATACCTGATGGCCGACCCGCCCGCGTCCTTCGCGCTGACCGACGACTGGGCGTGGTTCTCGCCCGGCGTGCACAGTCAGCCGGCCATTGCCCACAGCTCGCTGTTCCTGCGAGGCTTCCTGGCCCGCGTCCCGCGCTTCGTCTGGCGCAACCTCGGTCTCCCGGATTCGCCGTACCCACCACCTGCCTGAACGGTCCGGATGCTTGGGGTACGGTCCGGGGCCGCTTCTTTGACTGAACGGTCCCAGACCTCGAGGTGTCCACGACTCCCGAGCGCCGGATCACCTCTCCCCGGTCCAGTTCCCATTCCGGCCCGGAGAATGCACGCAGCCCAGGTCCTAACATTGCGACATCCAATGCCCCAGGAAGGACGTCCATGACTGTTCTCGACTCGCCGATCCCGCGGTTCCACCTCGCCATGCCGGTCGACGACCTGGCCGCCGCACGACAGTTCTACGGCGAGGTGCTCGGCCTGGAGCAGGGCCGGAGCTCCGAGACCTGGATCGACTGGAACCTCCAAGGCCACCAGTTCGTGACACATGTGGCCCCGGAGCGAACCCAGCGGATCCACAACCCCGTCGACGGTCACGACGTACCGGTGCCGCACTTCGGGTTGATCCTGACCGTGCCCGAGTTCCAGAAGCTCGCCGACCGGCTGCGCGCCGCGAACGCCGAGTTCGTGATCGAGCCGTACGTGCGCTTCGAGGGACAGACCGGTGAGCAGTGGACGATGTTCCTCCTCGACCCGGCCGGCAACGCTCTGGAGTTCAAGGCCTTCGCCGACGACTCCCAGGTCTTCGCCGTCTAGCAGCCTCCGATCACTGGGGGAGCTCGTCGCCGGCGGCCTCCGCGACCATGTACTTGGCGTACCAGGCGGGCCACTCCGCGTCGCGCACGCCGCCGTTGCGCGCCTCGTGCTCGCCGTGAGCGGTCGCCGCGCGCGTCAGCGCCTGCTGCAGGTCCTCCACCGAGGCGTACGTCGTCTCCGTGGCCTCGATGCGGCCGGGCAGCCGGGTGGTGATCTCCTGGAGCAGCCAGCCATTGCCGTCCGGGTCGGTGAAGGTGGCGAACGACCCGTAGCTGGCGTGGTCGCCGTCCGGCCCGCCCACGCGGCTGTCCGAGTCGACCGGCTGGAACTGGGCGCCCGGCGTACCCGGGTGGAACACCTCGCTGACCTCGACACCGTGGCCGGCCATCTCGTCGCGCGCGACCTTGATGTCGGAGACGACCAGGTAAAGGCCCTGGGCCGAGCCCGGCGCGGCCGAGGTGACGCTGGTCCCGAACTGGACCGAGGCCGGCGAGCCCGGCGGCGTGAACTGGACGATCCGGAAGCCGTTGTCGAACGCGAAGTCCGCGTCGAGCCGCCAGCCCAGCCCCGCGTAGAAGTCCTTCGACCGGTCGACGTCGGTGACCGGGATGACGACGGCCTCGAGCTTGAACGGAACCTTCGCGGCGGCCGTCTCGTCGGTGGTGCTCATTCGCTGCCTCCTGAGTCGTGGTGCTGTCACCACTGACTATGACTGCTCGGGCACCGCCGGCACACCAGTGCTCGTCACTGGTCAGCTGTGGTGCGAATCTCGTTCACCAGGGCTCTCACTGGTGCGCGGCGGTCGTCCAGGCGGCACTGTGGGTCCTGACACCGGATCGAGCAGGAGGTAGCCATGAGCGCGAGCACACCTGAGTTGGCCGGGCAGACGGTCGTCGTGATCGGTGGCAGTCTGGGAATCGGGCTCGAGACGGCTCGCCGCGCCCGGGCCGAGGGCGCCTCGGTGATCATCACGGCCCGGAACCAGGAACGCCTGCAGTTGGCGGGCAAGGAACTCGGAGCCGACACGGCCGCCTTCGACGCGACCGATACCGACCGGCTCAAGGAGTTCTTCGACGACCTGCCCGCTCCCATCGATCACATCCTCGTCACCGGGCCCGGCCCGTACTACGCCCCGCTGGAGGTATTCGACTTCGACAAGGCCCGGGATGACATCGAGTCCCATCTGTTCCTTCCGTTGCAGATCGCCAAGCTCTCGATCGGCCGGGTCCGCGCCGGTGGATCGCTGTCCTTCATGGGCGGCACGGGTGGCCGGCGTACGGGCGTGGGCCTCACGCTGATCGGTGCCCTGACGGCCGCGATGCCGGCGCTGGTGCGGAACCTCGCGCTCGAGATCGCGCCGATCCGGGTGAACCTGATCGCGGCCGGGTTCGTCGACACCCCGCTGTCGGCGACGCTCCTGGGTGACGACCTGGAGGCACGCCGTGAGCAGCTCCGTACGACGCTGCCGATCGGCCGTGTGGTGGGACCGGAAGACATCGCCTTGCTGGCCGTCCAGCTGATGAACAACCCGGCCGTCACCGGCGCCACCTTCGACATCGACGGCGGCCAGCAACTCGTCTGACCCCTACCCGAAGGTGAACACGTAGGCGCGGGCCCCGGCGGCCAGGAAGGTGATCTCCAGGGTCCGATCGCGGACCGCGTCCCGCGTACGAATGAGCTGGTACAAGCGGCCGTCGTCGAGTACGCCGTTCCCGTCCGCATCGACGTCGAGTCCGTGGGCCGCGCCCGGCGCATCGCCGTCGAGCCGGACACGGAACGGAACGGGTCCCTGCGTTCCGGGTGACGCGACGAGATGTGCGTCCCGAGCGTGGTAGCGATACGCGATCGTCCCGCGGGCGTCGTCCAGCTCGACGTACTCGGGCCGGCTCGTCCACTTGCCGTCCAAGGCCCACTGGCCGGGTGCGCCACGTTGATCACCGAGGTACGTCTCGGGAGTCCGCAGGCTGGGCCAGTCAGCGGCCGCCTCGATGCCGGAGGGTTGCACCGACACGAGGTCGCGGTCGACGTCGAGTAGCTGCTGGATCCGGCGCTCCGACCGGTCGTAGTTGCCTTCGCCGAAGTGGTGATCGCGGATCACGCCGTCGGTGTCGACGAAGTACAGCGCCGGCCAGTAGTGGTTGTCGAAGGCGCTCCAGACCGCATAGTCGTTGTCGACGGCCACCGCGTAGTCGATGCCGCGCTCCTTGACGGCCCGGCGTACCCGGTCGATGTCGTGCTCGAAGGCGAACTCCGGGGTGTGGACCCCGATGACGATCAGGCCGTCGGCCCGGTAAGCCCGCGACCAGGCCCGGATGTAGGGCTGGGTGCGCAGCCAGTTGATGCACGTCAGCGTGCCGAAGTCGAACAGTACGACGTTCCCGCGCAGCTCGGCGCTTCGCAGCGGAGCGGAGTTCAACCAGGTCGTCGCCCCGTCGAGTGAGGGCAGGTGGAGCGTCATCTCAGCCTCCGAGTGCTGGATCGTTGGGGTGGGGCGAGAGGGGTGTCACCTCGTCGGTCCGCCAGATCCGCAGTGGCATCGAGGCGAGCACCTTTTCGAGCTCAACCTCGTCGACGGCGGCGAACAGACCGAGCGTGCGCCACTCGCCGGGTGCGAGCGGCGGCCGCCACAGCCGGAGCAGATGTCCCTCGGCGGCGAGCTCGCGCGAGCGGGCAGCCTCGCGTCCGCGAACTTCGTCGACCGTCTCCGCCGAGACTCCGTCGGGAACGTGGGTCGTCATGGTGACCAGAAATTGCATGGTGTCCCTCTTCCTTCGGCTGAACCCCGATGTCGCCATTCTCGGCCCGCGCGACGCCGGGTCGCACCAGTGAGACTCCCGGGCCAGGGCACCGGGGACTGGTCGCGCCCGTGCACTGAGCGCATCATCGGCCTATGGATGATGGGGAGACTCTGCAGGCGATGATTACGGGGTTCCGCGTTTCAGCGGCGCTCAGTGTGGCGGCCGAGTTCGGCATCTCGGACGCCTTGGCGGGGGAGGGGCAGACGCTCGCCGAGTTGGCCGCGGCTGTGAAGGCGGACGAGGAGACGCTGGGCCGGTTGCTGCGGGCCTTGGTGGCTGTCGGGGTGTACGCCGTACAGGACGGGGTGTACACCAACACGTCGATCGGGGAGCGGCTGCGTTCCGACGTACCGGGGTCCCTGCGACCGTTGGCCCGGATGGGGCAGGACCCGGCGTTCTGGGCGGCTTGGGGGCATCTCGCTCACAGCGTGCGCACGGGTGAGAACGCGTTCGAGGCAGTGCACGGTGTGGATGTCTGGACTCATCGGGAGCAGCGGCCCGAATACAACGCGATCTTCAACGACAACATGACCGCGCTCAGTTGGTACGTCGGAAAGTCGGTGGCGGACTCCTATGACTTCTCCGGGCTGGGCACGGTTGTGGACGTCGGCGGCGGGCAGGGGATTCTGCTGGACGCGGTGCTGAACCGGTACGAGCAGTTGCAGGGTGTCGTCTTCGACCTGCCGCATGTCGTGGCCACCGGGCCGAGGTCCGCGGCGGTGGCGTCGCGGTGGTCGGCCGTGGCGGGCAGCTTCTTCGAGGCGGTCCCGCCGGCGGACGGGTACCTGATCAAGTCGATCCTGCACGACTGGCCGGACGACCGGTGCGTAAAGATCCTGCGCACCTGCGCCGCATCGCTCAACCCCGGTGGCGTCGTCCTGGTGATCGAGCTGGTCCTGGACCGGCCGGGTCACGAGGTCATAGCGGCGTTCTCGGACCTCAACATGCTGGTGATGCCCGGCGGCCGCGAACGCACCGAAGACGAGTACGCCGCCCTCTTCGAAGCCGCCGGCCTACACCTGAACCAGGTCATCGACACCGGCACCCGAGTCTGCATCCTCGAGGCCGCCACCAGCTGACGCTCGATGTGCAGATCGACAGGAGGTGTCGGTCCAGGAATTGTGGTGCGCGGGGTGTTCAGGCGTGAGACCGGTCGGCCGGGCCGGGACCAGGGCCGATACCTCCTGTCGGTCTGCACGCCAGAGCCGGGCACCCGGGCCAACCAGGCACCACATGCCGGACATTGTCGAGTGGGGCACTCGACATCGGGGAGAATTGTTGACGTGACGACCTATGGAGCGGCCGACGACCGATACGAGCGACTCGAGTACCGGCGGGCCGGTCGATCCGGGCTGGACCTGCCGGCGCTGTCGCTGGGGTTGTGGCAGAAGTTCGGGACCGACTATCCGTTCGAGACGCAGCGGGAGATCCTGCTGCACGCGTTCGACCTGGGGATCACCCACTTCGACAACGCGAACCGGTACGGGCCGCCGCATCGCGCGGCGGAGAAGTTCCTCGGGCAAGTGCTCCGGACGGACCTGGCGGCGTACCGCGACGAGCTGATCATCACGACCAAGGCCGGTAACCCGATCAGTCCGAGCCCTTATTCCAAAGGGGGATCGCGCAAATCAGTGTTGTCCTCGCTGGACCACAGTCTGCGCGACCTCGGCACGGAGTACGTCGACATCTTCTACCACCACCGACCGGACCCCTCGACGCCGCTGGAGGAGACGGTCGGCGCGTTGGTGAGTGCTGTTCAGCAGGGGAAGGCGTTGTATGTCGGGGTGTCGAACTACCCGACCGAGCAGGCGCACGAGGCCGCCGAGTTGCTGCGGGCAGCCGGCGTACCGCTGCTTGTTCACCAGCCGCGGTACTCGATCTTCGATCGTGGGCCGGAGAACACCGGGCTGCTGAAGCTCGCCGCCGCGGACGGGTTCGGACTCGTTGCCTACAGCCCCCTTGCTCAGGGGCTGCTGACCGACAAGTACCTCGACGGCACGATCCCGGCGGGTGCCCGAGCTGCCAACAGCACGTTCCTCTCGCCGGCTCAGATCGACGAGGTGTACCGCGAGCGCGCTGCTGCTCTCAACGGAATTGCCCGGGAGCGTGGTCAGTCGCTGGCTCAGCTGGCGCTGCAATGGGTCCTGCGTCAGCCCGGGATCACCACCGCCCTGATCGGTGCGAGCTCGACGAGTCAGCTGGATCACAACGTGGCCGCTCTGGACTTCCCGCCGCTGACCGAGGCGGAATTGGCTCTCATCGACCAGTACGGCATCCATGGCACCGGACAGCGCGCGTGAAGGAGAGTTCGTGACCGTATCCCCGGAAGCGTCCTATCGGCTGCGGTACGGATCCGAGCCGACGCTCGATCCGGCGGCTGAGTGGACCGACGTACTCGCGCAGCAGCTGGATCACCGATCCGTGCGGAGCTACCGCCCGGAGCCCGTGGCCGACGCGACGCTGTCGGCGCTGATCGCCGCGGCACAGTCGGCTCCGACGTCGGGCAACCTGCAGCTGTGGAGTGTCGTGGCCGTGCGCGACGACGAGCGTCGTGCCCGGCTCGCGCACCTCGCGGGCGATCAGCAGTTCATCGTCGAGGCGCCGTTGTTCCTGGTCTGGCTGGCCGATCTCGCCCGGGCGCGCCAGGTGACCACGGGAGTTGCCTCGGCGACCGCTGAAGGCGCGGACTTCGTCGAGGCCGCCGTACTGTCGTTCGTCGACGTGGCCCTCGCGGCCCAGAACGCGTCCCTGGCCGCGGAGTCGCTCGGTCTCGGCACGGTCTTCGTGGGCGCCATCCGGAACCGGCCGCTCGACGTCGCGGCGGAGCTGGACCTGCCGCCGAATGTCTTCCCGGTCTTCGGCCTGACGGTCGGTCACCCGGATCGCGTGGCCGAGAGCGCCGTCAAGCCTCGCCTCCCGCAACATGCCGTCCTGCACCACGAGCGCTACGCCTTGGAGCCGCAGACGGCCCACGTCGAAACCTACGAGGAACTGCTCAACACCTTCTACGCCGCGGCCGGCCTTCCCGACAGCTGGGCGAAACGAGTCGCCCGCCGCTTCGGCACTGTCGCCGGTCTGAACGGTCGCGAACATCTGCGTGACGCCCTTCACACTCAAGGCTTCCAGCTCCGCTAAACGGTTGCTAGTAGCAACTATGCACGATCACACCAGCTGTCGGCGACGTCACATTACTTGACTGACTGATCAGTCAGGTTTGTTTGTTACGCTTTCAAGTGCTGGATCGAAGCAAAGCTCTGGACCGGAGTGAGGTGCCGACGATGGCGCTGACGAATGTGGCTGTTCCGCTGCGAAGCGGCCGGCGACGGGGAGACTCGCGACTGGCCGACCATGTCGATCGGCTGGGGGAGGAGCACCCACCGATCCCGCTGGACAGCGTCGATTACACGATGAACCGGCCGGACCTGCTGGCCGAGCGGTTCGGGCCCGTGCTGTCCTACATGTCCCGCGTCGAGCTCGAGGTCGAGCGCAACGTCCTGGAACTCAACCTGCTGCTGCCGGACCCGCCCGAGGTCGATCGGCACTTCTACGCCGACGTGTGGCTTCCGCAGGAGACGCGCCACGGGCTGATCCTCGATCGGCTGCAGATCCTCGCCGGTCTCGACGCCGCCGAGCCCAACGTGACCGACGTGTCCTTTCAGCTCCGGCTGCTCGGGGCCCTCGGCCGGGTGAGCGCCGTACAGGACGTGAGCCGGATGCTCTACTACCTCACCGGGCTGGCGACGGAGCGGTCCGCGGTGCTTGCCTACAACAAGCTTCATGCCGGCCTGCAAGAGCTGGGCGAGCGGGCCGTCGCGGCGACTGTGGTCGCGCCGATCCGGCGCCAGGAGCCTGGCCATTTCGCCTACTACCAGATCGCAGCCCGCGAGCTCTGGGGTCAGTTGAGCGCCTGGCAGCGGTGGCTGGTGCGCACCTTGCGGCGACGGACGTTCGGGCCGGTCGGAGTCAGCAATGACCGGCAGCGAGCGGAGTTCGGGCAGGCGATTCGCGCGCTCGGCATCAGTACTGATGACGAGGCGGACCTGCTGCAGTACGCCCGCCAGGTCGGCCGGGTCGAGCACGAGTTACTGTGGGCTCACCGGCGCGGTCTCCGGGTGCCGGACTATGTCTTCGAGGCCTTCCGCCGGGCCGCGGAATCGGCTGTGGACAAGGATGGAGATCGCTGGTGGGCCAGGTTCGGACGGGCCGAGGGGTGACCACCTCCACCAAGCACAGCAGCAAGCGGCAGGCGATCGTCGAGACCGCCGAGCGCCTGTTCGCCGAGCACGGGTACGACGCTTCGTCGACGGCACGCATCGCCCAGGAGGCCGGGGTTCCGTCCAGCCTGGTGTTCTACCACTTCGCCACCAAGATGGACCTCCTGCTGGCCATCGTCCACGAGCGGCCGACCCCGAGCGAGGTGATTCGCTCGGCCGCGCGCGGCCGCACGGTGCACAGCCGGCTCCGCGCGATCGTGTCCGTCGTCGCCGCGGAACTCGAGCGCAACCGCTACCCGAGGATCATCGTCTTCCGCGAAGCACAGTCACACCCCGAGATCGCCGCCCGCGCCGCCGAACTGTTCGCCGAAGCGGCCGCCACGGTCGCCGACGTCCTCAACGGAGCGGACGACGTCGTCGCCGACCGCGCCCGGGTCCAGACCGCCGCCGAGCTCATCGTCAGCCGGGTCTTCCTCGACATCATCGCCCTGGGCGAGGCCCACACCGCCGCCAAACGGCACGCCGCCATGATCGCCCTCCTCGAACAATCTCTCGTCACCCCGCACTGACCCCTACCGCGAACCGGGTCAGCGGGTGATTAATGGGTGGTTGGTGGGGTCATGGGCTGAGGAGGAGTGATGACGGAGGAACCGTTCGAGACTTCTGAGGATGCTCGGCGTGATCGGCGCGAGCACGGTGGGGCATCGTCGATCCGGCCGGACGACGACGACCTGGCCCGCCGGACCGAGCAGGAGCGCGTCGAGGCCGGCATCGACGACTACGACCCGGACGACGTGCCGCCGGCGACGGACGACCCGGTGCCGACCGATGTGACCGAGTCCGAGGAGTTCCAGGAGGCTCAGGCGGAGCTGCGCCGGGAGGAGGCGGAGGGCGAGGCCTATCCGCTGACCGAACGCCACCCGTTCCCCCCGAGCCACTACGACCGCTCCTGACCGACTGCCCGAAGAACCGGTTGGCGCGGCGGGCGGGCGCTGAGGAGACTCTGAACGCCCGCCCACCGGTCTGGTGACTGCTCGCTGTGCTGTCCTCGCTCAGGGCGACCAGAGCGGTGGCGCAGCCTCTTCGGCGCGGCCTGTGCCGGGCATGGGGTCGTTGGTGATCCGCAGGCCACCGAACCTTCGGTCCATCGCCGCGGCGTAACGCTCCGCGGTGGCCGGTACGGCGATGAGCTCGGCGATCACGTGGCTCCCGAACCAGACGCGTACTCGTCGCCGCCGAGTGTCGGCAACCGCCGGAACTTGATCTGACATGGCCGGACCCCCCTGATCTAGCCGAAGGTGACTGCGTAGACCCGAACCCCGGGATCGAGAACGCTGATCTGGAAGGTGCGGTCGTAGATCGGACCGTCCAGCGGTACGAGTTGATACAAAACTGACCGGTCCGGGGTGGTTGTTGTGGGGGACAGAGGGGTGATCGGGATTCTGTTGGGTGGGACAGATACCGGCGTGGGTGGGGTGCCTAGCTTGTCCGCATGACTGGTTTGGGAGAGGTCGGGAAGTGGCTGGGGGAGTATGTTCCGGCGGCGATCGCTCGGCATGAGGTGCCGGGGGTGGCTTGGGCGGTTCCGCTACCGCCTCCGCCGCGCCGTCGACGTCGGTGCTCTCGACCTCGACGATCCCGACGTACGCTTCGGCATTCAGCTCCAGTTGCGTGTCCTGGGGCCGGGGTCGCGTGCACAATGATCGAGGCGAGGGGGGTTCGCGATGGCGGGCTGGAGATTGTCGTCTCCCGGGGTTGCGACACTTCGTCAGTACCGCGTGGCCTGGCTTCGTTCCGACCTGATCGCGGGCGTCACGGTGGCGGCGTACTTCGTCCCGCAGGTGATGGCGTATGCCCAGCTCGCCGGGCTGCCCGCGGTCGCCGGGCTCTGGGTCTCACTGGCGCCGCTGGTGATCTACTTCCTGCTCGGCACGTCTCGGTTGCTGTCGCTCGGGCCGGAGTCCACGACCGCGTTGCTGACCGCAGCGGCGATCGCGCCGCTGGCTGCGGGTGATCCGGCTCGGTATGCGCTGCTGGCCGCCGTACTGGCGTTGATGGTCGGGGCCATCTGTGTGGTGGGATGGGTGGCCCGGCTGGGGTTTCTTGCGGATCTGTTGTCGAAGCCGGTGCTCGTCGGGTACATGGCCGGAATCGCGGTGATCATGATGAGCGGTCAGCTCGGGCGGCTGACCGGCGCTCCGGTGAGCGGAGACTCGCCGCCGGCCGAGGTGTTGTCGGCGATCCGGTTGTTCGGCGAGTGGCAGCTGGCGCCGGTGCTGTTGTCGGTGACCTCCTTGGCGTCGTTGCTGGCGCTGGCGCGCTGGGCACCTCGGCTGCCTGGGCCGCTGATCGTCGTTGCGCTGGCCGCTTTCGTCGCGTGGGCGGCGGGACTGGAGGACAAGGGAGTGGCGCTGGTCGGTCAGGTGCCGAGCGGCCTTCCGGAGCTGCACGTGCCTGCGCTGACCGGAGAAGATCTCGCACTGCTCGCGCTGCCCGCGCTCGGGGTTGCGCTGGTCGGCTACACGGACACTGTGCTGACCGGGCGGGCCTTTGCGGCCCGAGGTGATGAGCGCGTCGATGCCGACCGGGAGTTGCTGGTTCTCGGGTTGGCGAACATCAGCGCGGGCTTGGTTCGTGGTTTCCCGGTCAGCAGTAGTGGAAGCCGTACGGCGGTCGCTCAAGCATCCGGAGCGAAGAGCCAGGTGTACTCGCTCGTCGCCGCGGCGGTCATCGTCGCGACTCTGCTGTTCGCTGGGCCGCTGCTGTCGACGTTCCCGATCCCGGCGCTCGGAGCGCTCGTGGTCTTCGCGGCCCTCCGGCTGATCGAGCTCGGCGAGTTCCGCCGGATCGCGTCCTTCCGGTCCAGTGAGCTGTTGTTGGCGGTGGCAACGACTATCGGCGTGATCGCTCTCAACGTCCTGTACGGCGTACTCGTGGCGGTCGCGTTGTCGGTGCTCGACGTACTGCGCCGGGTCGCGCGACCGCACGACGGCATCCTCGGCTACGTGCCAGGTATCGCGGGCATGCACGACGTCGACGACTACCCCGACGCCCAGCCCGTCCCAGGGCTCGTGGTCTATCGCTACGACTCCCCGCTGTTCTTCGCGAACGCCGAAAACTTCCGCCGCCGCGCCCTGGCCGCGGTCGACACCGCCGGTACGCCGGTCCGCTGGCTGCTCCTCAACACCGAGGCGAACATCGAGATCGACATCACCGCGATCGACGCCCTCGACTCGCTGCGCGAAGAACTCGCCGACCGCGGCATCACCCTCGCCCTGGCCCGCGTCAAACAAGAACTCCGCGACGACCTCCAAGCCGCCGGCTTCCTGGACCGCCTGGGCCCGAACCGCGTCTTCTACACCCTCCCCACCGCAGTAGAAGCTTTCCACGCATGGAGTGGCGGGGGAGGGGCACCCGAGACCTAGAACATCGGAGCCAGGTCAGGAGAGATCGATGGGTACGGACGACAAACTTCGGAATGCGGCCGAGGAAGCCAAGGGAAAGGTCAAGGAGAAGGCCGGCGACGCCACCGATGACCGCGACCTGCAAGCCGAAGGCCAGGCGGACCAGACCAAGGCAAACCTCAAGCAAGCCGGCGAGAAGGTCAAGGACGCCTTCAAGGACTGAGGCGTGGACGGTCCGTGGTGCTGTCGTCTCGTAGGGCGCAGGCCGCCTGGCGGTGCCGGACAACTGCTTGGACCGGGCGGGGCAGTGGCACGCCTCTTGGGGTGAGGGTCGCGCGACCCAGCGCATTTCGGTCAGGCTGTCCGGTTGTGGGGGTTACAACCGCCAGGCGAGCAATTCCACACTAGAAGCGTATTTCGGACCGTGTATACCGAAATTCTCTGAGTCGACCGCTTAGCGGACACCACCGGTGGATGTCGGGTGCTTGGTGGGCAGAGAGTGCGCCCGCTGACACGCATTCAGCTGATCGGTTTGAGGCGTGTGTCGAGTACGACGAAAGCGACCGTGGCGAGCGTGGTCAGGAACGCCGGGATGAAGAAGACGTGGGGGAGGCCGATGGCGGCCACGCCGATGCCGCCGATCGTGCCGCCGATGGCGGAGCTGACGGCGATGCTGCTCAGGTAGATGCCGGACGCGGTGGCGACGCCTTCGGGGTAGAGATGCTGGGCGATGGAGACTCCGAGGGCCCCGACGCAGGCCCAGACGCCCGCGGTCAACGCTTGTCCGAGGAGGAGTCCGGCGACGGAGGTGCTGGTGGCGTAGGCGAGGTTTCCAGCCAGGCCGAGCACGGTCCCCGCCGTCATGATGCGGAGTGCTCCGAAGCGGTCGGCCAGACGCGCCACGACGGGGAGGAGCAGTAGTTCGAGTAGGGGCTGGATTCCGATGACCACGCCGCGGACGGAGTCGGAGATGTGGAGTTGCTCGGCCATGTAGATCGGCAGGTAGCCGAACTTGATCGTGTCGCCGGTCATCGCCAGGATGCAGATGGCGGTGAAGGTGAGCAGCGGCATCATGTGGTCGATCCGTCGCCGGGACCCGGGTCGCGGCGGAATCACTACCTCGTACCGCTCGACTCGTTGGCGGCCGAGCGGGATGAGTGCTGCGAAGACGCAGGTAGCGGTGGCGACCAGCAGCGCTCGGAGCCCGAAGACACCGCCGAACCAGCTGCCCAGCACTGGCCCGAGGATCCACCCGACGGTGAATGCCATCCGGATGGTCGCGACGACACGATTCTCGGCCTTCGTCGGGTGCCGGCTCAGCTCGTCCCGGCATGCGGCGAACAGCTGGGCCATGGACCCGCCGGCGATGCTCAGCGCGACAGTGCTGATGACAAACGGGAGCCAGACCGTGTTCGCCGCGGCCATGGCGAGCCAGCCGGCAGTTCCGATCACCGTGCACACCCGGAACCAGAAAAGCCGGTCCTGTGTACGGTCCGACCACCGACCAACGAGGTAGCCGGCGACAGGGGCAGCCAGGTTCGTGACGTAGTACAACCCCGCCACGGGCAGGGGAGTGCCGAGCTCGAGCACCAGGAACAGGGTCAGCTGAGGAGTCGCGGCCGACAGCCCGATGCCGGCTATCAGCAAGGACAGGAACGCAGAACGGTAGAAACGGGACCGCAAGACGATTTGCAGCGCGGACTCGGACCGGTCCAGCATCAGCCCCCACCTAGATATGTAAGACGACTACCGAACTCTAGCTGTCCCGACGCCGTTGCCAGGCGCTGTCTCAGGCCTACCGTTGACAGGTGGGGCCGGGGATGGCGGTTCGGTTGGAGTTGGGGGCTCGGGGTGAGCTTCGAGCTGTTCCTGGCCTGCTGCATTCCCTCCGGCTGCTACCGCTCGGGTACGACGCTCTGTCCGGCACAGTGGAGCGCGCACTCAACGACAACCCGATGCTGGAGCGTGCTTCCGGCTCGGCGTGCCCGGGGTGCGGTCGCCACCGTACGACGAACAGTTGCCCGCGGTGTTCCGCTGTACCTCGCTACACCGGTCGCGATCCAACCGTCATGCCGTTCGACACCTTGGAGTCGGCCGCTGCCTGCGAGATCCGGTCGGACTGCCGAGAGGTGCTGCCAGTGGTGATCGCCCATCTCACCCGCCGTGGACTGCTCGACGCCGAGCCGGACGAGATCGCGGCAGCGCACGGCATCGCACCGCACGCGGTCGCCGAAGCGGTCCGCGCGATCAAGGCGGCCGGACCGGTCGGCGTCGCGGAGACCTCCGTCATCGACCTGTTGCTCGCCCAGGCCCGCGCACTCGTGACGGCCGGCGAGGCCGAGCCCTGGATCGTCGACCTGGTGCGGGACCACCTGGAAGCCGTTGCCGCAGGCAACACAGCGACCGTCGCCGGAGTGCTCCGGCTTTCGCAGCAGGACGTCGAAGCAGCGTTCCGGCTGGTCCGGGCGAAGCTGCGGCCCGTCGCCGCCGTCGAGGTAGCCGAACGGTCGGACTCGTCAGGGATCCCGGATGTCTTCGTCTACCGCACCCGCTCGGGAGTCCTCGAGGTCGAGGTTCCCGACAGCGAGTGGTTCGGTCTGCGCCTGGCCGAGGTGACGCCCGCCGTTCGGGCCGACGCCGAAGCCGTGGCCTGGCTCGGCGGACACGAACGCGCTGCCCGAGAGCTGCTCCGCCAACTCGACATCCGGGGAAGTGTGCTGCGCCGGGTGGCGACGTACATCGTCGATCGACAGGCCGGGTACTTCGCGCGCGGGCCGGCGGGCCACGTCCCGCTCACCCGGACCGATGTAGCCGTCGAGCTCGGGCTGCACCCGTCGACGGTCAGCCGCTGCGTTGCCGGCAAGCTGCTGCGCGATCCGGACGGGCAGATCGTCGCACTCGCCGACCTGCTCGGCGGTGCGGTCGCGATCAAGGCGCGGATCGCCGAACTGGCCGCGGCCGGCCGGGTCAGCGATGCCCGTTTGTGCCGGGCGCTCGCGGACAGCGGACACATCGTCGCCCGACGGACGGTCGCGAAGTACCGCGCCGAACTGGGCATCGCCGCGGGCGGGCTCCGCCGCCGAACCTGACTTCGGTTGCAGGTCCGATCCAGTCCTTCCGCACGAAGAGCGCTTCGCATCCGCACGCCGTACGGGCGCTCCACCGAGTTGGCACGAATTGTGCAGTAGGTGGGTGAGACCACGCGGAGAAGGAGATATCCATGCACGACATCGACCGGGCGCTGTTCGAGTCCGAAGCCTTCGGCGAGGGTGAGTACAACGAGTACCAGGAGTTCGGCGAGACGTCGGAGAACGAGCTGGCGCTGGCCTCGGAGCTGCTGGAAGTGACGACCGAGGCCGAGCTCGACCGGTTCCTCGGCCAGTTGGTCAGCAGGGCGATCTCCGCGGCCCGCGGCTTCGCCGGCTCCGATGCCGGCCGGGCGGTCGGCGGGATCCTCAAGTCGGCGGCCAAGCAGGCCTTGCCGCAACTGGGGAAGCTGGTCGGCGACACCGTGGCCCCCGGGCGGGGTGGCGCGATCGGCCAGCGGGCCGGTCAGTGGCTCGGCGGCAAGCTGGAGCTGGGGCTGCAGACCGAAGGGTTGTCGGCCGAAGACCGCGAGTACGAGACCGCACGCGCTTTCGTCCGCTTCGCGGAGGAGACCGCCCGCGGCGCCGCGCAGGCGCCTCCCACGATGCCGCCCGCGGTGGCCGCCCAGCGGGCTGCCATCGCCGCGGCTCAGCGGCATCTGCCCGGACTGGTGGGGGCCCGGGGTGCGGCCGGCGGCGGTCGCGGCAGCGAGGGCCGCTGGATCCGTCGCGGCAATCGAATCATCATCCTCGACGCGTGATACAGCCAAGAAAGAAGGGACACCGGCATGTACGAGGCATTTGAGATCCCGGGGGAGAGCTACGAGTTTCCTGGTGAGGCCGAGTCCGAGTGGGAGTCGGGCGAGGCCTACGAGGGCGAAGCCGAGGCGATGGAAGCCGAGCTCGTCCAGGAATTGCTGGAGGTCACCACCGAGGCCGAGCTGGACCGGTTCCTCGGCAAGCTGGCCAGCAGCGTGATCAAGGGCGCGTCGAAGTTCGTCAAGTCGCCGATCGGCAAGGCGCTGGGCGGCGTACTGAAGAACGTCGCCAAGACCGCGTTGCCGATGGTCGGCGGAGCACTCGGTTCCATGGTGCTGCCGGGGGCCGGGACCGCGATCGGTGCCAAGCTGGGATCGATGGCAGGTGGTCTGCTCGAGGCGCAGGAAGCCGAGTCCATGGGTGAGGTCGAGGCCGAGTGGGAGGCCGCGAGCCGCTACGTCCGGTTCGCCCGCGGCGCGTACTCCAATGCCGCGCGCGCCCCGCAGAACGTGCCGATGCGGGCAGCCGTCCGTGCGGCCAGCATCAGCTCGGCCCGCCGCTACGCGCCCAGCCTGCTCCAATCCGGCCAGCGGATGTCGCCGTGGCGCTCGCGCCGGCGTTCGTACGGCGGCGGCTACCGGCCGGCGTGGCAGTACGCCGAGCCGGCCCCGTGGTCCGGCGGTGGGGACGACTACGCCGGCGGCGGTTACGGCGGCGAGCCCGATGGGTGGTGGCAGGGCGGCGACGACTACGAGTCCGGCGAGGGCGAGGGCGAGGCGGCAGGCCGTCCGCCCAGCAGCAACGGGTCACGGGCCATGTCCGGGCGCTGGGTACGCCGGGGTGGCCGCATCGTCGTCCTTGGTGCGTGAGAGGTTCCGATGGTCGATCCCGGAGGCTTGGCGACGCGCTTGCTCGAGCATGAGGCTCGAGGGCTGCTGGCCCGTCTGGACCAGGTGAGGCCCTTCGCGCTGCACGAGACGATGGTGCTCGCCGCGACGCTCCCGTACGAAGCGCAGGTGATCATCGAGCGCTTCCTGCACGCGGGCCGCGGCCGCCTTCGGGAGAAGGTCCATGGATATCTCGACTGGCTGCACGGCCAGGGTCGTCGGGCCGGCGCGGCCGAACAGCAGCGGCGCTTCGTGCTGATCCGGCTGGGATTCAACGACGTGCTGTCCCAGTTCGATCTGTTCACCGAGGTGATCACCCAGCGCAGCGAGCACGGGACGGGGGTGTGGTTGTCCGGTCTCGACGTACTGGCGCGGGACGCGCTCCGGCTCGATCTCGACGGCTACGAGCAGGTGCCGGCGGTGTGCTACCTCGCCCGCGGTCCCGGTGCCGCGATCCGCCGGGCCCGCACGCGCTTGCCCGGCGGCGATTCGAACCCGGTCGCGATCATCCGGGTGCCCCGGGAGCGCATGGTGGGTAGCGGTGTCGCGAGCTCACTGGTTCACGAGGTGGGGCACCAGGGAGCTGCGCAACTGGGGCTGGTCGAGTCGTTGCGGGTCGACATCGCCCGAGCGGCGACCAAGGATCCCAAGGGTTGCTGGCCGACGTGGGACAAGTGGATCAGTGAGATCGTCGCCGACTGCTGGTCGGTCGGGAAGCTCGGGATCACGTCCACGGTCGGTCTGCTCGCCGTCGTCAGCCTGCCGGCCTTCTTCGTCTTCCGGCCGTCCGGCAGTGACCCGCATCCGGTTCCGTACCTGCGTGTCCTGATCAGCGCGACCATCGGCGAGGCCGTGTACCCGCACCCGCAGTGGGCAGCGATGCGGCACACCTGGAAGCAGCTCTATCCGACCCACGAGCTGCCGGCCGGCCGTCGTACCGACCTGGAACGGCTCGAGGCCGCGATCCCGTCCTTCGTCCGGCTGCTGCTCGCGCACCGCTCACCAGCCCTGCATGGCCGGCGGCTCGGAGACATCTGGCCGGCCCGGGAACGCCAGCCGGCGCGGCTGATCCGGCTGCATCGCGAGTGGGCCGGCGACGTCGCGGTGATGGCGCGCCGTCCACCGTCGCTGGTGTTCGCCGTCATCGGCCAGGCCAAGGCGGCCGACCTGATCAGCCCGGAGGCGGAGAGCGACCTGCTGTCGGCCCTCCTCCAGGCCTGGGCGGTCCGCAGCAGCCTCGACGTCGTCCAACGACCTCATACCAACCACCTGCCGTCCGCGCGCCGGGCGTCATGAAGAACGATTGAAAGGACACGACCGTGCAAGTTTCGTGGACACCGGACCCCATCCGGGCCGGCCAGTTGGCCGTCCTGCAGCTCCTGCTGGAGGACACCGACGACCCGGGCGACTACACCTTCCGGCTCACTGTGGCGACCGACGAGGTCAACCCCTTCGGCACCGGCATCGCCCATCGCATGCGGCGCGGCCTGGACTTCGAACCCGAGATGCTCTTCAGCGTCGAAGGGTCCAAGACGCTCACGATCACCAGGGGAAAGGACACCGGGCCCTTCGAGGGGGACCCGGAGGTGACCATCCCGGTGCTCGCCGCGGCTGTTGCGCAGGTACCGACCCAGACGGTCGCGCTGGTGGCAGGAGATCCGCCGCAGAGCGACGACGAGGTGCTCTGGAGCTTCATCCGCGAACTCACCGGGCAGTTGCGGTTCGAGGAGTTCCACGAGTTCGTCGAGCCCAAGCTCACCGGTCTGTCCGGACCCGAGTGGTTCGGCACCGACGCCTACCGCCGGCTGTTCCGGGCCGCCGAGACCTTCGTCGAGGCAGCCGCCGACCCGCTGCGCGCGGTCGAGAAGCGGAAGCTGCTCAAGCACGAGATCTCGCCGGGAACCGTGGCCGGCGGGCTCGAGCGTTCCTACGTGAGCAGCGAGCGCGATGACCTGGCCCAGCCGTTCCTGCGCTTCGCCGCCGACGTTCCGGTCCGGAACGACGTCAGTGTGGCGACCAGGGCCGGCGGCGGACCCGCTGCGCTGTTCCCGTTGCCGAATGTGCCGTTTGTCGAGCTCATCTGGAACTACTGGCATGAGGAAGGTGGTCTCGTGCAGACGATGAACCACATCCTCGCGCGGTTCCAGAACCGCCGGATCGGACCGCAGTACGACGCTCTGGCCCGGTTCGACCTCAATCCGCTGCTACCACTGCGCAACCTGCTGTGGGGGTTCGCCGAGGACGAGCAGAGCCGGCTGACGGTACGTCGCCGGGCGGCGGAGTACATGGTGCAGTACGGGCTACCGCTGGTCGGCCGGGCCGTGCCACCGCCGTACACGATGGTGGATCGGCGGACGCAGTTCCTCGAGGGCTTCCACGCGCTGCTGCACGCGGCGCACGAGTTCTACAAGGAACGCGACGACAAGACCGTCGACGCGGACGCGTTCCCGTTGCTGAGCAGCCTGCGTGAGGTGCACCTGGTCCTCGCGCATGGGGCGCACAACCAGTTCGCCGACCTTCCGCTGGTGGCGCGCGCGGAGATGCTGACGATGCAGTGGATCCTCGCCCAGCCGGAGATGCGGGAGTTCCTCGGCGGCCCGACCATGGTTCCGTACGAAGAGGACTGGATGGACCGGGTCGACACGATGAAGAGCATCCAGGGCTGGCCCGAGGCCAGCATCACGCACTTCTTCGAACTGGCCGTCCATGGCGAACAACTGCTGCTCTCGATCCGGCACGGACGCTGGAACGAGTCGAGCCGGACCCGCGAGGACGCCGCGAACTGGGCACTGACCTGGCGCAACGAAGTTCAGCGCTACATGCACGCGTACCGGACCGTCACCGGAGTCGATCTGGCGACCACAGTCGACGCCACGATGCCCTCGGTCCTGCTGGCGCGCCGCGGCGGCCGGCAAATCCGCCGAGCGTGACCGGTCATGCCGCACTGGACCCGAGGCTCGACTTCACCTCGTCGTTGTTCCTCGGCCTGCACCACGGCAGCGGGTCGCTGCCGCCATGGGCTTCGCTCACAACCGGCGTACCGGCGGTGCTGCACGAGGCGGCCGATGCGCACCGAGTCGCTGCCACCGTCGCGGCAGCGCAAGGTGCGCGAGCCGGCGTGGTCGGACGTTCCGCTCTGCATGCGCTGATGGACGTGATGGGGATGATTCCGCAACGCGGCGACGTCGTCGCGATCGACTCGGCGGCCTATTCGCTCGCCGAGTGGGCGGCGTTGCGGGCAGCAGCCAACGGCGCTGTGGTGCGCAGGTATCGGCACCACAGCCCGGAGGCGATCGTCCCGATAGCCGGACGACGGCTGTTCGTCCTGACCGATGGTTGGTGCCCCGGCTGCAACCGGCCGGCGCCGCTGCCGGAGTTGCAGCAGCTGGCCCGCGAGACGGGTGGCGCACTCATCGTCGACGACTCGCTGGCATTCGGTGTCCTAGGCAACAAACGGCGCGGCGAGGTGTTCGGCGACGGCAGCGGTACGCCGAGGTGGTGCGGACTGGATCACGCGGGCATCGTGTGGGTCGCCTCGCTGGCCAAGGCTTTCGGGGCGCCGCTGGCGGTGACGACCGGCGATTCCACGACGATCAGGCGGCTGGCGGGGGAGGGTGGCAACCGGGTGCACAGCAGTCCGCCTTCGGCCGCAGATCTGGCGGCTGCGGGCACGGCTCTGCGTGACCCGAGCGGCAACCGAGTTCGCCGTACCCAGCTGCAAAGGCAGGTTCTGCGCCTGCGCGGCCGATTGCATGACCTCGGCCTGTCGGTCAACGGCCTGCCGTTTCCGGTCGTGAGCATCCCGTTGCCGGGTTCGGACGCGCAGAGGTGGTGGTCGCGACTTCAGTCGGCCGGCATCCGCGCGCTACTGCAGCAGTCCCGGTGCCGACGAGGAGTCATGCTCACCGTCCTGGTGCGAGCCGATCACTCGCCTGCCGATCTCGAACGACTGACCGTGGCGCTGCACGCTGGACAGCGAGGCGTGGCATGAGACGCCCGCTGGTCATCGACTCGCATTGCCACGCCGGCCTCGGCGACGGGTTCACCGGCCCGTGGGACACCGACGCATCGCTCGACCGGTACCGCGAGCGTGCCAAGGAGGCCGGCATCGACATGACCGTGCTGCTGGCTCCACTCACCTCCGACTACCGCACGGCCAATCGAGCCGTGGGCGCCATGGTGACCGCGGAGCCGCGATGCTATTTCGGCTTCGCCTTCGTGAATCCCGTGACCGATCGGGGCCGGATCGCTGCCATGGTGGACGAGGCGCGTGCTTGGGGTGCGTGTGGCATCAAAGTGCATTGGCGCGACGGCCGGATCACTCGTGAGGTGGCTGAGGTGGCACGGCGCCGGCGGCTGCCGATCCTGTACGACCCGGCCGGCGACACCGCGACGGTGGAGATGGCCGCGACGTCGTACCCGGAGGTCGCGTGGATCATCCCGCACCTGTCCTCGTTCGCCGACGACTGGAAGGCGCAGATCGCCTTCGTCGACCAACTGGTCCGGCTGCCGAACCTGTTCACGGACACGGCCGGCGTGCGGTACTTCGACGTACTGGCTGATGCGGTACGCCGGGCCGGACCCGACAAGGTGCTGTTCGGGTCCGACGGCCCGTTCCTCCATCCCGCGGTGGAGATCAGCAAGATCCACGCCCTCCACCTGTCCGCCGAGGACGCCGCTCTGGTACTCGGGGGCAACCTCCTGCGACTGACCCGGACCGCCCGCCGCTCGGCCCGGCCATCGCCTGATCGAGCGGCCACCCAGAACCGGAGGTACGAACGATGACCATCACACCGCAGGAGTCCGAGGTCCGGAACTGGGCGACCAGCTTCCTTCCGCCCGCATCCTCGCCGGGGCAGAGCCTGACTCTGCGCACGCCGGGGTACGTGGAGATCAAGCCACACACGCTCTCCGGGATCCGCTCCGGCCTGGCTCAGCTCGGCGCCCGCCTGGAGAAGGCAAACCTTCCGAGCGGGGTGCTCGCGACCTACGTGGGGACCGACGCCCGCGGCAATCCGCTCAGCAAGGGCATGGCGAAGTACCTGCGGGTCTACGCGGTGGTGGTGAACGCCAAGCCGAAACCCACGCCGGCGGCGTACAACCAGCCGGGGAGGTGGCACTACCTGGGATTCACCAAACTGGAACCGACGATGAGTCACCCGCCGGTGGACCATGCGCCCGCCTTCGGCTGGGCGGTCGAGCCCGTCGTCCAGGCGCGGGTGAAACTGGCGGTCGCGCTGGCGACTCCGCAGCGGAAGTGGACGGCCGCGGGCGGTCCCTCACCAGGCCCGGACATGACCTACTCCGAGCTCGCCGACTTCTACCGCGAGCTGGCGCACGAGTTGCGGGATCCGCTGTACGCCGAGCTGGCGTCGGAGCTGGAGGCGATGGCCGCCTAGCTCATCGCGCGGTACGACGCTTCGCCCGGCGCAGCTGCAATGCCCTGTCGGTGACGCCCAGGCGTGCCGCGGCCGCGCGGATGCTGCCACCGGAATCCTCCATCGCGGCCGCCACCGCCAGGTCGGCAACGTAGTCGCGCAGTTCCTTGAGCGTCATGCCCTGCCGCAGCTGCTGCCGGATCGCGTCCATCAGGGTCGGCGCCCGGCTGTCCGCCGTACCGTCCGTGGACAGTGGGCGGTCCGACGGCGGGAGATCTCCTGGGGTGACTGGCCCCGGGCCGACGTGCCGCGACGCCACCCGGTGGGCGAGCTGCCGGAGGTCCCGGAGATTGCCGGGGTAGTCACGGCGCCGCAACGCGACCTCCACCTCGGGTGTCACCTCCGCCGGTTCGGCCTGGCCTTGGGCCTCGGACAGGAAGCTGCGGAACAGCGGGATGAGATCCCCGGGACGGTCTCTCAGCGGTGGCAGCTGCACCGAGTACGCGGCGATGCGGTAGTAGAAGTCGGCCCGGAACCGGCCGGCGGTGACGTCGTCCTCGAGGACGCGGTTGGTGGCACAGATCAGCCGGAAGCTCGTGTGTTGCCAGGTGTCCGCGCCGACTCGCTTGTACATACCCTCCTGGACCACGCGCAGCAGTTCCGGCTGCAGCTCGAGGGGGAGCTCGCCCACTTCGTCGAGCATCAGCGTCCCGCCGTTCGCCGCGGCGCACGCGCCGGTTCGCACGCTGACCGCGCCGGTGAACGCACCTCGTTCGTGGCCGAACAACTCCGAGCCGGACAAGCTGGGAACGATGGTCGTGCAGTCCACCACCACGAGATGTCCGGACCGGCCGGCCGCGCTCACCGTGTGCGCCACCTTCGCGGCCAGCTCCTTCCCGGTCCCGGTCTCACCCGTGATCAGGATCGGCCCGCCGCCGAACTTGGCGGCCGTGACCAGGTCTCGCAGCGCCTGTCGCAAGGCCGGGCTGCTGCCCCGGATGACGTCGGCGACGGGTGGAGACTCGACCACGTTCTCCACCTCGATCAGTCGCTCGAGGCGAGCCTGGATCGGTCGGGGATCGTCGTGCCAGATCATCAGATCCGTCGCACCACACGCCAGCAGCGACCAGGGCTCGAGGCTGTGTCCGGCTTCCGACACGACGATCACATGGGCGTTGGACGACGCCGCCATCGCCAGCGCTTGTTCGAGATCGCGGGAGAAGGCCGAGCACACGACGACGCCGGTCAGCTCACCTGGTTCGGGAGCTGTCACCAGGCGCAGGTCGTGGTGTGCGGCGCTGATTGCACGCGCGATCGCCTTGGTACGTGCACCTACGCCAAGGTCGAGCACCCACGTCATCAGATCCCCCGGGAAACAACCCCGCTAGGGCGTGGGCCTCTGACCCGCCATTGCCGGCTGCAGCCGGCCACCCACCCCCTGTTTCGAGGGTAGGTGGCCGGTTTGCCTTGTGCCAGAGTTCAGGCGTGGCTACCAGGACACTTCGGTGACCCGGCCGCCGGAGACGTTGACGGTGCGCCGGACGGGACCGTCGGGTAGTACGGCGAGGTTGTAGCGGCCTTCTGGTACGTCGAAGAAGACTGCCGAGTGGATGGTGCGGCCGTCGGGCGCGGATCGTTGGACCACTCCGACATGGGGAAAGTGCCCATGACGATGTTCGCCGGCCGGGCGGCGGACGATCTCGGCGTCGTACAACTCGGCGGGGGCGGTGATGACGATCGCGCCGATGTCGTCGCCGATGTCGAGCAGGACCGAGGATCCCCTACCCGCATGGGGATTCTCCTCGGCGTTCGTGAGCGGCCTGGTCATGCGACGGCCGGCTTACCGGGGGTGGACGAGTATCCGCCGGCCGGCGTACCGAGGTACGGGAACCAGTTGAGGTAGTCGGAGTTCGTGTTCGACGTACCGTCCTTGATCGCACCGGCCGCGTCGTCGGGCTTGAAGGCGGGGTCGACCAGCGGGATCGTGATTCCGGCGACCGCGCGCAGCTCGACGGTGACGACGTCGTCGAAGACCCGGCGTCCGTTCGGGAAGCCGGCCGCGTCGCCTGCCACCAGCCCGAGCGGGTTCGGCGACTTCGACGGCGGTACGGCGACGTTCAGCCGCAGCATGTCGGCCTGGACCGGCCCGGTGTAGTTCTGGAAGCCGGGCACGACACCCTTGGGGATACCGGTCAGCAGGATCGCCGCGAGGTCGGCCCGGGGCTTCTTGTACGCCGCCAGCCGCGGGAACACACCCGGGTAGAGCACCGGCAACAGCCCGGCCAGCTCCGGCGTGGTGACGTACTTCGCGAAGGCCTTGTCGTCCTTGGGTGCCAGGCGGTTCCACCTGTCCTTCTCGGCCATCGGCACGATGACCTCGTTGAACAGCGGGTTGCCCAGCCGCGAGACCTGTTTGTAGGGGCCGTGCCAGATCGGGTCACCGCTCAGGTCGTCGAGGATCCGGGACTGCTGGCGGCTCGCGGAGGCGTAGACGCCGATGACGGACTTCGGGTCCAGCACGTCCTTGGGAGTCGAGCCGTCGCGGGTCAGGTCGCTGATCGGGACCTGGAGCGCGATCGTGTGCACGTTGGATCCCTGCAGCCCGTTGACGCCCATCGCGGCGGCCGACGGGATCAGGTGGGCCATCTGGAACGGCCGGAGGCCCGCGAGGTCGAAGATGCTGCCGAGGTCGGCGAAGAAGCCGTCCGCGCGCTGACCGGCGAAGACCTGGCGGTTCCTCCCGATGGTGTGGATCGCCTGCCGCGCCAGCTTGGTGTAGTTCGGCGTACTGCGGATTCCGACGTTGACCGGTGGTGAGGCGAGGTCACGCGCGATGATCCGGGACTTGCCGGCCTCGACCCGGGTGACCGAGTAGAACTGCGGGCGGTTCCAGTTCGGGTCCTTGATCGAGGTGATCGGGCCGGTGTTGTACAGGAACGTCTTGGGGTTGCGGATCTTGGCCTGGAAGCGGAACTGGTAGCTGATGTCCGCCTTCCCGGTACCGCTGTTGGAGATGTGGATCTGGTAGAGCACGTCGTCGCCGAACTCGTAGAAGTTCGGGCCGCCGTACGGGTTCTCGAACGGGATGAAGTTGGCGATGATCGTGACCGTGTCCGGCTTGTCCGGGGACACGAAGGCGTACACATCGGTGTTGTCGGCGACCGGATCCTTCGAGATCTCGGGCGCTTCGCGGTGCGAGGACATGACAGGTTCCTTCCTCAGGCCGTGGTCTTGCCGGCCAGGCGCTCGGCCAGTTCGTGATCGGTGACGAGGACTTCGCGCTGGCCGACCATGATGGCCATCTGCCCCTTCTTGACGTTCTTGACGTGGACGACGAACGACTCGGCGTTGGCCAGCTCGGCCGCCGTCAGCTTCGATGCGGCCTGTGGTGCGGTCGGCGTCGGCCGGTCGCTGAAGATCTTCGGCGCTGCGACCGCACCGACCGCGGCCGCCGTGCCCGCCCCCGCGAACACCAGGAATCCGCGGCGTGTGGCGTCACTCATGACTGTTCCTCCCTTTGCCTGGACCACCGGCGAACACCGGTAGTCGGACCACCTCGCGTTCGGCGCCGGCCGCCGGACGGATAGCCCGAACCCCATGCCGGGAAGGAAATTCGACGGAACGTCTCCGCTCGCCTGCACGGTGTGAGCGCCAGCGGCGGCCTGGATATTCGGCCCTCGCCGGTGTCGGGATGACGTCGTACATTCGATGTCACACCTGTTGGTTTGGGGTACTGGGGAGTGGCCGCAGGTGTCGTGGGGAGGAGTGAGGTTTTGTCAGATCAGGACAGGACAGCGAAGCCGCGCCCGGCGTTGCCCGACGGATCGATGCCGTACTACGACAGCCATCCGCTACCGGGGATGCCAGGCGGCGATCCGCCGTTCGCGCCGTTCGGGTGGGGACCCGCGCTCGGCCGTCACGAAGAGTTGGCCCGCGGCCACGACAGGCCGCCGCGCAAAGTCCGGGCCCCGCTGCTCGTCAGCCTGCTCGTCACCTGCACTGTGGTGATCGCGGGCCTGGGGTTGAGTGCCATCCTGTTGCGGTGAGTTCTGGCATGACGGCCGCTGCTTGGGCCGAGCAGCAGGTCGCGGCCGTCCGGGATGACCCGTCCGGCCGGCTCGCCCTGATGCAGCGCTGCTACTACGGTCCGTTCGGCAAGGCACCTCGGCACCTGCCCTATCGCCGCGCGGCGATGTCGGCGATGCGATGGGAGTTGCGGCGCGGTGTGCTGCAGCCACCGTTCAGTGACCGTCCAGGGAGTCCGTGGTGGCGGGCGGTGAATGAGCGCGTCCTTCGGGACGGCTGCGAGGCGGTGGCACTGAGCGGGGAACTGGCCGGCTCGGCTTCGTCGCGCACGGTCGCCTACTGGTTGTCCTTCGCGCAGTACCCGACCGCCAGGGCGTGGTGGCGAGCGCACAACGGCAGCGTGGTCGCCGGGTACCTGGAGCACCGCGCACTGGCCGAGACGGAGAATACAGCGGAGCGGTTTTTCATGAACGTCGTGCTCTGCCGGGTGCTCTACACCCACGCCCTGGTGGCCGCGCCGCGGATCGCACTGGGCTGGCTTCGTCCGCTCGCCCCGCTGCTCGGTGACCCAAGGGTCGGCATGGCCGGGATCTTCCTCCAGCTGTCCCGCGTGCTGCCGGACGAGTACCCTCTGCGCGAGGAGGTCCGGTACTACCTCCGACAGGAACTCGGGCTCGGTCGGCTCCTGGACTTCGGGGTGATCGTCCCGCGGCTGCGACAGCTCTACGAATGGTCGGCCAACGAACTCGCCGACCCGGGTCTGCTGGACTTCATCGACGGCGGATCCCTGACCTACGCGCTGTCAGCCGACGACAGCTTCTGGGAGCCGCCGCCGTCCCGCATCCTCGACCTGGTCCATCGCCTTCTGCCGACCTAGCTGGTGCGAGGTGCCCAGCGGAAGGTCGTCGTACCGATGATGGTGGCGACGACGCCCCAGGCGGCGACGATGGCGAGGTCGACGGGTTCGAATCCGGCGCCTGTGGTTGCTGGGTCGAAGACGGTCAGGAACGCGTCGTAGAGCCGCTGCACCGGGAAGATCTGCGCGAACTCGCGGACGCCACTCGGGATGAGTTCCTGCGGGATGAAGATTCCGGAGATGAAGTACAGCGGGAGGGTGATGGCGTTCGTGATCGGCACGGCCGCGTCCTGGGACGGGATCGCCGCCGACACGGCGAACGCGAGGGCCGAGAAGGTGAAGGTCCCGACCACGAGAGCCAGCAGACCGGCCGCGATCGTGGTGGTCGGTACGGCGACGTCGTACACGATCCGCCCGATGGCCACGAGGACCACGACAAGCAGGATCGCCGCGACCGCGGACGTGATGATGCGTCCGGCCATGAACGTCCAGGTCGGGAGTGGCGTGGTGCGGAGCCGTTTCAGCAGACCGCGCTCGCGGGAGGCGGTGAGGGAGACGGTGAGGTTGGTGAAGGTGGTCTGAACGATCCCGAGGGTCACGATGCCCGGCAGATAGTACGTCGCGCCGCTGACCAGCTGCCCGTCGGCGAGTTCCATCCGCTGGTTTCCGAACACGGTGACGAAGATGATCAGGAACATGATCGGCAGGACGACGGCGAAGAAGATCGTGCTCGGACTCCGCCAGAACGTCTTCCAGTCGTAGCGGACCTGGTGCCGCACGAGGCTCACGGTTGCGCCGCCCCGGTCGTGAGCTCGAGGTAGACGTCCTCGAGGCTGGGTCGTCGTACCTCGAAGTCGGTGAGGTCGAGTTCGTTCTGGACGGCCCAGGCGGTCAGTGCGTGGACCAGTGGCACAGGTTCGTGGGAGCGAAGCTCGACCCGGCCGGCTGATACCTCGGCCGGCTCGGGGAGGGCGGGGAGCTCGACGCCGTGGGGGAGTGTGAAGGTAATCCGCGTCGCGTGGCCGGCCACCAGGGAGTCCGGCGGCCCCTCGGTCCGGATCCGGCCGTCCACGAGGATCGCGACGCGGTCGGCGAGCGCTTGGGCCTCGTCCAGGTAATGAGTCGTCAGCAGTACGGTCTTGCCGGCTTCTCGTAGCGAGGCGATGATCTGCCACGCCCCGCGGCGTGCTGCCGGATCGAAACCGGTGGTGGGCTCGTCGAGGAACAAGAGTTCAGGGTCACCGATCAAGGCGATCCCGAGGTCGAGCCGGCGCTGCTGACCACCGGAGAGTCGGCCGGCGCGAGTACGGCCCTGTTCCTCGAGGCCGACGAGCTGGACCACCTCGTCGACCGGTAGCGTCGTGGGTAGTAGCCGGCGAACTGCTCGAGCGACTCGCGGACGGTGAGCGCCGGCTCGACCTGCCAGCTCTGCAACATCACACCGATCCGCGATCGCCACTCCCGGTCCGCGCGGGCCGGATCGGCGCCGAGCACCTCGACCTTCCCGGCGGTCGGGTCCCGGTATCCCTCGAGAATCTCGACGGTCGTCGTCTTGCCGGCGCCGTTCGGGCCGAGGAAGGCGAAGATCTCGCCCGCGCGAACCTCCAGGTCGATCCCGCGCACCGCGTCGTGGTGCCCGTACGACTTCCGCAGCCCGTCGGCCGTGATCACCGCGCTGGTCAACTGCCCTCCCCAAAGGTCCTTGCCAACGGCATTGAACGCCCGGCGTGGAAGTGAGTCCAGTGTCCGAGTCATGGAGACGGGAAGATGTCGATCACCTTCGAAGGGGTTCTGGCCGACCGGAGCACGTGGCGGCTGGACAACTGCTCGATCGCACGGGCGATGGACCTGATCGGCACGCGGTCGTCGATGCTGATCCTGCGCGAGGCGCTGTACGGCACGACCAGGTTCGACGACTTCGTCCGGCGGACCAAGTCGACCGACGCCATCGTCGCGGCCCGCCTCAAGGAACTCAGCGACATCGAGCTGTTCACGAAAGAGCCGTACCGGGAGCCAGGTCAACGCACCCGCTACGAATATGTCCTGACCGACAAGGGGAGGGACCTGCTCCCTGCGGTGTTCGCACTGATGCAGTGGGGCAACAAGTACCTGCAGGCCGAGGACGGTGGTCCGCTGCGTCTGGTGGAGCGGGGCACCGGTGAGCCGGTTGTCATCGGTCCGCGGACCGAATCCGGCCGGGACCTCGAGCTCGAGGACCTCGCGATCGTCGCCAACGGGGATTGGGCCGACGTGCAGAGCAGCTGAGCTTCGGGATCGGGCGCAGGTATCGACAACTGTCGACCAGCGCGCCTGGTCTTCTCGAAGGAGCATTCTCTTGCTGTCGACACAGCTTCGTACTGAGGTGCCGTCAAGTCGGCGCCGTCGCACGCTACCGGCCGGGTTCGCGGTCGCCGGTGCGGCGATCTCGTTCACGAGCCTCTACCTGGCCGCCGGTGCGCTGACACCGCTCCTGGTGGTCTACAAGGAGAGGTGGAACTTCGCGCCGGCCGTTCTCACGGTGGCCTTCGCCGTCTACGCGGTCGGCTTCCTGGCCGCCGTACTCACCGTTGGTTCACTGTCCGACCACATCGGACGGCGACCGGTGTTGATCGGGGCAATGATCGTCCAGATCGCGTCCAACCTGTTGTTCCTGGCTGCTTCGGACGTCGGCTGGGTGATCGCCGGCCGGATCGTGCAGGGCGTCGCGAGCGGCGCCGCCACGTCGGCGTTCACGGCGGCGCTCGTCGAGTTGGCGCCGACGAACCGCAAGCGACTGGGTGCGGTCCTCGGTAGCGTCGGTCTCACCGGAGGGCTCGGAGCCGGCTCGTTGCTGGCGGGGTTGGCGATCCAGCTCACGCCCCGAGCCAACTCGATCGTCTTCATCTCGCTGACGGTCCTCACCGCGCTGGGGATCGTCGTCGCCGTACTGTCGCCGGAGACCGTGTCGCGGGTACCGGGCGCAGCGCGGTCGCTGATTCCGCGGATCGCCTTCCCGCCGGCTGTACGACGGGAGTTCGCCGCGGCGGCGCCCGTGGTCGCCGCGGTGTGGATGCTCGCCGGCCTGTCCGGTGGACTCGCGCCGAGCATGGTGCGCAGCGTGTTCCACCTGAACAGCGGCCTGCTCAACGGCTTCGCCGGATTCGTCGCACCAGCCGTCTCCGCCGTCGTCGGCCTCGCCTTCGCGAGGGTCGAGCCACGACGGGCGATGACGATCGGGATCCATGCGTCGATCGTCGGAGCGGTCGGCATCATCGGTGGTGTCCTGGCCGGGAGCCTGCCGATCATGATCGTCGGTCAGGCAGTGGCCGGCGTCGGCTTCGGCGCGGCGTTCACGGCCGCGCTGCGGCTGGTCTTCCCGCTCGCTCCGGTTCACCAGCGTGCCGCGGTCATCGCCGGGATCTACCTGGTCTCGTACGTCGCCCTCGGTGTTCCGATCGTGATCGCCGGGCAACTCGCCGGCCCGCTCGGGGAGATCCCGGCAGTGACCTTGTACACAGCGACGACCGTGCTGCTCGCCCTGATCAGCCTCGTCGCCCAGCTCCGACTCCGGCGGTCTTGAAGGTCGTCACGGCGACACAGGCGCCGGCACGTCCTCGTGGGCCTCCGGGCGCTGCGGGTGTCCGACGAGGGGAGAGCGGGTCCCGAACCAGGCGTCGAGGAGCGCGTCGTCGCCGAGGGCTCCGAAGGGGGCAGGCTCGCGTTCGAGGATGCGCAGCAGCGTGATGAGCCGTTGCGTCGTTGCGCACATCGTCGGGTCCTCCCCCCAGCCGTCGTTCGCTGACCCCAACCCGGACACGCCGGCAGCGCTTGCCGAGTTGGACGGTCCCGGAGCTGCTGTTCTGAACACCGGGACCTGGAATCGTTGGTCTCACGTGTGACCAACCCCCGTAGGTGGTGCCGTGACCCGACCGAGGCAGTCCGACATCGACCGGTCCACGCTTCACCCACCACATCGCGCCCCAACCGAAAGACGTTACACAAGGTCAGGCGTGATCCCCGTCGAGCAGCTTGTGCAGGCTTTCGAGCGCCTTGGTGATCTCGTCGTGCTCGTACTGGGCGGCCCGGGACTCGGCGCTGATCACGCCGCAGCGGTGCACGCGGCGGAAATCGCCGTACGGGAACTTGTAGTGGCCCTCCGTCTCCTTGTCCCGTGGGTCGTCGCGAGCGGGTCATCACCGCGTCTGGATCGCGGGTGACGGCGTGCGTCGTACCGGCGCGGGAGGACCTCACCATGGCGGCCCAGGCACGGCGCGTCCTCGGCTAGTGGCGCACTCGTTCGGATGAAGTGCTCGGTGAGGGGTACCTGAGGGCCAGGAACGGGAGGTCGACCAATGAGCGAGAACGAGCGGCTGATCCACGCGGACATCAAGGACGTGTTCGCGATCCTGACGGACGGATGGTCGTACGCCGGCTGGGTCGTCGGCGCATCCAGGGTCCGCGACGTCGAAGCGGGTTTCCCGGAACCCGGCCGCAGCATCCACCACTCGGTCGGGGCCTGGCCGCTACTGATCGACGACACGACGAGAGCCCTCGAGTACGAGCCCCTGCGCCGCCTGCTGTTGCGGGTCCGAGTCTGGCCGGTGGGCGAAGGCGAGGTCGAGTTCGTAGCAACCGAGACCGCCGAAGGCTGCCGACTCGTCATGCGCGAACACACAACCAGCGGCCCCGCGGCCCTGATGCCCTCAGCAGTAGCAGACGTCATGCTCCGCGCCCGCAACGCCGAAACCCTGGAACGCCTCGCCCTCCTCGCCGAGAAGCAGGCACCGACGAAAACCTGATCACAAGCCGCAACCCAGACGACCTCCCCGCCTTCCCCGAAGCCCTACTCAAGGCTCTCCTCGGCGCGGCTGTGAGCGGTCAGCAGGGTCGTCAGCACCGGAAGCAAATTCGGACGCTTCTCCGGATTGTCCTTCAGTTCGTCGAACAAACGCTCGACCTCGCGGTGGTCCTGCATCATCAGATCAACAACGTCCCCGGCCATCCAACTGTCCCTCCAGCTCGTTTGGCCCCGCCCGGTACCCAAGGCCATGCGGCACCTTTGCCCCCTGGTTAGGTTGGCTGGGGATGGCGTTGGGTACGGGTGGCGGGATGCTGGTTGCGAAGCGGTACAGAATGGGTCCCTCAATTGGTCGGGGCGGCATGGGAGAGGTCTTCCGCGCCACCGATGAACAGTTGGGGCGTTTGGTCGCCGTCAAGTTGTTGTTGCCGACCGATCAGGGTGTGAGAGCGGCTGAGCGATTCCATCGTGAGGCGCGAGCCGCGGCGAGGGTGAGCGATGCGCACGTCGTGTCGGTGTATGACTTCGGCGACCACGATGACGGGTTCTTCTTGGTGATGGAGTTGGTCGAAGGCCGGTCAGTCGCAGAAGAACTCGCCGAGCACGGCACCCTGCCGAAAGACCGCGCCATCGACATCGTCGAACAGGCCGCCAGGGGCCTGGCCGCGGCGCATCGCGAGGACGTCGTCCATCGTGATGTGAAACCGGGCAACCTGCTGCTCGCAGCGGACGGGACCGTCAAAGTCGCGGACTTCGGTATCGCCCACCTTCCAGGACAAGGATCGACCACGCTCACCGCGGCCGGCCAGATCATCGGCACCACGCACTACCTCGCGCCCGAGCAAGCGAAAGGCGCGCAGGCCGGCAAGGCATCAGACGTGTACGCGCTGGGTTGTGTGCTCTACCAGTTGGTCACCGGTCGACCGCCGTTCACGGCGGATCACCCGGCGGCAATTCTGTACCAGCACGTCGACACGCCTCCCGCACCACCGAGCGCGAGCCGCCCCGAGCTCAGTGGATCGTTCGAGAACGTTCTGCTCCAGATGCTGGCCAAGGATCCCGCTGACCGTCCAACGGCCGACGAGATCGCCGCCGGCGCCTTGCGTACCCAGTTGCCCGGACATGCCCCCTGGCCTCTCGTCGCCGTCCCCGCCGCCTCGGATCCAACCGCCGAGCGAGACCCCATCGCGGACACTCGGACCGATGAGCCGCCCAATCGGATGCGAAACAAGGCTCTTGTGGCGGGACTGATCGCCGTCATCGCCACGGCGGCGGCTGTGACGACTGGCGTCGTACTCAACGAAAACGACAAGCGGCTGCCTCCAACCACCGACGTCGGTCCCCAACCGACCCAAAGCACGCCAGGACCGAAGCCCGCCGCGACGAGAACTGCATCAACCACCGGTCCAACCCAGCCTGGTACTGCGCGTCAGTCGACTGCGACCACGTCAGCTGAGCCGTCACAAATCCCGTCCAAATCGGGCACCCCTTCGCCCAGCACTGCCCCGATCAGTACGCCGTCGCCCACCACCACGTCACCCAGCACGACAGCCAGGCCCAGCACGACACCCAGCGACCCCACTCCCACGACCTCCCCCTCCAGTACCGCGCCAACCGACGCCCCCACAACAAGCGCACCATCAACCCAGTCACCATCACCAGCCGCACAGAACGCCGGGCCGGGATCGGACTAGCGGCAGCCCTGCGGCGAGTGCGCGCAGATTCACCAGTGGGTACCGGGGGCGCACAGACAGGTGGCGTTCCGGGAGGCGTGATGAGTATCGGTGCCGGCATCTTCCTGATTACGGTAGGCGCGATCCTTGCCTTCGGTATCCGTGACCGAAGTGATGCGGTGGACCTCAACATCGTCGGTGTGGTGATCATGCTCGCGGGCGGAGCCGGCATCTGGCTCTCCTTCTACATCACGAACAGGCGCAGGCGAGTCGAAACCCAGGCGCTCGATCCGGCCGTGGAGGAGGAGTACCGCACCATCGAGGACACCGCGAGACAGTACGCCGAGGCCTCCGAACGCACCGAGTCCGCACCCCCGCCGAAGGCTCGCGCCAAGCGCAGCTCGCGCGCTGCCGCGTTCAAAGTGACCTGGCCTGTCGCAGTGACACGCAAGGCCCCGCCGAAGGTCGATCAAGCCGCCGACACCGCCACCGAACGGCATGTGGAGCTCGATCCCGCCGCGAGCGGCCTGCACACACCGGCACCTAACCGCGCGGCGCCCGTGACATCATCAGCCGCCACTCCGTCGCCGCCCACCGCCCCTGAGCCTCAAGGGCCGCGCACCGAGTCCTGACAGCGAGCGCACTGAGGTCGACGGGGTGTTCGCGCTCGGCGACAACTGTACGCCGTACCCGCTCAAGCATGTCGCGAATCGCGAGGCCGAGGTGGTCGCACACAATCTCCGCCACCCGCGCCAGCTGCGCGCTACCGACCACGACGTCGTACCGGCCGCAGTCTTCACCTATCCGCAGATTGCGTCAGTGGGTGCGACCGAGCAGGACTGCCGTGACGCGGCGCGGAATTATGTTGCCGCAAGCACCCAATTCGCCGATGTCGCGTATGGGTGGGCAATGGAAGACACCACAGGTTTCTGCAAGGTGCTCGCCGACCGTGGCACGGGTCGTCTTCTGGGCGCGCACATCATGGGGCCGCAGGCGGCGACCCTCATCCAACCGCTGGTCATGGCGATGACACTCGACATTGGTGCTCAGAGTCTTGCCGAGCGCCCCTATTGGATCCATCCTGCCCTCACCGAAGTGATCAGCCAAGCGCTGCGGAAGGTTGTGCTCGGTACTGATCAGGCATGAGTGAGACGCATCCCGTTCTCGGCGGCCGTGGGTGCCCATCTCGGCCAGCGGCTGTCGGTAGTGGCGTCCTTGATGGAGCCACAAGGAGCCGGCGCCGGTCTCTGGATGCCGGCAAGTACCAAAAGCCCAGATTGCCGGATCCTGTGACCTGCGGTCGTTGTAGAATCTTCCAACCAACGGAAATCAGTGCAATGAGCGGGGTGGGGTCGATGAGCGCAGAAGGCTCAGGTACGTCGGCCCGGCGGTGGCGTGGGGTGCACAAGGCGCTGGCCGATCCGCTGCGGATCCGGCTTCTGGAGGCGCTGTGGGAGAGGCCGCAGTCCGCACGGGAGCTCGCCGAGCGGGCCGACGTACCGGCTGACCGGCTCTACTACCACCTGGGGCAGCTCGAACAGGCCCGGCTGATCGAGATCGCCGAGTACCGGCCGCTGGCCCGCGGCAAGGTCGAGCGGGTCTATGCGCCCGCGGTCACAGAACCCCCCGGCGATGCCGCGAGCCCGGAAGAGATGGCCGAGTTCCTCGGGTCGATCCTGGACGCTACCCGGGCTGATATCAACGCCGCCTACCGGTCCGAGCAGGCCGGCGGACGTCGGGAGGTCTCTGTGCACCGCGGTGCCATGCGGCTGACCGACGAGGCGCTCGCCGAACTGCGCGGCCACATCGAACGGCTCGCCACCCAGTCTGGGGACCGCGATGCGCCAGGGACCTGGACGCGAGTGGTTGTCGCGATCGTTGACCTGCAAGACCGCCCGTCCCCGGACGCTGCTGCACCACCAGAGTCTGAGAGGTCGTCATGAATGACAGTGAGGACTGCACGACCGACCCCAACACCCGGACGGCGATTGCGATCCGGGCCTCGGACGCCGAGCGCGATCAGGTCGGGGCGCAGCTGCAACACCACTTCGCGGTTGGCCGGCTGACATTGCCCGAGCTCGAAGAACGCTTGGCCGAGGCGTACGCAGCACGAACCCGCGACCAACTCGACGCGCTCGTGACGGATCTACCGGTCGAGGTGGAAGCAGCCGCGTCACCCACAGCTGAGATCGACACCCGCCTGCTGATCATCCTCCTGTGCACCTCGCCACCCGCGGCCCTCGTCTACTGGCTCATCTACTACCTCCGAGAGAGGAGGTGGGGATAGGTATTGGTGGGGGTGAACAGGTTATTGCTTGTCTGAGGGCCCCAGAAGGTGTCCCAGCCCCCGCGTTCCGGCCGCCTGTTGAGTAGGGCTAGCGGTCGTGCCAGCGGAGGTCGGTGATGACGGGGCGGTGGTCGGAGGGGAATCGCCTGGCTACAGGCGGAGCTCGGTCACGATCGGGCGGTACGGCGTACGTAGGCGGGAAGCGCGTACCAGAAGACGACGAACCAGATCACGACCGCGCCGAGGATGACCAGCGCGACGGGACGGGAGAGGATCGCGTCCAGGGCGATCAGGACCCCGCCGGCGATCGCTGCGAGCAGGAAGACGAGTCCGACGCTGATCAGGCGATGGGTGATCGGGACCAGCCGGTCGCGGAGTTTCTGCTGGTAGAGGATGCGGTGGAAGGACACCGGGGCCAGGAACAGCGCGACCGCGAGGGCCGACGTGGTCAGGGTGACGGCGTACACGTAGTGCGTGAACTGGTCGGCGGCCTGGAACTGGTTCTGGAAGGCGATGGTCAGCAGGAAGGCGAACAGGATCTGCGTGCCGGTCTGGGCGAGGCGCAGCTCCTGCAGGAGTTCGCTCCAATGCCGGTCCAGCCGGGCACCGGCGTTCTCTTCGTCGCGTTCGTACGGTCGGACGGTCATCGCTTTCCTCACGTCTGGGTAGGCGGGTAAGCACCCAGTACCCCGGAACACGCGTAGTCGACCGGGATGCGGGTACCGGGCGGCTGAGCGAAGGGAGAGCGCGTCATGCCTGCAGGTTCGAGTCCGAAGCGGGAACGGCAGTACGAGCACATCAAGGCCGGGCTGAAGAAGAGTGGCCGGAGCGAGGACACCGCCGAGGAGATCGCGGCACGGACGGTGAACAAGGAGCGGGCGCGTGCGGGGGAGGCGAAGCAGAAGAGCCGTTCCTCCACGCACGACATGTCGTCCAGCCGGCGCGGCGGCCTGCGGTCACACAGCGGCTCGAAGGGCCGCACCAAGGAACAGCTCTACAACGAGGCCAAACAGAAGAACATCAAGGGCCGTTCGTCGATGAACAAGGCCCAGTTGGCGAAGGCCGTCGGCCGGTAGCTATTCGGAGCCAGGTGGAGTCGGTAGGCGGCGGTGGCGGAGGACGTACTCGGCGATTTCACGGAGTTTGATGTTGCTGTGCTGTGAGTGGCGGCTGAGGACGTGGAACGCCAGGTCGGCGCCGATGTCGAACCGTTGCATGAGGATGCCTACGGCCTGGCCGACCAGCTTGCGTGCCTCGACGGCGTTCAGCATCGATTCGCGATGACGTGCTTGGGTGATCGCTGCCGACGCATGTTGCGCGAGGAGAGCGGCGATCGTGAGGCGTTCGTTCCCCACTCGATCGGGGTCGCTCTCGTACAGGCTGAGAGCTCCCACCGGGCCGGACTCGACCCTCAACGGCAGATGGGCGACGGCGGCAACGCCGGCCGGCGGCTGCACCTGATCGTTGGAATGGTCGACGACGACCGGGTCGTTGCCGCGCGCCACGACCAGCAGCGGACTGCCCTCGGTGAGCAGGTCCCGGCAGAGCGGTCCGATGGCCGGGTCGGAGAGCGCCGCAAGCTCGACCCGGCCGGCGCGTCGGGTCAGTACAAGGCTGGCGAACGGCCAGGCAAGCGTCTGGGCAGCGAACTCGACGACCGCGGCCGCGACCTGATCGACGCCGGCGTCGTGGAGTCCACGGTGAGTTGGGAGAGCGCTGCCGCGACCGAAAGCTCCGGCTGGTTCGGCACTGAGAAGTCCCCCGGGGGCATGGGTGAAGAACCACCCACATCTCCGGAGTGCAGAGGCCAAGTTTGCGTGATTCGTCGCCGGATTGCCTAATCCATCAGCCGGTGTGGCGGCTGTTTCCTGGCGGGCGTCGGTGGTGTGTGCGACATCCTTGGCGGTAGCGTGCTGCGTGGTGCGTGGCTCAGGAGGTGGGGCGGAGATGCCGTGGTTTCCGGAGTTCAGCAGTGCGGCAGAGTTGGCGCGGCGCGAGATTCGGATCGCCGGGCAGGCTGATCCGGTCGCGCAGTACTTCACCGCGTTGAACGAAGGCAGGACCGACGCTCTCGAGGTCGTGTGGCCCGGCGAGGTGGTGATCCACGATCCACGGGCCGGAGTTGTCCGCGGTCACCGAGAGTTGCGGACCTTCGTCCAGGACAACCGCTCGTGGCTGGCTGAGCACGAGGCGCGGATCGAGACGATGGCGTCGACCGTCGTCGGTACGCGCGCCGTCGTCGAGCTCCTGGCCCACGTGCGGTACGACGGCCGCGAGGTGCCCTGGCCGATGGCGGTCGTCGCCGAATCACCGGACGATCGATCGGTCGTGTTCCGCACGTACTGCAGCCAGTGGCCGGTCGACGGACGACGCCACGTCAGACCTCCGGTCTTCGAGCCCGGGCACGCCGAGCCCGGCGACGTCGTCGGCCGCCATCTCGGTGCGCTCGCCACCGGTGACACCGAATCGATCCTGAAGACCTTCGTGCCGGACGGGTACGTCGCCGAGCCGATCGGACCGCACTACATCCATCGCGGCGCCCACGAACTCCGATCCTTCTACACCGGTACCTTCAGCGCCGGCGGCATCGGCCTCCAAAGCTGCACGATGATCGACGACGGCATCCGCTGCGCCCTGGAGTACAACCTCATCTCCTGGGGAACCCACGCCGTACCACCCCAAGCCGGCATCGCCGTCTACGAACGCAGCCCGGACGGCCTCCTCACAGCAGTCCGCATCTACGACGACGTAGAACCCCCAAGCCCCATGTAGTCAGTCCGGAGCGGGCCAAGCATCTTCTTGTGCGCGAAATTTACAGCGCTGTAGACAGAAAGATTTACAGCGCTGTAAAGTCGCGGCATGTCGACGAGCCGTCCGAACATCCTGTTGTTGATGACCGATCAGCATCGGGCTGGTTTCACTGCCGGGTCGGGGTTCGGGCTGGACACGATGCCGTGTCTGGATGGGATTGCGGCGGCGGGGGCGTCGTTCGAGCGGGCTTACACGAGTTACCCGGCGTGTGTGCCGGCGCGGACGAGCTTGCTCACCGGTCGCTTCCCGACCGCGCACCGGGTTCGGCAGAACAGCAACGCGCAGCATGCGTACTACTCGGATGATCTGCTCGACGTACTTCGCGGCAGCGGCTACTCGCTGCACTTCGCGGGGAAACCGCACATGCATCGCTCGGCTGAAGACTTCGATACGTTCCACGGTCCGTTCATGCATGATCGTGGTCCGGCGGCGTCTGGCACCGAGGCAGCGTTCGACCAGTGGCTGCACGGACTCGACCACGGGGTGGCTTCGGAGCCGACGCCGTACCCGCTCGAGGCGCAACTGCCGTACCGGATCGTGTCCGGCGCGCTCGACGCGGTGGGTACGACGTCCGCGGAGGATCCGTTCTTCCTGTGGGTCTCGTTTCCAGAGCCGCACAACCCGTACCAGGTGCCGGAGCCGTATTTCAGTCTCTTCCCCGAGGACGACGTACCGGATCGGCTGGCCGGTCCGGAGGCGATCCCGGAGCTCGGCTGGCGCTATCGCTGGCTGCACGAACTGGTCGCCGACAAGCGACCTGGGTACGACGATGCCTGGCGAAGGTACCGGGCCAACTACCTCGGCATGCTGCGCCTGATCGACGACCAGATCGCCCGCCTGCTGGACGGTCTCGGTGATCGGCTCGACGACACGCTGGTCGTGTTCGTCAGCGATCACGGCGACTACGTGGGGGAGTACGGGCTGCAGCGCAAGGGTGCAGGCATGTCGGATGCGCTGATGCGAATCCCCTTTGTCATCAGCGGACCGGGGGTGGAGCCGGGGCATCGCGACGAGTTGGTGTCCATGGTCGACCTGCTCCCGACCGTGTGTGAGGTGGTCGGCGCGGACCTGCCGGACGGGGTGCAGGGCCGAAGCCTCGCGCCACTGCTCGCCGGCGAAGAAGGACCCGAGGCCGAGTTCGGCAGCATGTACGCCGAGCTCGGGTACGGCGGTGTGTCGTACGACGAGCAGGACCGCCCGGAACTGCATTTCCCCTACGACGGCTCGACGTACGACGAACTGAACAGCGTCACCCAGAGCGGTGGCGAACGCATGCTGGTCAGCGGTCACCACAAGTTGATCGTGGACGACCGTGGCCGGCGAAGGCTGTTCGACCTCCGTGCCGATCCGGCCGAGCTGGTCGACCTGTCCGACGACCCCGCCCACCATGACGTGCTGGACGCGTTGCAGGCCACGTTGGTGCGGTGGATGATCCGCGTCGCCGACGACCTGCCGGCCGGGGCCTATGTACCGAAGACCACCAAGCACAACTGGCGCTGGGCCTGACCCGCGCGGCGCTGCCGACCCCTGGAGGCGCACCATGGCAGGAATCACTCGACGGACCTTGCTCGGGTTCGGAGCGGCGGCCGCGACGGCCGTCACCGTGCCCGGCTGTGGCGGAGGTGGCGAAGGATCGTCCGACGGCCTCCGGGTCGCCTGGTACGGCGGCGATCCGGTGCACAAGGCAATGGATGCCGCACTGGCCGCGTTCGGCACCGACCACAACGGTACGAAGCTCACCACCGAACGGGCCGCGTTCGCCGACTACTGGGACAAGCTCGCGACACAGACCGCCGGCCGGAAGAGTCCGGACGTGTTCCGGATGTCGATGAGCTACTTCTCCGACTACGCGAAGCGCAAGGCACTGCTGGATCTCGCCGGCAAGCCGATCAAGCTCGACGCGCTGGACAAAGATGTCGCGGAGAGCGGGAAGATCGACGGCAAGCTGATGGGGATCGGGCAGTCGTCGATCACGCACGCGACGTTCCGCAACCCGCAGCTGGTGGAGAAGGTCGGCGGGAAGCTGCCGGAGCGGTGGAGCTGGCAGACCTTCGCCACCTTCGCCAAGGACTTCGCCGCCGAGGCCGGGCCGGGGTCGTACGGCACCAGTGATGCCGGCGGCAACTTCCAGATCTTCGAGGTCTGGGCGCGTGCGTACGGATCCGAAGTGTTTGCCGATGGCAAGCTTGCCGTCGGCAAGGAGGTGCTCGAGGGCTGGTTCGAATACTGGCAGGACCTGCGGAAGGCCAAGGCGGCACCGCCGGCCGACGCGTCCGCGGAGGGCGGCTCGTTCGAGACGTCCCAGCTGTCCAAGGGCAAGTCGCCGGTCGAGTTCGGCTGGGTCCAGCAGGTCACGTTCTACCAGCCCCTGGTCAAGAACGCCGAGCTGGTGGTCGGCGCCGTACCGGGCCGGGAGCCGGGGTCGCTACGCGGTCAGTTCCTCAAGGCGCTCGATTTCTGGTCGGTCTCCGCGAGTACGAAGAACGTCGACGCGGCCGCCCAGCTGATCGATTTCCTGATCAACGACGACCGTGCGGTCACGGCGATCGGGCTGACGCTCGGCGTACCGCCGTCGAAGAAGTCCCGCGATCTGATCGCCGCGCAGCCGAACACGGCGGCGGGCCGCGCGATCGCGTACGTCGAGAAGATCGAGCAGCAGGTCGGGCCGTCCCCGCAGCCCTGGCCGAAGGGGTACGGCGAACTGCTGAGCGTCTTCACCCGGCTCAACCAGGACATCGGCTTCGGCCGCACCAACCCGGCCGCGGCGGCGGACAAGTTCGGGTCCGAGGCGACCCGGGTCTTGAGCGCATGATCAGCCGGACCCTGCCGGGCAAACTGCGGGAGAGCCTGCCGGCTTACGGCTTCCTGGCGCCCTGGCTGGTAGGTCTGGTCGGGCTGACGCTGGTGCCGATGGTGCTGTCGCTGTACTACTCGTTCACCGACTACAGCCTGCTCGCCCCGCCGGTCTGGGAGGGTCTGGCGAACTACCAACGGATGCTGTCCGACGACCGGTACCAGCACTCGCTGGTCGTCACCTTCACCTACGTGCTGCTGTCGGTGCCGCTGGAGATGGTGTTCGCGCTCGCGGTTGCCGTCGTACTCAACCAAGGGCTGAAGGCGGTCGCGTTCTATCGGGCCGTGTACTACGTGCCGAGCCTGCTCGGGGGCAGTGTCGCGATCGCGATCCTGTGGCGGCAGATCTTCGGCGCGGACGGACTGGTGAACCACCTGCTCAGTTCGGTCGGGGTCGACGGGCCTAGCTGGATCGCGTCGCCTGACACGTCGCTGCTCACGCTCGTGCTGCTTCGGGTCTGGCAGTTCGGTGCGCCGATGGTGATCTTCCTGGCCGGATTGCGGCAGATCCCGGGCGACGTACTCGAGGCCGCCGAGGTGGACGGGGCCGGGCGGGTACGGCGGTTCCTGCACATCACGTTGCCGCTGCTGTCGCCGATCGTGTTCTTCAACCTGGTGCTGCAGATCATCGGCGCGTTCCAGGCGTTCACCCCGGCGTTCATCGTCTCCGGCGGCAGCGGCGGGCCGTCGGACTCGACGCTGTTCTACACGCTGTACCTGTACCAGAAGGCGTTCGGCAGTTTCGAGATGGGCTATGCCGCGGCGATGGCGTGGGTGCTGTTGCTGATCATCGCCGGCTTCACCGCGGCCAACTTCGTGATGAGCCGGCGCTGGGTCTTCTACGCCGACGAGCGGGAGGCACGATGAGTACGACGGACCGGGCGGGAGCGACCGGATTGCTGTCCCGCCGGACGATCGCGCACGCGGCGGTGATCCTGATCGGGCTGGTCATGCTCTACCCGTTGCTGTGGATGGTGAGCAGTTCGCTGGAGCCGAACGACCAGATCTTCGGCTCGGGGTCGTTGCTGCCGCATTCGCCGAGTCTTGCCAACTACCGTGACGGCTGGACCGGTCCGGGGTCGCCGTTCAGCGTCTACCTGCTGAACTCATTGCTGATCTGCGGACTCACGATTGCCGGCAACCTGCTGTCGTGCTCGTTGGCGGCGTACGCGTTCGCACGGATGTCGTTCGTGGGACGGCGGGTGCTGTTCGGGTTGATGCTGGGCACGATCATGCTGCCGCAGCACGTGACGCTGATCGCGCAGTACTCGATCTTCCGTGACCTCGGCTGGGTGGACACCTACCTGCCGCTGGTGGTGCCGAAGTTCCTCGGCACGGAGGCGTTCTTCATCTTCTTGATGGTGCAGTTCATCCGTGGGCTGCCGCGGGAGCTGGACGAGGCGGCCCGGATCGACGGGTGCGGGGTGTTCCAGATCTATCTGCGGATCGTGCTGCCACTGCTGCGGCCGGCGCTGGTGACGACGGCGATCTTCTCGTTCATCTGGAGCTACAACGACTTCTTCACCGCGCTCATCTACATCTCCGATCCGAGCAAGCTGACCGTGCCGCTGGCACTGCGGACCTTCCTCGACGCATCCGGTCAGTCCGAGTGGGGACAGATGTTCGCGATGAGCATCGTCACGATGGTGCCGGTGCTGGCGGCGTTCGTGTTCTTCCAGCGCCGGATCGTCGAAGGGTTCGCCACCTCCGGCCTGAAGTAGTCTGGCGACCGTGACCACCAGACCGCGGCTGGCTGACGTGGCCGCTCGGGCCGGCGTCTCGATGAAGACCGTCTCGAACGTGATCAACGACTTCCAGCACGTGTCGCCGCAGATGCGGGCCCGCGTCCAGGCCGCGATCGAGGAGATCGGCTACCGGCCGAACCTGTCGGCGCGCAACCTCGCGCTCGGCCGGGCCGGCATGATCGCGCTCGTCGTTCCACAGCTGGACATGCCGTACTTCGCCGCGCTCGCCGGTCAGGTCCTGGAGGCGGCGGCGCGGAGCAACTGGGTCGTGCTGATCCAGCAGAGCGGCGGTGATCCCAAGGTCGAGCGGGACGCGCTGGCCGGTCACTTCCCACAGCGGATGGACGGACTGATCCTGAGCCCGCAGCGGATCGGTCCGGCCGACCTGCGCGACCGCACGGACGGGACTCCGCTCGTGATGCTCGGGGAGCGGAACTACCAGGGCATGGTCCAGCATGTTGCGATCGACAACGTCGCGGCTGCCGAGACCGCCGTACAGCATCTGATCGACATCGGGCGGCGGCGGATCGCGCTGATCGGCTCGAGCCCCACCGACCGGCGGCACCCGAGGCTCCGCGGCTACCGCCAGGCGTTGCGCGCGGCCGGACTGCCCGAGCGGACGGAGTGGATCAAGCCGATCCGGAGCAACCTCGGTGAGGAGGGGGAGCGGCAGATGGCGGAGCTCCTCGCCGAGAATCCCGGCGATCCACCGGATGCGGTGTTCTGTGTGACCGACTGGGTCGCGCTTGGTGTGATCCGGGCGTTGCAGACGCGCGGGTTGCGGGTGCCCGACGACGTCGCGGTGATCGGCTTCGACGACATTCCGTACGGGCGCGCCGCTACTCCGACGCTCACCACGATCTCTCCGGACCGTACGGCGATCGCCCAGCTGGCCGTTTCCTCCCTGGAGGACCAGATGGGGGCTTTGGCCGCGGGTACGCCGTACGAAGTCTCCGACCAGCAGGCCTCGTTCCGCCTCGTCGTGCGGGAGAGCACTGGCCAGTAGGTCGGTGGTGACGGTCCGCGATGGTGATGTGCGATGTGTTCTACGCGGCGCTCCTGCAGCACATGGGCTGTACGGCGTACTCGCACGCGGGCGCGTGTGGGCCTGCTCGATCCCGACGCCGCCGGAGCGGTGCCGGCCGTCGCGGACACTGGGCCCTGGTAGACCAACAATCCCTCCTCCACCAGCTAGGCGCGGCTCGCTGACTCGGCCTCGACGGGTGCGTAGGCCGACTTCGGTAGGAGGCGCAGGCCGGAGTGCACAGTCAGCAGCTCGGGGAGTGCGTACTTGCTGGAGCGGGTGGTGTTGATGCCGTGGGTGCCGAAGGTCATGGTGACCGAGCATTCGGCTGGGCTCAGGCCCACGAGGCGACCCCTCTGGACAGTCAGCAGCAGGGCATCCAGCGTGTAGAGCAAGGTGAGATCGAACCTGATGGTCATGGGAGACTGTGCGTCGACGGTCACCTCCACCTCGGGGTGATGGTCCGACTTGATCTTGTGGCTGGCCAAGCTGACATGCTCGGGAGTCCCGGCACCTGCCAGTGTGGCTCTCGCCGCTTCCTTGAGGTCGCGGTGCGTCCGCCAGGCCCACAGGATGGGCGCGCCGAGGTCCTCATCGAGCACCTTGGCGAGCGCGCCGGCCACGGGACCCGAGACCAGCGGACCGACTCGGGGCACAGCCTTGAGGACTCCGCTGCGCGTGACGAAGTCGTTGAGTTCAGTGGATGCGTCGTGACTGGCCTCGGTGAAGAGAGAGACGATCGTGACGCGGTGGTTACTGGTGTTCATCGCTTGTCCTCCTGCAGGTACTGCTGCCCGCGGTCAAGGCGAGCCTTCACGCTGATGTGATGTGCCGGACCGGACTCCTGCATGCTCGGGCTCGTCGGGGTGAGAGGCCGTCCGACCGCTGTGATCTGAGGTAGCAGACGGCCATCGGGTTGACGCCCCTTGTGTACGCGCATGGCCTTTCCGGCTGCGAGGACGCCGGCTCCGATGAGCAGCGGCAGCAACCACGACGGCCAATTCGACTCGTCGGCTGCCAGTTCCACGGTGACGGTCGTTCCCTCAGGGACCAGCTCGCCGGCGCTTGGTGTTTGGCGAGTCACATGCCGCGATCCACCCGACGAATCACTCCCGCTGATCAGCTCGAACAGCAGCCGGCCGCCTGCGACCGCGCCGCGCGCTTCGTCCTCACTGCGATCGAGCAGGTCGGGAACCGGTACGAGCTCCCGTGTCGGCTCACGGTTGAGATCGACAGTGACGACAGTTCCGACGTCGACTTCGGTGCCGGCCGCCGGACGCTGGTTCACGACGATCCCAACTGCCGTCCCTGGCTTGACGATGCGGGGCTGGAACTTCAGGCGAGCCGCCCCGATCGCTTTCTGTGCCGCGGCTTCGAGATTGCCCACGACGTCTGGCACGACTGTCCGTACTGGCACCGGCGGTACTGGCACCGGCGGTACTGGCACCGGCGGCGCGGGGGCGCGCTCGATCTCGACGGTAATCACGGTGCCCACCGGAACCTGACCATCGCGCGGCGACTGCCGGACGACCCGTCCAGTTCCAGGACCGTCCTTGACGATCCTCGGATCGAACCCCAACTTGGCGGTCTCGATCGTCTTGCGCGCCGTCGTTTCGAGCTGGCCGACCACGTCGGGCACGTCGACCAACTTGACTGCCGGCTCTCGGCGGATGTCGGCGGTCACCTTGGTGCCGACCTCCACCGGCTCGCCTGCCTGCGGCTCCTGGCTCACCACCCGGCCAGGACGCTTGCCATCCTGGACGATCCGTGGGACGTAGACGAGCTCGGCGAGCTTGCAGAGCGCCTCCGCCTCGTCTTCGGTATGGCCAACGAGATCCGGGGCCGTCTTCGGCTGGACGGGCTCCTTGAGGACGAGCTCGACAATCTGGCCGAACACCCCGTACGCGCCGGCGGCAGGATTCTGCCGGCCGACGATCCAGTCCGCTTTCGCCGTTCTGGGGGACGGCCGTACGACGAAGCCGAGCCCGTCCGCCACCTCGCGTGCGGCGTCGAGTTTCTGCCCGACCAGGTCAGGCAGCACGACGCCAAGCCAGAGAGCCACTACCGGAAAGGCGCCGTCGGGGTCTGGCATGCTGCGCACTTCCTGCTGGGCGATCACGACCTTGTTCTCGTCGACCGTCGACGGCTTGTCGTTCAGGAGCATGCAGATGAATTCGTCGGACCGGATGCGTGTGACAGCTGCCTCTACCGACAACCCGAGCACGTCGGGAGGGTTGAGGGGAGAGCCTGTCCACTCGTTCGTGTCAGCGCGTGACAGACAGTCCGGGCGCCCGTTCCCGGCGTCGGCCGGGAGCGTCGGCAGCACCGTGAAGAACAGAGCGACGAAGACTCCAGCACCGACGATCAGCCGCAGTACGCGATGAGTCACGCAAACCTCCCCCCGAGGTATCACACTTGTCTGACCCTCCGGCAGACGCGTTTGATACCGGCCCGTGAGGACGTTCTCCGCGAGTCGGACCGAGGACGGTGGCTCGGGCCGGCTCGCGGTAGCCCTGCTGTCGTTCGGGGTCAGCGGGTGACGTCGTAGACCAGCTTCTGGATTCCGTTGGAGAAGGACTCGCTCTCGATGAGCGTGAGGCTCTGCTTGTCCTTGTCGGTTTCGCTGAACAGTCGCTTGCCGGCGCCGAGCAGGACCGGGAAGACCAGCAGGTGGTAGCGGTCGATCAGGCCGGCGTCGGACAGGTTGCGGTCAAGGGTGGCGCTGCCGTGCAGGATGATCGGGCCACCCTCGGTCTCCTTGAGCGCGGCGACGTCGTCGAGGGACCGCAGGATGGTGATGTCGCCCCAGTTGGTCACCAGGTCCTCGTCCTTCAAGGTGGTCGAGACGACGTACTTCGGCATTGTGCGGTACAGCGGGAAGTCCTCGGTCATCGTCGGCCAGACCGGCGAGAAGGCCTCGTAGCTGACCCGGCCCATCATCATGGCCGCCGCCTCGGTCTGCTCACGGCCCTTCAGTTCGTAGGCGGCCTCGTCGAACGGGATGTCCTTGAACGTCCAGCCCGAGTTGCGGTAGCCCGGCTCGCCGCCGGGGGAGTCGACGACGCCGTCGAGTGAGACGAACGCGGTGGCGATCAGAGTACGCATCGGATGCTCCTTGGCTGCTGTGCTCGAAGTGCTGTCGTCAGTGCATCGAACAACACCACCCGAACTCGACACCCCCCACACCAAGCCCAATGTGACGCCGGTCACATTCGGTCAGCAGTGCTTAGGCCCGCACTCGCAGTCGCATCTGGAATGGCAGGGCTCGCGCGGAGTGCCGCAAACCTGGTGTGGCAGCAGCACTGGGCCGACACCCGGCAGAGCCTGGCTACGGGCCAAGCGCAACAGCGCTTCCGCGGCGATGGGAGCGTTCTCTCCCGTCGCGGACATCCGCGCCGCGATCATCCCGGCCATCAGCGGCGCCGAGAACGACGTCCCACTCCAGCTCGCGATCCCCGCGAAGCGTCGTACCTCATGTGGCTTTTCGTCTTCGAAGCAAACGTAGTCACCGACCCCGAACGCGTTGACCAGATCCTCGCCGAGGGCGTAGACGTCCACCCAACCGCCGTAGTTGGAGAAATCCGCACGGCTGTTACCGTCCGCAGACAGTGCTCCGACCCCGATCACCCAGGAATACGCCGCCGGGAACGTCGGCAGGTTGGTCGTGTCGTTTCCGGCCGGTGCAACTACGACGGCATTCAAGTGGCGCAAACGCTTGTCGTAGAAGGCGTTGAAGGTCAGCATCGGGCGATGGAACCGGGTGATGCCGTCGAACTCACAGACGATGATGTCCGCACCCAGGTCGAGCACGGCGTCCATCCGCCGGATGATCTCGTCCTCGTACGCCATGCCTGCGTCCTCGTGGTAGTCGATGGGCTCCGCCCGCTTGACGCACACCGTGGCCTTCGGTGCCATACAGCGCACACAGCCGGCCACGAAGGTCCCGTGGCAGGCGTAGGCCTTGATGAGTTTCTTGCCAGTCACGTAGGGGTCCTCGGTGTCGCCGTCCACGCCGGCCATCCACGGCCACATCCGCGACGCGCCGTCGATCAGACCTTCGTCGACGACCCCGACCACCACGCCATGGCCGTCCCATCCGTGCGTCCCGCAACAGATTCCGCTGGTCATCGGCGGTACTGGGCCCGCCGACCCGCTCGGCACCACGGCCGGCTCCGTCGCCGGGCACGGATGCCCGTTGCCACACAACGAGAGAGCGTGGTTGGGGGTCGCCTTTCCCACACCGAGTACTTGATCCAGCCGGCGGAGAACGTTCGGCGTCGACAGTGAATCGTGATCGTTGGGCCGCTCGCCGTACCCAGCGCCGGCCTGGTCGCCACGGACCCTCCGGAGGCTCGCTCTGCCGGCCGCGTCATGGGGCATGCCATTTCGCCAGACCAGGCTGGTGACCCCGTCGATCACGGGCAACAGGCCGATCGCGACGTCTTCGGGAATGATCGGTCCGACGTCTTCACGACTCGGCTTCTGCTCGTCAGCAGGCTGCGCTTCCTGGTCATCAGGCTCGGGCGTTCGAGTCAGGGCGTCGAGCACCAGGTCAACGTCCTCCGTGCGGACGAGAAGAGTGTCCCGCCGATAGAAGTACTCGACGTATCCGAGGTTTTCCCAATCGTCTGGGTACGCGGCCGTAGTGCCACGCCACCGTTCGGGCCCGCCGTCCTCGTTCGGGTCTTTCAGGATGAGGTGCAGTGCTTCTTTGAGGCGTTGGTCTGCTGGCATTTTGGTCCCCTCCTTTGTGGTCAAGAAATTCGGAGAATGCGCGAGGCGGGGGTATTACGATCGGAAGATGTTCGGGTAACGGGAGGGCGGGTTTTGGCGTGGACGCGTTCGAGTTGCATGCGCTTGCACTCTCGCGGCCGGCTGAGGCTCTGAGGATGGCCGAAGAGGTACTGGCGAACTCCCCGTCGCACTCCGAGGCCGCGGCAGCTCATCAGGCGGCGGGGGTCGTCCACCGCGACTTCGGCGACATCCATCAGGCGGTGGTCGAGCTCAAGGCGGCGCACCGGCATGCTCGTCAGGCGGCCGATCGGGATCACGAGGCCGACATTCTGGCCAGCCTCGGCGTGGCCCTGGTGATGGAGGGTCACACCGACCGCGGGGTGGCCGCGCTCAACTCGATCGCGCCCGGCCGGACCGGCGTGCCCGCCGGTCGGATCCTGATCCGCCGCGTCTGGGTGTGGGGCGCGGTGCTCGGCAAGTACGACGAGGCGCTGGCCGACGCTGAACAGGCAGTGGCGCTGCTGAGTGACACGGGCGACCTGGTCTGGGAGGCGCGGGCGCTGACCCACCGGGCAATGGTGTTGCTGGCCATGGGCGCGATCGATCGCGCCGACGAGGACTACGCCCGCAGCGAGGAGTTGTTCGCGAAGTGCGGTCAGCAGGCCGAGTACGCCGACACCCGGCAGGCGCGTGGTGCAGCGGCGTTCGCCCGCGGTGATCTGCCGACGGCGCTGCTGTACCTCGACGACGCACAACGGGTGGTCGACGAGCTCGGCGTCCTCGATCCGGACTTCTTCGCCAACAAGTGTTTGGTTCTGTTGGCGGCCGGTCTGACGCGCGACGCACTCACCGAGATCAACAGCGCGCTCGACCGGATCGAACAGCAGCATGGCTCGACGGCGCGCCGCGCAGAGTTGTTGTACTGCGCCGGACTGGCAGCGCACGCGGTCGGCGCTCTGGATCTGGCCGAGAGCCGCAGCCGCGACGCGCTGAAGCTGCTCCGCCGCCAGCAGCGTCCGTGGTGGGCGGCGCGTGCGGAGCTTGCACTGCTCCAGTCCCGCTACGCGGGCGGCGACCGTACGGCGCGTCTGCTGCACACCGGCCAACGGGTCTGTGCGGAGCTCGACAGGCTCGACCTGGACCTGGCCGCGGAGGCGCATCTGCTGACCGGTCGGCTCGCTCTCGCGCGGACCGACTCGGCCGAGGCCACACGCCACCTGAAGATCGCGGCCGCAGCGCGGCACCGTGGCCTGCGCGCACGCGGCGCCGGCTGGCTCGCTCAAGCCACGCTCCACCAAGGCGACGGCCGTCCGCGCGCGATGCTCGCCGCCTGCCGGCAGGGCCTGAGCCTGATCGAGATCTACGTGCGCACTCTCGGTGCCACCGAACTCCGCGTCCTGGCCACCGCCCAGGGCGCGGAGCTCGCCTCGATGGCGCTCCGGTACGCCGTCCAGCGCGGCAATGCCCGCCAAGTCCTCGACTGGAGTGAACGCTGGCGGGCCACCGTGCTCGCGATCCCGCCGGTCCGGCCGCAGCGCGATGACGGCCTGGTCGCCGATCTGACCGCGCTGCGGGACCTGACTCACCGTCTGGAGGCCAGCCGCGACTACCGCGCCGGATCCGGTCCGCTGCATCGCGAGCGCCGGCGCCTCGAGGCCGTCGTACGCCGCCGGGTCCTGGTGACACCCGGCGCTACGGGCGACCGGCCCGACCAGTTCCGCAGTACCGATCTGCTCGATCACCTCGGAGATCGCAGCCTGGTCGAGCTCACCGACGTTGACGATCAGTTGTACGCCATGGTCGCGGCGCGTGGGCGGATCCGCCTCAAGCCGGTCGGTCCTACCGCACTGGCGACTCATCGGCTCTCCCACGCGTTGTTCGCACTGCGACGCGAGGCGACCGGACGCGGCGCGCACCAGCTCGATCTTGACGACATCGGAGCCCGACTCGAGACGGCCCTGCTGGGTGACGTGGTCAAGCATCTGGAGGACGGCCCGGTGGTCGTCGTACCGACAGGCCGGCTGCACGCAGTTCCCTGGAGCCTCCTGCCCTCGCTACGGCACCGGCCTACGTCGGTGGCCCCGTCGGCGGCAGCCTGGTTGCGTGCCCGGAACGCTGCGCCGTCGTCACAGCGGGTGGTGCTGATCGGTGGTCCACAGCTGTCGACAGGACGAGAGGAGGTACGGCGTCTCGCGGAGCTGTATCCGGACGCGGTGGTGCTCACCGGTGGCGATGCGACGGCCGAAGCGGTGCTGGAAGCGATGGACGGGGCGGCGTTGGTGCATGTCGCGGCCCATGGCACGTTCCGGGCGGACAGCCCGCTGTTCTCGGCGCTCGAACTGGATGACGGACCGCTCACGGTGTACGACCTCGAACGGCTGGAACGGGCGCCACACCGAGTGGTGCTGTCGAGTTGCAGCTCGGCCCTTGGTGGACCCAGCGGTGCGGACGAGTTGCTCGGTCTGGTGAGCGCATTGGTCGCGCTCGGGTCGTCAGGGTTGGTGGCGAGCGTCGTACCAGTGAGCGACCCGGCGACGGTGCCGCTGATGCTGGGTCTGCATGGCAGGCTGCGACTCGGAGACGATCTCGCCGAAGCACTCGCCCAGGCCCGGGAGTCGGTCGGCGACGGCCAGTTGGCGCGCACGGCTGCGCAGTCCTTCATTGCCCTTGGAGCGTGAGCGCCGGTCATAGTCGCACCCAGTCGGTGACCACTCGGCCGGTGGCCGTGTCGCAGCGCAGCCGGACCGAACCAGCAGGCAGGGTCGGCAGGACGAAGAAGCCGGTTTCGTCGGCTGTGACGCGGTACTCCGCGCCGTCCGAGGTCTCGATGAGGATCTCGCCCGCGCTGGGCGGGAGGATCTGGCCGACCACTTCGACCAACGTCACCTCGAGTTCCATCGACAGGGGAGCGGAGGTGAACACCAGCAGCCGGTTCTCCCCGGGTTCAGCCCGGGTCTCCGCAACCGGCTCCAGCGAGGAGTCGAAGGTCAGGAAGGCCCGCAGGAGTTCCTCGTCGATCGTGCGCCACGAGAGCGCTCCCTCGGCATGCTCGGCGACCGTCCGTGCCAGCGGTGCGGTCTCCCGGAGAGCCTCCGCGAGATCCTCCAGGAGGCGGTCGTCGTCATCCCAGCGTCGCCGCGTCATGCGGATCACCTCCCGACGATTCCGAAGCTTCGACGTACGCTCTGACCGGCGGCGAGCCGCGGAGCCGCTCCAGCGCGCGTGAGCGGGTCGGCCCGATGCTGCCGACCGGAATCCCGGTGCGCTCGCTGATCTCGACGTACGACGGTGGTGGGTCTTCCAGCAGTAACAACAGCAACTCGCGCTGCCGGCGCGGCAGTTCAGCCATCCCGGCGAGCAGCACCTCGTGCCGCTCGGCCCGGCACAGGCCGTCGTCGGGCTCACCGGTGTCGGCCGCCACCGACTGATACTCGGCATCCAGCGGATCGCTGGGCCGCAGCCGACGGCTGGTCGAGAGGTACCGGATCGACTCGCGACGTGCGGTCGTGATGATCCACCCCGGGATCGCCTGCGGTTCGTGCAGGCTGTCGAGGTGCTCGACCAGCCGCAGCCACACGGTCTGTGCGACGTCGTCGGTCTCGCTCGGCGTCAGCCGGAACCGCCGGACGACGGACACCAGCAACGGCGCGTACCGCACGACGAGCTCGCGCCACGCCTGCTGCTCGCCCCCGGCCGCGGCGGTCACCAGATCGGTGACCGGTGAAACCTCATCCATCATTCCGGTTCCCCCTGTTGTTCAGGGCTCTTATTGGTACGGACCGCACCAGGGGACCGCCAGATACATCTCGGTGCCAGGTATCTGGAGGACGCCGCGCCGGGTCCGTCGGTAGAGGACTCGTTTTCGGGGGGATCCCATGAGCACACCGCCGATGTACAGACCGGCGCCGGCACCCGCGCCACCGAGGTCGAACGCGCTTGATGTCAGTGCCTTGCGCCATCCGACAGAGGGCTCACGCTTCGCCCTCGCGTGCATCGCCAGTACGGCGGTGGTCGCGGGCGCGGTGTTCGTCTTCTTGTCGACCGGCCATGCCCTCGAGATCGCGCTGATCATCGTCATCCTCGTGCTGCTCATCCTGCTGATTCGCGTGGTGCAGATGGTGCTGCGGATTCACCTGCTCGCGAACGCGGTCCACGTATCGGCCGCGACCCTTCCCGATGTCGACGACGTGGTCCGCGAGGTCCGGGCCCGGTTGGCGTACGAGGGCCGGCTGGACATCTTCGTGGTGAACAAGACCAGCCGCACGCTCGGCGAGACGTCGGCGCCGGTCGCGATGATCAGCTTCTTCGGTGTCCGGTTCATCCTGGTCGAGGGCGACGTGATCGGTGATCTGTCGGACGACAGTCAGCGCGGGCAGTTCGTATTTCTGCTGGCGACGTACGTCGGAGCGCTCAAGGCGCGGCACACAGCCTGGTCGCTGATCCTGTCGATCCTGCGGGGTTTGGCGCTCCCGCGGTTGGTCGGACCGTTCGTCGCTCCGTGGTACCGCGCGACGGTGTACACCGGCGACCGGATCGCGCTCGCCTGCTGCGGAGATCTCGGTGTGAGCCTGCAGGCGTTCTACCGGGACCTGGTCGGCAAGGACATCTCGACCCATGTGCGGCCCGGCGGCTTCGTGGCCCAGGCCCTCCACGCGCGACGTCGGATGCTCCTGCGGCTTTCCCAACTGCTCCACTTCTCGCCACACGCGACCAACAGGTACCTCGAACTGTTGTCCTTCGCGGCTCAGCGCGAACCCGCGGGGTTCGAGGCGTTTCGCAGCGAGGTGGACCCGGCCACCCGGGAGTTCGACGGTGTCCTTGCGCAGCTGGGAAGCCGGCGAGCGAACGGAGCGGCCCCGGCGATCGGTGTCGCGTTGTCCGTCCTGCTGCTCCTCGGCGGCATCTTGACCGGACTGACCGTGCGGGACACCGGCGTCGCAAACTTCGCCTACGACTACTTCAACCGGGGCGGCGGCAGCGAACCCGAACCTGTACTGCCTACCGACCCGGTCACTACCCCGAGCCCGATCCAGCCGACGCTGGACCCGGCGGACGTCTTGATCGCGAGACTGCCCGCGGACCTGCGAGCGACCTGCACTACCGGGACACCGGAGTCCGATGAGGTCGTGCTGGTGGTCGACTGCACCCCGACCGGCTCCTCGGCACCCGAGACGGTGAGCTACCTGGCTTACCCGAGCGCGGCCACACTGCGCGCGGCCTTCGAGCGGTACGTCGGCGAGATGGCAACCGGTCAGTGCGAGACCGGCTCGAACCACCGGACGACGTGGACGTCCAACAGCATCACCCGTGGATCGCTGGCCTGCTACACCGCCCGTTCGGGGAAGGCGACGGTCCTGTGGGGCACCGACGACGCGGCCCTCCTCGCCATCGCCCAGGACGAGACTCTCGAGGTCGATGACCTCTACGCCTGGTGGAAGCAGCACGCCGTGATCTCCTAGGCTTCTCGAAACTGTATTTATCGGCACCTGTGCCGCCTCTTGTGGACAGGTCGGGAGTCGTCGTTGCAGGAGGGGTCGATGGGATCTGCGGGGAGAACTGCGGTTGTGGTCGGTGGCGGGATCGTCGGCTTGGCCGTGGCGAGGGCCTTGCAGCGGCTTGATCCCGGGACGCCGGTGATCGTGCTCGAGAAGGAAGGGTCGGTCGCGGCGCACCAGACCGGGCACAACTCGGGGGTTGTGCACTCCGGGCTGTATTACAAGCCTGGCTCCCTGAAAGCACGGCTGGCCGTGGCCGGGGGAGCGGCGCTGAAGGAGTACTGCGATGAGAAGGGCATCCCGGTCGACATCTGCGGGAAGCTCGTCGTCGCGACCACCGAGGCCGAGTTGCCACAGCTCGACCGGCTCTTCGGCAACGGCCATGCGAACGGTGTCCCGGTCCGGCGGCTGACCCTCGACGAGGTCGCGGAGCGCGAACCGCATCTGCGCGTGAAAGCTGCCCTGGCGGTCGATTCCACCGGCCGGGTGGACTTCAAGCTCGTGGCGGATGCCCTGGCCGACGACGTCCGCGCGGCCGGTGGCGAGATCCGTACCGGGGTGACGGTGACGTCGATCGAGAACGTGGGCTCCGTCGTCCGCGTGCGTACGACGGACGACGTGATCGAGGCGGATCGCGCCGCGGTCTGTGCCGGCTTGCACAGCGACCGGCTCGCGCGGGCCTCCGGACTCGAGCCAGGTGTCCGCATTCTTCCGTTCCGCGGCGAGTTCAGCGAGATCGTCCCGGAGCGTGACTTCCTGGTGAAGGGTCTGGTCTATCCGGTGCCCGATCCCGACCTGCCGTTCCTCGGCGTACACCTCACCCGTGGCATCGACGGCACGGTCCACGTCGGGCCGAACGCCGTACCCGCCCTGGCGCGCGAGGGCTACTCCTGGCGGAAGATCGTGGCTCGGGATCTGCGGGAGTCCTTGTTCTACCGGGGCTCGTGGAAGCTCGCGCGGCGCTACGCCAAGACCGGCGCCAAGGAGGTCATGCGCTCACTCACCGGCCGAGCGCTCGTCCGCGAAGCCCAGCGAATGCTGCCCGAGCTACGAGTCTCCGACGTACGACGCTCAGGCGCCGGCGTGCGCGCCCAAGCGGTCACCCGCGACGGCAAACTCGTCGACGACTTCCTCTTCCTCCGCGACGGCCGCACCCTCCACGTCCTCAACGCCCCCTCGCCAGCCGCCACCGCCTGCCTGACCATCGCCGACCGGATAGCCGAAGAACTCAGCGCCGACCGAGCCTGAGGTCAGGGCGTCGTCATCTGGGTGGTCTGCTGCGCGGCCCAGCGGGCGGCTGCCTCGGCGACCGGGATCGTCGGGTTGACCAGCCATGCGGCCTCGAGGCCGTAGCAGAACGCGATGATCTCCATGGCCTTGAGCTGCGGATCGATGTCGTCGCGCATCTCGCCGCGGTGCTGGGCGGACCGCAAGGTCGCCGTCACGCGTTCGATGGTCGTGCGGTAGCCCTCCACCAGGCGGGGGTGGAGGTCGGTGTCGGGGGAGACGTTCTCGCCGAGGACGACCGTGTTCATGCCGAGCAGGCTGTACACCTTGTCGTCGTGCTGGCTCGGCCAGCTCGCCATGTGCCGGGCGATGATGTCCACGATCTTGACGCCGGGGTCGGGCCCGTCGCCCCACAGCCACTCCTCGGTGAAAGCCAGGTGGCGGTCCAGCACGGCGTTGAGCAGCGCCTCCTTGCTGCCGAAGTGATAGAGCAACCCGGTCTGTGACACACCCGCCTCGGCCGCGATGTCGGCCAGGCTCGTGCCGCGCGCTCCGTTGCGGGCGATGAAGCGTACGGCGACGTCGACGATGCGCTCGCGGGTCTCGAGGCCCTTGGCCGAGGTCTTGGGCTTCTGGGTAGCGGGCACGGTCGATCTCCCTCGCGATGGGCCGAAACGGTCGCCGCCAAGCATAGACAACCGACTGAGTACTCGGTAGCTTTGCAAAACAGACTGAGTACTCAGTCTGGATTGAGGCAACGAAAGGACGGTCCCGATGAGCGCAGCGTCCCCGCGGGAATCCCCGCCCCGGCCGCACGAGCAGGTCCAGGCCTTCCTGGACAGCTCCGGCTCATCACCCGACCCGTGGAGCGCCGACATCGCGACGGTGCGGGCGGACGCGCGCGAGAAGGTCCTGGCCGTGTCCGGCGAGCCCTCATCGGTCGCTTCCGCCGAGTCGATCGACGCGGGCGGCGTGCCGGGCCGGCTCTACCGACCCACTGGTGGCGAACGACAAGTGCTGATCTGGGCACACGGTGGCGGCTGGATGCACGGCGACCTCGACACCGCCGATGGTGTCGCCCGCGCTCTGGCGAACCGGGCCGCCTGCGCTGTCTTGTCGGTCGGCTACCGGCTGGCTCCCGAGCACCCCTTTCCGGCCGGTTTCGACGACACTTGGACCGCCATCACATGGGCTCGACGCACCTTCGACAGCGTGGCCGTCGGTGGCGACAGCTCAGGCGGAAATCTCGCCGCCGCGGCGGCGCTCAAGGCACGCGATGACGGCGTCGATTTGGCAGCCCAACTGCTCGTCTACCCGGTGCTCGACAGCACCGAGGACACCGATTACAAGATCGGGTTCCAGCAGCGGTACGAGCGCTTCGCCGGCCGGCCGGGTTTCGGCTCGAACAGCTATCGACGGCTCAAGCACATCTGGGAGACCTATGTCCCCGATCCAGCCGCGCGCACGGCGTCGTACGCGTCACCGCTCCATGCCCGATCTGTGTACGGCGTTGCGCCCGCAACGATCATCACCGCCGAACACGACTTCCTCCGCGGCGAGGCCGAGGACTACGCCCGGCGCCTGCAGACGGCCGGCGTGCCGATCGAGCTGCACGAGTACGCGGGCCAGATCCATGGCTTCTTCGAGATGTTCACCGTCATGACCGACTCACATCACGCCATCGGCGTGGCCGGCGACGCCGTACGCCGTGCCTTCCAATCCATCCAGCCTTCGAGGGAGTTCTCGTGCGATCGCTGACCACGTACCGCCTGGCCGCCGTGGTAGCGGCCACCACTCTGCTCATCACCGCCTGTGCACCCGGCGGGAACTCCGAAGCCGGCCCGGTGCCGTCCAAGCCGGCGACCACCGGCGTCGGGACCGAGCCGGTCACCCTGAAGCTGCTCGTCAACAGCGGCGTCGACGTCCCGTTCTACACCGCGCTCGGCGACCTGTTCCACGCCAAGTACGCGAACGTCACGGTCAAGGTGGAGAACCAGGACTACGCCACCCTGACTACGAACATCGCGCACATCCTTGCCGGGAGCAACGTGCCTGATCTCGTCCGGGTCTCGCAGCTCGGCAACCTGATCGACGATCACCTGCTCGCCAGCCTCGACCCGTATGCCGCGGCGTACGGCTGGGACAAGTGGCCGCAGTCGCAGTTCAGCTCGACCCGCGTCGGGCCGGACGGCAAAGAGCGGGGGACGGGTTCGCTGTACGCCGCCGGCGCCGGATTCGGCCTGACCGGGGTGTACTACAACAAGGCGCTCGCGCAACGGATCGGCATGACGCAGCCACCGGCGACCGTCGCCGAGTTCGAGCAACTGCTCGCCAAGGCGAAGGCCGCCGGGCTGCAGCCGATCATGATCAACGGCAAGGACGGCGGCAGCGTGTATCCGCTGCAGAACCTGGTGATGGCGACCGAGGCCGACGCGCAAGGTGTCCAGGACTGGAACTTCGCCAAGCCCGGCGCAAGTATCGACAACCCGGCGACGGTGAAGGCCGCCACGACGCTGCAGCGCTGGGGAAAGGCCGGATACCTGCCCGCCGACGTGAACGACATCGACCAGACCCGGGCACCTGTCGAGTTTGCCAAGGGCAACGGTGTGTTCTTCCCGAGCGGCAACTGGCAGGCGCCGGGACTGGACAAGGCCGGGGCCGGCCAGTTCGGGTTCTTCCTCTTCCCGGCCGGTGAAGCCGGCGGGCCGTCGTACGCGATGACCGCCGCTGCCAACCTGGGGATCCCGGCCAAGTCGTCCCATGCCGACGTTGCGGCCGCGTTCCTGGACTTCGTGCAGACCAACGAGAAAGCGCGGCAGGACACGGTGACCCTCGGCGGCCTGGTGCCGGCAGGCCCGTCGGACGCCGCGGCGCCGACCGCGCCCGCGGGATCGGCGGTCGCTGCCACCGTCGGCGCGTTCCAGCAGCTGCTGAAGAGCAACGGGTTGGTTGGCTTCATGGCCGACGCAACGGCTTCGATCCACGTCAACAGCCTGATCCCGCAGACACAGTTGCTGCTGGCAAGCAAGACGACACCCGAGGCGTACGCGGCGAAGGTGCAGTCCGACTACGCACGCGACCTCGGTAGGTGATGGTGGCGAACCGACAGCCTCGGCGCTGGAGTGCATTGCTCTGGGTTGCGCCAGGGTTCGGCATGTACGCCGTGTTCGTGCTGTTCCCGATGCTGCAGTCCGTTCAGTACTCGTTCTACGACTGGGACGGCATCGGCCGCGCGACACCGGCCGGGCTGGACAACTGGAAGGCGATCTTCACCCGACCGGAGCTGTTGGCCTCCGTGGAGCACGCCTTCATCCTCATCATCTTCTACACGGTCCTACCGGTCGGGCTCGGGCTCGTCGCGGCCTCGTTCATCCGCGAACTCCGGCCGGGAGCGTTCAGTACGACGGCGCGGGTGGTGCTGTTCATCCCACAGGTACTGCCGTTGGTCGCGGCCGGGATCGCCTGGACCTGGATGTACTCCTCGAACGGCTTGGTCAACCAGGTCCTGCGCGCGGTCGGCCTCGATCGGCACACGCGGGCGTGGCTCGGTGACTTCACGTCCGCCTTGCCCGCGGTGGGTGTCATCGGGGTCTGGGTCATGCTCGGCTTCTGCACGGTGCTGCTGCTCGCGGGGATCGGCAAGATCGACCCGGCGCTGTACGAGGCGGCCAAGCTGGACGGCGCCGGGTGGATCAGCGAGTTCTTCGCCGTGACGCTGCCCGGGCTGCGGCGGGAGCTCGTCGTGTGTACGACGTTCACGATGATCGCGGCGCTGGCGAGCTTCGACGTCATCCAGATCTCGACGCAGGGCGGCCCCGGCTACCAGACGATGGTGCCCGGCGTACAGATCTACCGGCTGACGTTCCTGCAGCAGCACGTCGGCCAGGCCTCGGCGCTGGCGGTGTTCCTCGCCGCGCTCGTACTGGTGGTCATCTGGCCGATCCAGCGGCTCGGGAGGGAGCGATGACCCAGCGAGTCACCCGCACCGGCATCCTGCTCGCACTGATGCTGTTCGCGATCGTGCCGTTGCTGAGCATGTTCACCACGGCACTCGCGGCGCCGGGCAGCACGCCCCAGGGGCTCAGCTGGCCGAGCGATCCGCACTGGCACAACTTCGTGGACGCGTGGAGTGCGGCGAACTTCCTCGCCCTGTTCCGCTCGAGCACGCTCATCGTGCTGGGTGTCGTCCCGGCCACGGTCGCCATGGCCACGGCCGCGGGCTACGCGCTCGCCCAGCTGAACGTGCCCTTCGGCAAGGCGATCTACGGTCTGCTGCTCGTCGGGCTGACCCTGCCGTTCGAGGCACTGATCACCCCGCTGTACTACGACCTCCGGAGCATGGGACTGCTCGGGACGCGGCTGGCGATCGTCCTGCCACTCATCGGACTGCTGATGCCCTTCGGGGTCTTCTGGATGCGCGCACACTTCCTCGGTGCGGAGCCGGCGCTCACCGAAGCCGCGAAGGTCGACGGTGCGACCTCCTGGCAGACGTTCCGCCGCATCCATCTTCCACTCGCCACCTCGGCGTGGTCCGCGTTGTCGGTGCTCTTCTTCCTCGCCAGCTGGAATCAGTACCTGCTGCCGCTGGTGCTCGTCGACGACCCGACGAAGCGCACCGTGGCCGGCGGGCTGGGCGCCTTCCAGGGCCAGTACGGCACCGACATCGTGCTGCTGTGCGCCGGATCGCTGCTGATCATCCTGCCCTCGCTGGTGATCTTCCTGATCTTCCAGCGCAACTTCGTCAAAGCCCTGATGCAAGGAGCCGTGAAGTGAACCACCCTCGCCACAGCGTCCTCGTCGCCCCGGCAACCTCGAAGCTCGAGGAGATCGAGGTCCGCGCGCCCGGACCTGGCGAGCTGCTGGTCCAGGTGATCGCGAACGGCCTGTGCGCCAGTGAGCTGCCGGCGTGGTCGAGCGGTCCGGCCGAGGGTGCCCCGAGAACGCTCGGACACGAGCCCGTCGGCCGCGTCGTCGACGTGGGAGACGGTGTCGACGCCCCAGCTATCGGCGACCTCGTCACCGGTCGCTGGACCTCGTCGTTCGCCGAGCTGATGGTCGTACCGGCCGAGTACGCCGTCGTCGTACCGCCTGGGCTCAGCGACGCGGCCGGGATCGGTGAGCCACTTGGTTGCATCGTCGAGGCATTGCGCCGGGCGCGGATCGACACCGGCGATCGCGTTGCCGTGGTCGGAGCTGGGTTCATGGGGCTGTGCCTCATCCAGCTACTGGCGACGAACCCGATCGGGGAGCTTGTCGCGATCGACGTACGGGAAGACGCCAAGCGAGCCGCGTTGCTGTACGGCGCTTCGGCCGCATTCAGCCCCGGCGACGTGGCCCAGCTGACCGACGCGTTCGACGTGGTCTTCGAGGATGGTTTTGTCAAAGCGCTCATTGTGATGACTCTCGACGGAGGTGTGGTGGTCACGTAGTCTGCGGAAGGCGGCTAGGAGAGTCTCATGAATCAAGGCTTGCTGAACTCGTTGACGGATGCTGAGCGCATGCTGGTGGCTGAGACCGAGCGGGATGTGCTGAAGGGTCTGGATGAGGACGAGCTCCTGGATCTGCACCAGCGGATCCGGCGGGTTCGGACGAAGTACGTGAAGAACTATCGGCGCTCAGCGAGTGCCGCCGTCGCGCAGGCGGGTGGACGCGGGATGTCGTACGCCAAGAACCAGCGCGATCGCGACAAGGCGGAGCTGTTCGAGTCGGTGCTGGCGAGGGTGAGCCGGGAAGTTGCCGTGGCAGCCAATCGCGCGTCGATGCAACTGCGGAGCGAGCGGATCGAGGCGGCCAGGTCCGCGAAGGCCGGCGGTCCGGCGATGAGCACGGTCGCCAAGTCGACCGTGGAAGCGGCCGGCAGGCCGCGCGCGACCAAGACCACGGGTGGATTGAAGAAGGATGCATCCACCCAGGCCCAAGGCGCCCGCCGTCAGGCGAAGCGCGACGCTCGCTGAGCCTGAGAACGAGGGAAGCTCGCCCGAATCGGGGGATCACAGCCGGGACCGCGGCCAGGTTTGCTGGTGTCCCGTGTCAGCCGGGAGGTGCCGAAAGATGGACAGTGCGACCGCACGGCCGTTACGTCGAGGGCGTTTCGCCAAGGCGCTCGTGATCGGTGCTGCCCTGGTAGCGGTCGGCCTGGCGTACGGCGTACTGGTGCCGGACGGCGCGGCGGGTGCTGACGGGGCGCAGTCCCAGCAGATCGAGGAAGGCCGGAAGCTGTTCGCGGTCGGCTGCTCGAGTTGTCACGGCCTGCACGCCGAAGGTGGGACCAACGGCGACGGCGCGGTGACAGGACCATCGCTCATCGGTGTCGGCGCGGCCGCGGTCGATTTCCAAGTCAGCACGGGACGGATGCCGGCGGCACAGACCGGTGCCCAGATCCCGCAGAAGGCCCCTGCGTACACGGAGGAGGAGATCGCAGCGCTGGCGGCGTACATCGGCTCGCTCGCTCCGGGACCCGCGGTGCCCGCGTCGGAGTCGTACGACATCAGCAAGGTGACGCAGGAGGAGATCGTCCGGGGTGGCGAACTGTTCCGGACGAACTGCACGGCGTGTCACAACTTCGCCGGGCGGGGTGGAGCGCTCCCGAACGGCCGCTACGCGCCATCGCTGATGGAGACCACGCCGAGGAACATGTATCAGGCGATGCTCACCGGTCCACAACAGATGCCCGTCTTCTCCGACGATGTGCTGCTCCCCGAGGACAAGCGCGCCATCATCGCCTACATCGTTGCACTGCAGAACGAGAAGGACCCGGGAGGTTTCGGTCTCGGGCGGCTCGGACCCGTCTCCGAAGGCCTGTGGGGATGGCTGCTCGGGATCGGTCTCCTGGTCGTGGTGGCGGTCTGGATCGGGGCGAAAGTACCCCGGATCCACGGCCGGCGAATTAAGACAAAAGGCGACTGAAAACAAACGCCTGTGAGGTCGGCCAGTTTCGCCACGTAAACACCACTCCGCGTTTCTACTCCCGCAATCGGTGCGCACCGGTTAGTCTCGTTTCTCGAGGACGCAAAAAGCCGGACAACTCACCGAAAAAGGGCACGCCCACCCAGAGGAGGGCGACGCGTGTGACGAGCCCGGGTTCTGGAGGAAGGGCGCGCGAGGAGTTCCAGCATCCGGCTGCCGCGAAGATCCCGCGGCCGCCACTCACGCTGGTGACTCGCGAGCGGCTGCATTCTGCCCTCGACCTCGGCATTCGGTCGTCGCTGACCATGCTGATCGCCCCGGCCGGTACCGGCAAGACGGTGCTGCTGTCGGACTGGGTCGCGCGCCGGCAGAAGTCCGGCGAGCCGGTGATCTGGGTGTCCGGACAGACGCCCGGCGCGCTGGGCGGCGTCCTCGCGCAGGTGATCGGCGCCGATGCCCCGGATCCGATCGTGGTCGATGACGCGCACCTGCTGCCGAAGTCAGCTGTCGCCGAGATGTCGGACGTCCTGCAGGAGTCACCCCACTCGGTCCGGCTGCTGCTCGCCAGCCGGTACGACCTCCCGCTGCCGGTGCCGGAGCTCGAGCTCCGGGGGATGGCGCTGACCTTGCGTTCGCGGGATCTGCGATTCAACGATGCCGAGGCGACCGCGCTCGTCCAGGCGCACGCCCGGAACGCGACCACCGACGACATCCAGCTGTTCCAGGAGAAGACCGCTGGCTGGGCTGCCGCGCTGGTTCTCGCCGCCCGGACGCTCGCCGCGTCCGGTGACGCCGTGTGGGCCCTGGTCAATCAACGGCCGGTGCTCGATCTCCTGCTCGGCGAATCATTGAGCACTCTCGACGAGCGGGTCCAGGCGATGCTGCTGAGCACCTTCGGAACCACCACGTTGACCGAACACCTCGCAACGGTGCTGAGCGGGGACGCCGAGGCCGGTCCGATGCTTGCGGATCTCGCGGGCAGCGGACTCCTGGTGACGGCGTACGCCGACGATCCGGCCGGCGAGCCGCTCTACCGATACCACCCGCTGCTCCTGGAGTTGCTCCGGCGCCGCGTCGCGGTCAGCCCCGCGGACAGGCAGCTGGCCGTCGCCGGGCGGCATCGATCTGCCCTCTACTTCGAGAACCGTGGTGACGGCTGCTCAGCACTGCGCAGCGCACTCGAGGCCGACGACGCGGCGCTGGTCGCCCGGATCCTGCTCGGTCACGGGCCGGGAATACTGGCTGCCGGTGAGTCCGGTCTGGTCGAGGCCGCCTTCGAAGCGCTGCCGGCCGGTTATGTCGACGAGCAGTCCCGACTGATCGGTGTCCGCGGCCTGCTGCGGCGAGTGAACGGGGACGTGGCCGGGGCGGTCCTGGACGCGGCGCGGGCCGACGGCCTGGCCGCGGGGACGGATTCGGGTACGCCGGACGACGACGCGCTGGCCGCGGACGCCGTACTGCTGCGCCTGTGGGAATCGCGCTACGGCTGGCACGACGTCCACGCGGCGATCGGGCGGGCGAGAGACCTGCTGGCCCTGGCTCCGACCGACGGTGACGGCCGGCCCCGCGCCGTCCTGGGGCCTGAGCGACTGGCCTGGCTGCTGATCGAGCTCGCGGCCGCGGAGACCTGGGCCGACGAGTTGGACGCGGCCGTCAGCCATCTGGACGAGGCACTCGTGACCGCGCGGATGGTGGGCCATCATCGGCTGATCGCAGGTGGTCTCGCCCACCGGGCGGTCGTGGAGTGTGTGCGCGGCCAGATCCGGAACGCGGCCCGTTCGGCACAGGCGGCGATCGACGCGGGCGGAGAACAAGGACTACCCGAGGAGTACGCCGTACGCGCGCAGGTCGTCCTGGGACTCGCGGCACTCAGTGAGCTCGATCTGGACACCGCATGGCACTGCCACGAGGTCGTCGCGGCCACCGACGTGGCCGGGGCGGACACGGTGGTCGTGGCGTTGCGTGCGATGTTGCGAGCGGTGCTCCTGGTCGAGCGAGGGCGCCTGGGCGAGGCGCTGACCGAGCTCACCACCGACCCGGCGTCGGCCGGTCCCTTGCCGTCGTTCCTGTCCCGGGACCTGGCGCTCGTACGGTCCTGGCTGGCGACCCTGGTCGGAGACAAGGCAGCCATCGAGACACAGGTGACCGTGCTCGAGCGGACCGGGAACCCCGCCGAGGCCGAGCTGGTCCGGGCGCTGGCCACGATCGTCCAGGGGGACATCCCGATGACGCTCAAGCTGATCGACGATGTGGTCGACCGGCCCGGCCTCTATCCGCCGCTGGCCTCGATGGCCGCGTCGTTCCGAGCCGTCCTGCTGGGCCGAGCCGGTGACGAGCCGGCCGCCGAAGCCGCGCTGGTGGACACCCTGAACCGGGTCACGCCGCAACGCATGCTGCATGCGCTCACTCCGGCCGGCGACGAGCCTGCCTTCCTCGACCGGTTGCGCAAGCACGTCACCGGCCCGAACCCGCATCCGTTCGCCGCGGTGGCGCTCGAGAAGTTGTCGAGCTACCAGCCGGGGTGGAGCCAGGCCGGCGGGATGACTTTGCTGGCCCGGACCCGGCTCGACGTCCACGCCCCGCCGCCGCGTCGTCTCGACGCGATGATCAACAATGCCCGGATCCGGTTGACGGCCCGCGAGGCGGATGTGCTCGACCAGCTCGCGCTCGGCAGTTCGTACACCGAGATCGCCCAGGCGCTGTTCATCACCGAGAACACCGTCAAGACGCACCTGATCTCGCTCTACCGCAAGCTGGGCGTCGAGAAGCGATCCGCGGCGCTGCGAGTCGCTCGTTCTGTCGGCCTGTTGTAGTTCATCCCCCGTACCGGGTGATCCAGCGTGGCCGCCGTACGCCGATGGCTGCCCGTCGCGCGGGGCCGGGGAATTCACCCTAATCGGAGGAGGCCGGGGAGGGGCCCGGTTGATGGGATGAGACGTCCCCGGGGCAACCGCGACGCGGCTGCCCCGCGGCACGGACAGGCCCTGGCGGCCGCGCTCCGACCGGAGGAGGTTTCGTGAACACGACCCCAGACGATTTCGATCCGATTCCTTCGACCAGATTCCGGGCCAGGGTCGGTGTCGCTTCACTGAAGCAGGCCGAGGATGAGGCGGACGCCCTCGCCGTACCGGTCGCGGCCGACGGGGACCCACCCGACGAGCTCGGGACCGACCGGGCGGGTCTGGCGTCCGCCGGCTTCAAGGGAGACCGCGGCCAGACGCTGGTCCAACCCCGCTCCGACGGTCCGGTGCGGGTCGCGGTCGGCATCGGTGCCCCCGGCGAGTTCGACGTCGCACTCGTGCGGGATCTGGCCGCGGAGTTCGCCCGTGCGGTGCCGTGGCACAAGCGCCTCGCGATCGAGGTTCCGGCCCGCGACGTCGGCGTGTCCGTCGCCGACTTCGCCTAGGCGGTGACCGAAGGCGTGCTGCTGGCTCGCTGGCCAGCTGATCGCGATGGGGTGCGGCGGAATCCTCGGCGTCAACCGGGGATGTGTGGAGCCGCCCCGGATGATCCGGCTGCGCTACGAGCCTGCCGACCCGACGGGACGGATCGCCCTGATCGGCAAGGGCGTCATGTAGGACTCCGGCGGCATCAGCCTCAAGCCGAGCGACGAGTCGCACGCGCAGATGAAGAACGACATGACCGGGGCCGCGGCCGTCCTCGCATCGATGACAGCCCTGCGCGACTTGGGCTGTACGACAGCTGTCACCGGCTACATGATGTGCACCGACAACATGCCATCGGGGTCGGCCATGAAGCTGGGTGACGTGTTGAGGATGCGCAACGGTACGACGGTCGAAGTGCTGAACACCGATGCGGAAGGGCGTCTCGTCATGGCCGACGGATTGGCGATGGCCGCTGAAGAGCCGGTCGACGCGATCGTCGACATCGCGACGCTGACCGGCGCCTGCTTGCGGACGTTCGGTGTCGAGATCGCCGGTGTGATGGGCAACAACTCTGCTGTGGTGGAGCAACTGAAGCGCGCGGGCGACGTCGCCGACGAACCGGTCTGGGAGCTCCCGCTGCACAAGTCCTACCGATCGCAGCTCGACTCGTCGATCGCCGACCTGACCAACATGGGCGGTGTCAACGCGGGTTCGATCACCGCCGCGCTCTTCCTCGAGCGGCCGAGGGGACCGGGACGTCGGTCAAGCCGGTCCTGATGCTCATCGCCGTCGCCGGCGCGGCGGCGCTGCTGACTCCCATCTCCACACCCGCGAACATGATGATCATGAGCCCGGCGGGCTACCGCTTCGGGGACTACTGGAAGCTCGGCCTCGTGGTGATGGCGTGGTGGTTGCTGACGGCACTGGTCATCATCCCGCTCGTCTGGCACTTCTGAGATGTCGATCGCCGACAGATACATTTCGACCGGCGGTCTGCCTGAGGTGGCAGCCGTCGCCGAGCTGGTTCGGACGGCGTACGAGCGCTTCCGTGGCATCCGCGATGGTGCGGTGTCGGACGTGTACCCCGCCTTGACCCGAGTCGATCCGGACTCCTTCGGGATCTGCGTCGAGGCGATCGACGGCCGCCGGTTCGAGGCGGGGGAGTCCCGCCGGCCGTTCAGCATCATGAGCGTCGCCAAGCCGTTCGTGTTCGCGCTGACCTGTCAGGCGGTCGGTGTCGATGCGATCCGCTCCCTGGTGGGGGTGAATGCGACCGGGCTGGCTTTCAACTCGGTGCAGGCGGTCGAGCAGTCCCAGGCGGGACGGACGAACCCGATGGTGAACGCCGGTGCGATCGCGACGACCAGCCTCACGCCTGGCGGCTCGGTGGACGAGCGTTGGCGGTTCATCGTCGATGGTCTGTCTCGATTCGCGGGACGCGAGCTCCGGCTGGACGCCGACGTACTCGCGTCGGCCTTGGCCACGAACCACCGCAACCGCGCCCTCGCCGCGCTGCTCAAGAGTGTCGGCGGCCTGGTCGGTGATCCCGATGAGGCGACCGAGCTCTACACCAGGCAGAGCTGTCTGAGCGTCGCGGCGACCGACCTGGCGGTGATGGGCGCGACGCTGGCGGACGGCGGGATCTGCCCGCTGACGCAGGAACGGGTCATCGATCCGGACGTCGCCCGGGTGACGCTGGCGGTGATGACGATCGCCGGCCTGTACGAGACCTCCGGTGACTGGTTGCTCGACGTCGGCGTTCCGGGCAAGAGCGGGATCGGTGGCGGCATCGTGACGGTCTCACCCGGAAAGGGTGCGTTGGCAACCTTCGGGCCGCGGCTGGATCAGGCCGGCAACAGCGTCAACGGCCGGCTGGCCACACAGTTTCTCGCCCGCCGGCTCGGGCTCGACCTGCTCGCCTCGCAGCCGGTACCGCCCGCGTGACCTACGGGGCGCCCAAGGTAAGGGTGGTGGTGGCCGGGGCCGCCGTACCGGGCCGCAGGTAGGTCAGTTCGATGGTGTCTCCGACCTTGCGGGTCAGGGTCGCGACCACGATCTGCTCACTGCTGACGGCCGGTGCGTTGTCGACCTTGGTGATGATGTCGCCTGCCTTCAGCCCGGCCTTCTCACCCGGTCCACCGGCGTCGACCGCGAGTACGAAGAGTCCGGTCGGGGTGCCCGCTGCCTCGGCGACCGAAGGCGGTATCTCCTGCACCTGCAGGCCGGTGGTCGGATGTCCAGGCTCGCCGGTTCGGATGAGCTCGTCGGAGATCGGTTTCGCCAGGTCGATCGGGATCGCGAAGCCGAGACCGACGCTTCCGCCGCCGCTGACACCGGCTTCGTTCGGCACCGTGGCGATCGCCGCGTTGACGCCGACCAGTTGTCCCGCGCAGTTGACCAGAGCGCCTCCGCTGTTGCCGGGGTTGATGGCCGCATCGGTCTGGATGGCACCGATCAGATGGTGGGTCACGCCGTCGCCCGGCACCGGCACATACCGATCCAGTGCGCTGACGATGCCCGACGTCACCGTACTGGCGAGTCCGAGCGGAGCGCCGAGGGCGACGACCGGCTGACCGACCTGTACGGACGCCGACGATCCGAAGCCGATCACGGGAAAGCCCTTCGCGCTGTCGGCGGCTTTCAGCACCGCCAGATCGGTACTCGGATCACGGCCGACGATGACCGCGTCGGAGCGATGACCGTCGCTGTACAGGACGGACACGGTGCCGCCACCCGCGGCGACCGAGATGACGTGGTCGTTGGTGAGGATGTAGCCACCGTCTTTGATGATCTGCCCCGACCCGGTGCCGGCGGCGGCGCCCCGGCTCGCCGCGATCGTGACGATCGACGGCAGGACCTGGTTCGCCACCGGGATCGCGGGGCACATCGCCGTACCCGGGTCCGCGTTGCCGGCCGCGTCGACCGTGCTGTCGTCGCGTTGCGCGATGACGAAGATCAGCGCGGTGATGAGCGCGCCGACGACGAGGCCGGCCGCGATCGCGAGGGCCAGCGGGCGTCCAGGGACGAAGCGCCGCCAGCCGGTCGGTGGGGTAGCTGCCGGCTCCGGCACTTCGCCGTCGGCCTGGACCATCTCGGCCTCCTCTGGTCCGCTCAGGAGTCGGAACGCACCGATGGCAGGTCGTGCTCGACGCTCCCGTCGCCATCCCGAGAATAGGTTCGGCCCGCGTCCGGCAGGTCACCCGATCCAGGTGATTCCGGTAGTGCCACGGCGCGGTCGAAGTACAGGTACACGAGGGCCGTCGAGGCGACCGGCATCGCCAGGGCGAAGAGGATCGACGACGTGACGTTGACCAGCGTGGCCGGCAGATCTGTGCCGAGCAGCAGGGCGATCCCGGCGATCGGGCCTGCCGCCAGGCCGAGTCCGATGATGATCGCGAGTGGCCCGGCGGTGCGCCACCACCGGCCCCTGACCAGCATCTTGCTGCGGCTGAGCGCCGTACTCCCGGAGCAGTGTTCCGCCATGACGGCCGGTACGGCGAACGCCCGGCTGACCGCGTAGTAGACGGCGACCGGGATCGTCGCGACGACCAGCGTGAGTACGGCGATCACGACGAAGTACACCCCGGCCGCACGGCTCAGCGGCCGCCGGCTCGACACCACCTCGCGCAACGCGGCACCGGTTGACGGCGGCACCCCTCGGTCCAGCTGGTCGAGCATGGCCGTGACGGCGGCCAGGAGGGCGACGTACGTCGCAATGGTCAGGAGCGTGACAGCGATGGCGACCAGCGAGGCCCAGAGACCGGTCGCGTTCTCGGTCGGGGCACCGAGGTCGGTCGGAGCATCACGTCTGGCCACTTGAAGCTTGGCCAGCACAACCGTCACCAGGCTCAGGATGACGAAAACCGCGGCGAAGCCTCCGAAGAGCCAGGGGCGCTGCCGGAACAACCGCAGCGCGGAGACGACTGCCTGACCCCACGCCCGTCGCTGCCGGGCCGGCAGCGGATCCGCAGGGCTCCAGCGCGTACGGCTGGCCGCGAACCAAATCAGCGCCACGAGCGCGGCGAGCAGCAGGCCGAGCAGCCAGGTCCGGTCGAGCGTCTCGCGGACCAGGTTGGATCCGGTCGCGACGGCCGTACAGAAGACACCGGTGCTGCTCGGACCGAGCAAGGTGCCGGCCGGCACGGTACTGCTGTCGTCGCGCCAGGTCGCCTCCGCGTCCTGGATGGGCGTGGTCCACGAGTCCTTCATGTTCGGCCCGGTCGGCCCGTCGAAGAAGGACCGCTGCCGTTCGCCCCACCGCCCCTCGAAGGCCAGCCATGGGTACTGCTGGACGTAGTCCGCGCGGGCCATCGGCACATAGGCGACGCGAGGTCTGAGCTCGGATGCCGGATTGGTCGTGTCGTCACAACCCAGTCCTTCCGAACCGCGGCCGAGGTACAGGCGCTGGCCGTACTTGTTGGCGTGCGAGCCCGCGGCCGGGTAGACGACCGGATGAGTGCCGTCGACGATCTGGAGCTTGGCGTCGCCCCACCGTGCTCGCTCGGCTCCACCATGCTGGCTGAACCCGACGGCGGCCGGGCTCATGGTCAGCGCAGCCGCCGGTGTGGCCGTCTTGAAGACGAGCTGGATCGATTCCCAGTCGCCTTCGTGGGTGTTGTTGTAGTCGTTGAAGACGTAGAAGAACCAGTACTCCAAGGAGATCTGATCGGGGAACTCGGGGTCACGGACGACATGGGCGTAGACGGTCGCCGGGTGCGTCGCGTTGATGAGCGCCGACCACTCGGCATAGTCGCAGCCGGGGCGCAGGGGGTCGCCGGGAAAGTCCAGGAAGTGGCCGGGGAAACCGTGACCGAGGTCCGCGCCTTCCGGTTGCGGCTTGACGAGGTCGGGCGGTCGCCACGGCCCACGGAGCGCGACCTGCTGATCACCCAGGACGGCTTCGACGTCGGTGGGCTGAAACTGCTCGCCGTCCTCGCACCTCGCGGAAGCCTTCTGCAGTTTGACGACGGGGGAGTAACGCTCGGCCAGCGTTTGCGCGGCGGGATCCTCGGGCGAACCCGCGGCGGCGGCCGGCTCCGGCAGGCAGAGGACCGTCACCGTGGCCAGAGCGGACATGACCAGTGGCAGAGCTCTCATGGCAGCAGCATGGGCTTGCCGACCTGATCCCGACACCCTCCGGCTCGACCCCATTGTTGCCGCGTGGGTCACCCGATCCGGGTGATCCCTTGTGCGCTGCGTCGGACTGGCTAGCCGGCCGGCGGGGCCGGACAAGCCACAGCGCAGGCTTCGGGATCTTCCGCCGTGCAGCGCTGTGGATCGGTACCACCGGTTGGGGCGCGGGCGGCTCGGCCACGTCTCCCAGCCTGCTGATCGGACGCGAAACGACCATCCCCCGATCCGGGGGACCAGGCGGTGGTACAGATCGATGACGTTCCCGCGACGTACCAGATCGCCCCGGTCGCCCAGGAAGGGTGATGTCTCGGAGTGCCCGAGGCAGCAGAGTCGTTGGCGACGGGTCGTGAAAGGGGCGTCCCATGGGCCACTACGTGATTCGCGTGAAGGGAACCCTGTCGCGCGACCTGACCGACGCGTTCCCCACACTGACCGCCGATGAGGAGCCTGCGCAGACTGTCCTCCACGGGTATCTTGACGACCAGGCAGCGCTGGCCGGCATCCTGAACCACCTCGACATGCTGGGAATCAACATCCTCGAAGTGATGCAGGTCCCTCCGGCCCCGCCACCGGACAGCCCTTGACGCGTCGGCACTGAGGCGGCCCCTCCTCACCATCCTCGCCGCCGTCCTCATAGGCCACGGCCTAGACTTCTTCCGCTGACCCGTTGGGGTACGGTCGCCTTTCGGGTGTTGAGCGGAGGAGTGGGCGTGGCTGGTGAGGTTCGGCTGATCGTTCAGGGTGATGACTTCGGGATGTGTCATGCCGTCAACGTCGGGACGGTGCAGGCGTTTCGGGAGGGGATCCTGACGCAGGCGTCGACGATGGCTGCGTGCCCGTGGTTCACGGGGGCTGCAGCGCTGGCGCGTGAGTACGGGATTCCGCTCGGCGTACATCAGACGCTGACGTGCGAGTGGGATTTTCTGCGGTGGCGGCCGCTCACCGATGGGCCCTCGCTGGTGGGGGAGGATGGGACCTTCTTCCGGACGGTGGCCGAGGCACGGGCTTCCATCACCCAGGCCGACGCCGTACGTGAGCTGTCCGCTCAGGCGGCGAAGTTCGCTGCGGAAGGGCTCACTGTCGACTACCTGGACGTTCATATGGGCCAGTCGGCGTCGGAGCAGGCGTACGACGAGGTCTCGAACGCCGTCGGCAGGCCGTTCATCTACGGCCCTGTGGAGTCGCAGCGGTTCGGCTCGATCGAGACACTGAGCGACCGGGACGCGGCAGTCAAGAAGGACTGGGTTCTCGACCACATCGCCGGCCTGACGCCCGGCGTACACCTGCTGGTCACGCACTGCGCTGTCGCGGGACCCGAGCTCGGTGCGATGCACGCACCCGGAAGCGAGACCTATCGCTGGGCCGAGGAATACCGGCTCTCGGATCAGGAGATCGTGACCGACCCGGAGATCCGCAAGGCGATCGAGGAGCGCGGCATCGAGCTGGTGTCGATGCGCAACGCCTTCACCGACTGACGGCGGCCACGGCAAGGGTTGGAGTGCGGCCGTGACCGAAAAGTGGCCGACGGAACGGAGCGCGTTGTGAAGGTGTTCTTGTCGACCGACATGGAGGGTACGGCGGGGGTCGTCGACTGGACTCAGTGCCGCGGGCCGGGTGAGGAGTACGAGTACTACCGGGGCCAACTGCAGGCGGAGGTCAACGCGGCGATCGACGGCGCACTCGCCGCCGGCGCGACCGAGTTCCTGGTCAATGACTCACACTCGACGATGCAGAACCTTCGCCCGGACGAGCTCCACGGCCGCGCGAGCTATCTGTCCGGGAAGCACAAGCCGATGTACATGATGGAAGGTCTCGACGACTCCTTCGATGCGGCGTTCTTCATCTCGTACCACGGCTCGGCCGGCGCAACGTCCTCGGTGCTGCACCACACGTACAACCCTCGCGCCATTGCCGAAGTACGTCTCAACGGCGCGATCGCCGGAGAGTCCGGAGTCAACGCTCTGGTGGCTCTCGCCCACGGGGTTCCGGTGGTACTCATCTCGGGCGATCGGGTCACGATCGATGAGGCGCAACCGTTCTGCCCCGACATCGAGTCGGTGGTCGTCAAGGAGTCGGTCTCGCACAATGCCGCCCTGTCCGTGCATCCAGAGGTGGCACGTGAGCTGATCCGGGATGGTGCGCAGCGCGCGCTGGACCGGGTGGCCGGCTTCCGGCTGCCGAGTGTCACGCTGCCGGCAGAGCTGACCATCCGGTACCACAACCGCGCGTTCGCGGAGCTGGCGTGCGCACTGCGCGGCGTCGAGCAGGTCGAGGAGAAGGTCGTTGCCCTGCGCAACGACGACCCGCTGCAACTGTTCCGCACGTTCATCGCCGCCGTACTCCTCAGCCGCGGCGTGAGCGAATAACCGAACCCCAGCGCAACATTCGGTGGCTCCCCTGCATCAAGGCAGATAGGGAGTTTCTTCGACGACACCGGCGGTGAGCGGACCACCTACGCGGCGGGCCGCGGGCTCACCGTCGGTAAAGGCGTACCTGGCAGCCAGGGGGCATGGCCAGCACGTGCGCCGCCAGACAGCTGCGTGCCGTCGCCGGTGTCCGGCGACGGCGGGGGAAGGACAACGTCATGCGATTCACGAGCACGGCCGGGGTGGCCGTCGGGATCGCCGCTCTGGTGCTGGGGGCGGGAGCGGCAACAGGAACAACTCGAACGCCGGCGGCGGGGCCCGGCATCGCGATCGTACCGGGGCCGGAGGGGCCGGACGGGGCACAGTTCGTGCCCGGCGGCAGCAATGTCGTACCAGCGTCCGCGCCGGCCGCCACGGACATCGGGAAGAATCAGGTCCGGTCGCTGGCGGCGCCGTTCTACGCGTGCCCGGGCTTCAGCGGCATCGAGAAGCCGAACCCGTTGGCGAATCTGTACCGCGATGTGTACACCTGGGGACCCTTCGCGCCGTACAAGGTCGGCAACGGCGGCGGAAACATCAACTGGGCGGCGAACCCGTACAAGAACACGAGCTGGTACATGTGGTTCCACTCGCTGCGCTGGCTCGGCCAGGGCATCATCGCGGCGGGCCAGGGCGATCTGACCGCGCTCACCCGGGTGAACACCATCGCGTGGGACTGGTATCGCGACAACCCGTATTCGTGGAAGGGCAACGTCGGTGCGTGGGAGTCGACGATGCACCGGACGAACGTACTGATCTGCCTCCGGCAGGCGATCCTGACCGGGCTGCAGGTGACCACGGTGCCGACCCGCTACGCCTGGGTCGACACGGCGCTCTTGAACCACGCGAGATTCCTCACGAACTACTGGAGCGGCGCCTGGAACCACGGCACCGACGAGAGCATCGCGCTCTTCGGAGTCGGCTGCACCTTGAACCGGACCGACTACAAGAACCTGGCCCAGCAGCGTCTGGGGGCCGCCATCACCACCTCGATCGACTCCCAGGGGGCGACCAACGAACAGTCGACCGGGTACGCGGCGTTCAACTACTCGCTCTGGGGTCGCGCGATGGCCGTGATGCAGAACTGTGGCGTCGATCCCGGTACGACGATCGCGACCCGGCGCGCGTTGCTGGCGAAATGGCTGGCGCTGGCGACGAACTCGCTCGGCAACCTGCACCAACTCGGTGACACCGAACTGCGGGCGACGTACCCGTACCCCGGGACGCCGATGGAGTACGCCGGTTCGCACGGTACGAAGGGTGTGGCGCCGCCGTGGCGAGTCGGGGTCTACTCGGCCGGCTATGTCTTCGGCCGGACTGGCTGGGGCACCGATCCGGCCAGGGGATTCGCGGGTGAGTCGACGTACAGCATCAGGTACGGGCCGGCGCGGGCACTCCATGGGCACAGCGATCACACGAGTATCACCTACACGGCCCGGGGCCGCGAGATCGTCATCGACAGCGGGTCTGCGGCGTACTCGGCGGGCGCGTACCGCACCTGGGTGATGAGCCCGAGCGCCCACAGTGTGTTGGCGACGCCGCTGGCGAAGGACGTGAACCCGGTGACGAGGCTGACTGCCTACTCGGTGAAGTCGAACGCGGAGGCGTACCAGTTCACCGATGTGCCGGGGAGCGGGATCAGCCGCGTCCGGTCGGTTCTGGTCCTCAAGGGTCCGGACCTGCTCGTCACCTGGGACCGTGCGTCGGCGACCACTGCGCAGTCCTTCCGGACCCTGTGGCACCTGCCGCCGGGCCAGCGGGCCACCGTCCTTTCCCGGACCACCGCGGTCTCGATGGCGCCGGGTGACACGACCAAGACGGTCGTGTTCCAGGTCCCGTTCAAGCAGGCGCTCCCGGCCGGCGCGACGCTGATCAACCAGGCCCAGACGAACCCGATCCAAGGCTGGTACTACCCCAGCATCTTCGTCCGCAAGTCCGCTCCGACCGTGCTGCTGGCCCGGGCCGGCAAGAGCGCGTCGATCCTGTCGTTCGTCGTACCCGTCCGTGCCACCGGCTCAGTCAGCTACACCACCCGTCAGTCCGGCGGCACCTTCATCATCTACCTCAACGTCGGCGGCCAGCGTGCCGTGGTAGCCGTCTCACCCGGCGGCTCCGTCTACCGAGCCGGCTGACCCGATTCGTGTCATCGCCGCCGGCGGTCTCGGCCGGCGGCGATGCCGATGACAACTTGTACGGCGGTCAGCCCACCGCGCACGAGTCGGCGCCCCGCCTGTCGCTGCCACGCAAACCCGCCCTCACTGTGGTCGACTCCTTACAGTTCCACCACTGTGCCTCAGCGGCCGTCCCAGCCGCGGCGGGGGGAGTGGGTGGGGGTCTGGGGGGCGCGGCTTCGGTAGACGATGTAGGGCCTGGTGAGGTAGCCGATCGGAGCGCTGAAGACGTGGACGAGGCGGGTGAAGGGCCAAAGAGCGAAGAGGGCCATCGCGACCAGGCCATGCAGTTGGAAGGTGAGGGGAGCTTCGGCCATGAGTTCGGGGTGGAGGTCGAAGCGGAAGATGCCGCGGAACCAGACAGAGAGGCCCTCGCGGTAGTTGTAATCGCCGAAGATGTTCGCCGCCACCGTGTTCACCAGGCCGAGCACGATCACCGTGGCGAGGAACAGGTACATGACCTTGTCCATCCGGGTCGTGGCGGAGAACACGGGTCCGACCGTGCGGCGGCGGTAGATGAGGATGGCCAGGCCGGCCACCGTGGCAAAGCCGGCGAGCGCGCCGATCGAGACGGCGAGGAAGTGGTAGAGGCCCTCCGAGATGCCGACGGCCTCGGTCCAGGACTCTGGCACACCGAGACCGATCACGTGCCCTAGGAACACTCCGAGGATGCCGAAGTGGAACAGCGGGCTGCCCCAGCGCAGCAGCCTGTTCTCGTACAGCTGCGAGGAGCGGGTGGTCCAGCCGAACTTGTCGTACCGGTACCGCCAGAAGTGCCCGACCACGAAGACCGTCAGGCAGATGTAGGGAACGACCACCCACAGGAACTCGTTCATCGGCGTGCTCCGGGGAACGTTGGCATCGGCAACGACTGTGTCGCCGGATCGAAGGCAGGTGTCGCGTACGGCGTGAGTCCGACCTCCTCCTGCGGCGGGCCTTCGGCGGCGAGCCGGTCGATCGCGGCGCGTTCGTCGCCGGCGAGCGGTGGCAGGGTCGCGGTGATCGCCCGTACGGCGCCGTGCCAGGCGGACCCGGCCTCCGCGAGAGCCAGCCGGAGCAGCTCGAGGCCCGCGCGGTGATCGAGCAGGAGGCGCCAGCCGAGGTGCCGGTCAACCGTTGCCGCGTACTCCAGCACCACGCAGAGGTGATCGGGCAGTTCGCTGTCGTCCAGCACGAAGCCGGACCGCAGGTAGGTCTGCTTGAAGCGCAGTAGTGCGACTCCACGACGCCTGGTGTCTCCGTGGGCGAAGTACGTCAGGTAGAGGTTGTGCCGCCGCCGGTTGTCGAACGTGTCGACGTACCGCTGCTGGAGCACAGGTAGGTCAACGGACCCGAGCTCGTGCGCCGTGGCGCGTAATGGATCCGCGAGTGCCGCCGGCAGTTCGGCTGCTGCACGGTTGATGAGGTCCAGTCGGGTGATGAGCGCTTCGTCGGGGTAGTCGAGCAGCAAGGATGCGGCCTGCCAGGTGATCGTCAACTGGTGCGCGGGCAGCGTCGGTTCGGCGTACTTCGTCATTCTTCATCGCCTTTCGGCGGGAACAACCCCGGTGGTGTGCCTTTGCCATCCCAGTTGAGCAGGTTGACGCGGTCGGAGGTCTGCCGGTCCTTCAGCATCTGGAAGTTCTCCACGGCGATCGGGGTCGGTACGCCGGAGCCCTCGCCGAACGGACCGGATCCACCCATGCCCGGACCACCTTCGTAGTCGAGCGAGCAGGCAAGTTCCTCGAGTGCGTGCGCTTGCTCGGTGTGCGCGGCCGGGATCACGTAGCGCTCGTCGTACTTGGCCAGTGCGAGCAGGCGATACATGTCGTACAGGTCCTCTTCGGTCATGCCGACCGCGTGCGGGATGCTGCCGTCGGGGTCGCGGCCGAGATTGATGTCACGCATGTACGAGCGCATCGCGGCGAGCTTGCGCAGCACCAGGTCGACCGGCCCGGCATCCCCGGCGGTGAAGAGCTCGGCCAGGTACTCGATCGGGATCCGCAGCGCGTCGATGGCGGCGAACAGGTTCTCCCGCTGCTCGGCGTCTTCACCCGTCTCCCGCACCACATCGACGACCGGGGACAGGGGCGGGATGTACCAGACCATCGGCAACGTCCGGTACTCCGGATGCAGCGGCAGCGCGACCTTGTAGCGGTTGATCAGCGCATACACGGGCGATCGCTGAGCGGCCTCGATCCAGTCGTGCGGGATCCCGGCCCGCTCGGCTGCCCGTCGTACGTCGGGGTCCGAGGGGTCGAGGAACACATCCCGCTGGGCTTCGTAGAGTCCGTGCTCGTCCGGTGTCGACGCGGCGGCCAGGACCTTGTCGGCGTCGTACAGCATCAGGCCGAGGTAGCGCAGCCGGCCGACGCAGGTCTCCGAGCACACGGTCGGCAGCCCGACCTCCACCCGCGGGAAGCAGAAGGTGCACTTCTCGGCCTTGCCGGTGCGGTGGTTGAAGTAGACCTTCTTGTACGGGCAACCGGAGATGCACATCCGCCAGCCGCGGCAGCGGTCCTGATCGACCAGGACGATGCCGTCCTCGGTCCGCTTGTAGATGGCGCCGCTCGGACAGGACGCCGCGCACGAGGGGTTCAGGCAGTGCTCGCAGATCCGGGGGAGGTAGAACATGAACGTCTGCTCGAACTCGAACTTGACCTTGTCGCCGACCTTCTTGAGCACCGGGTCGCGCTCGGCCGTCGCCGCGGAACCGCCCAGGTCGTCGTCCCAGTTGGCCGACCAGGACACCTTCATGTTCTGCCCGGAGATCAACGACTTCGGCCGCGCGACCGGTGTGTGCTGCTGGGCCGGCGCGTCGGTGAGCGTCGCGTAGTCGTACGTCCAGGGCTCGTAGTAGTCCTGGATGGACGGCATCTTCGGGTTGGAGAAGATGGTCAGCAGCTTCTTCAACCGCCCGCCGGCCTTCAGCGTGAGCCGTCCGCGCTTGGTGAGCGTCCAGCCGCCCTTCCAGGTCTCCTGGTCCTCGTAGGTCCGCGGATAGCCCTGCCCGGGGCGGGTCTCGACGTTGTTGAACCAGACGTACTCGGTGCCGGACCGGTTGGTCCAGGCCTGCTTGCAGGTGACCGAGCAGGTGTGGCACCCGATGCACTTGTCGAGGTTCATCACCATCGCCATCTGCGCCATCACTCGCATCAGTACGTCACCTCCTGCGAGCGCCGCCGGATCACGGTGACCTCGTCGCGCTGGTTGCCGGTCGGTCCTAGGTAGTTGAAGGCGAAGGACAGTTGCGCGTAGCCACCGATCAGATGCGTCGGCTTGATCAGCAATCGGGTCAGCGAGTTGTGGATGCCGCCGCGCTTCTTCGACGTCTCCGCGATCGGTACGTCGATCAGCCGGTCCTGCGCATGATGCATATAGACCGTGCCTTCGGGCATCCGGTGCGAGACGATCGCCCGCGCCACCACCACGCCGTTGCGGTTGACCGCCTCGATCCAGTCGTTGTCCGCGATGCCGACTTTCGCGGCGTCCTGGTCACTCATCCAGATGGTCTGGCCGCCGCGCGACAGCGAGAGCATGAACAGGTTGTCCTGGTACTCCGAGTGGATCGACCACTTGTTGTGCGGAGTCAGGTAGCGAACCGTCACACCGTGCTCGGTGACCGAGCCGATCTCTGGTTCGGCGAAGAGGGCGCCCATGTCCAGGGGCGGTCGGTAGACCGGCAAGTTCTCGCCGAGCTCGGCCATCCAGTCGTGGTCCAGGAAGAAATGCTGGCGACCGGTGAGCGTGTGCCAAGGCTTGAGCCGTTCGACATTGATCGTGAACGGTGAGTAGCGCCGGCCGCCGGTTTCCGAGCCCGACCACTCAGGTGAGGTGATGACCGGCACGGGTGCGGCCTGGGTGTCGGCGAACGTGATGCGCTTGCCCTCGTTCTCCGCGGCGAGGTCGTGCAGTGGCTTGCCGACCCGGGTCTCCAGCGTCTTGAATCCCTCGGTGGCGAGGCGGCCGTTCGTCGTACCGGAGAGGGCCAGGATCGCTTCGCAGGCGTGGATGTCGCGGACCAGCGACGGGCGGCCGTCGGCGGGTCCGCCGCGGACGGTGCCGTTCTTCGCGCGCAGGTACTCGACGGACTCGGTCTCGTCGAACGTGACGCCCTTGGTCGTTGCGCCGAGCTTGTCCATCAGCGGGCCGAGGGCCGCCATCTTGGCCGCGACGGCGCCGTAGTCACGCTCGACCTCGACCAGCTTCGGCATCGTCACGCCGGGGATAGGGTCGCACTCGCCCGCTTTCCAGTCGCGGACGACTCCGTGCGGGTTCGCCAGCTCGTCGGGGGTGTCGTGCAGAAGGGGTACGGCGACGACGTCGCGGCGTACGCCGAGATGCTGCTGGGCCAGCTCGCTGAACTTCTCCGCGATCGTCTGCCACGCGTCCCAGTCGGTGCGGGTCTGCCACGGCGGTGCGATGGCGGGGTTGAACGAGTGGATGAAGGGGTGCATGTCGGTGGTGTTGAGGTCGTGCTTCTCGTACCACGTTGCTGCAGGCAACACGACGTCGGAGAACAGCGTCGTACTGGTCTGCCGGAAGTCCAGCGTCAGCAGGAGATCGAGCTTTCCGCGAGGCGCTTCGTCATGCCAGTCCACGTCCTGCGGATGAGCACCCTCACTCGCCCGCAGCGACGATCCGGCGCCGAGGAGGTGCTCGAGGAAGTACTCGTTGCCTTTGGCCGAGGAACCGAGCAGGTTGGCGCGCCAGATCGACAGGATGCGCGGGAAGTTCTCGGGGGAGTCCGGGTCCTCGCAGGCGAATCGGAGGGCGCCGGTCTTGAGTTGGTCGACGACATGCTCGGCGACCGGTCGTCCCACTGCGTGCGCCTCGTCGGCGAGGTCGTGTGGATTGCGGTTGAAGGTCGGGTACGACGGCATCCAGCCGAGCCGGGCGCTGAGCGCGATCAGGTCCGCGGTGGTCTTCCCCGCAAGTTGTCCATGTCCCGTCTTCGCCGCCAGCGTGTCCGCACCGAACGGGTCGTAGCGGAACTGGTCGGTGTGCAGGTACCAGTACGCCGTCTGGATCATCTGGCGCGGCGGTCGTGACCAGTCCAGCCCGAACGCGAGCTGCGCCCAGCCGGTGATCGGACGGCACTTCTCCTGCCCGACGTAGTGGGCCCAGCCGCCGCCGTTCACACCCTGGCAGCCGGTCAATGTCGTCAGCGCCAGGAACGCACGGTAGATGGTGTCGGAGTGGAACCAGTGGTTGGTGCCGGCACCCATCACGATCATCGAGCGGCCGCCGGAGTCCTCGGCGTTCTGCGCGAATTCACGGGCGATCCGGGCGGCGGCTGCAGCCGGAACGCCGGTGATGCGTTCCTGCCAGGCGGGTGTGTACGGAATGAGGTCGTCGTACGAGCTGGGCCAGTCGCCGGGCAATCCGGGGCGGGCAACGCCGTACTGCGCGAGCATCAGGTCGTAGACGGACGTGACGAGGTGTCCGCCGATCCGGCGTGCCGGGACACCACGCATCAGGTCACCGGCCGACCCGTCTCCGGTGTCGAATCGCGGCAACCGGAGCAGCACGGTCTCGGCGTCCTCGCCGGCTAGCGTCAATGCGGGATCGACCGAGCCCAGGTCCAGATTCCACTTGCCTTGGCCGGCCTCGCCGAAGCGGTGCCCGAGCGACCCGTTCGGTACGACGGGCAGGCCGGTGACGGAGTCGAGCACCACGGTCTTGAAGTCGGCGTCTTCCTCCTCGTGGTCGGGGAGATCCGCTGCGGTGAGGAACTTGCCGGGTCGGTGGACACCGTTGCCCGCGGCATCGAGCCGGATCAGGTACGGGAGGTCGGTGTAGGTCTTGGCGTAGTCGGTGAAGTACGGCGTCTCGCGGTCGACGAAGAACTCCTTGAGGATGACGTGGCCCATCGCCATCGCGAGCGCGCCGTCCGTACCAGGTGCCGCAGGCAACCACTCGTCGGCGAACTTCACGTTGTCCGCGTAGTCCGGTGCGACCGCGACGACTTTCTGTCCGCGGTAGCGCGCCTCGGCCATCCAATGCGCATCGGGTGTCCGCGTCACCGGCAGGTTCGAGCCCCACATGATCAGATAGCCGGCGTCCCACCAGTCACCGGACTCGGGGACGTCGGTCTGGTCGCCGAACACCTGTGGAGACGCGACCGGGAGGTCGGCGTACCAGTCGTAGAACGACAGCATCGTGCCGCCGATCAGCGAGGTGAATCGGGCGCCGGAGGCATGCGACACCATCGACATCGCCGGGATCGGCGAGAAGCCGGCGATCCGGTCCGGGCCCCACTTCTTCAGCGTGTGCACGTAGGCGGCTGCGATGAGCTCGGTCGCCTCGTCCCAGGTCGCTCGAACGAGACCGCCCTTGCCGCGGGCAGCTTTGTACTTTTGTGCGAGCGTCGGATTGTTGACAATGTGCTCCCAGGCGGCGACCGGATCGCCGTACTGGGCCTTGGCCTCGCGATACAACTGCAGCAGGACGCCGCGGATGTAGGGGTAGCGGATGCGCGTGGGGGAGTAGGTGTACCAGGAGAACGCCGCGCCCCGCGGGCAGCCGCGGGGCTCGTACTCGGGCTTGTCGGGACCGACCGAGGGATAGTCGGTCTGCTGGGTCTCCCAGGTGATGATGCCGTCCTTGACGTACACCTTCCACGAGCAGGAACCCGTGCAGTTCACGCCGTGGGTGGAGCGGACGACCTTGTCGTGGCTCCATCGGTCCCGGTAGAAGTCGTCGGCGCCGCGTCCGCCGACCTTGTCCAAGGTGCGCAGGTCGTCGGAGACCCTGCCCTTGGTGAAGTAGCGGCGAGTCCGAACCAGCGCCTCGCTGAGGCCGCCGTCGAGCCCGATCTCGGTGTTGGCCGGTGAACGATCCCCAGTGTTCATGCAGTCGCCTCGCTGATCGAGTGCTCGTTGCGCTTCTGGTTCGCGGTCCTTCTCACGATGGTGACAGTCAGCAGCAGGGTCAAGGCCGCAGTCACGGACAGCAACATCAGGCCGATCCCGTACGAGTCGGTGTGGCCGTAGACGTAGCCCATGATCAGTGGCGGCACGAAGCCGCCCAGTCCGCCGGCCGCACCGACCAGCCCGGTCACGCCGCCGACCCGGGCCGGATCGGTGACCTTGGCAACGAGTGCGAACGTCGCTCCGCTGCCGCCGCCCAGCGCGGCCGCCATGGACAGGAAGGCCGCCGTACCGATGTGTTCGAGTATCGGGGTGGTGGCGGCGACTGCAGCGGCCGCGACGACGATCCCGTAACACACAGCGAGGACGGGCACTGGTCCGAAGCGGTCGGACATCCAGCCGCCGAGCGGTCGCATCAGGACGGCGATGACGACGAAGCCGGCCATCCGGTTGGCCGCGTCAGCGGCACTCAGGTCGTAGGCGGTCTTCAGGTACGACGGCAGGTACACCGAAAAGGCCACGTAGCCGCCGAAGGCGACGGCGTACAGGATGCAGGCCTGCCAGCTGATCGGGAGCTTGGCGTTCGAGACCAGCCGCGCCACGAACGAGCCCTGTGCCGGGCGCCGGCCCGGTGCGTCCCGAAGTACCAGCCACGCGAGTACGGCGTACCCGGCCATCATGCCGGCCGTGATCAGGAACGGGACCCGGTGGCCGGCGTTGCTGTACAGCTTGACGGTGGTCAGCGCGCTGATCGCCGTACCGCCCATGCCCGCGCCGAAGATGCCGACCGCCAAGCCGCGGCGCTGGGGTGGGAACCAGGCGCTGACGAACGGTACGCCGACCGCGAAGGCCGTGCCGCCGATGCCGAGGAAGAAGCCGCCGATCAGGAGTGCGCCGTACGAGTCGAGGGCGAAGAAGCAGATGAACAGGATCGGCACGATGGTCGCGGCCGTGACCAGCGGGAACATCACCCGCCCGCCGAACCGGTCGGTCAGCGCACCGACCGGGATCCGGCCGAGCGAGCCGACCACCACCGGTACGGCGACCAGCAGCGCCACGTCGGACTCGGACAGCCTGCCGAGGGTGCCCTGGGTCCGGAAGAGCGGACCGAGCGGACTGAGCAGCGCCCAGGCCCAGAAGTTGACCGCGAACCCCACAGTGGCAACAGCGAGCATCACCCACGGCGCCCGTTGTGACGCCCGGTCCAGCTGATTCATCGTCAGCCTCCGGTTGTCGTGGCGGTGGGGATGATGACCACCGGGCAGTCGGCGTGGTGGAGGACGGTTTGGCTGACCGAGCCGAGGAGCATGCCGGCGAAGCCGCCGCGGCCGCGCGCACCGAGGACGATCAGGCTCGCGTCGGCGGCGAGGCGCAGGAGGTGTTCGGCGGGGTGGCCGGTGATCTGGATGAGTTCCGCGTCGTGGCCGCCGCGTTGGCGTACGGCGTCCTGCAGTTCGGTCTCGGTGATCCGGTGCAGCTCGGTTCCCGGAGGTTGCGCGGCGACGACGCGGACAGCTTGGTCGTGGCGGCGGGCGTAGTCCAGGCCGAAGTCGAGGGCGGTGTCGCTGGCGGACGAGCCGTCGTACCCGATCACGACGCGGCGCCCGGCCGGATTGAGATCGGGGCGTACGACGACGACCGGGCACCAGGCGTTGGCCGCGAGATCGAGGCCGGTCGAGCCGATCAGTGCGCCGAGCATGAGGCCCAGGCCGCGGCTGCCGATGACCACCATTCTGGCATCAGCGGAGGCCTTGACCAGGGCGGTCGACGGCCAACCGGTCTCGGACCAGCCGTCGACGGTGATCGCCGGTTGGAGTTGGCGGGCGAGCGCGATCGCGGCGGTGACGATGTGCTGAGCGGACGGGTCGGGCGGTGGCGGCACCGCGTGCACGAGGTTCAGTTCGGCGCCGAGCGAGGCTGCTTCGGCCGCTGCCCACCTGATGGCGGCTTCCGCAGCTGGTGAGCCGTCGATACCTACGACAACCTTCATGCCGGCCTCCTTGCCGGTACGCCGGACGGGATGCCGTCGGCGACCGTGAGCAGATCGCGCAGACGCTTGACGAAGCGTGCTGTCGGGGCGCCGTCGACGATGTCGTGGTCGACGCTGACGGTCAGCTGCAGGTACTCGCGTTCGACCAGCCGGCCCTGGAAGAGGATGGGCCGGCGGACAATGCCTCCGATAACGATGCCGAGCGTATGGAGCTGGAACGCGATACCCCAGCCACCGCCGGCGCCGAACATCCCGACCGCCGTCACGCCGATGGTTCCGGCGATGTCTCGCTGGCGATGCGGAAGCCGGTGCAGCGTCCCGAGCAAAGCGACCCGGACGAACCCCGGGAGGAGCAGATACGCATGGACCCAAGGTGTCTTGCGTACCGACGGGCTGAGCTGCGGATCCGCCTTCACCGCACGGATCTCGCGATGCAGGTCCTGCACGGTTCGCCTACCGGCGTCGCGCAGGACGTGGGTGAAGGCGAAGGGGCTCCCGTTCAGCTCGACCTCGATGGGCAGTCCGACGTCGACCTGGTCGAAGATCACCTCACGGCCGCGGAGATCCCGGTACGCCTGGACGCTCGGATCGGCGGCGACCGCGCGGGCGACACAGGCGATCACGAACGCGGTGAACGACAAGTCCTCGCCGGTGGCTTCCTCGTGGGCGCGGAGCGCACCCCGAGCCGAGGTCACGTCCACCTCGACCAGGCCATGGATCGGATGGCGGCGCCGCGCGGCCCGGCCCGCATCGATCACGAGCTGCCGGGCCCAGGGGACCTGGACGACCCTCGCGTCCGCGTGCTGCACGATCCACCTCCTGAACCGATCTGATTCCAGGATCGGACGGCACAACGCCGTACGCATCGGTCGATCGGTCCACGGAGTTCGGGACTTTGGACTCTTAAGGACCTTCGACTCTCAGCGCCGCAGCTCGGCGGCGTGGTCGGGAACCTGGGTCTGCATGTCGCGTGGTGGCCGTTCGTAGCCCTTCGACGGTGGGCGGGGTGGCAAGCCGAGCGGTGGCCGCTGGACTTCGTGGTACTGGATCGTCGACAGCAGGTGCGCGATCATGTTGATCCGGGCCGAGCGCTTGTCCTCGCTCTCGACCACGTGCCACGGCGCCTCGGGGATGTCGGTGTGGACGAACATCTCGTCCTTGGCGCGAGAGTAGTCCTCCCAGCGGGTGATCGACTCGAGGTCCATCGGGGAGAGCTTCCAGCGGCGCATCGGGTCCTCGAGCCGGCTGCGGAAGCGGTTCTCCTGTTCGCTGTCGCTGACGGAGAACCAGTACTTGCGCAGCAGTACGCCGTCCTCGACCAGCAGCCGCTCGAAGATCGGGCTCTGGTGCAGGAACCGCGCGTACTCCTGGTTCGTGCAGAACCGCATCACCCGCTCGACACCGGCCCGGTTGTACCAACTGCGGTCGAACAGCACGATCTCGCCGGCCGCCGGCAGGTGTTCGACGTACCGCTGGAAGTACCACTGCGACCGCTGCCGCTCGGTCGGCGACGGCAGCGCCACGATCCGCGCGACCCGCGGGTTGAGGAACTCAGTCACCCGCTTGATCGTGCTGCCCTTCCCGGCCGCATCGCGGCCCTCGAAGACCACCACCAGCCGAGCGCCTTCGACCTTGACCCATTCCTGCAACTTCACCAGCTCGGCCTGCAGCCGCAGCAACTCCCGCACGTACGTCTTCTTCGGCAACCGCTTCGTCGTACCACTCATCCCTGAACCATCTCGCATCCGCCGCCCAGATCACAGCATCAACAGCGCGAAGAGGAGCCGGCCCGGGCGGTTCCGGCCACACCGCAGGAGCGCTACGGTCTGGTGGTGCGGCGCCTCAGCGAAGGGAGCAATCGATGAACAAGTTCATCCTCGTGGGTATCGACGACACGCCCGAGAGCCAGCTGGCGCTGCACTGGGCGGTCGAGGCGGCTGAAGCGCGCGGGGTCGCGGTCCGGGTGGTCCGAGCCTATTTGAATGAGCTGAGCAGGTGGCCTGCGCTGGGGGTCGAGGGCTATGTTCCGTCGCCCATGCCGCTGGACGAGTACGAGCAGCAGGTCGAAACCGCCGTGCGGTACGCGCGGGACCGGCTCGGCTACGAGGGTGGGTCCGGGTGGCTGGCGAACAATGATCCGGCGCACGCGATCCTGACCGAGGCGGGGGAGGCCGAGATGGTGGTGGTCGGGACCAGGTCGCGGAACAAGATGTCGGCGGTCGTGCTTGGTTCGGTGGCGACGTCGGTTGCGGCGAAGGCTCCGTGTCCGGTGGTCGTGGTGCGCGGTGAGCGGCGTACCGGACCGGTGGTGGTGGGCACTGACGGCTCGGCGGACTCGGAGCAGGCCGTGGCCTTCGGGTTCGAGGAGGCTGCCCGGACCGGGCAACCATTGAGGGTCGTGTACTGCTGGCATCCTCAGGATCAGCAGGCCGATTCGGTCGCGAGCACCGAGGGGTTGCTGCAGAACTGGCTGGCCGAGAGCCTCGCGCCGTATCGGAACAAGTACCCGACGGTACGGGCGCAGGCGTCGGTGATCGGAGGCCGGGCGAGCGCTGAGCTCGTCGATCTGTCGGCGACAGCGTCCCTGGTGGTGGTCGGTTCCCGCGGCCGCGGCGGTGTCGCCGGCCTGCTGGTGGGATCCGTCAGCCAAAGCCTCCTGTATCACGCAGACTCACCGGTCGCAATCATCCGCCCCCACGAGAAGCGAACCGCGGTTAGCTGATGCTGGTACAGACGTACCGTTCGACAAGTTCGAACGGACCGCCCTGTACGGCGACCTCGTTGCGCCAAACCATGGTCGCCTCGTCGACGAGCTGCCACGACAAGCGCAGGCGGACCGGTGGGCTTCCGATGCTCTCGAACGTGAGCAGGTCCCCGTCGATGTGACCGGACAGGATCTCGACGTGGCCGTAGTTGTCGGCGACCGACGCGCGGTACTCGCCGGCCTGCGGATCCCAGCCGGCCAACCACCGAAGCTGCCAGTGCAGGACGAAGGTCCCATCGGTGAGGAACTGGTCCTGCTGGTAGTCGCCGACGATCCACAATCCGTTCTGGATGGTGTGGTGGCGACCTTCGCCGGTCGCAGTCATCGCCGGGCTGCCAGGTCCCATCCCGCCCGCTTCGATGGTGCCGGTCCACCGGGCATCCCGATGGAATCGCGCGAGCCCAGCCAGCTCCTCGCCGGGCTGCGACGGCAACGGAACTCCTGCTACCTGGGTCATCGGGAGCCGTCGATCCCAAGCAGTACGGGCATTTCTCTGGACATGTGGCCACCTCCCGCTTGGCTCCAGTCAAGCGGTGCGCAGGCGGTGCGGGGAGGGTCGAAGGTCCTGGGGAAGGGGGTTGTTCGGCCGCTGCGGCGAGGCGGTTCGGAGGGCGAGTGTCGAAGGTGGGAAGTCTCGCCTAGGGAGGTCTGTGATGAAGGCATTGGTCTACAACGGTCCGGGGCAGCGAAGCTGGCACGAGGTGCCGGATCCGGTGATCCAGGATCCCGAGGACGCGATCGTCCGCGTCGACGCGGTGACGATCTGCGGCACCGATCTGCACATCCTGAAGGGCGATGTGCCGACGGTCGAGCCGGGCCGGATCCTCGGTCACGAGGCGGTCGGTACGGTCGTCGACGTCGGCAGCGGGGTCCGGGACGTCGCGATCGGTGACCGGGTGCTGATCTCGTGTATCACGTCGTGCGGCCGGTGTGAGTACTGCCGGCAGGGTCACTATGGGCAGTGCCTCGGCGGTGGCGGCTGGATCCTCGGCCATCTGATCGACGGCACCCAGGCCGAGCAGGTCCGGGTCCCGTTCGCCGATCGGTCGGTGTACAAGCTGCCGGACAACGTCACCGATGAGGCGGCGGTGTTGCTGGCCGACATCCTGCCGACGTCGTACGAGGTCGGCGTACTGAACGGCAAGGTGTCGCCGGGTGACACGGTCGTGATCGTGGGCGCGGGACCGATCGGCCTGGCGGCGATCGCGACCAGCAAGTTGTTCAGCCCGTCGCGGATCGTCGTGGTCGACGCGGCCGACTCGCGGCGCAAGGCCGCGCTCGAGCGGGGCGCGCACCTCGCGCTGGGTCCGGACGAGGACGTGGAGGCGACGATTCGTGAGCTGACCGGTGGGCTGGGGGCTGACGTGGCGATCGAGGCGGTCGGCATCCCGGCGACGTTCGAGCTGTGTACTCGCGTCGTCCGGCCGGGCGGCACGGTCGCGAACATCGGCGTGCACGGTGCGCCGGCGACGCTGCATCTGGAGGATCTCTGGATCAAGAACGTCACCATCACCACCGGGCTGGTGGACACGTTCTCGACCCCGCGGTTGCTGTCGATGCTCGCCGCGGGGCGGCTGGAGCTGCCGGGGTTGATCACCCACCGGTTCGGCCTCGACGAGATGCAGGACGCGTACGACGTCTTCTCGCGGCCCGCGGAGACCGGCGCCCTGAAGGTCGCGCTCTTCACCGAGGCCGGGATCGCCTAGGAGAAACCAAGCCGCGGTCCGCAATCTGCGGACCGCGGCTGCTCGGGATCAAACGGTTGCTGTTGCGAAGACGATCGGCTGGATGACCTCGATGCGCACGCCGACCTGATCGCAGGTGGGCAGATCGTGGTAGACCTCCCAGCTGTCTCCGGTCCGGTCGGCAGGTTCGGACTGCAACCAGTCGTCGATCGCGTGCTGGGCGAGGCCGATCTTCTCGTGCGGGTCCGTGTGCCAGACGACGACGGCCGGACCGGCCGGGAGCGTTGACGGGCCGACCGCGCGGGATCCCGCGATCGGGGCCGCAACCGGGATTCCGGCCTCGACCTCGATCAGGTTGTCGAGCAACGAGTGGCAGCGCGCGAACGGGTAGCCGGCCGGCGCGATGCCGCGTCGATGCAGGTAGGTGGCGACCTCGGCACACGCTTGCGGAACCCAGTCGGAGAGGTGGTCCGGTACGAGTACTGCGCGCCGGACAGCCGTTGCCTGCTCGGAGAGCATTCGTGTCTGCGGACGGAGGCTGGACATGGCGTCAGCGCACGATTGCGACGGGAGACTGGGCGTGGTGCAGGACGCTCTGGCTGACCGAGCCGAGGAGCAGGCCGGTGAAGCCGCCCCGGCCGCGGGAGCCGACGACGACCAGGTCGGCCGACTCGGACCGGCGTACCAGGGCTTGGGGAGCCGACCCGCTGACCAGTTCGGTGGTCCACTGCACGTCGGGATGGTCGGCAGCCGCGCCGGCCACCGACTCGGCGACGAGCAGCCGCGCCTCGTCCTCGATCTTCTCGTCGTCGAACTGGAGCATCGACGCACCGTCGGCGTAGGTGAGGAACGGGCTGCTCCACGCGTAGACGGCGGCGACTTTGGCGTGCAGCGCCTCCGCCTGGTCGAAGGCGAACTCGATCGCCTTGGCCGATGTCTTGGAACCGTCGACGCCGACAGCCACGGTCGGTCCCTCCTGAGCGTGCGGCCGCAGGTCGTGCGGGATCACGACCACCGGGCACTGCGCGTGGGTGGTCACCTGGGCCGCGACGGAGCCGAGCAGAAGCCCGCTCCAGCCCCCGAGGCCACGTGATCCCAGGACGACGAGCCGGGCGCGCTCGGCCTCGTCGAGCACGGACGCGACGGCGCCGCCGCTCACCAGGCTCGTCTCGACGTGCAGTCCGGGGTGCTGCAGGCGGACGCCCTCGGCGACAGCCTCGAGCCCTTTCTGCCGGGCCGTCCGTACGGCGTCGAGCGGTACGACCTGTCCTGGTGACGGACGCGAGACGATGACGAGCTCGAACGCTTCGACGATCCTCAGCGGTGCCAGCTGCCGGGCCGCTTCGGCGGCGGCCCAGCGCAGCGCGTTCTGGCTGCTCGGTGAGCCGTCGTACCCGATCACGATCGGACTGGGCTGTGACGACATGTCAACCTCCCTGTGTCTCAGAACCACTGGTCGAAGGAATCGCGCCAGCCCCGGCGGGGCGTCCGGCCGTTGGGCTGGGCGGGGTAGCCGATCCGGATCACCATCTGCGGCCAGAGCCGGCCGCCGATCAGCTCCCGGACCTGGAAGCGCGGAGCGGTGCGCTCAAGCACTTGATTGAGGAACGACGCGGTCAGGTCGTACGACGTGGCCACCAGCAGAACCCGCTGCAGTGCCTGGCCGGCTTGCACCCAGGCCGCGGTGTGCTCATCTCGTGTGGTGAGTACGCCGGTGGCCGATTGCGTCTCGTAGACCCCCTGGCCGATGGCGCCGAGCTGTGTCAGCTCGGTCTGGCCGAGCCACTGCAGCCGAGCACCCTCGGACTGTGCCGCTTCGTCGAGCTTTTGCAGCACCTTCGGTGAGACGGCACGCTCCAGGAGCGCCCCGTGATACGTGTGTCGCCGATGGAGTTCGCCGTACAGGCGGCTGAGCACCGGCACCGGCGCCTCGCGTCTGGCGAGGAAGACCCGGGCCGCCATCTCGGGGTACTGCGGATCCGGATCCGGAGCGACGAGGGACTCGTGGCCGAGCATCGCCGCCGCCACCCGGATGTTGAACACGGCCGCCCCGAGAGCGATCCGCGCGGCGCGGCCGGCGGGATCCTCGGCGGGCAGCGAGTGCTTCTCGTCGAGCAGTACGTCGACCACCGGCCCGTGCACCTCGAACCGCCACGGCTGCGTGTTGCGCAGCGACGGTGCGGTCACCGCGGCCGTGAGCAGGATGTCGACCTCGTCGTCGGTGAGCCCGGAGGTTGAGTTCATCAGCGGTCCGTTCTGCGGCCTGGATCGTGTGCCTCCTCCAGCCTGCGCCTGACTGTGGGGTGTGGCCTAGCGGCAAGAGTCCCTAGCTGACGGGCCGTTCGGCTCGCGGTGCTGAGGTGACAAGGGCCCTGACCGGCGCGGTGCTGAGATTCGACGATCGAAGTGTCGGAATCGAGTGAAAGGAAGCCATCATGACCACCACGCCGAACCGGCTGCCGGCTCGCACCATCGAGCCTGACGGCGA